>JAZKYU010000001.1:0-29080 GCA_045612305.1 Bacteroidaceae bacterium
GAAATTTTTTCTTTGCAAAAGTATTGCCAATCCGAAAATTAGCCGTATCTTTGCGCCGCTAAATAATTTTTTAATCACTTTTTAAAACACAAATCTATGTATTTGGATTCAGCTAAAAAGCAAGAAATCTTTGGTACATACGGAACGTCTAACACTGATACTGGTTCAGCAGAGAGCCAGATAGCATTGTTCTCATACCGTATTGCCCATTTGACGGAGCACCTCAAGGCTAACCGTAAAGATTATAGTACACAGAGAGCTTTGACAATGTTGGTAGGTAAGCGTCGTGCGCTCCTTAACTATTTGAAGGATCGTGACATCAACCGCTACCGTGCAATCGTTGCTAAACTCGGCTTGCGTAGATAATCTACGCCTGAAAAGGTTAAATACCCTCTCGTTTTCGGGAGGGTATTTTTTTTGTTTTTCGTCAAGCTTGTTGTGGCAAGAGTAATACAAAAAACGGCGCTTGAAAGAGCGCCGTTTTTTGTATATATAAGATTTAATTACTTAATCTCCCAAGTGTCGTTTGTGTTCAAAAGCTCGGTGAAGGTGTGATACTTCTTCTGTGCTTTAACCTCCTCCACTTGTGCGTGAACAGCGTCGTTGTAGGTGGGTGCCTCAACATCGCGTATAACGCCGAGGGCGATGGGGAAGTCGGGGCCCTCCATAAGAGCAAGCTTGAGGTGCAGAGTGGTGTCCTTGCAGTGTGCGTCGTGAACAAGTATATCCTTCTCGGTTATGCCGTTCTCGCCTATCTTCACTACCTTAAGCCCGAAGCCCTCTTGCATAAGGCCAAACTCGTTGTTCTCGCCAAATATCATAGGCTTGCCGTGCTCCAGGTAGATAGCATTCTTTGCGCGGCCCTCCTTGGTGTAGATGCTGTCGTGTGTGCCGTTGTTGAAGATGATACAGTTTTGCAGAACTTCCACAACCGATGCGCCCTTGTGCTGTGCAGCAGCTTTAAGGCAGGCGATGGTGGGCTGCATATCTGTTGCAACGCAACGTGCGAAGAACTGTCCGCGTGCGCCAAAGCAGAGCTCTGCGGGGCGGAAGGGGTCTTCCACAGTACCATAAGGTGAAGACTTGCTGACAAAGCCTCTTGAAGAGGTGGGTGAGTATTGTCCCTTTGTGAGGCCGTATATGCGGTTGTTGAGCAATATCATGTTGAGGTCGATGTTGCGACGCACAGCGTGTATAAAGTGGTTGCCACCGATAGCGAGGCCATCGCCGTCACCCGATATTTGCCATATAGTAAGGTCGGGGTTTGCAACTTTTGCGCCTGTGGCTATGGCTGCAGCGCGGCCGTGTATGGTGTGGAAACCATAGGTGTTCATGTAGTAGGGCAAGCGCGACGAGCACCCGATACCCGAAATTACTGCTGTCTGGTGTGGTGCAACGCCTATCTCGCTCATAGCCTTGTGCAACGCGCCCAAGAAAGAGTGGTCGCCACAACCCGGGCACCAACGGGGTTGCCCAAACTTATAATCTTGTACTGTATATTCGCTCATTATTAGTCCTCCATAATTTTGGTAAACGCCTCAACAAGTGTTGCAACCGCAAAGGGCTGGCCTTTTACCTCGTTGTACTGATGTATTGTTATATCCTCTACTTGTGTGCGCAAGTACGATGCAAATTGTCCCATATTCTGCTCGGCAACTACAATCTTCTTGTATTTACGCAGAACTTCGGCTGTGTTGCGGGGCAAGGGGTTTATGTATCTAAAGTGTGCAAGCGCGGTCTTTTTGCCGGCCTTGTTCATAGCCTGCATAGCCTCGCACAAGTGACCATATGTGCCGCCGAAACCAACGATGAGCAGGTCGGCGTCGGCATCGCCTTCAACTTGTAGTTCGGGTATGTAGTTTGCTATCTTGGCAACCTTCTCGGCACGCTTTTCAACCATGTTGTGGTGGTTGTCGGGATCGTTCGATATTGCTCCTGTGGCAGCGCTCTTCTCAAGGCCACCTATGCGGTGTGTAAAGCCCTCGGTGCCGGGTACAGCCCAATAGCGTACATCGTTTTCGGGGTTGCGCATATAGGGTGTCCAGCCCTCCTTCATCTCGGGGGTAACGTAGGGCGGAACAATAGCGGGGTATTCTGCTATGTTGGGGAGCTTCCACGCGGCCGAGCCGTTGGCTATGAAAGCGTCGGTGAGCAGAATAACGGGTGTCATATGCTCCAGGGCTATTTTGCAAGCGCTGTATGCTGCCTCAAAACAGTCTGTGGGTGATGTTGCTGCGATTACAGGCATAGGGCTTTCGCCGTTACGACCGTAGAGTGCTTGCAAAAGGTCGGTTTGCTCCGACTTTGTGGGCAAGCCGGTCGAGGGGCCGCCGCGCTGTACATTTATTATCACGAGGGGGAGCTCGGTGATAACTGCAAGGTTTATAGCCTCGCTCTTGAGGCAGACACCGGGGCCGCTTGTACTTGTGCAGGCGAGTGCTCCCGCATAAGCAGCTCCCACGGCCGAAGCGCAGCCTGCAATCTCGTCCTCGGCCTGCATGGTGACAACGCCAAGTGATTTATGTTTTGCAAGCTCGTGCAAAATATCGGTTGCGGGGGTTATGGGGTAAGAGCCCAAGAAGAGGCGCATACCTGCCTTTTCGGCTGCAGCTATAAGGCCATATGCGGTAGCTTTGTTACCATTTATGTCCATATACTTGCCTTTCTCCTTGTCGTTCTTGCTCTCTATGCTGTATGTGTGCGAGATAGAGGCGTGGGTGTTGTGTCCCATGTCGTATCCTGCGTACAGGGCTTTTATGTTGGCCTCGGCTATCTCGGGTTTCTTTGCAAACTTTGTGCGCAACATATTCTCGGCGAGCGAGAGGTCGCGGTCGAAAAGCCAGCAAACAAGGCCAAGCGCGAGCATATTCTTGCAACGTACGATGCTCTTGTTGTCGAGCCCGCTATCTTTGAGGGTTGTCTGGCACATCGAGGTGATGGGGCAAGGAACAACCTCGCAGGTGATGCCTAGCTCTGCTATGGGGTCGTTTGTCTTAAACTCTGCTTTTTGAAGGTCCTTCTCTGTAAAAGAGTCTGTGTCTATGATTATTGCAGCTGTGGGCTTGCAATATTTGTGCTGTGTCTTTAGTGCGGCGGGGTTCATAGCAACCAAAACGTCGCATTTGTCGCCTGGGGTTAGAACTTTGTCGGCACCGATGTGTACCTGAAAGCCCGATACGCCGGTGAGCACACCTTGCGGGGCACGTATGTCGGCGGGGTAGTCGGGGAAGGTACAGATGTCGTTACCCACCGTAGCCGAGATTGTGGAAAATATGTTACCGGCCAATTGCATTCCGTCGCCCGAGTCGCCCGAAAAGCGTACTATTACTTGGTCTAACTCTTGTGTCTTTTTCATATCTGCCATTATGATGGTCTTTTTTGGTTATTTTTAATTTAGGTGTGCAAATTTCGCAAACATTTATCAAACGAGGAAATATTTTTGCAAGAACTTTCTATGAAAAGATGAAAAATCTGCATATATATATCTTTTTTTTGCATACAAGTTGCATTAAAAGGTATATATATGCAGGAAATATAAATTTTATACAAATATCTTATTCCAGATATTTTAGAACTTTACCGCTTATTTGCAGAAGCGAAATTTCGCATATTTTTGTATTGTATTGTGCCGAGAGCAGGCGTTCTTCGGCGTCGAGGAGGCTTTGCTGTGCCTCGCGCATCTCAAAACCCGAGAGGTCGCCCAGCATGTAGCGCTCCTTGGCTATCTCGTGGTTTTCGCGTGCAGTCACAAGGTTTTGTTTTTCAAGGTTTAGCAGCTCGAGGTTGTTACGATAGGCCTGCCACAGACTGCCAAGGTCGGCTTTGAGCGCAAGTTCAAGCTGGTCGTGTTGCAGTTGTGCGTTTTGAATTTCAATCTTGGCGTTGCGTCGTTCGCGTCGACGGTTGCCGTCCCACAAGTTTATGCCCACGGTGAGAGCGCCGTTTACACCCCAGCTGTTGCGGTGGTTGTATGTGTTTTTGTCATACTTTGTGTAGCCGTAGTCGTAACCTGCGTTTAGTTTCAAATAGGGGTAGTTGCGTGCAAGCACCTTCTTGTAGTCTAGTTGTGCTATGTTGCTGCTTTGTTGTGTTTTCAGCAGCTTGGCGTTACTTGTGAGGGTGCCGTTCCACAGATCGGCAAACTCTAGTGTGGCATCGACGTTTATCGTTGTGTCCGACGTGTAGCGCGGGGTGTAAACCTCCTCCTCGGCCATAAGTTCGTTGAGCGCGATGCGAGAGCTCATAACGGCCTCTTGTTGTCTCAAGTATTGTGCGCTGTCGGCGTTGAAGTCTACTTTTGCTTGTTGGTAGTCGAGGCGCGAGAAGCTACCTATGTTGTAACGTTCCTCCACTATGCGCAGGCGTTCTTTGGACAGCTGTACGGCATAAAAGTAGTTTTTTAGGCGCAAGCGTTGCTGTATAAAGTTGTAGTACTCGGCGGTGAGGGTTGCTATAAAGTCCTCTATGGCTATGCGGGTGTTTGTCTCGCCCATACGCTCCAGCTCCTTGAGTGTCTTGTAGTTGGCTGTTGTGGCAAAACCATCGAAGAGTGTCCAGTTGACATCTATGCCGGCTTTTGCGTTTTGGTCTAGTATGTTGCGCTCTTTCACAGTCTCTTCGCTTCCCTGTATCTTGGAGCTGCTGCTGTTGTCGCTTATGTTGTAGCCTCCGCTAAAGTCTATAGTGGGTAGGTAGCCTGCGTTGGCAAGGGTTGCGTTGTTGTGTGCCTTCTGCTCCTCGCCGCGCACTATGCGTAGCGAGTAGTTGTTCTCGAGGCCTTTTTGCAAACACTCTTTTAGTGTTATTGTTTGTGACTGTGCTATGGTTGCCACGCATATGCAGATGGCTGATATTATCTTTTTCATTATTCTTCGGCTTTTTCGCGTTCGGTTGATATGTAGCTATAAATTGCGGGTACTATGTACATCGTGAGTATGGTAGAAACAAGCATACCGCCTATAACGGCTGTTCCCATAGCGATGCGTTGGTTGGCTCCCTCGCCCGATGCAAAAGCCAGGGGCAGGAGACCAAGCATAGTAGAAACGCTGGTCATAAGTATGGGGCGCAAGCGTTGCAACGATGCGCTTTTTATTGCGCTCATCTTCTCTTCGCCGGCTTCTTGTTTTTGGTTGGCAAACTCCACGATGAGGATACCGTTTTTTGCAACAAGGCCTATGAGCATAATTATACCAATCTGGCTGAATATGTTCATCGTTATGTCTGTGAAGTACATAAACACAAGTGCTCCGGCTATGGCAAGGGGCACGGTGAGCATAATAATTATGGGGTCTTTGAAGCTTTCAAACTGTGCGGCAAGTATAAGATATATGAGCACAAGCGCAAGTATGAAGGCAAACATAAGGCTCGAAGAACTTTCGCGATACTCTTTTGAGTCGCCTGTGAGGGCGGTGCGGAAGGTGTCGTCGAGTAGCTCTTCGGCTATCTTGTCCATCTCGTCGAGGCCCTCGCCTATGGTTTTTCCGTCGGCAAGGCCGGCAGATATTGTGGCCGATATAAAGCGGTTGTAGTGGTAGAGCTTGGGCGGTGCAACCGACTCGGCAAACTCGACAAGGTTGTCAAACTGTATCATCTCTCCCTTGTCGCTGCGTATGTAGAGCGATTTTATACTCGATGGGGTGTTGCGTTGTTGGCGGTTTATCTGTCCTATAATCTCGTACTGCTTTCCGTTCATATAGAAGTATCCCATACGTTGTCCGCTGAGGCCATACTGCAACGTTTCGGCCACATCGCGCACGCTCGCACCAAGCGTTCCGGCCTTGTCGCGGTTTATATTGACACGCACCTCGGGGCTGCTGAATTTAAGGTCAACGTCGGCCATCTGGAACGTGGGGTTGTCGTAGACTCTGCTCAAAAACTGCGGCAGAATATCTTGCAGCTTCTCTATGCTAACCGCTTGCAGAACGTATTGCACAGGCATACTTCCGCGGCGGCCACCGAACGACGACTGTTGCTGCACAAAGGCACGTGCCTTGGTTTTTGTGCTCACAGCCTGCGATAGCTTGGCGGCTACATCCATCTGCGAGTAGTCGCGCTCGCTCAAGTCTTTAAGCGTTATGCGTATGTTGCCGCTTCCGCTCGACACACGGGCGGTTACCGACTCGGCGTCGGGTACTATAGAGTCGACAAGTGTGTTTATCTCTTCGGTGTAGTCGCGCATAAATTCGTAGCTCGCACCTTCGGCTCCGCGGGTGTTTATGGTTATTTGTGAGCGGTCTTCAAGAGGTGCCATCTCGGCGGGTATCTCGCCCCACAGTATGCCTATGAGAACAAAGGTTATTAAGGTTATGGGTATAGACCACACGCGACGCTCCAGGAACCACGCAAGAGATTTTTCGTACAAGCTGTTCATGCCCGCAAAGAAGGGCTCGGTCTTCTTGTAGAACTTGTTTTGTTCCTTTCTTCTCTTCAGAATTTTTGTAGCGAGCATAGGGGTGAAGGTGAGCGCGGCAAACGACGATATTATTACCGAGCCGGCAACCACAAAGCTAAACTCGCGGAAGAGTCGTCCGCTTGTGCCCTCCATAAATACTATAGGGAGGAACACGGCAACAAGGGTTATGGTGGTCGATATTACAGCAAAGAAAATCTCTTTTGAGCCCTCGATACCTGCACGGAAGGGGCGCATACCCTGCTCTATGCGTATGTATATGTTCTCGGTCATAACTATGGCGTCGTCGACCACAAGGCCTACCGAGAGCACCACGGCAAGCATGGTGAGCACGTTTATGGAGAAGCCTGCAACGTACATAACAAAGAAAGCTCCGATGAGCGACACAGGGATAACTATGCAGGGGATGAGCGTCACGCGCCAGTCGCGCAAGAAGAGGAATATGATGATGATTACGAGAATAAAGGCCTCGTACACTGTTTGCTTCACCTCGTCTATTGAGGCGCGTATAAACTTTGTGTTGTCGAAACCGTAGGTGTACTCAACATCATCGGGGAGGTCTTTCTTCATTATGCGCATACGCTCGTAGACTGCGTCGGCTATCTCTATGTGATTGGCACCGGGCTGCGGTATCACGGCAACACCCACCATGGGCACGCCGTTCATCTTCATATAGCTCTTTAGGTCGGCCGGGCCAAGTTCGGCATATCCTATGTCGCTCACGCGCACAATGTTGCCGTTGCTCTCCTTTAGTATAACGTTGTTGAACTCTTTGGCGGTGTGCATCTGCCCCATAGTGCGCAAGGTGAGCTCCACGGTGTTGCCCTCGATGCTTCCCGAGGGTAGCTCCACGTTTTCGCTGGTTATAGCGTTCTTCACATCTATGGGAGTTATGCCGTATGCAGCCATCTTTATGGGGTCGAGCCAGATGCGCATAGAGTAGCGCTTTTCGCCCCAAATACCCACGCTACTAACGTTGGCGATGGTTTGTAGTTGCTCTTTTACGGTGAGGTCGGCAATCTCGCTCAACTCGAGCAGAGAACGGCTCTGGCTTTGTATAGCTACCATAAGTATGGGCATAGCGTCGGCGTCGGCTTTTGACACGGTGGGAGGGTCGCAGTCGCGGGGCAGGAAGCGCTGGGCGCGCGAAACTTTGTCGCGCACGTCATTGGCCGCTGTCTCCAGGTCGACCGAAAGCTCAAACTCCACGGTTATGCGGCTCTGTCCTTGCTGGCTCACGCTGGAGAGTGAGCGTATGCCGGGTATACCGTTTATGTTCTGCTCCAGAGGCTCTGTTATTTGGTTTTCTATAACATCGGCGTTGGCACCTGCGTAGCTGCAAGTAACCGATATTATGGGGTTGTCGACCGAGGGGTATTCACGCACACCTAGGGTGTAGTATCCTATGAGGCCGAAAAGAAGTATTATTATGGTAAGCACCGTGGCGAGCACCGGTCGGCGTATGCTTAATTCCGAAATATTCATATATGTGGCTTGTGTTTGTGGTGTTATTCGATGTTTTCGATTTTAACTATAGAGCCTTTGCGCAACTGCAAGGTACCCGATGTGAGTATGGTGTCGCCAGCTTGCAGACCGTCGAGTATCTGCACCTCGGCTTCGGTGCGTATGCCTATGGTTACGCTCACGGGCTCGGCTTTGCCGTTGCGGTATGCAAACACTTTGTTTATGCCCATCTCGGGAACTATAGCTTCGGATGGTATAGCTAGAGCGTCGTGTATCTCCTTCTGCTTCAGGCGTATGTCGGCGTAGCGGCCCGACATTAACTCGCCGTTTTCGTTGGGGTGTATGGCGCGCACGCTCAATGTGTGGGTCGATGCATCGAGGCTCGACTCTGTGGCGTATACCTTTGCTGTGTAGGGGGTGAGCTTGCCGTCGACCTTAAACTCCAGGTTTGTTCCTTTTTTTATGTCGCCCGCATATCGCTCGGGTACCGAAAATTCTATTTTTATGGGGGTGAGGTTTGTGAGCTTGGCCACGATGGTGCTGGGCGAAGCGTATGCTCCCACGCTCACTTGTCGCAAACCTATGGTGCCGTCGAAGGGGGCGCGTAGCTCTGTCATTTTTATCTCGGCTTTAACTTTTTCTATGTCGGCGTTGAGGGTGGCAAGCTCGGTCTTTACCTGCTCGTAGGCCTCCTTGCTGACAGCGTCGCGTTGCAGAAGAGCGTTTTGGCGGTAAACGCGGTCCTCGGCAAGGGGGAGCTGCGATTTAAGTCTTTGTAACTGCGCTTGTAGGTGGCTGTCGTTTACTTTTGCCAGCAACTCTCCTTTTTTTACATAACTGCCCTCGGTGAAGAAGATATCGGTTATCTTTCCCGATGTTTCGAAGGAGAGCTCAACCTCCTCGTCGGGTACCAGGCGACCTGTTATCTGTATCTCGTCGGTTAGGGTGTGTGGGGTAACTATCTTTGCGTTAACACTCAACGCTTTACGCGCTTTGGGCTTGGGTTGCGAGTCGGCGGCTGCCAACTCTTCGTTCTCGCGCGGTAAAAGTTGATAAACTCCGTAAATTCCTGTTGCCACGATGAGGGCGGTGACAAGTGCCCATTTAACTTTTTTGTTCATATTCTTTTGTGTTATTTTCTTCGAGGTTATGTACTTGCTTTTCACCCGCTTGCCCCTGAATTTTACACGGGGCAGGGTGCGCGTCTGCACTCTACTGCAAATATAACTTTTTTTGCAATTTCGGGGTATTGTATAAACTTATTTTAACAAAAAATATTCTTCTTTCCAGCGCTTTCTTTCTTCTGCTATTTAATTAAGGTGTATAATAATTGCAAAGTTGCTGCTTTTTTGCTATCTTTGCGTCGCTTTTTGCGGTGTGTGCCGCAGCGTTTTTTTGAATAATACTAACAAATAACAATATAGAATTATGATTAACTCTCAAGACATTAAAATCGGTACCGCCATCCGTATGGACGGCAAGTTGTATTTTTGCATCGACTTCCTTCACGTGAAGCCCGGTAAAGGTAACACCTTTATGCGTACAAAGTTGAAAGATGTTGTTGATGGCTATGTATTGGAGCGCCGTTTCAACATCGGTGAGAAGTTGGAGGATGTTCGCGTTGAGCGTCGTCAGTTCCAGTATCTCTATCAAGAGGGTAACGATTACATATTTATGAACAACGAGACTTACGAGCAAGTACCCATCGCTGCCGACCAGATAAACGGTGTGGCTTACATGAAAGAGGGTATGAACCTCGAGGTTGTAACCGATGCTTCTACCGACACTATCCTTTTTGCCGATATGCCCGTGAAGGTTGTTCTCGCTGTTACATACACCGAGCCCGGTCTCAAAGGTGACACAGCAACAAACACAACAAAACCCGCTACTTTGGAGACAGGTGCCGAGGTACGCGTTCCCTTGTTCATCAACGAGGGCGAGCTCATCGAGGTTGACACACGCGATGGCTCATATCAAGGTCGTGTAAAAGCTTAATAAAGAAAATTTGTTATACTCTATAATTGTCCCGGTTTACAACAGACCCGACGAGATAGGTAAACTCCTCGAAAGTCTGTCGGCTCAAACGGTAAAACCATTTGAGTTGGTAATTGTAGAGGATGGCTCAAAAGAACGGTGTGACCATCTGCTCGATGGCTACCGTTCTTTTTTTACTATTCACTACTACTTTAAGGAGAACGAAGGGCGTTGCGAGGCGCGCAACTATGCTATGGAGCGTGCCCACGGCGACTACTTGCTCTTTTTCGACTCCGATGTTATACTCCCGCCTTTTTATTTCGAAAGGTTGGAGGCTGCTATGGCTGCAGATTACTGCGACTGCTTCGGTGGCCCCGATGCAGCCGACGCCTCTTTTTCGGATATGCAGAAGGCGGTGAGCCACACTATGACATCTTTTTGGACAACAGGTGGCATACGTGGCGGCAAGGTGGTGATGGAGAAGTTCTGCCCGCGCACCTTTAATATGGGCCTTTCGAGAGAGGTCTACAATGTGGTGGGTGGTTTTAACGATATGCTTGGCGAGGATATCGATTTGAGCCTGCGCATACGCAAGGCGGGTTTCGATATAAAGCTCATACGCGAAGTTTTTGTCTATCACAAACGCCGCATAGATTTTTCGCGCTTCTTTAAGCAGGTTAACACATTTGGTCAAGCACGCATCTGGTTGCAACTTATACACCCGGGCTCTATGAAGCTTGTGCACGCGCTCCCGGCTCTTATGCTCATTGCGGGAGGGCTGTTGCTCGTTGCCTCGCTCTTTTTTCCGTGGCTTTTGTTGCTGCCTTTGCTCTATGCTTTGCTCATCTTCTTCGACTCGCTTGCAAAAAACCGCAGCTTGCGCGTGGCTTTTATGTCGGTGGCAGCCGCTGTTGTGCAGATAACAGGCTACGGCTCTGGTTTTTTGAAGGCTTTTTGGTGCAAGATGTTGCTCAAGCAACCGCTGGAAACAAAGCGTAACCTCATAAATCTAATGAACAAAGATTATGGAGCAGAGAACAAAACAAAGCATTAAAGAGTGGCCCGAGGATGAGCGTCCGCGCGAAAAGGTGCTCAGGAACGGTGTTGCTTCTTTGAGTAAGGCCGAGTTGCTTGCAATTCTTATAGGCTCGGGTAGTGTCGAAGAGACTGCTGTGGAGCTCACTCGCAAGGTGCTAGCATCGTGTGGCGACAGCTTGGCCGAACTTGCAAAGCTATCGGTTGACGACCTTTGTCAGTTTAAGGGTATAGGCCCTGCAAAGGCCCTCACAATAGTTGCAGCGTGTGAGTTGTGGAAGCGCCGTCGTGGCGACGAAAAGCCAGAGTATAAGTGTATAAAACGCTCCACCGATATATACGAATATTTCTACCCGCTTATGTGCGACCTCACCGTAGAGGAGACTTATGTGCTGCTGCTCAATAATATGAACAAGGTTATAGACCACGTGAAGATAAGTAGCGGGGGGCTCACAGCTTCAACCGTCGATGTGCGTCTTGTGTTGCGCGAAGCGCTTATGAAGCGTGCTACGGCTATGGCTTTGTGCCACAATCATCCGTCGGGTAGCACCAAGCCCAGCCGCGACGACGACAACGTTACGGTGAGCCTTGCGGCAGCTTGCAAGGTTATGTGCATACGCTTCCTCGACCACATAATATTTACCGACGGCGCATATTTTAGCTACAGCGACGAATCGCGTCTTTAATGAATTTATAGTATGGAAAAAATAGAGCTCGAAGAGAAAATTGTTGAGATGATTAAAACGGTGTACGACCCCGAGATACCCGTAAATATATACGACCTGGGCCTCATCTATCGCATAGAGGTTAAGGAGGACAACGCGGTGGATATTGATATGACGCTCACTGCACCCAACTGCCCTGCAGCCGATTTTATGCTCGAGGATGTGCGCCAAAAGGTTGAGTCGATAGAGGGCGTGAGCTCGCTTAACTTGCAGCTTGTGTTCGAGCCCGAGTGGTCGCAGGATCTCATGACCGAGGAGGCCAAGCTCGAGCTTGGGCTTTTGTAAAAACTTATTTAAGTACGAGGCTTGTATGAAGAAGATATATTTCCTTTCCGATGCGCACCTAGGCTCTTGGGCTATAGAGCATAGCCGCACCCACGAGCGTCGTCTTGTCTCTTTTCTCGACAAGATAAAGCACGATGCCGCAGCTGTATATATGCTGGGCGATATGTTCGATTTTTGGTACGAATTTAAGTATGTTGTGCCCAAGGGCTTTACACGCTTTTTGGGCAAGGTGTCGGAACTTACCGACTTGGGCGTAGAGGTACATATGTTCACAGGAAACCACGATCTTTGGTGCCTCGACTATTTTGAAAAAGAGTGTGGTGTGACTCTGCACCGCGAGCCTTGCCTTGTGGAACTTTATGGTAGGGAGTTTTTCCTGGCCCACGGCGACGAGTGCTCGAAAGACAAAACTTTTATTCTCCTGCGCAAGATTTTCCACAGCAAGTTTTTGCGTCGTTGCTTTTCTATGCTGCACCCACGTTGGAGTTTGTGGCTTGGCAACAGCTGGGCGCGTCACAGCATGCTGAAGCACAAAGTGAAGGGCGACACACCTTTCCTCGGTGCCAAGAATGAGTTTTGTGTTCAGTTTGCCGAGGAATATCTGCGCAGCCATCCTTCGGTCGATTGTTTTATCTTTGGGCATAGACACGTCGACGAGGATTTTCCCTTGGGTGAGGGGGCGCGCTTTATCTTTCTTGGTGACTGGATATCGAACTTCGCTTATGTAGTTTTCGATGGTAAGGATATTGTGCGTAAACATTACATAGAGGGAGAGAGCAAGGACCTTTAACTTTTAAATATGTGGCAAAAACCAGTTCGGGTGCATCTTCTGCAAGAGATGCACCCGAACTGGTTTTTGTAGTAGTTGCTTTCAAAGTTAATCAAGTGGTGCGGCGTTTTCGAGAAGTGCTACAAAATAAATTGCACCGATAATTAACATTACTATTGCAGCTAAGTGTGCTATAACCCATATTTTCATATATTTATTCCAGAACTTGTATGCTCCTTTTGCTGCAGGGGTGAGCTCTTTTTCTCCGTTGAATATATTGGAACTTATTATGGTATGTAGTAGCACAAGCGCTGTGAGCTCCTCGGCAAGTTTGTAATACGGGAGAATTTCGAAAATTGCGCATAGTACGTTTACAACCTCCGAAACAAACAATATTACAACAAAGTATATGTTTATTGCGCATTTGGTTTTCCGCTCAAGTGTGTTGTTTCTTGTGACTACGCCCAGCATATATAGTATTGTTAATGTTTCTATGAGATAGCTGAATGCATATAGCAGGGGCTGTTCGTTGCAAAGCACACTAGGCAGGGCTGTTATTAAACATATTACACTTGCCACAGCAAACACTTTGCGTGTGGCAGTGTTTCTGCCGGCTTTAGATAGAAAAAATAGCGTAAGCGAGGTGGACAACCCCCAGAGTATTTCAATTATACATTTGTTGTCTTTTATTATATCTTTAGCAACAAACTCTACTCCAAAGGTTATAGTGGTTGCATAGAGTGCGATGTTTATTATGCAGCCGATTGTCACTAAAGCAAATGCGGCCTTTTGCCATTTGTTCATATGGTTGAGTGGGAGTTTCATCGGGGGCTGTGAATTTAAAAAATAAGCAGCAGTGTTGAGTTAAGAAACTGACACTGCCGCTTATTTGGGGTATGTGGGTGTTATTACTTCATCCCTTTTATAATCTCGTATGTATCGCTTGCAATCATAAGCTCCTCATCGGTGGGTATGAGCAATACCTTTACTTTTGAAGAGGGAGTAGAGAGTACAGCCTCCTCGCCGCGTGTTACGGCGTTCTTTGCCTTGTCGAGCTCTACGCCCATAAACTCGAGACCCTCGAGAACAGCCTCGCGGCAGTCTGCCTGGTTCTCGCCTACACCGCCTGCGAAGATAATTACATCGACACCGCCCATAGCTGCAGCGTACTCGCCGATATATTTCTTAATGCGGTAGAAGTACATAGTGTTAGCAAGCTCGGCACGTTTGTTGCCAGCCTCGGCTGCGGCTTTAACCTCGCGCATATCGCTCGACACGCCCGAAATACCAGCAACACCCGATTTCTTGTTCAAAAGGTCGGAAAGACCTTGTGCATCCAAGCCCATCTTGTCCATGATGAAGGGTATTGCACCCGGGTCGATGTCGCCGCTACGTGTACCCATCATAAGACCTGCAAGGGGTGTAAGACCCATAGAAGTATCGATGCTCTTGCCGTCTTTTACAGCAGCACAAGAGCCGCCGTTACCAATGTGGCAGGTGATTATTTTGCTGCCCTCTGCGGGTATACCGAGCATCTCCAAGGCACGCTTGGTGATGTAGCGGGGCGATGTTCCGTGGAAACCGTAACGACGCACGCCGTATTTCTCGTACAACTCGTAGGGCACGGCATACATATATGCGTAGTCGGGCATAGTCTGGTGGAAAGCTGTGTCGAACACACCAACTTGGGGCATCTCGGGAGCAACCTCTTTCACAGCGTTCACGCCCTTGAGGTTTGCGGGGTTGTGGAGGGGTGCAAGGTCGTTGCAAGCCTCGAAAGTTTCGAGCACCTCGTCGGTGAGAAGGGTTGATGCGCTGAACTTCTCGCCACCGTGTACCATGCGGTGACCTACAGCGTCAATCTCCTCGATAGAGCCTACAACGCCGTATTTGTCGCTTGTCAAGAGGTCGATGATGAGGCGAACACCCGTTGTGTGCTCGGGTATAGCCGAGAAGATAGTCTCTTTCTCACCGTTGGGGAGAGTGAACTTGATGAATGAGCCCTCGAGGCCTATTTTCTCGATACCACCTTTTGCAAGTACCTCTTTTGTCTCAATATCAAACAACTGATATTTAATAGATGAACTTCCGCAGTTCAATACAAGTATTTTCATTGTGTGTTTATTTTAAAAACCTAAAAATAGTCTGTTTAAAACCCGTTGTTAGTTCTTTGCTGCGATAGCCTGGTTTGCTGTGATGGCAATCATCATGTAAACATCCTCTATAGAGCAACCGCGTGAGAGGTCGTTTACGGGGCGTGCAATACCCTGGAGCACGGGACCGATAGCCTCGGCACCACCAAGACGCTGTACCAATTTGTAACCGATGTTACCTGCACCGAGGTCGGGGAAGATGAGCACGTTGGCTTTACCTGCTACAGTTGAGCCGGGAGCCTTGCTCTGTCCTACGAAGGGTACAAGCGCTGCGTCGGCCTGCAACTCACCGTCAATAGAGAGTGAGGGGTCGAGTTCGTGTGCAAGTTTTGTTGCCTCTACAACCTTGTCAACAGCCTCGTGCTTTGCAGAGCCTTTTGTTGAGAAGCTGAGCATAGCAACGCGGGGCTCCTCGAAACCTGCGATAGCTTTTGCGGTTTGTGCGGTGCACACTGCAATCTGTGAGAGCTGGTTTGCGTCGGGGGTGGGAGTTACAGCTACGTCGCCCACGAAGAGAACGCCATCCTCGCCATACTCTTTGGTTTTTGTTATCATCATCATAGCACCCGATACGCAGCTGATGCCGGGAGAGGTCTTAATAATCTGCAAAGCGGGGCGCAATACGTTACCTGTGGTGTTAAGCGCACCTGCAACCTGTCCGTCGGCGTCGCCGTTCTTTATGATGAGACAGCCCAAGTACAAGGGGTTGCACACGAGTTTCTGTGCGTCCTCCATAGTCATACCTTTAGACTTGCGCAACTCGAAAAGGAGTGTTGCATACTTCTCGGCGTCGGGGTTGTTGTCGGGGTCGATAATTGTTGCTTTCTCAATGTTCTTGAGCTCAAACTTTTCGGCGAGAGCAAGAATTTCGGCTTTGTTACCGATGAGAATAATTTCTGCTATGCCGTCGGCAAGGGCTTTGTCGGCAGCTTTCAATGTGCGCTCCTCTGTGCCTTCGGGGAGTACGATGCGCTGTTTATTGTTACTCGCGCGCTCGAGCAATTTTTTAATAACATCCATTGTGGTAATAGTTTATTTTAGTTTAAAAATTTCAATTTGTTTGTCTGTGGAATGTTATCTCGCAGGCAGGGGTGTTGCGACAGAGAGAGGTCGTGCGGCTGACTTTTTTTGTTGCTGACGGCAACCGGTGAGGCAACATTAACGGGGTGTTTGCTCTTAAAAGCGTTCCTTTACCCGTATTCCTTGCAAAGTTACGCTATTTTACTGCGTTTAACAAAAATATGTGGCTGAAATTTATTTATAAATTTATTGTTAAGTGTATCTTCGCGGGTAGAATATCTTTTTTGCGATGCAGCAACCTTTTTTCGACACGGTTACCCCATCGGCTGTAAAGGAGCAACTTTACGCTTTGTGGCAGGAGGCTTTCGGCGATAGCCGCGAGTTTATAGATGCTTTCTTTTCGCACTTTTCTTGCGATGAGTGTGCTCACACCTTGTCGGTAGACGGCAGGGTGGTGGCCGCGCTTTATGCTCTTCCTTTTACCCTTTACTCGGGAGGGTACGAGCTCGATGCAGTGTATATTTATGCCGTCGCAACATCTGCCGACAGCCGTGGCAAGGGTTATATGCGCCTGTTGATGGAGCGCGTGGAGCAGTTGCTTCGTGAGCGTGGCGTGGGTTTTATTTTTCTTCTGCCGGCGGGTGAGGAGTTGCGGAAAACATATTCTCGCTTGGGGTTTGAGACTTGCTCGCACATGGAGGTTGAGGCTCTCGCTCCACGGGCGTGCGATGGTGGTGGGATGCTCTTTAAGGAGGTGAGCGATGCTTCGCTCTTGCAAGGCTTTTGTGCTTCGGTGCAACGTGAACACGGCACGGCTGCTCTGCACCAGCAAGGCTCTATAGCACTGAATATCTATAATTGCACCTCGCAGGGTGGCGGCGCTTTTGCTCTCTTTTGTGGTGAGGAGGTTGTTGCGGCAGCCTTTGCTTTGGTGGTCGATGGTGCCCTGCTGCTCCCTGGGCTTTTTGCTCGCTCTTCGGCAGCCGAGGAGTATATGTTGCACTCTCTTTGCACGCATTTTGGTGTGGAGGGTTTGCGTGTGTGGCGTGCAGGGCGTGGCGAGCCTTATTGTATGGGCCGCAGCTTTTCAGCCGGCAAGCTTGCAGATGTTTCTATCTCGCTTCTTCTCGATAAATAGTTTGGTATAAACGAAGTGCGATGCAGGGCTCTGCATCGCACTTCGTTTATTTCTATGTTGCGCATTCTTACGCTAAAAGTTCTTTAAGTTCTTGGGCTGTCATCTGTTTTTGCTCGCCGGTTGCCATGTTTTTCACGGCGATGGTGCCGTCTTGCATCTCCTGCTCGCCTATTATGGCAACGTAGGGGATAGCGTGGCTGTTGGCATAGCCCATCTGCTTTTTCATCTTGTCGCTGCTGGGGAAGAGCTCGGCCGATATGCCTGCTGCGCGCAACCCACCGATGATGGCAAGTGAGTGCATCGCCTCTTTCTCGCCGAAGTTTACAAACATTATTTGTGTGGTGTTTATGGCTTCGTTGGGGTAGAGGTTGAGCTGGTTCATAACGTCGTATATGCGGTCGGCTCCAAAGGAGATACCCACGCCCGAAACGCCCTCCATACCAAAGACGCCGGTGAGGTTGTCGTAACGGCCACCGCCGGTGATGCTGCCTATAGTCACGTCGAGGGCTTTAACCTCGAGTATGGCGCCGGTGTAGTAGTTGAGGCCGCGTGCAAGGGTGAGGTCGAGGTCGAGTGCACTGTTTATCTTCAGCGTTTTTATTGCGTCGAGGATGAAGCGTGTCTCCTCCACACCTTTCTCGCCTGTAGCGTTGCCTTGCAGTGTTTGGGCTATAATTTGCAACTTTTCGTCGTTGCCGCCCTGTGCCTGCAGTATGGGCAGAAGCTTTTCTATAGCTTCCTCGCCGATGCCTTTCTCTTTAAGTTCGGCTATAACGCCGTCGAGGCCTATTTTGTCTATCTTGTCTATAGCGACGGTTATGTCTACTATTTTGTTGGGCTCGCCTATGGTTTCGGCTATGCCGGCAAGTATCTTGCGGTTGTTGAGCTTTATGGCTACGCGTATGTTGAGCTTGGTAAACACATAGTCTATGAGCTGTATGAGCTCAACCTCGTTTATAAGCGAGTTGTTGCCTATGATGTCGGCGTCGCACTGGTAGAACTCGCGGTAACGCCCTTTCTGAGGACGGTCGGCACGCCACACGGGCTGTATCTGGTAGCGCTTGAAGGGAAAAACGAGTTCGTCGCGGTGCATCACCACGTAGCGTGCAAAGGGCACGGTGAGGTCGTATCTCAAACCTTTCTCGCAGAACTTAGATGCGAGTTTGGTGGCGTTGCGGCTCAAAAGTTCTTCGTCGGTGAGCCCGCTGAAGTAGTCGCCCGAGTTTTGTATCTTGAAGAGGAGCTTGTCGCCCTCGTCGCCATATTTTCCCATCAAGGTCGATAGGTTTTCCATCGCGGGGGTTTCTATCTGCGAGAAACCGAATATGTGAAACGCTTTGCGTATAGTGTCGAATATGTAGTTTCTTTTCGACATCTCGGTGGGCGAGAAGTCGCGTGTTCCTTTAGGTATAGATGGTTTTGCTGCCATTAGTCGCGTCGGTTAAGATATATCATTACATAGTAGAGCAGTGTGGCGAGCGATGAGAGGGCTGCCACAACATAGGTGTATGCTGCAGAGCGCAATGCGCTTGTTGCATATTGATGGTTGCGTGAGTTTGTGATGCCTGCCGAAGACAACCACACGAGAGCGCGGCGGCTTGCATCGATCTCCACGGGTAGTGTGACAAAGCTAAAGAGGGTAGTTGTCGCAAAGAGCACTATGCCTGCAAGCAAAATACCAGGGAAAGCTTCCACGGTGAGTATGCCAATGAGCAGTATCCACGACATTATACCCGAAGAAAACTGCACTACGGGCACCAGCTTGGAGCGCAGAGTGAGCGCAGAGTATGCTCGTGCGTGCTGTACGGCGTGCCCACACTCGTGTGCTGCAACTGCAGCCGCAGCTATGCTTGCCGAGTTGTATACCCCGCTACTCAAGTTTACGGTTTTGTTAGTGGGGTTGTAGTGGTCGGTGAGCATACCAGGAGTGCTTATAACCTTTACATCGTATATGCCGTTGTCGCGCAACATCTTTTCGGCTATCTCGCGCCCGGTAAGCCCTATGGGCATCTTCGAGAATTTCTCGAACTTGCTTTTGAGGTTTGCCTGGACTATGTAGCTTGCGATAGCTATAGCTGCAAACAGGATAAGGTAGGTCATGTTTAAACTCAGGCCTCCACCGTTGCTCTGCGCATATGCAAAGATGAGTGATAGCATATTCTTTTTATCTCTGTTAGATTGAACGTGTTATAGTCTGGTCTCTGTCGGGGCCTATAGAGATGTACTTCACGGGAACGCCCAACTCCTCTTCGAGGAACTTGATGTAGTCTTTGAAGGCTTGGGGCAACTCCTCTTCGCTCTTGAGCTGTGTTAGGTCGGTCATCCAGCCTTTGAGCTCGGTGTACACGGGCTCTACGCCCTCGATATCGTAGGGGAGGTGTGTGAGAGTCTCGCCGTTCTTCTTGTAGGCTACGCAGGCTTTAATTGTGGGGAAGGTGTCGAGCACGTCGCTCTTCATAAGTATGAGGTGGGTTACACCGTTTATCATGATGGTGTATTTGAGTGCTACAAGGTCTATCCAACCACAACGGCGCTCACGGCCTGTTACGGCGCCATACTCGTGGCCACGGTCGCGCATCTCCTTGCCTGTCTCGTCGAAAAGCTCGGTGGGGAAGGGACCTGCACCCACGCGTGTGCAGTATGCTTTTGTGATACCATATACGTTGCCTATCCTGTTGGGGGCGATACCGAGGCCTGTGCAGGCACCGGCACATACTGTGTTAGACGATGTTACGAAGGGGTAGCTACCAAAATCTATGTCGAGCAGGCTACCTTGTGCGCCCTCGCCGAGAACGCTCTTGCCCTCGTTTATGAGGTCGTTAATCATTTGCTCGCTGTCGATGAGGCGGAACTTCTTGAGGTACTCTATACCCTCGAGCCACTTGGTCTCCATCTCGGCGATGTCGTAGCTGTAGTTCAAGCTCTTGAGTATCTCCTCGTGACGTGCCTTGGCTGCGGCGTATTTTGCCTCGAAGTTTTCGAGTATATCGCCCACGCGCAAGCCGTTGCGGCTTATCTTGTCGGTGTATGTGGGGCCGATACCTTTACCTGTGGTGCCCACCTTGGCGTCGCCTTTTGCTGCCTCGTATGCAGCATCGAGAACACGGTGTGTGGGGAGTATGAGGTGTGCCTTCTTCGATATGAAAAGGTTTTTTGTGAGGTCGTAACCAGCCTTTACAAGGTCTTCGGCCTCGCCTTTGAAGAGTGCGGGGTCGAGTACCACGCCGTTACCTATGATGTTTGTCTGCCCGCCCTGGAAGATACCCGAAGGTATTGAGCGCAGAACAAATTTCTTGCCGTTGAACTCCAATGTGTGTCCGGCGTTGGGGCCGCCCTGGAAGCGTGCTACAACGTCATACTTGGGGGTGAGAACATCTACAATTTTTCCTTTGCCTTCGTCGCCCCATTGCAATCCTAATAGTACATCGATATTCTGTTTCATTTTTCTAACTTTTTTTTACTTTCGATCTACGGCGTTTTGCTGCCTGATGGCATTTGTTACATAGCCCGTAGATGTAGAGTGAGTAATGGGTAAAATGAAATTTCTTTATATTTTTTGTTAGTGTTTCTGTTAAATCTAAGTTGTTTACCTCCACAACTTTGTGGCAGTTTGTGCAAACCAAGTGCCCCTTGCCGCTGTTGAAACATTTTTCGTATTTCGACACCGTGCCAAATTGGTGGTGTGTGACAAGGTTGGCGTTTATGAGTAACGCAATTGTGTTGTATATAGTTGCGCGGCTCACCCTGAACTTTTCATTTTTTTCCATGTGCGTGAGCAGCGTCTCTATGTCGAAGCTCCCGTTTATGGAGTATATTGCCCGGAGAATAGCATAACGCTCGGGGGTACAACGCATCTTGTTAACCTTTAGGTAGTCGGTTAAAATTTGCATTATTGTATCCTCGGCGGTGGTGTTCATTCTTCCTTTTGTGGTGTTGCATACAAAGTTACCTCTTTTTTTGCAATCTTCACCGATATATTCTCTTTTTTATCGAAGTTTATGTGAAATTCTGGCTTGTGAACTTTTTTTGTTGCTTTTTGCGGGGTTAAAGTTCCTCCTCGCCTATGTAGTTTTTTATCATCACGGCAAGTTGCTCGTTTGTTTTTGCAAGGGCCTCTATCTGCTCTGTGCTGTAAGAGCCCAGGTCTATGTACTTACACAACGCGGTGAAGGCGATGCGTGTGAGTAGTTTGTCGCTACAGCCTGCAAAAAGCGTGGCTACGTGGTTAAAGAAGGCCTGCTCCTCGCCAGGGGTGAGTGTGGTGCCCTTCCTGAATATATGTGTGAGGGTGAGATAACCGCAGTATTTCGACAGCCCTTTATCGCAACCCAGCCACTCTAAAGCATCTGTTGTTGCCGTGGGCAGCTTGCATAGTATGTTCATAGCAAGGTGGTCGGCAATTTCGGTGAAGGGAGCCTCGGTTACCCACTCTTTAGCAAGCTCGCTGTAGTGCTCTTGTGGCAACAGAAAGATAGCAAGTAACTTGCACTCTCTTATGTTGTCGTGCCACAGGGTGGTTGCAAGCTCTTTGTCCTTGAGGTACTCTTGTGCGATAGCTTTAAGGCGGGGTATTTCTACACCGAAGTTTATCTTGTAGTCGAGCCCTTGCCTGCGTTGCAGGGTCGACACGATGCCGTTCATCGACAAACGTAGGCTCTGTTTTATCTTTTTAATGTTTTCTTGGGTGTGCGCGTTCATCGTTTCTTCTGTTACTTCGTTGCCGAGTTGCGTTTTCTGTAACTGTTGGGTGTTTCGCCCATAGTGCGGTAGAAAGATGCGTAGAACGATTGTCTGTTGGCAAAGCCTACGCTTATGCCTATCTCTTCGATGGTGAGGTGGGCATATCTTTTGTCGGTAAGGCAGTGTAGTGCTTCTTTTATGCGATACTCGTTGACAAGGCTCGAGAAGTTTGTCTTGAATCTTGAATTTATAACTGCCGAGAGGTAACGCGTGTTGGTGTTAAGCTCCTTCGCAAGCTCTTTTGCCGAAAAGTCCTTGTTGCGGTATCTTTTCTCAATGATAACGAGTCCTAGAATTTTGTCGTATAACTCGTCGGCGAGCTCTGCGCGGATGAGGTTACGGTATGGCGCGTTCTTCTCTGTTTTCTCTTTTATGTTGTAGGGCTTTGTGCTTTTTTCAGTCATAGTTGGTTTGCCTTTGTTCTTCAAATATATAGTTTTTTTGTAAAAAGGCGGGGCTGTGTGACGAAAAATATTAAAGAGCGCCCAAAAAAAAGTAGCAAAGAGCCCGTTTTGGCCCTGTTTTTACTCTTTTTCCTTGGGCGTGTGCATAAGTTTTACTGCTTTCCGGCGTGCACGTGCGGCAGCGTCGTCGCGCCCAAGCTCCTTGAGAAGTTCGGCACGCAGAATGTGGTAGTTGCTGTTGTGGGGTACAAGTTCTATAGCTTTTTCCACATCTTGCAGGGCAAGCTCGGGCTGTTTTTGGTTGCGTTCGAGGTTACTACGCACTATGTATAGCTCGGGCAAGGTGGGGTACTCTTCGATGAGTGCTTCCAGCATCATAAGGCTCTCGTTTATGCTTCCCTCTTTTTCGTAGAGCATCGCAAGCCCCAAACGTGCCTCTTTGTCGCTGCTGTCCGTGGATATGAGTTTTATGTAGCCCTCTTTGCCCTCTTTGTATTGCCCGGCTTGTGTGTGAGCTTGTGCCTTCAAGCGTATAATCTCTCGGTTATGGGGCTGCTGTGCAAGAACTTTGCTGTAGCACTCTATGGCCTCTTTTGTGTTGCCTAGCTCCAGGAGTATGTTGCCGCGCTGTGTGAGCAAGGCGGCCGATGTGTTGTCAAGCTCAAGAGCTTTTGCGTAGCTCTCGCCTGCACGCTCAAGCTCGCCGCACATACGCCAGGAGTACCCGAGGTTTGTTAGGGTGTATATTTTCTCGCTTTTGCTTTCGGCGGCCGAAGCGGCACGGCCGAAGTACTCTGCCGCTTTTTTATAGTTTTTCTCGTCGAGGTGCTTTTTGCCGCTCTCGCACAAGTCATTGTAGCTTTGTGCATAGCTTAATTGTGTCGAGGCTATAATAAGCAATATAAGTGTCAGGGTTTTCATAGTGCATATGTGTTTATGCCGCGAAGATAGCACAATTTATCTTTAAGAGTTGTTAAAGCTTCGTAAGCTGTTTAAAAAACATTTAAAAAGGGTAAAGTATGTAGAAAAAAAGGCCACCCCGAGGGGCAGCCTTTGTACAAGTGTTATGTATGGGTATTATTCCCATCTTTTGTTTGTGCGGAAGCCGTACACTGTAATTACAACAAAACAGATGAGCGGCAGAACGAAAGAGAGATGTGTCGCGGGCACGCCTGCGATGTTCCCCAAATCTATCATCGCGGCTTGCAAGGGAGGCAACACCGAGCCACCCAAGATGGCCATAATAAGGCCTGCGGCACCAAACTTTGCATCTTCGCCAAGGCCACGCAAAGCTATACCATAAATTGTGGGGAACATGAGCGACATACAGGCCGATATTGCAACAAGGCAGTAAAGGCCGTAGACGTTTTCGCACAATATTACTCCGGTGGTAAAGCAGCAACCACCTATAGCCAAGATTGTGAGCAAGAGACCGGGCTTTATGAAGCGCAACATAAATGTGCATATAAAACGGCTGCAGCAGAAAATAATCATCGCCACGATGTTGAACTTTTGCGACAGCACCTCGGCGGCTCTCTCCTCCATACCCTCGAGCATAAATATATGTGTGCCATACTGTATGATAAATGTCCAGCACATAGTTTGTGCACCCACATAGAAGAACTGCGCAACAACGCCTTCTCGGTAGTTTTTTATTGTAACGAGGCGTTTGAATGTGGCCCCAAGGTTTATGCTTGTGTCCTTGTCGCCGTTTTTAGGCATCTTGGTAAAGAATATGAGCGCAAAAATTATGGCGATAAATATTCCTATAGCAAGGTAGGGGGTTGTGAGCGTTGTAAGGTCGGCTTGCTTCACGGCTTCAAATTCTGCATCGCTAAGCAGGGCGCGTTGGTCGGTGCTCAAGGGGTTGAGCTTTGCTTGTATAAAGTTCATAGCAACATACATACCCATCAGCGAGCCTATGGGGTTAAATGCCTGTGCTAAGTTCAAACGCTGTGTGGCGCTCTCTTCGCTTCCCATAGAGAGTATGTAAGGGTTGGCGCTTGTCTCCAAGAACGATAAACCGCAGGTGAGTATAAAGTATGATATGAGGAAGGGGAAGTACTCTCCCGTCATCTTTGCGGGGAAAAACATTAACGCTCCCACGGCGTAGAGCGCAAGTCCTAAAAGTATACCGGCTTTATAAGAAAATTTTCTTATAAATATTGCGGCAGGGAGCGCCATTACAAAATATCCTGCGTAGAAAGCAACCTGCACCAAGGTACCCTCTGTTACATTCATGCGGAAAATTTTTGAGAAGGCTTTTACCATCGGGTGGGTGATGTCGTTAGCAAACCCCCAGAGGGCGAAGCACGATGTAATGAGGATAAATGGCAAGAGGTAACTTACCCCATCCTTAGAGAGGATGGACACGCTTTTTTTGGTCATATTCTTCTTAAGTAAAAAAAAGTACCCCCGTTGGGAATCGAACCCAAATTTAAGGTTTAGGAAACCTTCGTTCTATCCGTTGAACTACAAGGGCGCAATGTTTTGCGTTGCGAAGATAGACATTTATTTGCAATACTCAAATGCAGAATTACCAAAAAGTGGGTTTGTGCCGAAATTTAATTACCCGGCACGCTTGTATTGTGTAATGTGGTGGTTGCTTTTTAATTACTCGCTCAAGGGATGTGTGGAAAACTGCATACCGCAGCCTGTAGCTCTTTGTAGCTCCACCCACTTTGTGGCTTTGTTGAAGAGCGCCTCTATATACTCGTTCTCCATCTCACACTGTCGGCGTTCCACCGATATGTAGTCGAGGAAGGGTATGTCGCCCATCTCGTAGGCTCTTTTTTTGCTGTCGACAATTTGTGCCATCTCCTCGACCATAGTGTGGGTGAAGGTTTCTGCTTGTATAGTTGCGTAGAGGTACTCGTTGTAGGCCTGCATAACCTCGCTCTCAACAAGAAGGCGTGCGTTCTCGGCCTCTTGCAGAGCTTGTTGCACGGCGAGGTTGTCGGCGTTGCGTGCTCCTTTGTTTAGGTTCGAGAACTTCAAGGGTATAGCTACACCTGCTTTTAGTGTGGTGAAAGAGGGGGCGTGAGGCTCCTCGTTGCGTGCTCCTTTGTTGTAGGCGGCGGCGAGGGTTATGTTGAGGTCGGTGCGGCGCTGGGCTGCATTGAACTTGCGTGCGGCTTCTGCTACATCTACACGGCAGAGGGCTGCTTGCAGGTCGGCGCGGTGCTCTATGGCACGTTTTATGTATGTGCTGAGGGGCGCTGCAGGCTCGTTTATCTGTAACTCTCCTGTGGCTGTTATGTTTTCGGCTCCTTGCAGGTTGCCCATATAGTAACCTAGTGCGATGGCTGTGCTTTTTACAGAGGCTTCGGCTGCAAGACGGCTGTTGTGGGCCAGGCCGGCGGCCATACGGCTCTCAAGCCAGTCGGCTTTGGCTATGTCGCCTTTTGTGTAGCGTATGCTGTCGTTGTGGGCTACTTGGCGCAGCTCTTTTTCGTTCTCAATCTCCACGCGTAGCTTTAGTATAGCCCTGAGGTTTTCCAAGTAGGCTATCGTGGCGTCGGCGCGAAAGTTGCGTATGTACTCTTCTAGCAGGGCGGCGGTCTCTTGCTCCTCTCTGCGGGCAAGGGCTATGCCTTTGCTGCGCACGCCGAAAGTGAAGGTGCGGCCCAGCTCTCCCTCTATGGCGTAACCGAGCTTTTTGTCCCAGTCTTCGTTGCTGCTGTATGTGATGGCAAGGGTGGGGTCGGTGTGTCTCTTTGATGCTTGCAACTTGGCAGCGGCTATATCTATGTTGAGCCTTTGTGCTGTGAGAGCTATGTTGCTCGACAGAACTTGCTGCATATATTGCCCGTATGATAGCTCTTGTGCGCGTGCTGTGAGCAACGATATAGTTGCAAAGAGTGCTATGAGAATTCTTTTCATTGAGTTATATTTTAATGGTAAAAGGCACAGGAGAGTTGTGCCTTTTATTTTTTTCTTTGTGCGAATTTAGTGCTATTTTCTTGCAAACAGGTTGCAATGTTGTGCCAGGGAGAGTTTACTCCTCTGTTATTGTGAGCCCTATCTTTGCGGCTTCTTCCACGAGGTACTCTTTTGCAGCGGCGTACTCGTTGGGTATTATGCCGTCGAGTATAGCATCTTTTACAAGGCTCTTGAGACGGCCTACGGTGTCGCAAGGGGGCAAGCTGAAGAGACGCATAATCTCGCCGCCATCTATCGGTGGCTGGAAGTTGCGTATGCGGTCCTTCTCCTCAATATCTTTGAGTTTCTGGCGCACTGTTTTAAAGTTGTTGAGAAACTGCTTTTTGCGTTGCTCGTTTTTCGATGTTATGTCGGCCTCACACAAGAGCATCAAGTCGTCTATGTCGTCGCCGGCGTCGAAGAGGAGACGTCGCACGGCCGAGTCGGTAACAACGTCGTCGGCTATGGCTATGGGGCGCATATGCAGGCCTACGAGCTTTGCAACATAGCGCATCTTCTCGTTCTGCGGCATTTTAAACTCCCTAAAGAGGTGTGCGGTCATCTTTTCTCCCACAAAATTGTGGTTGTGGAAGGTCCACTTGAGCACGGGGTCCCAACGCTTGGTCTTGGGCTTGCCTATATCGTGCAGCAGCGCAGCCCAACGTAACCACAAGTTGTCGCTCTTTTTCGCTACGTTGTCGAGCACCTCGAGTGTGTGGTAGAACATCTCTTTGTGCCCATACCCGTTGCGTGTCTCCACACCTTGCAGGGCTGTGAGTTGTGGGAAGATGAGCTCTAGCAGGCCACAGCGGTCGAGCTCGATGAAACCCTTTGAGGGGGTGGGCGAGAGGAGTATTTTGTTAAGTTCCTCGTTTATTCTCTCGCGCGATATAATTCCTATGCGCTCTTTGTTGTTGCAGAGCGCTTCAAAAGTTTCGTCTTCTATGTAGAAGTTAAGTTGTGTGGCAAAACGCACACAGCGCATCATACGCAAGGGGTCGTCGCTGAAGGTGATACCTGGCTCCAGCGGGGTGCGTATTATGCGGTCTTCCAGGTCGAGCATACCGTCGAAGGGGTCGACAAGCTCTCCAAATCTGTTGCTGTTGAGGCATATAGCCATCGCGTTTATGGTAAAGTCGCGACGGTTTTGGTCGTCTTCGAGTGTGCCGTCTTCCACTATGGGGTTGCGCGAGTCGTGGCTGTACGACTCACGGCGTGCTCCCACAAACTCAATCTCGTGCTCCTTGTATTTTACCTGCGCTGTGCCGAAGTTGGCATAAACAGCAAGGTGCGCCCCCCTGCCAAGGCGTTTGCTGAAGGCGCGTGCCATCTCTATACCTTTGCCCACAACTACCACGTCGATGTCGGTCGAGGGGCGTTGTAGAAAGATGTCGCGCACATACCCGCCCACAACATAGCACTCCATCTTAAGTTCATCGGCTGTTTCCGATATTTTGCGAAAGATGGGTGTGTCGAGCAGGTTGCGTAACTCTTCTTTGGTGGGCTTATACATAATTATATAATAGTGCGGTTGTGGTTTCTTCTCGCGAAGATAGCTATTTTTTGTAGAAAACGGTGCCTGTTTTTGTATAAAAAAGTAAATAGATGGGTGTTGATGCTTAATTATACACTCTTGTTTGGTCTCTTATTTTAGAAAAGTATTATCTTCGCCACGGATAAATATTCTTAATTATGAAAAAAATATTTCTTTTTTCGGCTCTTGCTGCAATCTTTTTCGGCTCTTGCGGGGAGTCTGTGGAGAGCAAGGCTGGGCATCTGTTGCAACAGGCAACCGAGGCCTACTCAAAAGGTGAGTATCAGAGTGCAAAAATTTTTATAGACAGCATAAAGAACGCCTATCCCAAGGCTTTTAAGGCGCGTAGGGGTGCGCTTGAACTTATGCGCGATGTGGAGCTTGCCGAGCAACAGCGTAGTTTGGACTACTGCAACGAGGTTATAGAAAAACTATCGGCGCGTCGCGACAGCATGCTCACAGGTTTTGAGTTTGAAAAGAACGGCCGCTACCAAGACGAAGGCTCCTATGTGGTACCTTCGCAGGCCTTCCGCATAAATGTTTTTAACTCTCTGTTGCGTGCCCGTGTTACCGAGAGCGGTGTGGCCTATCTCTCGTCGGTCTATCGTGGGAAGAAAATTTCGCACACCACGGTTAAGGTCTCTTCGGCTGGCAGTTATGCCGAGTGTGGCAAGGCTTTTATGTCGCACAATTTTCGCAATCTTGGTGTAAACAACGAGCGTCTCGACTTTATATATGGCGAGGACGGTGGGCTTGTCGATTTTATTCGTGCCGCTTCGGCACCGCTGGTGGTGGAACTTACAGGTGCAGGAGGCTCTTATAAATATACCTTGCGCAAAGAAGACGCACAAGCTATAGCTGCTGTTGCCGAACTTTCTAATGTCCTAAAATCCATAGCGCAGTATAAAGAGATGGCTGCCGAGGCCGAGCGACACATAACCTTTGTTAAGAGAACGCGTGAGCGCTTTGCTGCCGACAGCGTGCAGGTAAAGTAATCTGCGTGGTTTAAAGAACAAAAAAGTACCCTGCGGGGTGCTTTTTTGTTTTACGGCTCAATGTAAATTTTCTCTCGCCGCCTCGGTGTTATTTTCGGCTATTCTATCTATCAACTTATGTTTTTATAGCCCTTTTGGCGCCCAAAAGGGCGGAAAAGGCGCAGCACGCGAGTAAGATTAGTCGCTCCCTCCTCTTGCTCGCGAATTGCCCTGTGAGGGCAATATAACTCGTTCGTCGGTCACTTGTCGCGTGTCTCTTTCTCGCATTTACAGGGTGCTGCGCAACTCGTTCAGTTATCCGCGCTATGCACGTATAACTACACACTCACACAATGCTCGCACTTTTTCCTGTAAATGCTCGGATACACGCTCAAATCTTGTCTTCGCGAAATAGCTTGCGCTCGCTTTGTAACCCAGCAAGCAAGCTTGCGTTACGCTCGCTAAATCGCTATTTTAACGGTGCTGCAAGGGTTAAAAATTACCCTCATCAGCGCAGTCCAGAGGTGCGCATTAA
>JAZKYU010000002.1:0-14186 GCA_045612305.1 Bacteroidaceae bacterium
GCAGGAACTGAAGAAATATATCCATTATTACAATAATGACAGAATAAAACTGAGACTAAAAGGAAAGAGTCCGGTGCAATACCGAACTCTTTACCAATAATACTTTTATTAATCCGTCCAACTTTTTGGGGTCAGATCACAGCACCGATGCCTTTACTTTTTTACTTTCGTTCAAGTTCTTGAAGCTCCTCCATCTTTTTATTGGCGAGGAACTCATACACACCACAAAGGTGCTCACGCACACGCCCGTGCCCAAATTCATAGACCTTTGTAACGAGGCCGTCGAGAAAGTCGCGGTCGTGGCTCACACAGATGAGCGTGCCGTCGAAGTCTTGCAAGGCTTGTTTCAAAATATCTTTTGTTTTGAGGTCGAGGTGGTTGGTGGGCTCGTCGAGTATGAGCAAGTTTACCGGCTCGAGCAGTAACTTCATCAAGGCCAAGCGGGTGCGCTCGCCTCCCGACAACACCTTCACCTTCTTTGCGCTTGCCTCGCCACCAAACATAAAGGCACCAAGCAAGTCGCGTATCTTATTGCGTATGTCGCCCTTTGCAACGTCGTCGATGGTTTGGAACACGGTGAGGTTCTCGTCGAGCAGCGAAGCCTGATTTTGGGCAAAATACCCTATCTGCACGTTGTGCCCAAGCTGCAAAGAGCCCTCGTGCTCAAGTTCCTTCATTATACACTTTACAAGGGTTGACTTACCCTCACCGTTACGGCCCACAAAAGCAACTTTGTTACCGCGCTCTATGGTGAGTGTAGCACCCGAGAAGATGCGTTTCTCGCCAAAAGCCTTGCCCACACCCTCCATAATCACGGGGTACTGCCCCGAACGGGGTGAGGGTGGGAACTTAAGACGCAAGGCCGATGTATCTTCCTCATCGACCTCAATTATTTCGAGCTTTTCGAGCATCTTCACGCGGCTCTGCACCTGCAAAGTCTTTGAATAGGTACCTTTGAAACGCTCTATAAAGTCTTTTGTCTCCTGTATCATCTTCTGTTGCTCCTCCCACTGTTTCATCTGTTGCTCGCGACGTTCGCGACGCAGAACAAGATACTGCGAGTAGTTTACTTTGTAGTCGTAGATGCGCCCCATGGTAACCTCGATGGTGCGTGTGGTTATGTTATCGACAAACTTGCGGTCGTGGCTTATTACCACAACAGCCTTGCCGTTGTTTATGAGAAAATCCTCGAGCCAGCCTATAGACTCTATGTCGAGGTGGTTGGTGGGCTCGTCGAGCAAGAGCACATCGGGGTTGCGAAGGAGCATCTTTGCAAGCTCTATACGCATGCGCCAACCACCCGAGAACTCACTTGTCTGGCGATTAAAATCCTTTCTCTCGAAACCCAAGCCCAAGAGAGTCTTCTCAACATCCTCCTCGAAGTGTGTCATATCTATCGCATAGAACTTCTCGCTCTTGGTTGCAACCTCCTCTATAAGAGCCATATATTCGTCGCTCTCATAGTCGGTGCGGGTTGCAAGCTGGTTGTTGAGGTTTTCAATCTCGGCCTCCATCTCATAGAGGTGGCTGAAGGCTTGTGAAGCCTCCTCGAACACTGTGCGACCATCCTCGGTCATAAGGTGCTGGGGCAGATAGGCGATAACGGTATCTTTAGGAGCCGACACCACGCCTCGCGACGCCTGACGCACCCCTGCAAGTATCTTGAGCAGAGTACTTTTTCCCGCACCGTTCTTGCCCATAAGGGCTATGCGGTCCTTGTCGTTTATCACAAAAGAAACATCACTAAAAAGAGTTGTGCCGCCAAATTCCACGGCAAGACCGTCGACTGATACCATATAATATTAAAGGGGTATTTTAAAAACTTGCGCGAAGATACAACTTTTTTGCGACAAAAACGAAGATAAAAGCCTGAGGCCCGCACTTGCGCCGTTTAATTTTATTGCCTACTTTTGCAACAAATCCATAAAGAACACTATGAAAGCAATGATATTTGCCGCGGGGCTTGGTACCCGTCTGAAACCCCTCACCGACACCCTGCCCAAAGCACTTGTTCCCGTGTGCCAAAAACCTCTCTTGGAGCACGTAGCTCGCAAACTGCAGGCCGCAGGCATAGACGAAGCGGTTGTAAACATCCACTATTTTGCCGACAAAATAGAAGAGTGGGTGAAGGAACAACCCTGGATTGTGGAGGAAAAAGAGAACAAAAGCGAGGGCAAGATGCTCTTCGAGATAAGCGACGAGAGAAGCCTTTTGCTCGAAACCGGAGGCGCTGTGTTGCACGCACGCCGTTTCCTGGAGGGTTGCGGACGCTTTCTTATACACAACGTAGATATACTATCGAACTGCGACATAAACAAGTTTGCAGCACAAACAAGCGACGAAGCTCTCGCAAGCCTGCTTGTGAGCGATAGAAAAACTACACGCTTCTTACTCTTCAACCCCGGAGATATGCGCCTCGTGGGCTGGATGAACACCGACACAGGCGACTACCACGTAACCTCACCCGACACCGACCCTGCACAGTGCCGCGCACTTGCCTTCTCGGGCATACATATTTTGAGCGACAAGGTACTTAAACTTATGGATGAGTATGTTACAGAAAAAGGGCTGCCCCGCGACGAAAAAAGCGGCACCCGCTTCCCCATTATGAGTTTCTATATGTGGGCAGCAGCTAAGCACCCCATATATGGAGTTGTGGCCGATAATCTTGAATTTATAGATGTGGGCAAGCTCGACGCGCTAAAACCCGCCGAAGATTTTATAAAGAAGAGCAACGCTTGTTTATAGCGCGGGCAAACACAAAAGCCAGCAACAAAAAGAGGATAACCATAGCGAGCTCCCCCGAGGAGCCCACGGGTACCTCTGCGTCGCTCCCCGAGCCAAACAACTTGCTCACCAGCACCGCCAGAGAGTTGTTCACCATGTGCCCCACAATTGCGGGCAACAAGCTACCAGTGCGGTGGTAGAGCCAACCAAAGCCCACACCAAGACAGGTGGCATAAAATATCTGCACAGGGTTGCCGTGCACAACACCAAAGAGCAAAGCAGCCACAACAATTCCCACCCAAGGGCTTTTAAAGTAACGCGCTAGCACCCTTTGCGCAACACCGCGAAAGAGTAGTTCCTCGAGCAGGGGCGCAAGCACAGCCACCGTAAGAATACCCATAGGGCTGCTTAACATCATCTTCACCTCGGCCTCGCTGTTGTTTTCCAGCCCAAGCCACGCTGCTATAATGTTGAAAACAACCATCAAGCAACCTATAAAAAGAGTGGAAAGAAGGAGCACGCCACCACGCACACAACCAAAAAGCCCTCTTGCAGGGCGCACATACTTAAAGACAAAAAGGTGGGCTATCATCACCAGAGAAGACAGCGTCATACCCGCAGCAAGCCCCATAGCCTTGCAAGTTGTAGCCTGTGGCAACAGAGTGTAGGCCTCATAATCGATGGGCCCTACAGTAAAATAGTAATAAAGGTAGCCCGCAACAAACCCAAGCATTAAAAACAGAGCCTGGTACAAGTAGAAGAAAGCCACCAACTTGGCAACGCCCAACAAAGGCGATATTTTTTGCAATTTACTCTTCATAAAATTCTAAATACCACGTTTTACACGGGCGACATCCACCCCTATCTGCAGACGCAGCGCATCGACACTCGCGAAAGGCACCTCATCGCGCAAGCGACGCACAAACGAAGCCGAAATTTTCTCATCGTAAATATCTCCCGAAAAATCGAGTATATACACCTCCACGGTGCGAACATTTACCCCCTGCAGAGTAGGTTTCACACCTATATTCATAACCCCCTTATACTCGCTACCACCAGCCTGCACAACAACCTCGTACACACCATCGCGGGGGAGCATCTTCATATCATCGCTCAGCGCAATGTTGGCTGTGGGATAGCCTATAGTGCGACCAAGAGCGGCGCCGTGGGCAACTACACCCTCGAGAGAGTATGCACGGCCAAGTAAAGAAGCCGCAGCCTCCACATCACCCGCGGCAAGCGCCTTGCGCACCTGTGAAGAGCTCACTTTAGCACCCGAGGGGATATACTGCGCTGTCTGAAAAACATCTATACCAAAGTTTTTGCCATAGGCTATGTAATCGTCAACCCCCTCACCCTCTTGCGGACAACCAAATCTGTGGTCGTAGCCCACGGCAAGAAGCTCCACGCCAAGTTTCTCCTTCAAAACCTCCTTCATAAAACGCTCGGCGCTCATCGAAGCCATTGAGCTGTCAAAGTCGAGCAACACACAACGCTCCACACCAAGTTCCTCTAAGAAAGCAAGTTTTTCGTTATTTGTTGTAAGCAAAAAAGGCTCACACTCGGCACCAAAAAGTATGCGCGGATGATACATAAAAGTTATCACCATAACAGGCAATCCACGCAAAGAAGCCGCCTCTTGCAGCTCCTTAATCATAGCTGCGTGCCCCGTGTGCACCCCGTCAAAAGAGCCTATAGTTGCAGCCACAGGCCCGCCCGACAAATTATCTATGTTTGTTATAATCTCCATAAAATATCTATTCAACAAAAACCCGCAGGGGGCAATATTAAGCTCTTTTTCAAGGCCATAAACTACAGCCATAGAAAGGCCAATAACAAATATTAACCGCGAAGATATATTTTTTTTTTCAAAAACCTTGTTTCTATAAATAAAATGTATTACTTTTGCGCTGTATTTCCAAAGAGAGATACTCGGGCTTTTAGCTCAGTTGGTTAGAGCAACAGACTCATAATCTGGAGGTCCTAGGTTCAAGCCCTAGATGGCCCACGAAGAGAATCGCTAACGCGGTTCTCTTTTTTGTTTATAGGGCTTGCCCCTACGGTTATCTCCTTCGTTATAAATGTTTGCAGCAGCTACGCTGACAGCAAACAACGAAGTCGATGGGTCTTTACGAGACGGGTCTCAAGCCCTAGATGGCCACCGATAATAAAAGGAGTTAAACATCTTGTTTTCAGACATTTAACTCCTTTTGTTTTTTTGTATAAATTACTCTAACGGGATGTCAGGGTGCTGCACCGACAACGGCAAATCGCCCTGTGAGAGATAGAACATATACAGCACAACCGGCTCTGTTCCACAACTCTCGCCGTGGTGTACAGCATCAACCATCTCCACCACCACATCGCCTGCGTGCAGAACGGTAGTATTGCCGTCCTTGCCAATAATTTTGAGTTCACCCTGCACAAGCACGCCGTGGTTCATTGATACATGGTGATGCCAACCCAACTTTTGGCCGGGAGGGATAACGTATTTCACGGCCACAAGTTCGGGACGCCCCTGTGGGTAGTCGGGCAGTTCCATACCGTTCCAGCTTTGGCTGGTGCGCAAGAGCTCCGTGCTTTCAACACTTGTAACGACATTGTCCTTGCCACAAGAGAAGAACATTCCAATGCCACATCAAACCACCACAGCAAGTGCCATAAGTCTAATAATTTTCATAGCTTAAAGAGATATTTTATAACGATTGGGCCACAAAGTTACATATACATTTTAAACTATCAAAAAAGTATATTCACAAATAGCGCTACAGCAAATTGGAAGGCATAAAAAAGATTGTGCGACGCTGTGATTTATCTCCGTCGAAGGGAGCAAAGAGCAAGAACCTCATTACTACGGCCACTAGCGCAAGCCTCAACCTGTGGGCTCTAATTGGCAGCACCAATAGTTTTTACCTAAAAAAACGCTTAGGACAATACTTTCATTAGAAAGAAACTGCAACAGATTATTATAAATGATAATGATAGAGAAGATATAAAACTTGAAATTTTCCTTATATTAACAAGGATTTTGGCGTTTTTTTTCATATCTTTGTCAAAATAGTTTATTTATTATAAGGTAATGCTGGGAACTTTCATCGCACTGCGATTAAAGACTTAAATATCCCAAGTTAAATTGTAAAAGTTCAACAAATTACCTAAACATTTAATTTTATAACCAAAGCAAAATTGTCGTTATATGCATTTTTCAATAGTTTTATCTGGCGGAATAGGTTCTCGTATGCAGTCTAACATACCTAAACAATATGTCATGGTCAACGAGCAACCTATTTATTAACTATAGACAAGCATCGGGAAGTTATGAATTTAAATATTATATCAATAAAGCACTCGATTAATTCGCGGTTATGGAGAATAAAAAAAATCTTCCTGACGCGATTGTTAAGATTCAAATATTTTCGAACCATACGCAGACTTCGCAAAGTATATGACAAGAGGAAGATTGTTGTCGCCTTTGGAGTTTCAGAGATTGCCAAATGGAAGGCACAATCACTATACGACAGATTAGAAAAGACACCCGCCTATAGTCCTATTATCTTTATCTATCCCTCTCCTATTGAACTTGAAAAAGGAGAAGTTACAAATAAGATGTTAGAAGAAAAGATAAATTTCTTTAGAAGAAAGAATATGAGAGCCGTAACTACCTGGGATAGTGCAACCCAAAAATGCATTATACCCAAAGAGGTTCTGCCCGATATTATATTCTATCAACAACCGTGGGATACACCCCCATTCCTATTACCTATAGAAACTGCCGACTATGCACTTTCTTTCTATATCCCATATTACTTGGTCAATAACCTTGACATAAATATGGAATTAGGTCTTCCTCTGCATCGTCAAATATTTGGTCATATTGTACAGAATGAACAAACCGCAAAGTTCTTTACATCGAAATTAATCAAGAGACGTTATGCAGGTAAATGTTTAGGATTAGGACATACTATCGTTGATACTCTCACAACCAAAGTTCCATCAAACGAGAAAGATTGTATAATTTATGCGCCTCACTATTCGTTTCCTGTAGAGGGCCTTAAACGCCTTTTAACATACTCGACATTTCTCGATAATGGGAAACTGATATTGGAATTTGCCAAGCAGCACCCAGAAATAAGATGGGTGTTTAAACCCCATCCAAGATTGAGATTCGATTTAGAGGATAAAGGAGTGTGGACAAAAGAAGAAATTAAAACCTATTACGAAGAGTGGGCTAAGATAGGTGTTGTCTGCACCACATCCGACTATGTAGAATACTTCCAGAATTCACTTGCAATGATAACAGATTGCGGTTCATTCCTGACTGAGTACTCCTGTATGGACAAACCACTGATACGTCTCTACTATCACAAAGAAAACCTGCCACCCAACCCGATATTGGAGAAGCTTTACAACACTTTCTATTATGCCCATAACAATGATGAGTTATCGGAACTTTTAGAACTTATCATATGTAAGAAGGAGGACCCGAATAAGAACGAGCGCCACAAAGAGGTAACAGCTTTAGGGCTAAACAATAGCAACACGGCTCAAAACATTGTTGATTATTTAGATTCGTTACTATCGGGTAAAAGAACACATTAACTATGGTCGTTTTTTATCTTCTGCTTGTTATCCTTGTTATTTCAAGGCTAAAATACAAACAAAAGGATTTTTACCACGATTATCACTCATTTGACACGACTAATGCCATCAAAGGGGTGTTCATCGCCTTGGTATTCATAAGCCACATAAGCCCCTACATTCACAAGGCTGGTTATATTTTCGACAATTGCATATGGGACAAGCTATTTATATCCGTTAATTCACATATCGGGCAATGGATCGTTGCTATGTTCTTGTTCTACAGTGGATATGGTGTAATGGAATCCATTAAAAAGAAGGGTTGCGATTATGTAGCCTCCATCCCCCGTAAACGCATACTTACCACTCTTGTGAATTTCGACATAGCTGTTGCCGTCTTTGCAGTGATAAGCCTGTTTACACCCAACAACTATGGCATAAAAAATTACATCTTATCCTTCACAGGCTGGGAGTCTGTCGGTAACAGCAATTGGTACATTTTTGTAATTTTACTTTGTTACTCTATAGCATACCTATCTTTCCGTTATTGCACAGGAAAAAATAGTTGTTACGTAAAAGGTGCTACTATAGCTATAACCCTGTTATTGACATCTATGGTTATACTCTCTTTTCTAAAAGAGAGTTGGTGGTACGACACTATGCTATGCTTTGGCACAGGAATCTTTTTTTCCCTATTGCGAGAACGCATAGAACCTATTGCAAAAAAGTATTATTGGACGATTCTGCCCTTATTGATATTGCTGATGATAGGGTTGGATAATCTTCCTCTTAGTATGAGAGGATTGATATACAACATACATTGTTCCGCCTTATGCCTGCTGATAGTAATGCTTTCAATGAAAATCAGGATTAACAACCCTGCTCTCGTTTGGGCCGGCAAGAATTTGTTCCCGCTTTACATCTATCAGCGGGCACCAATGATTCTTTTTTCCACCATAGGGGGGAATTTTTAGTAACATCTCACCCGGTTCTTTACACATCATTGTGTTTGCTGACAACTATATTGATTGCATATCTATATAAATTTTGGACTATTAAATTATAAGCTAAATGGGAGAAATAAAAGAAAAAACATTGTCGGGAGTAAAGTGGAGTGCAATAGGACGTTTCTCCAACCAAGGCATAGGTTTTATAATAGGAGTATTACTAGCCCGCATACTATCACCAGCCGATTATGGTGTAATTGGGATGATTGGTATTTTTATGGCTATAGCACAATCTTTTATCGATAGTGGTTTTAGTTCGGCACTTGTAAGAAAAAAAGATTGTTCCGATGTTGACTACTCCACTGCATTCTACTTCAACATTGTAGTGGGAATCATCAGCAACTCGATTATGTTCTTTTGCGCACCCCTTATTGCCGATTTTTTCAACACACCCATACTTAAAGATATAGTGCGTGTATTGAGTATAAATTTATTTCTCAACTCATTGACCATTACCCAAACAGCAAAATTAACTGCAGCTGTAGACTTTAAATCGCAAGCAAAAATAAGTGTTGCGTGCACTTTTTTTTCGGGTTGCATAGGCTTAGCTATGGCGTATAACGGATATGGAGTGTGGAGTTTGGTCTACCAATCAATCTCTTCATCAGTTCTACGCACTATACTATTCTGGGTTGTTACAAAGTGGAAACCTCAAATGAAGTTCTCAAAAGAATCTTTCAAATATCTATTCGGTTTTGGAAGTAAAATTCTTATGGCAGGAATCCTACACACCATTTATGCCAATTTAACTACAATGATAATTGGAAAATTCTACACTCCCAAAGACCTTGGATATTATTCCCGAGGAGAGAACATAGCAACTTTGCCAAGTTCAAATCTTTTCTCAATATTGCAGAATGTAACCTTTCCTATTCTCTCTAAAATACAGGACGACGACAACAGGCTCATACAAGTGTATCGCAAATACATCTGTATGAGTTCTATGATAATTTTCTTTGGTATGTCCTTGCTTGCAGCACTGGCCGAGCCTTTAATAATCACTGTGTTCACCGACAAGTGGATGGAGTCTATAATTTATCTGCAAATATTTTGTTTTGCTTGGATGTTCGACCATTTATGCGTGCTCAACCTCAACCTACTCTACATAAAAGGGCGTTCCGACTTAGTTTTGCGTCTAGAAGTTATAAAAAAGACTATTTCAATATCTATGATTGTAGCTGCTATTCCATTTGGAGTGTTGGCTATATGCATCTCCCGCACACTTTATGCACAAATTGCTGTAATTATAAACACATACTACACGGGAAAACTCTTCGGCTTGGGCTATTTGGCTCAACTTAAGGATTTTATAAAATATCTTTTTTGTTCATTCATCGCTGTTCTGCCAGCACTTACACTTTCACACACCTCTTTGTTACACCCTGTGCTTACACTTGTAATAGGCGGTTGCAGTGCTTGTTTGATATATTGGGCTATGTTACGTAAAGATCCTAATTTTATAGAAGCCTTGAAGCTTGTGAAAAGAAAATAATTATAAAGAATTTACACAAGGCAAGCCCCCTTGCACAAATTAGGGTTTCGCCTTGCATAATTCATAAAAATTCACCATTTTTACAAAAGTTTTGCGCACCACAAGGTGGCCACCTATGCCCACAAAGCAGCAAAAGCTCAAAAGGAAAACTTTAACTAACTAAATATCAACACTATGCTTAAAAGATTCTACATCCTTTTAGTTGCCCTGTGCACATTTGCTATGGCAAAAGCGCAAGCTCCCACATTCTCTAGTGAGGAGTCACCTGTATGGTATTACATACAATTTAAGACAGGTGGGGCTATTCTTGGCGACCAAGGTGCAGGGAACAACCTCATTACTACGGCTGCAGCCGCAAGCCCCAACCAGTGGGCTCTCATTGGCAGCATCAATAGTTTTTACCTAAAAAACCGCTGGGGAAACTATGCTTACTGGAACAACAACCGTTTCACAGCAAGCGCAACCCAAAAAACAGAGTTTAAGCTAGTCAACAGCCCGGGCAATAGCGGATACTACGAATTGCAGCGCTCTTTAGCCGAGAATAAGAGTATGAACCAGCATGGTGGCTCGGGTACAGGCAGAGAACTTGGAGAGTATAACGCTGGCGACACAAACAACCCGCTCTCATTTGTCACAGAGATGCCAGCACCTACCCCCAACATCTTCAGCTACGAAGACAGCCCCGTTTATCACTATGTTCAGTTTTCAAACGGTGGTAATGTTATCATAGACAACGGTGCCGACGCAAACATAAAGACAGCGGTGCTCGAGAACAACACCAACAATCAATGGATGTTCATAGGTAGCCCTTCAATGTTCTATATGAAGAGCAAGGCCGGCAACTACATCAACTTCAGCAACTCGCTTTTCACCACATCGGCAACCGAGAAAACACCCCTAAAAATTGTAAAAACAGGCAACGCCACATATGCCGACGCTTATGAAATTCAGCGCACCGCAGCCGACAACAAGAGTATGAACCAGAACGGTGGTACAACTGCTGGTGTAACTATATGTGAGTGGAATGCTAACGACAACAACAACCCTCTCGAAATTAAGCCTGTAACTCCCCCTATACCCGAGTTCAGCAACGGCAGCGAAGAGTCTTGGTATATTATGCACTACATAAGCACCAACAGATATGTATCGGCAACAGAAGCTTCGGACGTACCCGTGATGAACGACCCCATCATTAAGAAAGAGAGCTTGTGGAAATTTATAGGCAACGCCGAGAGCTTCCAAATTAAGAACGACAACGGCAAGTACCTCTCTTTGTCGGGAACAACTGTTGTGTTGTCCGACACAGAGTATGCTGCAGGCTGGAAACTTGTTGCAACCAACTACTCTTCTACACCCTATCGTTGGGAGATTCACTCGGCCGACGCAAGCCTCACAAGATGCAAATTGCAAGGTAAAAAGGCCGGTCTCACTGTACAGAGCACAAGCAAGAGTGCATATTACGTAGTGGATATACTATCGACCGATGATATAAAAGCTGCAAACGACGACTACCACGTTACCGGCATAACCGGTTACACACCCCAGCACAAGCACACCTTGTGGTACAACAAACCTGCAACCCTCACCGGTGTTTCAAACACCTGGATGGAGTACTCTTTGCCCATCGGTAACGGACAGTTTGGTGCATCGCTTTTCGGCGGTATACAGTATGACCAAATACAGTTTAACGAAAAAACTTTGTGGAGCGGTGGCCCCAACCAATATGGTATATACGAGAACTTCGGTAACGTTTATGTGGAGGATATGAGCTACGAGTTTGGTTACTCGGCCGAAAACGGCATAACAGACTACTACCGCCAGCTCGACCTCGAGACCGCAGAGGGTACTGTGAGCTACAAGAACACCGACAAGAGTGTTACATACACACGTCGCTACATCGCAAGCTACCCCGACAAAGCTGTTATCGCACGCTACGAGGCAAGCGAGGGTGGAAAGATAAGCCTACGCTTCAAGATGGCGAGCGGTGCCCCCGGCGTTGTTGCCGAAACAACATACAGCGACGGTTGCGCTATGTTCAGCGGCTCGTTGGAGACTATCAGCTATGCAGCACACCTTAAGGTGCTCCCCGATGGTGGTACAATAAAAACCACAAGCAACGGTGTTGTTGTGGAGAACGCAAACTCTGTACTTGTGGTGCTTGTGGGTATCACCGACTTTGTTGCCGACCAGGTTTCACACGTTTCGGGCCGCAAAGAGAGCCTTGCGAGCGATGCAGCCACACACGCCGAGAGCGTTGCTGCACAGGGCTGGGACGCTCTTTACGACAAGCACGTAGCCGACTACACACCCTACTACAACCGTGTATCGTTCGAGATTGCGGGCACAGACAATGTTATGCCCACAAACGAGATGGTAGATGCATACAACGCCGGCTCTATGAGCGATAATCTTATGCTCGAGCAGCTGTATTTCCACTACGGACGCTACCTCGAAATTTCTTCGTCACGCGGCGTAGACCTCCCCAACAACTTGCAGGGTATATGGAACAATCGTTCCGACGCGCCCTGGCACTCTGATATCCACGCCAACATAAACGTGCAGATGAACTACTGGCCTGCAGAGCCCACCAACTTGAGCGAGATGCACGTTCCCTTCCTCAATTATATAATAAACGAGGCATCGCAACCCGAGTGGAAAAACAGAGCCGCAATTTCGGGACAATCACGTGGATGGACCTGCCTCACCGAGAACAACATCTTCGGTGGTATCAGCGGTTTTGCACCCAACTACGTTATCGCAAACGCCTGGTATGTTACACACATATGGCAGCACTACCGTTACACACTCGACAAAGAGTTCCTCGCCAAGGCCTTCCCCGCGATGCTTGGTGCAGCACAATTCTGGGCCGACCGTATGATACTTGCTTCTGACGGCACATATGAGTGCCCCAACGAGTACTCACCCGAGCACGGCCCCGGTAGCGAGAACGCCGTAGCCCACGCACAACAGCTTGCTTGGGAGGCTCTCGACAACACCATAAAAGCAGCCGATATTTTGGGTGGCGTGGAGGCCGGCATCATAACTGCAGCCGACTACGAGCTCATAACCGACCGCTTTAAGAAGATGGACAAGGGCCTTGCCACAGAGACCTACACAGGCGACTGGGGTGCTACATACAACGGTGTGCCCACAGGTGCGAAGATTATACGCGAGTGGAAGTACAGCAAATTTACAGCATCAAGCGACAAGGGACACCGTCACATGTCACACTTGATGGCTCTCTACCCCTTCGGCCAAATTACCCCCAGCAGCGAGTTCTTCGAGCCTGCTATCAACTCAATGAAGTTGCGTGGCGACGAGTCTACCGGTTGGTCTATGGGTTGGAAGATTAACCTTTGGGCACGCGCCTTGATGGGCGACCGCGCACACACTATCTTGAAGAAGGCGTTGAAACACTCTACATCGTACGGCACCAACCAGTATGCCGGAGGTATCTACTATAACCTCTACGACTCGCACGCACCCTTCCAGATTGATGGTAACTTCGGTGCTTGCTCGGGTATCGCCGAGATGATGTTGCAGAGCCACAGCGACACACTGCAAATTTTGCCCGCACTCCCCTCGGCCTGGACCGAAGGCGAGGTTAAAGGCTTGAAAGCTGTAGGCGACTTTACCGTAGACATTAAATGGGAGAACAGCAAGGCTACACACATAGTTATAAGCAACAACCAGGGACAGCCCCTCTATGTTAACTACGAGGATATAAATACCGCCGCAGTTTATGTAAACAAGAGAGCCGTAACACCCCAAATGATAAACGACAAGGTGTGCAAGATACCTAGCAAGGCCAACGACACTGTTGAGATTTTCTACGGCGAGGCCCCCGATGGTTACGAGCAAGGTCTCTTGGGCGATGTAAACAACGACGGCGAGGTTGACGTTGCCGATATTACCAAAGTTATTGAAATTATTTTGGGTACTACAGATGAGAGCGATAGCGCCGATATAAACAATGACGGAGATATTGATGTTGCCGATGTTACAAAGATTATCGGTATAATCTTGAATAAAGAGGTGTAAGAACAAATATCGTTCTGTGAAAATAACGATGGCGGGTGTGTTTAAAGCACACCCGCCATCATTTTATAGTAGCGTTCTATTTAAGCTCACCTGCAAAAGTTAGGGAAGTAAAAAGCCTTTAACTCAAATTCTCAGTGTTGTTCTGCGGTAGTTATTTATAAATTTATTTAATCTCCTTTCTGTGCCGACAGAAAGGAGCAAAGAGCTCTGCGCATAGGGCGCTTTTTTAACGAAAAACATAGTTGAAGTTTTTGGGACTCCGGAAGCGCTCGGTATTGCGCTTTGTAGAAAATATAGCGGCATACCTCGCTAGGTCCTCGCTTTTCCCCAAAAACTTTGAC
>JAZKYU010000003.1:0-27360 GCA_045612305.1 Bacteroidaceae bacterium
GTTTAGGATATAAGCGAATTTTGCTTGCAAAATCGGTAGCATCATCAGTGATAAGTCGCACATAGTGCGGGTCACGATTAGATGATGCTGCCAAAGACGCATTGACAATGCTTGCTGTTCGCAACCCGCGCTACGCGCTACCATTTGCTGCAAGCATTGTCGATTAAGCAGAGCTTAATTCCGGAGCGCCTAAACTGCGACGAACAGCCTTTAATGACAAGCGAGGAACGAACGAGGGATGTTTCAATTTTTTGAAACAGCGTGAGCAGAGGCGCGAGCGACTGTTACGCCCCGTGTGCCGGGCGTGTTGTGCCCTTTTACGCGATAAAAGGGCTGTAAAAAATACATAGAAACAAAGAACGGTGGCTAGTAACACCGAGAATTTGAGTTAAAGGCTTTTTGTTCCCTTAACTTTTGTTGGTGAGCCAGGATATACTGCGCCTTGCTGCGGGTCTGCTCGGGTTGCCACCAACGCGAAAAGGCCGGATAAAATCCGGCCTCTCGTAGGTAAATATATGTTCTAAAATTAGGCTAATTTAGCGATGTTAGCGCACAAACCTGATTTAAGGTTTGCAGCCTTGTTCTTGTGGATGAGACCACGCTTAGCCATTCTGTCGAGCATTTTCTGAACTTCGGGGAATTTTGCCAAAGCCTCGTTCTTGTCGGTCATTGCGCGAAGACCGCGAACTGCCGAACGCATATTTTTACCGAGATAACGGTTCTGAAGATTTCTCTTCTCTGTTTGTCTGATTCTTTTAAGTGATGATTTGTGGTTTGCCATCTCTTTATATAATTTTTTAGTTTTTATTTAGTAGCCCATAGGGGAATCGAACCCCTCTTTCAAGAATGAAAATCTTGCGTCCTAGCCGATAGACGAATGGGCCTTGGTTTGGTTTTTGCTCTTTTGGAGCAGGCTTTGGCACGGTTTAGTGCTTAAAGCGACTGCAAAGGTAAAACCTTTTTTTAAAACTGCAAAGAAATTGATGTTTTTTTTGTAGTTTTGTGTCGGTTTTTGTTATTTATGGTTGAAAAATATACCGCTATAGTGCTGCGAACCATTAAATATAACGACTCTTTGATGGTTGCCGACGTGTACACCCTTGAGCGAGGGCGTGCCTCTTTTTTGTTGCCTGTGTCGCGCAGTAAAAGCTCAAAAGTGCGCAATGTGCTTTTTCAACCTTTGTCGATGATTGTGTTCACAGCTTCGGGGCGTGGGCAAAAATCTCTAGCTCGAATAACCGAAACTCTCCCCTATAAACTTTACTCCTCTATACCTTGCGATGTGGTAAAATCATCCATCGCTCTATACCTTGCCGAGGCTATGACCTTTGCGCTTAAGGAGATGGGTGAGGACGAGGGGCTCTTCACCTTTCTTGAGTGGGCTCTCACTTGGTTCGATGCTACCGACGAGGGGTATGCCGATTTTCATCTTGTTTTTCTCTCGCAGTTGTTGCGCTTTTTGGGTATTTACCCCAATGTGGGCGACCTTGCTGTAAACTCATACTTCGACCTACAGGCGGGTTGCCTGGTGCGCGAACATCCTCTGCACCCACATTTTCTTATGCCGGCTTCGGCGGCGCGTTTTGTGGCCTTGTTGCGCAGCGACTTTCAGTCGGTGAGGCTCCTTGCTCTAAATAGAGAACAGCGAGGAGAGTTCCTCGCTGTTCTAGAAGAGTATTATCGTTTGCATATTCCCGACTTTCCCCGTTTGCGTTCAACCGAGGTGTTGCGAGAACTTTTTAGTGTTTAAGCCAACAACTGTTTTACGATGGCCGAAATTACCTTGCCGTCGGCTTTTCCTGCAAGCTGCTTGGTGGCAACGCCCATAACCTTGCCCATATCTTGAGGCTTGTTTGCGCCCACCTGCGCAATAATATCCTTGAGAGCTGCAGTAATCTCCTCCTCGGTCATCTGCTTGGGAAGATATTTCTCCATAACAGCAACCTGTGCAAGCTCCTCGGCTGCCAGGTCTTCGCGATTTTGGCTCTTGAATAGCTCGGCCGACTCTTTGCCTTGCTTGGCAAGTTTCTGAATTATTTTCACAGCTGTCTCGTCGCTCACGGTGTCGCCCGCGCCGGGTGCGGTTTTTGCTTCGAGAAGGGCTTTTTTAATATTTCTCAAGGTGTCGAGGGCTACTTTGTCCTTGGCCTTCATAGCTTCCTTGATGTCGTTGCTTATAATATCGTAAAGTTCCATAATTTATAATGTTTATTCTATTGTTTCCATGTCGTCGGCTGCAACCTCCTCTGTGGTGTATTTGTTTCTCTGGGTTATAATGTTCTTCAATACCTCGAGGTCTTGAACAGTGCGTTTGTAGGTGGGTGAGTTGTCGAGAGCCGATATAAGCTCATCGTCGTAGAGCTCATCACCCTCGAAGATGAAGGTTTTGTACTCCTCTTTATAGAAGTTCTTCTCCATAGCCGATAGCTTTTGCTCTTCGGCCTCGCGCTTCATCTGCTCTTCGAGTGTAACCTTCTCTTCTTGTGCTTTTTCCATCTCCAAGAGAGGCTCCATGCCGGGGATGTTGTTCATGCCGAAACCTGTTGCAAGCACGGTTACCTTAACCTCGCCCTCTTTTAACTCTACATCCTTGCTCAAGCCCCAAATAACCTCTATGTTCTCATACTCAAACTGCTCCATAAAGTTGTTTACAGCGTTTATCTCCTCGACAAGCATAGGCTCGTTGGGGTTGTAGTATATGTTGAAAAGAAGTTTTTTAGACTTGTAGATGTCGTTGTTGTTGAGCAAGGGAGAGTGCATCGCTTTTCTGAAGGCGCGGTCGAGACGGTTTTCTCCGCTCTCTATGCCGTAGCTCATTATGGCAACGCCACCGTTTTTGAGCACCTTCTTCACATCGCGGAAGTCGAGGTTGATTTTTCCTCGTGCTGTAATAATTTCGGCAATGCTCTTGGTAGCTGTGGTGAGCACCTCGTCGACCTTGCGGAAGCCCTCCTCAATATCGAGCTTGGGATATATGTCGAGGAGTCTTTCGTTATTTATAACGAGCAGGGCATCGACGTGTTTTGCTATCTCGGCTACGCCGCGCAGGGCTTGTTTTATTTTTTTACCCATCTCGAAGCGGAATGGTATGGTTACTATACCTATGGTTAGTATGTCCATACTTTTTGCTATCTCGGCCACAACTGGAGCAGCACCTGTACCTGTGCCACCACCCATACCGGCGGTGATGAAGGCCATCTTCGTTCCGTCGCGGAAGAGTTGCTCAATTTCGGCACGGCTCTCCTCGGCAGCTGCGCGGGCTACGTTGGGGTCGTTGCCGGCTCCAAGGCCCTCGGTGGTTGTTTCGCCAAGCTGTACCTTTATGGGTATGTTTGAATGAAAAAGCGCCTGACGGTCGGTGTTGCATATTGCAAACGACACGTTGTGTATGCCTTTTTCATACATATTTTCTACGGCGTTGCTGCCGCCTCCTCCCACGCCTATTACTTTAATTATGCGGGGTGCGTCTGTGGGTATGTCGAAGGGTAGTCCCTGTCTTGTATCTTCGTTCATAACTTTACCTTTTTTGTTTCGAAAAATGTGGTTACTCGTCGTCGCTCTCTTCCTCGGTCATATTTCTCTGCAACTCTCCGAGAATGCTTTTACCCTTGCCGAACAGCCCGCCCCAGAAAGAGTTTTTATCTTTCTCGGCATCCTTCTCCTTTCCATTTCCAGGCTTTGTTTTTGTGGGCTGAGGTTTGGGTTTTACAACCACCTCCTCTTGTTGAGGCAACTCCTCGGCAAAGAGCTCGGTTTGTATGGGTTTTGCAGGCTCTTTGGGCAGAATCTCCTTGCAGCAGTTTTCTTTTCCTGTGCTCAAGAGGCCGAAGAGTGTGGGGGTGATGGCTCCAGGGGTGAGATATACATTATTGTCGCAGAAGCAGTTGAGCGAGGGCTCTGTGATTATGCGTGTGTTGTATGCAGAAAGGTGCTCGTTTATAAGCTGCGACAGGTTTTTGAGCCTTGCAGCGCCACCGGTGAAGAGTATCTGCGAAATTTTTTCACCCGAAGATATTATCTGGTGTTTTATGTTTTGCATAATTTCGCCTGTGCGTGCTGCAATAATCCTGTTTAGTGTATCGTTAGAGATGGGCGAGTTGTCTTCGAAAGTGGGGTTGTAACCTTTGAAAATCTTTAGTTGCTCGGCCTCCTCGCGCGATACTTGCTCGGCGCATATATCTCTTGTGATGTTCTCGCCTCCGAGGGGCAACACGATGAGCTTGCGCAGTATGTCGTCGCGGTATATTGATACTGTGGTTGTTTCGGCACCCATATTAACAAGTGCGCAACCTCTTTTGTCGTCTTTGCTCAAGAGTATGTCGGCGTCTATCTTTGCGGCGCAGAAACTGTCGATAATCTCAATTTTTGCCATCTCGAAGCTCTCGCTCAGTTGTTTCATAAACTGCTCTTTGATGACGATGTTAAGGTAGCTACACTCTATGCAACGTGTGTGGAAGCCTGTGGGTGCAGTGCTCACAGCTCCGTCGAGCTTGTACTCCTGAACAATAACCTGCACCTTTTTATAACCCTCGGGCACGACAAATTCGTTGTCGTTGTCGATGGTCATAGAGTCTATAATCTCGGGTGTTATCTTCTTGTACTCGTCGAACTCTCTCTTTACTGTCGATTTTATAGAGTGTACCGACAAACCGCCTATAGTTATGTAGGCTTTTTCGATGGATATTTTGTTGTCGAGCTGGCTCTCCAAGCGGTCGATGATGCTCGAGAGGCACGCGCTTGTTGCATCGACATTGCGCACCACGCCTTTTGATATGAAACTCTCAACGGGAGCACAAGCGTAGGCAATAATTTTTATACCCTCATAGGTCTCTATGCCGACGGTGCCCGATACATTAGACGAGCCTATCTCTATAGCTGTGATATAATTTTTTGTTCCCATATATTATCTTTTTTTGGTACAAATAACCTGTTTTTCAAATTCAATATTAACCTTATCATACTTGTTCCACCCCACGTTGTTGAGCCCTTTTTTGTAGAATTTCTCGAGTTTGTCGAGCTTCTTGTCGAGCTTCTCGGGCTTGCCTAGCTCTATGGTGTGTTCGCCTATGCGAGGAACGAGTATTACATCTCTTTTTGCGGTGAAGAATATCTGCTCTATCTGCTCGTTCCAGAAACGGTTGTCCTGCAAAAAGAGTGCGAGGGTGAGTAGCTCCTCTTTGCCCATACTGCGGGTTATGAAGCCGCTTGCAACGGGCAGGTAGACAGCGCTGTTTACTCCCTCTATTATGTCGCCGTTCTTGTCTATGTAGAACTCCTTGCCCTCCAGGTCGTAGGCGCGCAAGATGGGTATTTTGCAGTCTATGTTTATGCCTATGTAGCCTTTGTGTGTCTTGAAACACTGACACTCCTTTACTATAGAGAGGCTGTTTATTAGTAGCTCGAGTTTGTTGCAGTCAATCTCATCGAGAGGGGTGTTTTTGAGCTTGCCGTGCTTGCGGTTTATGAGCTCTTCGATATCTTCGGCCGATATAGAGCCTTGCTCTCCATCCTCTATGCTTATGTCGACACCCTTGCATAGCTCGTCCTCCTCTTTCCCGGTGAGAAAGATGAGCGCAAACGCAAGATAGCCCAAAGCTATAATTGCAGCTACGTATGATAGGATTTTCTTCAGCATTTATCTGTTGGTTAATATTTTTTTCATCTCGGTGATGTCGCTTTCTATATCTCCGGCTCCAAGCGACACAAGTACCTCAATATTGTTTTTCTTCTCCTCTATGGTCTTGAGTACGTCGCTGCGGCTGCACATACTTTTTGCTATGTTTGCGTCGAGGTGGTCGAAGATGAGCTTGCTTGTTACCCCGGGTATGGGGAGCTCTCTTGCGGGGTATATGTCCACAAGTATAACCTCGTCGAATAGTGAGAGAGCCTGGGCAAACTCTTTGTAGAAGTCTTTTGTGCGGCTGAAAAGGTGGGGCTGGAAGAGCGCGGTAACCTTTTTGTCGCTATAGAGTTCTTTTATAGACTTAGCGCAAGCTTTAACCTCGTCGGGGTGGTGGGCGTAGTCGCTAAGGAGAACAAGGTTATCCTCTTTTATGTGAAAGTCGAAGCGGCGGTCGGCTCCGGCAAAACTTTTCATACCCTCTTTAAGCTCCTCGGGGGTGGCACCGCATAGCTCGGCCATAGCCATAGATGCTATGCCGTTTTCTATGTTTATGCTCACGGGCACGCCAAGCTCTACATCTTTTATTGTTTGCCACGGCGATACATAGTCTATAATTATGGTACCGCCACCGATGCGTATGTTTTCTGCGTGAAAGTCGCCCTTCTCCCTGCCGTAGACAAATGTCTTAACCCCGGGTTTTGTGCGGGGCTTAACCTCGAGCCCTTCGTGTATTATGAGATAGCCGTCCTCTCTTATTCTTTCGGTAAATTGTGCAAAGGCTTCGAGATAGTTTTCTTTGTTGCCGTATATATCGAGGTGGTCGGGGTCGGCCGATGTTATGGTTGCTATGTAGGGTTTCAGGTGGAGGAACGAACGGTCGTACTCGTCGGCCTCTATAACTACAAAGTCGCTCTTGTCGGTAAGTATGAGGTTGCTTTTGTAGTTTTTCGATATGCCTCCCAGGAAGGCTGCGCAGTCTACGTGTGACTGGTGCAAGAGATGGGCGGTCATAGCAGAGGTTGTGGTTTTGCCGTGTGTGCCGGCTGCGCACACGCCTTTTTTGTCGCCGGTGATGATGCCTAGGACTTCGGCACGTTTCTTAACGCAGAAACGCCCGTCGCCGAAGAGTGCCCACTCTTTGTGGTCGGCGGGTATGGCGGGGGTGTACACAACAAGTGTGCCGTCGGGGTTTTTGCAGCACTCGGGCACGAGGTCGATGTTCTCTTCAAAATGCAACTGTGCTCCCTCCTCTATAAGTTTTTCGGTGAGGGGGGTGGGGGTGCGGTCGTACCCGGCTACAAGTTTTCCTTCGCTCAGAAAGTATCTTACGAGGGCGCTCATACCTATGCCGCCTGCTCCCAAGAAATATACCTGTTTTATATCTTTAAGCTCCATTATTTTATGTTTTCTTTTATGCGTCGTGTCTCTTTTTCCAGGTAGGCGTCGGCGAGGATAAGTACCTCTTCGGCTATTTCCTGCGCAGCGTTGGGTTTTGCCATCTTCACTATGTTGCTCTCGAGCTCGGCAAGTTTTTTCTCGTCTTTAACGGTTGCGACGGTTGTTGCGAGCAGCTCCTCGTTGGCCTTTGCATCGGCTATGTAGATGGCTGCGTTTTTGTCGACAAGTGCCATAGCGTTCTTTGTCTGGTGGTCCTCGGAAACGTTGGGTGAGGGCACAAGTATCACGGCTTTACCCAAGAGTGCAAATTCCGATATTGAGCCTGCTCCCGCACGCGATACCACAAGGTTGGCTGCGCTCAGGGCGTTTGCCATGTTGCTCACAAAGTCGGTTATTGTAATGTTGCTTGGCTTGCCGGCTTTTTCGGCGCGTGCCACCATCTCCTCGTAGTAGAGCTTGCCTGTTTGCCATATAAACTGTATGTCGGGGTTGGCTTTTACTATGTCGAGGTTGTTTATTATGCTTTCGTTTATGCTGCGCGCGCCGAGGCTACCGCCCACGATGAGCACGCAGGGTTTTTGCGGGTCGAGCCCCATCTCTTCCATCGCTTTCAGGCGGTTTGTGCGCATGTCGAGAAGGCTCTTGCGCACCGGGTTGCCGGTGAGCTTAATCTTCTCGTGGGGGAAGAAACGCTCCATACCCTCGTAGGCAACACATATCATTTTGGCGCTCTTTGCAAGAATTTTATTTGTAACTCCGGCATAAGAGTTCTGCTCTTGTATGAGGGTGGGTATCTTCATGCTTGCAGCCATCTTTAGTGTGGGGCCGCTTGCGTAGCCTCCCACACCCACAGCTACCTGTGGTGCAAAATCTTTTATAATTTTCTTGGCCATCAACTGGCTTTTGAGTATGAGCCAGAGCACCTTTATGTTTTTCCACAGATGTTTGCGGTCGAAGCCGGCGATGGGCAAGCCCACGATGTCGTATCCCGCATCGGGCACACGCTGCATCTCCATGCGGTTGTTTGCTCCCACAAAAAGTATCTTTGCGTTGGGGTGTTTGCTACGTATAGCGTCGGCTATAGAGAGGGCGGGGAAAATGTGACCACCTGTTCCTCCTCCGCTGATAATTATTCTATACTCCTTCTTCATAATTAACTCTGTTTATGTTTTCAATATCACTTATGGCGGGGTTTTCGTTGTCTGTCCCTGCCGTGTTGTTTTCTGTTTCGTTGTTCTTGCTCAGACGTTTAACATAGCGGCTGATGCTTAGAATGATACCTATGTAGATGCAGTTTATAAGTATCGATGTTCCTCCCTGGCTCACAAGGGGCAAAGGTTGTCCGGTTACGGGGCCTCCAACCGAGATGGTCATATGCAGGAGCGCTTGCACGGTTATAATCATGCCAATACCCATTATGAGGAAGGCCGGGTAGGGGTCCTCGCACTTGGCTGCTATAACACCGCAGCGGTAGAGTATGGTGAGGTAGAGCATTATCACTATGAAGCCACCTATGAGCCCAAGCTCCTCTATTATAATTGCGTATATAAAGTCGGAATATGCGTGTGGAATAAAGTCGCGCTGAACAGAGTTGCCCGGGCCGTTACCTATGAGCCCGCTCGAGGCGATGGCTATGCAGGCGTATGTGCGCTGTTCGTTTCCGCTTATCTTGTAGTCCTTGGGCTTTACCACCTTGCTTGTTGCGAAGACGTCGAGTATGCGGTTTTTCCAGGTGAGGGCCTTGCTGTGTATCTTTCTCTCCCACGATGGTGCGTTTTCATTCATCTTGTCGGGCGTGAGCATTATGAGCGATATAAATGTTATGGCTATGAGGGCTCCCGTGCCCACAAGCTTCAAGAGGTGTTTCCAATAAACTCGCCCGATGAGCATCATGAGGAACACGGTGGCGAGAACGATGGCCACGGTTGAGAGGTTTTCGAGCAGAATGAAGAAACAGGGTACGGCGCAGAGCCAGAGTATCTTTTTCATAGCTTTGAGGTCTGTGCCCTCCTCAGTTTGCGATTTTGCAAGCACAAGCGCTGTGGTCATAACCACGCCCATCTTGGCAATCTCTAGGGGTTGGAATCGCACTCCAAGTATGTTCACCCAGCGTGCACTGTCGTTATATGTCTCTCCACCTATGAGCGCCCATATAAGGAGCGCAACACCTGCTCCGTATGTGAGATACGAGAATCTCTTTATCCACGATATCTTCATATTGTGAATAAACCACACGACGCCCACGCCCGCAATGAGGAACATCGCGTGCTTGGTTATAGGTTGCCAGTAATTGTGTGTCTCGTATGTTTGGCGGCTCAACGCGCTGAACACCTCGACCAGCGAGAGTGAGCAGAGGAGAAAGAATATTGTCCAAATAACCTTGTCTCCTTTGAAAATTCTTCGTGCTATGCCTTTTCCCATAGGTTGTCTCTTCTTTGTTATAATTTACAAACAAGTTCTTTAAATTGTCGGCCACGGTCTTCGTAGCTCTTGAAGAGGTCGAAGCTTGCGCAACAGGGGCTCAGCAACACGGTCTCGCCGCTTTTTGCCATCTTGCGGGCTGCGTCGACACACTCTTGCATAGAGTGGGTGTCGGCTATGGGGAGCCCAAAAGAGCCAAAGAAGTTGTGTAGCTTGCTGTTGTCGGCTCCCAAGAAGATGAGGCCGCAACACTTTTCCTTTACAAGTCCCGAAATTTCGCTGTAGTCATTGCCCTTGTCCTTGCCGCCGAGTATGAGTATTGTTTTTGTCTTCATACTTTGCAAGGCATACCAACAACTGTTTACGTTTGTGGCTTTTGAGTCGTTTATATACTCCACGCCGTCTACCTTTGCAACCTTTTCCAGGCGGTGCTCCACGCCGGTGAAGCTGCTCAGTGCCTCGCGGATGGTCTCTTTGCGTATACCTGCCACGTTGGCCGATATACCTGCGGCCATAGAGTTGTAGAGGTTGTGTTTGCCAGTGAGGGCAAGCTCCTCGAGCTCCATATTAAAAGGTGTGGGCTCGGTGAAGATGAGCTTGTGCTCCTCGGTGTATGCCCCAAGTCCCTCGCTCTTTGTTTCGGCAAAGGGGTAGAGCTTGCCGTGTTTGTACTTGGGAAGCTCGTTGCTTATTATGGGGTCGTCGTTCCAGAAGACAAAGGCGTCGTCCTGCTGTTGGTTCTGCAGAATGCGCAACTTGGCATCGACATACTTTTGCATGTCGTGTTCGTAGCGGTCGAGGTGGTCGGGGGTTATGTTCATGAGCACGGCTACGTTGGCGCGGAACTCATACATATTGTCGAGCTGGAAACTGCTGAGCTCCACAATGTAGTAGTCTTTGTCGTCTTCGGCTACTTGCAGGGCAAGGCTGTTGCCTATGTTACCTGCGAGCCCCACGTTGAGCCCAGCCTCGCGGAAGATGTGGTAGATGAGCGAGGTGGTGGTGGTTTTGCCGTTGCTGCCGGTGATACATATCATTTTGGCATTGGTGTATCGGCCTGCAAACTCAATCTCCGATATTATGGGTATGCCGGCGTTCTTTATTTTCACAATGATGGGTGCTTCGTGGGGTATGCCCGGGCTTTTTATAACCTCGGCAGCAGAGAGTATAATCTCTTCGCTGTGTTTTTTCTCTTCCCAGCGTATGCTGTAAGAGTCGAGCATCTCCTTGTACTTGTCGGCGATGGGGCCGAAGTCCGAAACAAAAACATCGAACCCTAGTTTGTTGGCTAGCACAGCTGCTCCGCAACCGCTCTCTCCTGCTCCTAGTATAACAATTTTCTTTTCCATCCTCGTTCTATCTTACTTTTAGTGTCATAAGTGTTATAGCGGCCATAATTATGGTCACAATCCAGAAACGCACAGTAACTTTTGCTTCGTGCATAGGTCTTTGAGGCCCTTTGAATATGTAGCGGCACTCTTTGTCGAGTTTCTCGTCGCTTATAGTGTAGTGGTGGTGCAGAGGGGTGCAACGGAAGAGTCTCTGTTTCACTCCTTTTTTCTTACCCTGCTTGAAGTAGGCTACCTGTGCCATAACTGAGAGATTCTCCACAACAAATATACCGCAAAGGAGAACGAGCAAAATCTCTTTGTGTATGAGTATAGCCACCACGGCTATTATACCACCGATGGTGAGGCTGCCCGTGTCGCCCATAAATACTTGTGCAGGGAAGGAGTTGTACCACAAGAAACCCACAAGCGCACCTATAAAAGCAAAGGAGAAAATCACAACCTCCTCGCTACCGGGCAGGTACATTATATTAAGGTATTCGGCCCAATTAACGTGGCTCGACACATAGGCAAGCACAGCCAGGGCTACACCTATTATGGCGGCGTTGCCTGCAAGCATACCGTCCATACCATCGTTGAGGTTGGCACCGTTGGAAACAGCGGTTACTATAAATATTGTAACCACAACAAAGAGCACCCACCCTGCGGCGTTTGCATACTCCCCGCAGAAGGCCATAATATCGCTATAGCCTAGGTTGTGGTCTTTAATAAAAGGTATTGTGGTTTTGTTTAGTTTTTCGGGTTTGCTGCGGTGTGTAACCTCCACGGTGTTGTTTACCTGCATCGACACGTTTTCGCGCATAACAGCCTGCGGGCTCAAGTAAAGGGTGAGCCCTATGAGGAGCCCAAGTCCAACCTGTGAGAAGACTTTTATCTTCCCGGGGATGCCGTCTTTGTTCTTTTTGAAGGTCTTTATATAGTCGTCGGCAAAACCTACAACACCTAGCCATATGGTTGTTATGAGCAGGAGCAACATATAAACGTTGTCCAAGCGGCCTATGAGCAGGCAGGGTACAATTACGGCAATAATAATTATAATTCCACCCATAGTGGGAACACCCACCTTGAGGTTGTTCTTGTCGAGGTCGCGCAAGGTTTCAGAAATTTGTCTCTTCTTGAAGTATCGTATAAAATACTCACCAAAGATAGTTGATATGAGCAGCGCAAGCACTATAGCTGTGAGTGCTCTAAATGATGTGTAGCCAAAAAGGCGTGCTCCGGGAAACCCCGCCTCTTGTAGTAACCCAAATATGTAGTACAACATGGTAGCTTCTGTATAATTAAAGTAGTCCGAATATCTCTTTTATAACCTCTTTATCGTCGAAGTGATGTTTTACTCCCTTTATCTCCTGATAGTTTTCGTGTCCCTTACCGGCAACCACCACCACGTCGCCTTTTTGTGCAAGCGCGCAGGCGGTTTTTATGGCCTCTTTTCTGTCGGTTATGGCGATAACGCTTTTCTTTTGTTCGTCGGTGAGGCCTGCGAGCATATCGTTTATAATATCTTGCGGCTCTTCGAAACGGGGGTTGTCCGATGTTATTATAACTCGATTGCTGCTCTTGACCGCCTCTTGTGCCATAATGGGGCGTTTGCCCTTGTCGCGGTTACCGCCTGCTCCCACCACGGTTATTATCTGTCCGCGGCTGCGCAACACCTCGTTCACGGTGCCTAGAACGTTTTTTATTGCGTCGGGAGTGTGGGCATAGTCGACGATGGCCGACACGCCGTCGCGTGAGTGCAAGGTCTCGAAGCGGCCCGATACGGGTTTTAGTGTGCTCAAGACGCGCAACACCTCGTCGGGCTCCTTGCCTAGCTCTACAGCTGCTGCAAATATTGCAAGCAGGTTGCTCACGTTGAAGCGGCCGGTGAGGGGTGTGGCAAACTCACGGTTGTTAAATTCGAGTATCATACCGTCGAGGTGTGTCTCCACAATGCGTGCTTTGTAGTCGCCAAGTGTGCGTGTGGAGTATTTTTTTATGTCGGCGCGTGTGTTTTGTACCATCACGGGGCCGTTTTTGTCGTCGAGGTTAGTTATTGCAAAGGCATCGCGCGGTAGCGTGTCGAAGAAGCTCTTCTTGCACTTCAGATAGTTGTCCATCGTTTCGTGGAAGTCTATGTGGTCGCGGGTGAGGTTTGTGAATATACCTCCTGCAAATGTGAGCCCACCGACACGCTCTTGTGCAAGGGCGTGTGAGCTAACCTCCATAAATGCATACTCGCACCCTTCGTCGGCCATCTGCCCGAGCAGGCGGTTAAGGTTTACCGCGTCGGGGGTGGTGTGTGTCGAGGGGTATGCTATACCGTCGATGTAGTTGCACACGGTAGAAAGGAGCCCACACTTGTGCCCCATCTCGCGGAACAGCTCGTAGAGCAGTGTGGCGATGGTGGTTTTTCCGTTTGTGCCGGTCACACCCACAAGTTTAAGCTTTTGGGTGGGGTTGCCGTAGAAGGTTGTAGCGATGTGTCCGCAGATGCTTTGTGCGTTTGCAACCTGCAGATAGGCTATGTTGGGGTTGAGCTGCGAGGGCATCTCTTCGCACACGATGGCTGCAGCTCCTTTTTCCTCGGCCGATGCTATGTACTCGTGTCCGTCAACCTGCGTGCCGCGCATAGCTATGAACATATTGCCGGCCTGCACTTGTCGCGAGTCGATGTTAACGCCTGTTATGTCGCACTCCTCTTTGGGCAACACGATGCGTGTGTATTGGATGTTTTTAATAAGTTCGCTTAATCTCATAATATTTTATGGTTTAAGTGTGAGTGTAATTTGTGTGCCGGGTACGGCTCTTGTCCCTGGTTTTATGCTCTGTTTTACAACGTGCCCGTAACCGTTGAGGCTTGTCTTGAGCCCGGCTTTCTTCATAAGATAGACTGCATCTTTTGCACCCATACCTGTTACGTTGGGCACAAACTCATCGTTTGTGTCGAGCTTACGGAAGGTGTACCTTGAGCTATCTTTCTTTATCACGCCCCACTCGGGCTCCTTGTCGTCGTAGGATGCGCTGTAGTCGTTGTCGATGTTTATGTTCATCTCGTCGAGAAGGTAGCTCATAGCGTTCAAGTTACCGTTTTTTATTGTGGGTAACAATGCGTTTATGGTGTCTTTGCCTTGGGCAAGGGACATCCTCTCGTGCTTGGCCATAATTTTCTCGGCTATATCTTTGAAAACAGCACCCGATGTCATACCGCCCGAGCGTGGAGGTTTGTTGTTTGTCATCTGCACTATGCAGGTGTATTGTGGTTTGTCGGCGGGGAAGAAACCGCAGAAACTCAACAGGTATTCTATGGGGCTGTAGTTGTAGCTGCCGTTCTTCGCTATGCGTGCTGTACCGGTTTTTCCTGCCGACACAAAGTTCTTTGTTTTTGCTTTGCCTCCCGTTCCGTCTTCGGCGTTCACGACCTCCACGAGCATCTTTTTGAGTTCCTCTACGGTGCTCTTGGAGAGCGCGTTCCTCTTTATAACCTCGGGCTCAAACTCCTCTATGGTTTCGCCGTCTCTGAGCAAGCTCTTTACAAGGCGTGGCTTTAGTATGTCGCCCCCGTTGGCTATGGCGTTGTAGAATGTTACCATATTTATAGAGGTCATCATAGATGCGTAGCCGTAGGAGAGCGATATAAGGTCGCTGGGCGACCATCTCTTTTGCCCGGGGTTTGCATAGAAGGGGGTAGCCTCGTCTTTTATGAGGCGGTAGTTTGTGCGCATACCAAAGTCGTTGAGCTTGTCGGTGAACGCTTTGGGGTTTTTCTTGAACCCGCGGCCTATAATCTCGCCCATACCTATGTTGGACGAGTATTTGAGTACCTCGGTTATTGTGTAGTGTGTGCCGCTACCGGGTTTGGGTTTGTGGCTGTCTTCTATTCTGCGTCCACCATAGAAAACGTGGCTGCCGCCGTGGTGTGGAACAGAGTCTGTAGCTTTAACCACGCCCTCCTCGAGAGCTGCGGCAAGCGCAACTGTTTTGAAGATGGAGCCGGGCTCCATAAGGTTGCAAAGCGCAAGGTTGGGGGTGGTGCTGTGCTCGGTCTGCTCGTTGGTCTCTATGTAGTAGCCTTCGCCAGCTCTTGTGAGGTTTACTATAGCTTTTATGTCGCCGCTTTTTGTCTCCATAAGTATCACCCAGCCCGAGTGTGCGTCGAACTCTACAAGTTTCTGTCGCAGAGCCTTCTCGCATATATCTTGCATCTCTATGTTGAGCGTTGTTTGAACATCGGCGCCGTTTTTTGCGGCAGCCTCCACCTTGAAGTTCGATTTTTCTCGGCGTCCCACGCCATCTTTTCCACGCAATATAGAGTCGTACTTGCTCTCAAGACCGTAGCTTACGTTGAACTTTTTGCCGCTCTTGTTCTCGCTTGCCACAATATCGCCAAGCGTGCTCTTGGCCAGCGAGCCGAAGATTTTCTTGCGGTCGATAAAATCCCTTGCTATAAGCCCCGAGTAAGCAGGTCGCAAGGACATTATAGGGAGCTTCTTTATCTCCTTGTATTGCGAGTAGTTTATGTATGTGGGGCCAGGGCACAAGGGGTACTCTCGGCGGCCGGCTCCTCGCTCTCGGTTTATTCTGAGACCTTTTCTCAAGTGTGCTTCAAATGTGCTGGCGCTCCAGTGGGGGAGTATGCGTGCGAGCCCTTCGGAGAGCGCTGCAACGTCGGCGTTCCATATAGAGTCTTTCCTTGCGCGCACTCTTTTTTCGGTTTTTTTGCTGTTGGGGTCGGTGTAGTCGAAGTCTATGAATAACCTGTATTTTACAAGTGTGCTTACCATAATCTCCCCGTTGTCGCTCAATATGTTGCCTCGGCGGGCGGGTATCTTTTGGTTGTATTTGCGACCTCGCTCCCTTATCTCGTTCCAAAATTCACGCTCTTTGAACATTACAATACCGGCCTTTGTAACGATAATACCTCCCCATACACCGAACACAAGTAGTACGAGTAGGTTGAAACGGAATATTATGTCTTTTCTGAAGTGGAACATTTTGGGTGTTTAGTCTATTGAGTAAGGGGGTTGTGTGGCTGTCTTTAGTTCGCTGTTGTTTTCTTGTATGTATTTTTCGATGTGCGACTGTCGGCTCTTTTCCGAAAACTCGCTCTGCATCGTCAGGAGGTCGTATCTTAAATCGATTCTCACCTTTTTTAGTTTCTCAATCTCTCTCACCTCTTGCTGGAAGGCGTAGCGGTTGCTCACATATATGAAGGCGTATATCACAACCATACCAAGCAGCAGGGCGTTGTTCAAAAAGAGGTCGCTGTTGAGGAAACGCCCGCCGAAGATGAGGCTCATAAAGCCGCTTTTCTTCTTTTCCTTCGTTTTATTTGTGTCGTCCATAGTTTTTATACCTCCTCTTTTTTAATTGCTATTCTTAGCTTGGCGCTGCGTGAGCGTGGGTTCTGCTCTTGCTCCTCGGCTGTGGGGATGATGACTTTTTTCATCTCGAAGGGCGATGTTACGCGCCCGAAGAAGTCTTTCTCGACTACGCCGTCGATGTTGCCGCTTTTCATAAAGTTTTTTACCAAGCGGTCCTCGAGAGAGTGATAGGTTATAATCACAAGGCGGCCTCCAGGTTTAAGCACCTCGCCAGCCTGTTGCAGCATCTCCTTAAGGGCGTCCATCTCGTGGTTTATCTCTATGCGCAGGGCTTGGAAAATTTTTGCAAGCTCCTTTTTTTCGCGTTGTGGTGGGCAGAAGGGCTTTGCTGCCTCTATGAGGTCGCTCACCCTGCGGAAGGGTTGTGCGCTACGGCGTTTTACTATGGTGGCAGCCAGCTTGCGTGCGCAACTTAGCTCGCCGTATAGCTTGAAGATGCGTGCAAGTTCCTCCTCGGTGGCGTTGTTCAGCAGGTCGGCCGCTGTGTCGCCTCCTCGTTTGTTCATACGCATGTCGAGGTCGGCGTCGAAGCGGAAAGAGAAGCCTCGTGTCTCGTCGTCGAAGTGGTGCCCCGACACGCCGAGGTCGCCAAGCAGGGCGTCTATCTTTGTTGCATCGTGGTAGCGCAAAAAGTTGTAGAGGAAGCGGAAGTTCCCGCGCACAAAGGTGAAGCGCTTGTCGCTGGGGGCGTTCTTTTCGGCGTCTTCGTCTTGGTCGAAGCTGTAAAGGTGTCCCTTCTTGCCCAGGCGCGAGAGTATCTCGCGTGAGTGTCCGCCTCCGCCAAAGGTTACATCCACGCAAGTGTCGTTTTCACCTATCTGCATCCCGTCGACGCTCTCTTTCAACAGCACCGGTGTGTGGTAAACAAGTTCTTCATTCATTGTTGCCTCCTTTTTCTGCGGTCATAATTTTTTCAAGCTCACGGCTAAACTCTTCGGGGCTCATAAATGGTTTTTCAACCTTCTCTTTTGCCCAAATTTCTATAGTGTCGTCCATACCTATAAAGCGCACCTCTTGCTCGATGGATGCCATCTTTAGGTATCTCTTGGGTAGCAATATGCGCCCGTTGCCGTCGATGTGCAGCTCTTCAACATCGGCCACAAACTGGCGGAATAGCATCTGGTGCGCGGCGTTCCACTTGTCGAGACGGCTACGCAAGAGGTTGAGTTGCTCGTTCCAGCTATCGAGGGGGTAGAGCACAAGGCAATCCTGGTACACGTCTTTGCGCAACATAACCACATCGCAGGCTGCTGCCTGCAATGCACGACGGAAACAAGCGGGCAGAAAAACTCTGCCTTTGTTGTCGGTTTTTGCCTCTATGTTGCCTATGAAACGCATACTTTCTTGCCAAAATATATAATTCGCTTCAAAATTACACAATTCCCCACAATTCCCCACCATAAAACAAAGATTATTTTTTATAAAGTTTTCAACAGGTTGTTAATAGCTCTATCGCGCTGAAAATAAACTCTTTGTTTGGTGGTGTTGCAGGGTGGGGCGTGTGGCTGTTTTGTGGGTGCCAGTGCCGATGGGAATTTGTAGTAGAGAGTGCAAAAAAAGAGACCGAGCCAAAACTTACTTTTGACCCGGCCTCATGTTTTTTGTGGTGTGCAAAACTTGTTGCGGGTTATTATTGGTTGTCTTTCTCGTAGTCGGCAAGGGTGTAGAACCCGCGGGCAATCTCCTCGTCGCTTGTAACCATCTTGGTGAATATTACGTATCCTTCTATTGTAGTGTTGTTTTTGTGGTATCCTTCTATTGGAGAGCTGCTTTTAAGGTCGGTTGCTTCCCAGCCGAGTTTGCCCATATAATTGTAGGCGTCCATAGTTGATTTAAAGATATATCTTTCACCATCTTTGTTGACTAATATTCTATTTTCCTGATTACTTATTTGTCCATAATCAACCCCAAATGAATAATTTCTCTTGGAGGTGGTAATAAAAAATAGCGTACAATAAGCTCTATATGGTTTTGTTTCCGCACCCTCGGCCGTGGGCGCTTTGCTCTCCTCGGGGGTGAACATAGGGTCCCAAGCGGGGAGCAGGGTGGGCTTCTCCTCAAGAACTTTGAGAACTTTTTCGGGGGCATATTTTTTGTTCACCACAAGGCGGAACATATATTCGTTGAACCACTCATCGGTCATAATGAGCGTGCCCTTGTAGCCGCTTGCAGCGCCCCAGCTGTTTTCAACTTGCCACTTTGTGGTTTTCCCGTTCTCGTCTATGTCCACAGCTTTAAGAGTCATAGCGTGCGACGAGCCGCTGTCGTAGGTCATAACTCGCTCGCGCTTGTCCATAGTGAAGTCTATGCCGAAGAGCTCGCCATAGTTGTAGTTGGCGATGTCGAGTGTGCCGCGTTTGCTGTCGAGGTACTTGCCTACGTCGCACGAGAAGTACATCATGGTGCTGTCTTTTATAGATGCTATGGCCATCTGCTTAATCTCGTCGAGGGGGAGGTTTATGTAGAGCCAGTTGTGGCCGTCGTAGGTGTGGCGGTCAAACTCTATCTCGTAGCTCTTCCAGTAGGGGCGGGTGGGGTCGTTCATAAGCATCACAAAGTCGTTCTGCAGGTCTATGCCTATGTACTTGTCATAGAAGCTCTTGGGGGTGTACTTTTGAGGTGCTTCGCGATACTTGCCGTTTTCGTCTTTGGGCGCCCACTCAAACTCGGTGGGGGGCACGCCGTAGACCTGTACAAGCATCTTGTAGACAACTTTGAGCTGCTCTGTCTTCAAGTCGAGGAGCTCTTTTTCTTTTGCTCCGCGGGCTGCAGCGTCGCGCAGGCGCACACCAAACTCGCGCAGCTTTCTCTTGAGCAGAGAGTTGAAGGCGTCGGTGTGGTTGCTGGTGTATGTTTCACGCATAGCGTCTTTGGGCACGATACCATATTTTGCTACAAGGTCGGCCACACCGGTGAAGGTGCCGCCGTCGCTCAACGGGTTTTTAAAGAGCCACTCAACCAAGCGGTCGTCTTGTGGTTTTTTGCGTGTGTCGATGATGCCCTGCAGGAACATATTTGATTTTTCGAGCTGGTCGAAGAAGAAGTTGTAGATTTGAGAAAACTCAAAGCCCTCGAGCTTTTGTTCGGCTATCATCTTGGCACGCATAACGTTCATACCGGTAAAGAGCCAGCAACGCCCCGACGACTCTTGGTCGGTGATGCCCTTGGACACCACGCTGTGGCTGAAGTATGTGTCGAGTTCCGAGAGGTTTTCCTGGTTTACCGAGAGGGTTTTTATGGGCTGTGCAAGCATAATGTTTTGCAGGGTTTTTTCGGCTGCTGTGGGTTTGTAACTTGCGCTTATCTCCTTGAGCATCGCCTCGTCGATGCCGCCCTTTGCGTTTTGTGCAGAAACTCCGCCGGCGATAATTGCCGCTGCGAGCAGAGGGGTTATTTTTAGTAGTTTCATAAGTGTGTGGGTTTTGTTATGTGCGAATATAGTATAAATCTTTTTAAAAGCCTATTTTAACAGCTCTTTTCACCTCCTCTATGAAGGTGTGTGCGGTTTCTACGTTCTTTATGTTCTCTATGGTGATGACGCATCGTCCGTCGGCTTGCTTAACTTTGCAGCCGAAGGAGCTTGTATTCACATAGGCGAGTATGTGGCCGAAGGTGTCGCTCTCGTAGAATTTTTTGTTCTTCTCGTCGACAAAGAAGATGTTCATGCGCCCGCCTTTGAGGTAAATTTTTTCTATGTTCATCTCTTGTGCCGTGTGGCGCAGGCTCACCATCTTCATAAGTTCCTCGGCCTCGGTGGGTATGTCGCCGAAGCGGTCTTTAAGCCTTGCGCGGAAGGCGTGTATCTCCTTCTCGGTGGTGAGTGAGTCGAGCTCGCGGTATAGAAGTATACGCTCGTTGCTGTCGGGCACATAGACTGCGGGGAGCAGCAGCTCTAGGTCGCTCTCGACAAAGCACTCTTTTACAAGGAGGTCGTTGTCGCTCATCTCCTCGTCGGTGAGTATGTCGGCAAACTCGTCTTCTTTTAGCTCCATAACGGCCTCGGCAAGAATTTTTTGGTATGTCTCGTAACCAAGGTCGGCGATGAAGCCGCTCTGTTCGGCACCAAGGAGGTTGCCCGCCCCGCGTATGTCGAGGTCTTGCATAGCGATGTGCATACCGCTGCCAAGCTCGCTGAAACTTTCTATGGCCTCGAGCCTGCGTCGGGCGTCGGTGGTGAGGCTCTCTCTGGGCGGGGTGAGCAGGTAGCAGAAGGCTTTGCGTTTGCCTCGGCCTACACGCCCGCGCATCTGGTGAAGGTCGCTCAACCCAAAGTGTTGCGCTTGGTTTACAATTATTGTGTTTACGTTGGGTATGTCTATGCCGTTTTCCACGATGGATGTTGCTATGAGCACGTCGTAGTCGTGGTTTATGAAGGCGTAGAGTATCTTTTCGAGCTCGGCGGGCTCCATCTGTCCGTGGCCTATGCACACACGGGCGTCGGGCACGGCGCGTTTTATCATATGTTCGAGCTCGCGCATATTTGATATGCGGTTGTTGATGAAGAAGACCTGCCCGTTGCGGCTCAACTCAAAGTTTATGGCCTCTTTTATAACCTCGGCATCGAAGGTTTGTATCTCGGTGTGTATGGGGTAGCGGTTGGGCGGCGGTGTCTGTATCATTGAGAGGTCGCGTGCTCCCATAATTGAAAATTGCAGGGTGCGCGGTATGGGGGTTGCGGTCATGGTGAGCGTGTCGACGTTTACTTTAAACTGTCGCAGTTTCTCCTTTACGGCTACACCGAACTTCTGCTCCTCGTCTATTATGAGCAGGCCTAAATCCTTGAACTGTACGTCTTTGCCCGTGAGACGGTGCGTGCCTATCACAATATCCACCTTGCCCTCTTTTATGTCGTCGAGCACCTTTTTTGTGGTTGCTCCGCTGCGGGCACGGCTCAAGTACTGCACGTTGCAGGGGAACTCCTTTAAGCGCTCTTTGAATGTGAGGTAGTGCTGGTAGGCAAGCACGGTGGTGGGTACAAGCACGGCTACCTGTTTGCCGTCGGTTGCAGCTTTGAAGGCGGCTCTTATGGCAACCTCGGTTTTGCCGAAACCTACATCGCCGCAGATGAGGCGGTCCATAGGGCGGCTGCGCTCCATATCTTTTTTCACCTCGTTGGTTGCTTTGCGCTGGTCGGGGGTGTCTTCGTATATGAAACTTGCCTCGAGTTCTGTTTGCAGGTAACTGTCGGGCGAGAAGGCAAAGCCTCTCTCCTTGTATCGTTGCGAGTATAGTTTTATGAGGTCGCGCGCTATGTCTTTTATCTTCTTCTTTGTGCGCTCTTTTATGCGTTCCCACGCGCCCGTACCCAGCTTGCTCACCGTGGGCGCATCGCCCTCTTTACCGCGGTATTTTGATATTTTGTGTAGGTTGTGTATGGATACAAAAACCACATCGTCGTTCTTATAAATGAGTTTTATGGCCTCTTGCACACCGTTTGCAGCAGGTATGCGCACAAGGCCTCCAAACTTGCCTATACCGTGGTCTATGTGCACTATGTAGTCGCCTATACCAAACTCTTTTAACTCCTTGAGCGTGAGGGCTACCTTGCCGCTGCGGGCACGCTCGCTGCGCAGACGGAAGTTGTGGAAACGACCAAAAAGTTGGTGGTCGGTGAAGAGGGCTACGCGCAGGGTGTTGTCGCAAAAACCTTCGTGTATGGTTTTGTCGACAGGGGTAAAGGGTATGTTATCGCCCCTCTCCTCGAAGATGGCCTTCAGACGCTCGGCTTGGTGGGTGTCGTCGGTGAGTAGCAGGAGTTTGTAGTTGTTTCTTATGTACTCGCCCAGGGTGTTGCTCACAAGGTCGAAGTCTTTGTGGAAGATGGGTTGCGGTGCTGTCTCGAACTTCACCTTTGTGCCCGTGGCGCTTGCGTTGTTGCGCATCTCCCAGTGTTTTACACTGCGTGCAAAGGCTTCAACTTCGGCGGCGCTCATAAGGTCGGGCATATGAGGCAGCTCGCTTTCCGACAGCTTTGCTTGCAGCGAGAAGCCCTCGGTGTTGAGCTTTTCCACCGAGCCTTTTACAAATTCAAAATCTTTTGTTATGAATATGACGTTTTTGGGCAGGAAGCTTGTTATGGACACGCTTTCGCGGCCTGTTACCTTGGGCACAATAGCGGCTTCGTCGCATCGTTCCTTGGATAGCTGGCTTTCTACCTCGAAAGTTCTTATACTCTCGACCTCGTTGCCGAGAAAGTCTATGCGATAGGGGTACTCCGACGAGAAGGAGAATATGTCGATGATGCTACCGCGCACGGCAAACTCTCCGGGCTCGTAGACATATGTGACCTCCTTGAATTTCAGCTCTTTGAGCTTTTTCTCAATCTCGGCACGCTCTATGGTGTCGCCCGTTGCGATATTCAAGGTTTTTTCCTCAAGGTCGCTTTGCGATGCAACCTTTTCGGCAAGTGCGTCGGGGTGGGTTATTATGGTGAGCCCCTCTTTGCGTCGTCGGCCGGTGAGGCGGCTCATAATCTCGGTGCGCAAAATGCGGTTTGCGTCGTCGGCTTGCCCATATTTTAGGGCTCTGCGGAACGAGGAGGGGAAAAAAAACGTGTTGCTGTCGTTGCAAATCTGCATTATATCGTGGTAGAAGTATCCGGCTTCGTCGGCGTCGTTCATCACGATGAAAAAGGTCTGCTCGGGTGCTCTTTGTTTAAGGCCGCTCAACACCATAGCGGCTGCGCTGCCGTTGAGCCCTTCGAGGTAGGCGCGTTTCTTGCCGCCCTCTTCGCGCAGCTGCATCAAGGCCTCAACTCCCGGGTGTGTTGCATAAAGCTGTTGTATATCTTTGGTTGTCATAGTTCCTACATAACACTTTTGCGGAAAATGAGGTTTCCCCCAAATTCCGCTCGTCGTTTCGCAAAAATAGTCAAATTATTGTATTAAAACTGTATAACACAGGCAAATTTTAAAGAAAACCCTCTCTTTGGGCGCATAAAAACGCGAACAACAATTTTTTTGTTTTATATTTGCACCTTAATAATTTTTTGAATCCAACCTACCCGCTTATGAAAGAATATGCTTACAAACACGAGATGACGGTGCGCGATTATGAGCTCGATTTTCAGGGAGTTGTGCATAACTCCAATTATCAGCGTTACTTGGAGCACGCGCGTCACGAGTTTCTTAAGAGCCGTGGTGGCAGTATGTCGGCTTTGCACGACGCAGGCGTAGACCCTATGGTTTCTAAAATAACCATAGAGTATAAGTGGCCTTTGCGTGGTGGCGACGACTTTTTTGTGGGTGTCAACTTGGTGCGCGAGGGTGCAAAGCTCGTTTTTCTGCAAGATATTTACAACCTTACAGGTGATAAACTTGTTGTGAAGGCGCGTGTAGAGGTTGTGTGTCTCGAGAACGGTCGTCTCACCCGTGGCGAGAAGTTTGACGAGGTATTTAAAGATTTTTTAAACAATAAATAGAGGTGCCCTTATGGAGCTTTTATTGTTGGTGGTTGTAGGCGCTGTGGTATTTATAGCGAAGACGATGGGTAAGCTCTCTTCGACAAGCGTGGAAGAGGAGGCCGGCCGCACAAGAGGTGTTATGGGCGAGGTCTTCCCCACTGTTGAGGTGCTAGAGCCCACCCCCGCGCCACAGAGAACAAAAAAGAAAAAGGAGATAGTGCAAAAAAGGCATTTAAAGCCCGAGGCAAAGCCTTCTGTTGCGGCCAAAGAGCCAGCCCCCGTGGTTAAGGCGGCAACCGAGGAGAGTGTTGAGAAGGGTTATGCCATAAAAGATAAATCGGAGATAAAAAAGGCTATAGTTTATGCCGAAATTTTTGGTAAGAAATATTTTTGATAGAAACTAAACACATATAAAACAATGAGCTACAGAATAATTACAGCCCAAGAGGCTGCTTGCTACATAAACGATGGAGATGGTGTGGGTATAAGCGGTTTTACCCTTTCGGGTACACCTAAAACCGTGCTTCCCGAGGTCGCAAAACGTGCCGAGGAGGCTCACGCTGCAGGTAAACCTTTTAAAATAGACCTTTACTCGGGTGCATCGACAGGCGATGCTATCGACGGTGCCCTCACCCGTGCCAACGCAATACGTTTCCGCGCACCCTTCCTTTCTAACCCCACAGTGCGCACCGCAGTTAACAACAAGGAGATAACATATACCGACCTTCACCTCTCTCTCATGGCGCAGGACTTGCGCTACGGCTATATGGGCAAGGTGAATGTGGCTATACTTGAGGCTGTGGACATAACCCCCGACGGGAAGGTTTATCTCACCACTGCAGGCGGTATAGGCCAAACTGTGGCCAATCTTGCCGACAAAATTATTATTGAGCGCAACAGCTACCACCAAACAATAGGTTTCCACGATGTGTATGAGCCGCTTGACCCTCCTTATCGTCGCGAGATACCTATCTACAAGGCCGACGACCGTGTGGGCAAGACCTATGTGCAGGTAGACCCCAAGAAGGTTATAGGTATAGTTGAGGTTAATATGCCCAACGAGGCGGTGCTCTTCAAGGAGCTCGACGATGTTACACGCAAGATAGGCGAGAACGTGGTAGACTTTATCATCAGCGACATGAAATGCGGCACAATACCCGCGACTGGTCTTCCCATACAGAGCGGTATCGGTAACGTGGCAAACGCGGTACTCAAAGGCCTTGAGAACGCTACAGAAATTCCGCCTCTTTATCTATACTCCGAGGTGTTGCAAGACTCTGTGATAAAACTTATGGAGCTTGGCAAGGTGAAGGCCGGTAGTACTTGCTCGCTTTCTCTCTCGCAAGAGTGTTTGTCGCACGTTTACGACAATCTCGATTTCTTCCGCGACAAGCTCATATTGCGCCCCTCCGAGATATCGAACCACCCCGAAATTATTCGCCGCTTAGGTATTATAGCTATGAACACCGCTATAGAGGTCGACCTTTATGGTTGCGTTAACTCTTCGCACATCTGCGGTACTCGCTTGATGAACGGTATCGGTGGCTCGGGCGACTTTGCTCGCAACGCATATATTTCGATATTTACCTGCCCCTCTACGCAGAAGGGTGGCCAGATAAGCTCTATCGTTCCTATGGTTACACACGCCGACCACACCGAGCACGACGTGCGCGTTGTTGTTACAGAGTGGGGTGTTGCCGACTTGCGTGGCAAGGGACCCGACGAGCGTGCAAAGCTGCTCATAGAAAATTGTGCTCACCCAGCCTACAAACAGCTCTTGTGGGACTACTTGAAGATTGCAAAGAAAGGTCACGTGAGCCACAATATCGCTGCGGCGCTTGGTATGCACGCAACGTTTGAGCGTGAGGGCGATATGAGTCTCACCGACTGGAGTAAATTTGCATAAAAAAGAGTTTTATCGTGAAGAAGAAACTTGTCACAGAGATGGGGCGCATAGGGTGCGAGGAATTTAAAAACTCCACCAAACTGCCCCTCACCGTGGTGCTCGATAATGTGCGCAGCCTGCATAATGTGGGCTCTGTTTTTCGCACAAGCGATGCTTTCCGCGTAGAGCGCATATTGCTTTGCGGTATCACGGCTACCCCTCCGAGTGCCGAGATACACAAAACTGCCCTTGGAGCCGAAGATGTTGTCGCTTGGCAATACTTTACCGAAACCATAGAGGCTGTAGCGATGCTAAAAAGCGAGGGCTACAAGGTATGCTCCATAGAGCAGTGCAACGGTAGCATAGCTTTGCAGAGTTTCGAGGTGGAGCCCGGCGCTCGTTATGCCCTTGTACTTGGTAACGAGGTGAAAGGTGTGCAGCAGCAGGTGGTCGATGCCAGCGATGCGGCGATAGAAATTCCGCAATTTGGTACCAAGCACTCTCTTAATGTGTCGGTAACCGCCGGTATGGTTATATGGGAGTTTGCAAAGAAGTTTGGCTGGGTGTAACGGTTTTTCTTCTACTTAAATAACGTTCTCTCTTGCGTTTGCAGAATTTGTAAAAAGATGAATCCTCGACAATTTTTGCGCGATTGGTCGCTGCCCATAACTATGGTGGCAGGTGTGGTTATGTACCTGCTCTATGTGAATATTCCGCTTTTCGACAACACGCACGCTTTTGCTGTTCGGGTGGTGGCTTTTGTGCAGCCTCTGCTCATTTTTTCGATGCTTTTTGTTACCTTCTGCAGGGTGCGATACACCGAGCTTAAGCCTCGTTTGTGGCACTTTATATTGCTCGGCTTTCAGGTGGGGCTTTTTGCAACTATCTCTCTCTCGATAGCTCTTTTTAAAGATATGCCTGCAGCTGTACAGGTATTGCTGGAGTCTGCAATGCTCTGTCTTATGTGCCCCACGGCTACGGCGGCAGCTGTTATAACGGCAAAGCTTGGCGGTAGCGCTGCATCGCTCATCACATATACTATGCTCATAAATGTATCTGTGGCTGCGGTAGCGCCTCTCCTTGTTACCCTGTCGCACCCCGTTGAGGGGGTGTCGTTCCTCTCTTCGTTTTTGCTCATTATGGGGCGCGTGTTTCCTTTGTTGCTCTGCCCGCTTGTGTGTGCCGAGCTTTTGAGAAAGTATGTACCCTCGTTGCATAACTTTTTTGTTGTGCGCGGGCGCAATATACCTTTTTACTTGTGGCTTGTGGCCCTGTCGCTTGCTATTGCAATGACCGCACGCGCTATAGCTGGTAGCAACATCTCTATAGTGGTTATGGCAGGTATTGCGCTAGTGTCGCTTGTGTGCTGTCTTGTGCAGTTTGCTGTGGGGCGGTGGGTTGCAGCCCGTTACGGTGAGAGGGTTACAGGAGGGCAGGCTCTCGGGCAGAAAAACACGGTTTTTGCTATCTGGTTTGCCTACACTTTTTTAACACCTGTTACAGCTATCGCCGGCGGTTTTTATTCTCTGTGGCACAATATTGTGAACACGTGGCAGATGTACAAGCATAATCATAAAAAGTAAAATGGCTCACCAGCAAAGTCTAGGGGTATGCAAATAGTTGTATAATCTTGCTTTAAAATCCTCGGTGGCCCGAGAGTTCTTCTCTCAATATACTTGTTCTTTTCTCCTTCTTTTCGTGAGACGAAAAGGAAGCAAAAGGCGCAACACGCGAGTAAGATTAGTCGCTCCCTCCTCTTGCTCGTGAATTGCCCTGTGAGGGCAATATAACTCGTTCGTCGGTCACTTGCCGCGTGTCTCTTTCTCACATTTACAGGGTGCTGCGCAACTCGTTCAGTTATCCGCGCTACGCACGTATAACTACACACTCACACAATGCTCGCACTTTTCCCTGTAAAT
>JAZKYU010000004.1:0-26885 GCA_045612305.1 Bacteroidaceae bacterium
TTGAACTCGGGACCTCTTCCTTACCAAGGAAGTGCTCTACCACTGAGCTATAACAGCGTTGAAAAAGAGCGGAAGACGGGGCTCAAACCCGCGACCCTCAGCTTGGAAGGCTAATGCTCTATCAACTGAGCTACTTCCGCAATTACGTTTACATAAAGAATTTGCAAACAAACAAAGACAGTATTTCAAAAAATCACACCATCAAAGCCGGTTTGCATTCTCCTTTTCCAACACATGTGGGCAAAGATGGATTCGAACCACCGAAGTCGAAAGACAGCAGATTTACAGTCTGCCCCATTTGGCCACTCTGGAATTTGCCCTTTGTCACAATTTCAAGAAAACGCATTTGCAACAGCTTTTCAACAAATTGCATCCGCTTCGCTTTTGAGCCTCTTGTCGGATTCGAACCAACGACCCCGAGATTACAAATCACGTGCTCTGGCCAACTGAGCTAAAGAGGCGAACCGTACATTTACGGCGCTGTTACCGTTGTAAAGCGAGTGCAAATGTACGAGTTTTTTTTTAATCACAAAACTTTTTCGAGTTTTTTTTCATGTTTTACTTCATTTTTTCGCGTTTTTTCTCGATTTGAGCCTTTAAAGCATCAATTGCAAGCAATAAAGCGTCCTCAAAGGTATCGGAAATTTTTGACGCAAACACCTCGCCAGCGCCCGAAGCAAGACGCACCGCCACCTCCTTGTTCATAGCGGTCTCGGGCTTTATCAATTTCATTGTAACTTCGAGCGCGGTTGCTCCCTCGCAAAATTTTTCGATTTTAGCAACTTTCTTCTCAACAAACTCCAACAACTGAGCAGAAGCATCGAAATGCACCGATTGAATTCTTGTCTCCATAAAAAATCCTCCTTTTATTTAGTTATTACCGGCTCTTGGATGAGCCTTATCATAAAAACGTTTTAGCTCCTCAAAAGTAAGATGCGTGTAAATTTCTGTAGTCGCTAGGCGTTTATGCCCCAAAAGTTCCTTCACCGCCAAAAGCTCTGCATCGTTATTGAGCATCGCCGTGGCAAAACTATGCCTAAGAACGTGAGGGCTTTTCTTTTTAACAGTAGAAACACGCGAAAGATTTTTGTTCACCAAGCGATAGACCTGCGAGTTGCTAATGCGCTCCCCCTTTTCGGTAACAAAAAGAGCGCCACCCTGGCAACTGAGCGCACTTCTTTCGTGCAAATAATGAGCAAACGCCTCTTTAAGCTCCGACACAAAAGGAACAACACGCTCGCGGTTACGCTTTCCGAGCACCTTCAACTGGCACTTACACATATCAACATCAGCAACATCCAAGCCCACAAGCTCAGAAAGGCGAACACCGGTCTCGTAGAAGCAAAGAATTATAGTCCTGTCGCGGCAAGCCTCGAAACCGTCGCCAAAAAAAAGTTCATCGAAGAGAGTATTCATCTCCTCCTCTTTAATAAAGACAGGCAACTTTTTGCCTCTTTTAGGAGCCTGAACCGCCAAGGCCGGGTTAGCCTCAACGCCACGTTCACGACGCATAAAGGCATAAAAAGAGCGTAACGCGCTCAATTTTCGGCATACCGAGCTCGCCACGCAACCATCTTCCATAAGAGCGGCCACCCACAGGCGCACCATATCAACATCGGCGTCAACAACACCGGGAGCCCCCTCAAGCCCCTCAAGAAAAACCTCAAACGCACGAAGGTCTCCGGCATACGCTTTCAACGTATGCAAAGAGTACTTCTTCTCACTCTTAAGGTGTCCTATAAAGGCGTCTATAAACATATTCGTTGCCGCAAGAGTTATCTTACGGCAACGAATATATATCAGATAAATTTAAAAAACAAGAAAAAGGTGTTTTTTATTCCTCGCTAGCACGAAGTTTCTGAACGTAAATAGCGTGCTCCATCTTCAATCTCTTGAGTACTGAAGGCTTGTCAAACTGCTGACGAGCGCGCAACTCCTTAACTACACCGGTCTTGTCAAATTTTCTTTTAAATCTTTTGAGAGCTCTTTCAATGTTCTCGCCCTCTTTAACAGGTACTACAATCATTTCCTATTTATTATTTTTAGTTTATATTATTATCCACTGAACAAAATGTGGCGCAAAAGTAGGCACAATTTCTTAATTGGCAAAACTTTTGCACTAATTTTTGCATAAAAAAGAGACAAAGGGGGTTAAAAGGCCCTTTGTCTCTCTATTTTAAGATAGGATTTTATTAGATGTTGGGGTTAAGCTCGTTCCACTCAGCAACTGCGGGGATGATGCCAAGAGAGATAATCTCGTCGCGCATCTTGCCCAAGTGCTCAACTGAAGACTGCAACGCTGCCATCTCCTCTGCTGTACCTTGAGGAGCCACATAGTGAACACCGTCAGCATCGATAACAGTGGGCATAGCCATCATAACATTCTTGTAACCGAGCTCCTCGCTGTTTACATAGCAACCTGCGGGCAAAGTATAAGGCTCGCCGCCCATAGCAGCCTCAATCATCTTGATAGCGCAGTAAGAGGGGCTCTGGAAAGAGCTGCGACCGCGAAGTTTGATGATGTTTGAGCCACCCTGGATAGTGTTGTGCTTAATCTCAGCCCAACGCTCCTCTGACAAGCCCATCTCTGACAAAGGTTTGCCATCGATTTTAACCTGTGAAGCAAATACAGCCATCTGCTCGCCGTGACCGCCATAAGTTTTAGCACCTGTGATCTTGTCTTGCGCAACACCAAACTCCTTAGCAAGAGCCTGCTGCAAACGAGTAGAATCGAGAGCTGCCAAAGATGTCAACTGGTTGGGTTTCAAACCTGAGTGAATCAAAGCTGTAAGAGCTGTAACATCGGCAGGGTTGAAGATAACTACAACGTGTTTAACATCGGGGCAGTATTTTTTGATGAAGTCGCCAAACTCAGCTGCAATCTGGCAGTTACCCTTCAACAAATCCTCACGAGTCATACCCTCTTTACGGGGAGCACCACCCGATGATACAATATATTTAGCACCTGTAAACGCCTCCTCGGGATCTGTTGTCCAAGTGATGTTAGCACCGGGGAAACCACACTGTGCCATCTCGTCGGCAACACCGTGCACACCGGGCTCAAAAATATCATACAAGCAGATGTTGGGGGTCAAACCAAGCATCAAAGCACACTGTGCCATATTTGAGCCAATCATACCGCCGGCACCTACAATTGTCAATTTCTCATTAGTCAAGTACTGCATAATCTTTAATTTATTAAGGTTTATATTGTTTATTTAATACTTCAAAAAATAATAGTTCTCCTGCGAAGATAATAAAAATTCTGTTCAACAACCCCAGATTGGCGACGTTTGTTAAAAAACATCGTAAAATCAAAGGCCAAGCACCTCGAATATTCGGCTCGAAGCTCCCGAGTTTTGCGAAACATAGGCTCCGGCAGCATCGCCGGCCTTTTTCGCAGCGTCGGCATCCTTGTCTATAACAGACATCTTCTGCTCAAAATCCTCGCCCGAAGTAATCTCTATACCACCACCGCAAGCCTTGAGCTGCTGTGCCTCCTGGAATTTATAGTTGTTGGGGCCAAAAAACACGGGTATACCATAAACCGCCGCCTCCAGGATATTGTGTATGCCCACTCCGAAGCCGCCACCCACATAGGCAACATCGCCATAACGATAGATAGAAGAGAGCAAACCAAAGCAGTCTATAATTAAGCACTTGGCCGAACGCACCTCCTCCATAGTTGCCTGAGTGTAACGCACGCACAGACCGCGCACACGCTCCTCTATGCTTTTAATGCGCTCCTCGTTCACCTCGTGCGACGCGATTATAAGTTTCCAACCCGGGGTGTTATTTATATAAGGTATATAAACAGCCTCATCGGGCCCCCACGAGCTACCTGCTATAAAAATCTTCTTGTGCCCTTCCTCGGCAAATGCAGCCACAAGGGGCAACAAGTGAGCCTGCTCAGCTATCTTTACCACGCGGTCGAAGCGAGTATCGCCCACAACTGTAACATTCTTAACACCTATTGAAGCGAGCAACTCTTTAGAAGCCTCGTTCTGCACAAAAAGGTGAGTAAAACAGTGGAGCACCTTGCGATAGAAACCGCCCCACCAACGGAAGAACACCTGCTCTTTGCGGAATATCGAAGAGACACTATAAGTGGGGATGCCACGTTTCTTCAACGCAAAAAGGAAGTTCAACCAAAACTCATACTTAACAAAGAACACCATTTTGGGGTTTACTATGTTAAGGAAGCGTTTTACGTTAGAAGGGGTATCGAAGGGAAGGTAACACACCACGTCGGCCTGCTGATAATTGCGAGCCGAACGATAGCCCGAAGGCGAGAAGAAGGTGAGCACCACACGATATTCGGGGTGTGTGGCACGGAATTTCTCAATCATAGGACGCCCCTGCTCAAACTCTCCTAGCGACGAGGCATGAAACCAAATATAGTCGGTACCAGGCTTTATACCCTTTTCGAGCGAGGAGAAAATCTCTTCGTGCCCCTCGAGCAACTGCTTTGCCTTCTTGTGCCCAAAGAGCGCTGCCAGCTTAACGACAGCTGCATATAAATATATTGCAAGTGTATACATCTTAATCTTTCTTTATCCCAAAACCTCTATAGCTCTGCGAAGACGCGCAAGAGTCTCTTCTTTACCTATAAGACCCGAAATATCAAACATCTGGGGACCTTTACCCTCGCCCACAAGCGCAAGACGGAAGGCGTTCATAATCTCGCCCATACCATAACCCTTGCTCTCTATCCACTCGTGAACAGCCTTGTCCTGATTTTCGATAGAAAAGTCGTCGAGGCTCTCCAGGAGAGCAGCGAGCTCGCCCATCTTCTGTGCAGAATCCTCTTTCCAGCGTTTTTTGGTAGTTTTCTCGTCGTAAGCCTCGGGAGCTATAAAGTAGAAGTTACAAGCATCCCAAAGTTCGTGTACAAAGTTTACACGACCCTTCATCAAGGATACTATTTTAACAAGAAGCTCCTTGTCAGCCTCTATGCCGTGCGCTTTAACCACAGGCATAAAAGCATCAGCAATATCCTCGTCGTTCTTCTGGAGTATATATTCGTGGTTAAACCACACCATCTTCTTATAGTCGAAACGAGCACCCGCCTTGCTGCACTTAGAGAGGTCGAACTTAGCTATAAGGTCGTCCATAGACATAAGTTCCACATCGTCGCCGGGATTCCAGCCAAGCAGAGCAAGGAAGTTTATTACAGCCTCGGGAAGATAGTCGCTCTCGCGGAAACCCGAAGAAACTGCACCGCTTTGGGGGTCGTGCCACTCGAGAGGGAATACAGGGAAGCCCAAACGATCGCCGTCGCGCTTGCTCAACTTGCCGTTACCCTCGGGCTTCAGCAACAAAGAGAGGTGGGCAAACTGAGGCATAGTATCCTCCCAACCAAAAGCACGATAGAGCAACACGTGCAAAGGAGCCGAAGGCAACCACTCTTCGCCACGAATAACGTGCGAGATGTTCATCAAGTGGTCGTCTACAATATTTGCCAAGTGATATGTGGGCAGTTCGTCGGCCGATTTATAGAGCACCTTATCGTCGAGGATAGAAGAGTCTATGGTTACTGCACCGCGAATAAGGTCGTTTACAACAACTTTTTCACCGGGCTCCACCTTGAAACGCACAACATACTGATGCCCCGACTCAATGAGAGCCTCAACTTCGGCAGCCGAGAGAGCAAGCGAGTTACGCATAGAGAGACGTGTCGATGCGTCGTACTGGAAGTTATCAACTTGCGCACGTTTAGCCTCAAGTTCCTCGGGGGTATCAAAAGCTATGTAAGCCTTGCCGTTATCGAGCAAAATCTTCACATACTTCTTGTATATATCGCGACGCTCCGACTGACGATAAGGGCCACAATCGCCACCAAAGCTAACACCCTCGTCAAATTTTATGCCTAACCAACGAAAAGACTCAAGAATATACTCCTCGGCGCCAGGAACAAAACGGTTTGAGTCGGTATCCTCTATGCGGAAGATGAGCTCACCACCGTGCTGCTTTGCAAAAAGATAGTTATATAATGCTGTTCTCACACCACCTATGTGCAAAGGACCGGTGGGGCTGGGCGCAAAACGCACCCTCACTTTACGTTCATTCATACTCTTAATTTATAAATTCATACGCACTTACACCAGCTACCAAGAGCTCGCACAAATGCATAATACTGCATATTATCACGCTACAAAAATACTATAAGTTACGTTTTTAGCAAAATAAATCCCCCTATTTTTTGAGCACACCACAACAGCGCATTGTGCAAACAAAGGCTAAAAAACAGCAAAAGAGATACCACGGCTTTGATATTTGTTATTTTTTCGTACATTTGTCTTTTAAAGCAAAGCGTGCTACCCCACCGCACGCACAAAACATAACAACAATGAAAATAAAGAAAATACCAGGCAAGTACCTGAAGTTTGTTTTTCAAGCTATGATGGCCATAACGTGCATAACACTTGTTATCTACTTTATGCCACGTAACAATGTCTTCAACTACACATACAGCGAGTCGGCGCCGTGGAACTACGGGCAAATTATAGCCCCCTTCAACTTCCCCATATACAAGAGCAACGAGCAGCTGCAGAGGGAGAAAGACAGCATAGCCGACAACTTCGAGTTGTTCTTCACAAAAGACTCTGCAGTTGTGGTTAAGCCTTTGCGCCAGCTAAAGGCACGCTTCTACAGCAACGCAAGCGACGAGGTGCCCGCTGACGCATACATAAGATACTACAACACGCTCATAAAACTTTACAACAACGGCATAGTATCGCCCGCCGACAAAGAGCGCATAGAAAAGAGCAAGGCCAGCACCATAAACATCATAAGCAGCAACATCGCAACGAACTGCAACAAAAACACCCTGCTCTCCACAACCGAGGCCTACAAAAAACTCATCGCAGCCGACACCATACCGCAAAACATCATCGCAGCCTACCGCTTGGGCGACCTTATCACCCCCAACGTAGCCTACGACTCTGTAAAGTCGGCACAGCTGTTGAGCGAAGAGATAAACAGACTGCCTTTGAGCAGTGGTCTTGTGCAAAACGGACAGAAGATTGTGAGCCGTGGTGACATTATAGACTCCAACACATACCAAATTCTCAAGTCGTACCAGTTTGAGATGAGCAAACGCCAGGACAACAACTACAAAAGCGCCACAATGTTGCTGGGACAAATATTCTTCGTCCTCATCACCTTTGCCCTGATGCTCTCCTACATATACATCTACAACCCCGACATAAAAAACAGCAACAACAAGTTCATACTTGTTATACTCTCAATCACCATCTTCCCCATAATCGTGGGATTGATGATGCAGGCACGCTTCAGCAACGTATTTATGCTACCCTTTGCTCTTGTGCCTATGATGCTGTGCCTCTTTACCAACCCGCGCACAGCCTTCTTCACCCACACAATAAACATAGTACTGTGCTCAATAATGCTCAACGCCCCCTACGAGTTTGTACTACTGCAAATTATGGCCGGCTTTGCTGCAATATTGAGTTTAAAGGAGCTCTCGTCGCGCTCGCAGATGTTCCGCACAGCCTTCATCGTGCTTGCCACATACTGCCTCACCTTCTTCTGCTACGAGCTCATTGTTGAGAACGACATAACAAAGATGAATCTCATAATGTACTTCTATTTTATCATAAGCGCTATGCTCATGCTTTTTGCCTACCCGCTTATGTTTATCATAGAGAAGTTGCTAGGTTTCGTGTCAAACATAACCCTCATAGAGCTTTCAAACCTCAACAACAACCTCTTGCAGAAGCTCTCGCAGGAGGCCCCAGGCACCTTCCAGCACTCCATGCAGGTGGGCAACTTGGCTGCAGAAGCCGCCCGTGCTGTGGGCGCAAACAGCCTCGAGGTGCGCACCGGCGCTCTGTACCACGATATAGGTAAAACCACAAACCCCATATACTTTACCGAAAACCAGAGCGGTGGCATAAGCCCGCACAAAGCCCTCTCGCCGCAAGAGAGCGCAAGCGTCATCATAAAGCACGTTACCGACGGCCTTTCTATAGCCGAGCACAACCACCTGCCAAAGAAGATAAAAGACTTCATAGCAACGCATCACGGGTTATCGAAAACAACATATTTCTACATCACATACAAAAACGAGCACCCCGACGAGGTTATCGACGACGCGCTCTTCACCTACCCCGGCCCCAAGCCCACCACCATAGAGCAGGGTATACTAATGATGGCCGACTGCGTGGAAGCCGCCTCGCACAGCATAACAGAGTACACTGCCGCAAACATAGAGCAGCTTGTTAACAAAATAATAGACAGCAAGATAGCCGATGGCGAGCTGGAGCTATGCCCGCTCACTTTCCAAGACATACACGAGATTAAAGAGGTGTTCAAAACCCGTCTTAAAGCAATATACCACACTCGCATAAGCTACCCCGACGAGAAAAAAGCCAAACAATAACATCTTTGCGTTATGAAAAACTTCATAAACTACTTGTGGAAAAACGGCCTTGTACCCCGAGAGAAGCTCACAAGCGCATCGGGCGAGCAAGTTGAAGTTATTGCAACCGGTCAAGAGAGCACTACCGGCACCTTTGCCAACACAAGACTCTCAATCGAAGGCAAAGATGTTTGCGGCACACTTAAATTACAGCCAGGCGATTGCGACGCTGAGGGCACCATAGCCTCCGAAGATGGCGAGGAGCGCACTTTTTACATAAACGCCAGCCCCACGCCAGAGACTTTAAAAGAGTTTCAAGAGGTTGCAGCCGGGCGTCACACCCCACCCTGCGAAGGTGTAGCCGCAGCGTTGAGCAGCATAAAGCTACACGACTTTCTCACCCGCCTCCTCGTGGAACGCATAGAGGACAAAGCTGCAAGGATAACACAAATATACGAGGCGTGCGACAAACGATGGGACGACACCCTCTTCAAGTTACTTGCACGCAGTTTCGGGTTTGGCATACAGGGGCGTGCGTTCGAAGAGTGGGCGCTCACGCTCAACCTGCAAGCCTTGGGCAAACACCGCGACAGCCTCGAGCAGATAGAGGCCATAATGTTTGGTCAGGCAGGGCTCTTAAACCAAGAGAGCATACCCTCGTATTACCAGAACGACGCCCTAAACAGCGAATATTACCAGCTACTTGTGCGCGAATACAAATTCCTGAAAAGCAAGTTCAACCTGCAAGAGATGCAGCACAGTTGCTGGGGAGGTGGCAACGCATCGCCCCACGTACGCATAGCAAGGCTTGCCAAGCTTTTCCACAGCGAGCGACTAGGCACAACAGCCATAGCAAGCCACAACACCCTGCAAGAGTTACGCAACACCCTGCAGGTGCAACCCGGTCCTTACTGGCAGCACCACACACAATTTGGCAGCACCACTACAAGCGGCTTGGGCGACCTAAACAACAAACAACTCGACGTGCTCATAATAAATACCGTAGTACCCATGCTATACTCCTATGGCAAGCATCGCCACGACAGCAACCTCTGCAACAAGGCCGAAGACTTTCTCTACGAGATAAGTGCCGAGAGCAACAGCATCGTGCGCCGATGGACACAACAAGGGCTCTGCATAAACAGCGCGGCCGACTCACAAGCCCTCATACAGCTCAACAACGCATACTGCAAGATGCACCGCTGCACAGAGTGCCGCTTCGCCCACATCTACTTTAGCAACAAGTTAAGAGAGGCTTAAGCCCCCTACACCTTATTATATATAGTATATATAGCAAGTGCAACACACAACAAAACCGCCTGCCGAAGCTCGGCAGGCGGGTTTGTTTTAACAAGTATGTATCTTCAATTACTTCTTGCCCTTTGTAATAACCTTGTAAGCAAGGGGAGCTGCAACAAACAACGATGAAAGTGTACCAAACACAACACCAAGTATCATTGCAAACGAGAAGCTGCGTATGCTGTCACCACCAAGGATGAAGATTGCGAGCAACACCACCAAAGTACTTATAGAAGTATTTATCGTACGCGCAAGTGTAGTATTCAACGAATCGTTGAAAAGTGAATACTTGTCGCGTTTGGGATAGAGGTAAGCAAACTCACGTACACGGTCGAACACAACCACCTTATCGTTGATTGAGTAACCGATAGCGGTGAGGATAGCACCGATGAAAGTTTGGTCAACCTCGAGCGACATAGGCAACCAGCCGTAGCACAACGAGTAGCAACCAATGATGAGGAACACGTCGCTAGCAAGAGCCACGATAGAGCCTATAGAGTATGCCACGTTGCGGAAACGGATGAGGATGTAGATAAATATCGCAATCAAAGCCAAGATAACCGACACAATAGCGCCATCCTTTATATCCTCGGCAATGCTAGGACCAACCTTCTGCGAGCTGATGATTGAGCCACCGGCACGGTTGTCATAATCGGTAAATGTGTCAAGTGTCAAGCCCTCGCTCAACAAGCCGCCCTCCATAAATGCATCGTAGAGGAACTTTTCAATCTCGGCATCAACAGTCTCCGATGCGTCTGCAATGCGGTAGTTTGTTGTAATACGGATAGTTTTTCCATCGGTACCAAGTGCGATAGCCTGAACGTTGTCCTCGGTAATCTTCTCGCGGAGGAGAGCGCGTACAGTCTCAGGCTCAACCTCTTTCTCAAACTGAACAACGAAGTTACGTCCACCAGTGAAGTCGATGCTCTGGCTCAAGCCACGAACAGCAAACGATGCTACGATAGCCACAAGCGCCACAGCAAAACCGATGCTGTAAGTCTTCGAAATCTTTATAAAGTCGAAGTTTGTGTCGCGCATCCACTTTTCAGACCACTTTGTAACGAAGGTAAGATTGAGCCACTTACCCTTGCTCATATAGTGCTCGTAAACAACGCGTGTGAGGAACACTGCGGTAAAGAACGAACAGAGCAAACCGATGATAAGTGTGGTAGCAAAGCCACGGATGGGGCCTGTACCGAAGTTGAACAAAATGATACCGGTTATAATTGATGTAAAGTTAGAGTCGAAGATAGCCGAGAAAGCGTTCTTGTAACCATCGGCCAAAGCTGCAGCTGTGTTCTTGCCAGCACGCAACTCCTCTTTTGTACGCTCGTAGATGAGCACGTTAGCATCCACAGCCATACCCAAGGTGAGCACGATACCTGCGATACCCGACATTGTGAGAGCAGCCTGGAACGAAGCCAACACACCAAGTGTGAAGAAGAGGTTCATCAACAACGCAGCGTTAGCAACTGCACCGGGGATGACACCGTAAACTGCACACATATAAATCATCAACAAGATGAAGGCAACCACAAACGACATCATACCCTGGTTGATAGACTCCTGACCAAGTGAAGGACCAACTATATCCTCTTGTACTATGCGCGCAGGCGCGGGCATCTTACCAGAACGAAGCACGTTGGCCAAGTCTTTTGTAGTCTCTATTGTAAAGTTACCGGTAATCTCAGAACGACCACCAGTAATCTCGTTGTTTACCATAGGTGCGCTGTAAACATAACCATCGAGAACGATAGCCACAGCCTTGCCCACGCTAGCCTTTGTCAACTGCGCCCAACGACGTGCACCATCGGTGTTCATAGCCATAGTTACGCAGGGGCGGCCATACTGGTCGAAAGAGTCTGAAGCCGAAACAACCACGTCTCCCTCGAGAGGAGCACGGCCATTACGCTGCAAACACTTAATAGCATAGAGCTCATATATCTGGTTTGTTGTCTCACGGTCTATAGCCTCAACACCCCAGTAAAGACGAAGTTCGCGGGGCATAACGCTCTTAAACTCGGGCGAAGCGATGTATGCGTTTATCGCAGCTGTGTCGCTGTAGTGAGCATAACCCACAACAGAGCCTGTTGAGTTAGAGGGAACAAGCTGCAAACGAGAGAGCAAGGGGTGCTGTTTCTTCATAGCCTCAACATCGGTTGAAGCAGCATCCTCTGTAGCCTCCTCGGCAAGGGGAAGTTCTACATCAGCCTCGGCAGTTGTTGTTTCAGCTTTAGCCTCAGCAGCAACCTCTGTAGCAGCCTCTGTAGCTTCTGCAGCCTCGGCTACAGCCAACTTTGCATCGAGAGCCGACAAGGCGGGAATAACCTCAGAAGCGTTGTAAGTATCCCAGAACTCCAAGTTAGCCGAGCCCTGCAACAATTTACGAACACGCTCGGGCTCTTTAACACCGGGGAGCTCTATCATAATGCGGCCCATAGCGCCCTCGAGAGTCTGAATATTGGGCTGTACCACACCAAAGCGGTCGATACGTGTACGCAACACGTTGAACGAGTTGTCGATAGCAGCTTGTACCTCCTCGCGGAGCACCTTTACAACCTCGTCGTCGGTCGAGCGGGTTGTAACCTTGTCCTTCAACTGCTGTGTAGCAAAAATTGAAGCCAAGTTGCCCTCGGGAGCAAGCTTCTTGTATTCATTAACGAAGAGTGTAATAAAATCGCTCTGGCTTGTAACCGATGCTTGACGCGCGGTCTCCACTGCCTGATTAAATTTCACATCGCTCTTGTGGTCGGCGAGCGCTTTGACGATGTCGGGCACCGACACCTCCATAATAACGTTCATACCACCCTTAAGGTCCAAACCAAGACCAATCTCCATCTCGCGGCTCTGCTTCAAGGTGTAAACACCAAGCCAAACCTTCTGGTTTTGCATTGAATCGATGTAGTGCTGTTCACCTTTAGGATCTTCTGCCGCCTTACCCATATGGTAACTTGTTACAAAAGAAAATGAGAGGTAGAACACGCATACCAATGTAAGCAGTAGCGCAAAAATCTTTACAAATCCTTTGTTCTGCATTTTAATTTAGTTTTTTATTTTTAAGATTTTATTCGTTTCGCCTTTTAAATGCGCGCAAATATAGCGTTTTTTTCTTAATTATTTATATAATTAACGTTTTTCTTTGCCACAAGAAGGGCAAAATGCGTATAAAAAAGAAGTTCGCACCACCTGGGCGCGAACTTTTCATTCACCATCAAGAGCGCGACGCATCGAACAGACGCCTTTTCTCCTCGTCGGTCAAGGAGCTGTAGCCCCCAGCCTTCACCTTCTCAAGTATGCGGTCTATCTCGGCATCGTTTTCTTTCTTCTTCGCGTTATACTCGTAGTCGGCGGCGCGGTCGTTCTTGTAGAAATTGAATTTAGGCTTGCTCTTTTTCGGGACGCGTTTAAAGAGCGTTGCAAAAAAGTCTATCACTCTGTTTATGAACAAAGTAACATCTTTTCCTTTGTTTAACATAAAAGCAAAAAGCCAGCCTGCAAAAGCACCGCCCAAGTGGGCAAAATTCCCACCGGCGTTCTCCGACGCAAGCAACAGCAGAGAGATTACAACTATCACCACCGCTACGGTCACAAGACGCATAGAGCCCAGCAACATAAGGCGTACCGTGTAGTTTGGGCTACGCACCGCTGCAGCCACAACCACAGCAAGCACCGAGGCCGAAGCACCAACTAAGGTAGAGTGCTCCACCACGCCCGAAAAGTATGGGAACAGGTTGTAGGCAAGCACAAAGAAAAGGCCGCCCACGATGCCTCCAAGAATATACACGCCCACAAAGTGACGCACCGAGAAGAAGGAGAGGAATATTCTACCAAAGCCATAAAGCATGAGCATATTGAACAAAATATGCATCAAGCGTTCGTGCACAAACATATACGTGAGAAGGCTCCAAGGCTGGCAAGCCAACTGCGACAAAGAGGCCGGCAACTCAAGCCACTGCATAAAGGCAGAAACCTGCATTTTAGCGTTGAACAATGTGGCAAAAACCCCGATGAAAGCGGCAATTATGTACACCGCAACGTTTGCATATATAAACTTCCCGACTATATTTTCGCGACAGAAAGCCGAATAGATTTTCTTAAACATAAGGCCCGTTTATTTTACCCGTTTTACGCCACAAAATTATCATCACAAGACCAAAAAGCATACCACCCAAGTGAGCGAAGTGAGCCACGTTGTCGCTCTGGTTGTTGCTTATACCCAAGAAGAGTTCCACCACCACAAATATCATCACAAAATACTTTGCTTTTATGGGGAAGGGGAAAGGTATCATAAACATCTTCTCGTTGGGGAACATCATAGCAAAAGCAAGCAAAAGACCATACACCGCACCCGAGGCGCCCACAGTGTTCCATATATTCAAGTACTGCGACATAGGTATTATCGCGGTACCTATATTCACCTGCTCATAGGCCGAAAGATAGAGCTCGTAGTAACCATACTGCACAATCTCCTGTATGAAAGCTGCGCCCACACCTGTTACAAAGTAGTAGATGAGAAAGCGTTTAGAGCCCCACACCCTCTCGAGCAGGCCACCAAACATATAGAGGGTGAACATATTGAAAAACAAGTGAGTAAAGCCACCGTGCATAAACATATATGTCACCAACTGATAGGGGTGAAACTCGTCGGCAAAGAAAAAGTGCAGACCTAAATATCCTGCGAGGTCGACACCATACTTTTGGGCAACAATTGTAGCAAGAAACATCAGCACATTTATCGCCAAAAGATTTTTAACAACCGTAGTAATCTGATTCATAGAAATAAAATACAAAAACGTCGCGAAGATAATACAAACAAGCGACAGAAACAAATAGCACAAGAGAGGGCGCGGCACAAAACAGCACAAACAAGAGGTTTTATATTTTTTTAGCAAACACACTGCCTGCAAAAGCGGCAAACATCGCACTTTTTTAGCCCACAGCAGCACTTTTAGGCGCTGCGCACACAAATAAATCATATATATTTTGTATCTTCGCGCAAAATTAAGACAAGCACCCCTTTGCTATGCAAAGAGTATAACCTAGAAGGACAAAAAACAGAAAAACAATGAATATCGAAACAATTCTTAACGAAACAATTATCGCAACCATCAAAGAGCTTTATGGCCAGGAGGTTGCAGCCGAAAAAATTCAGTTGCAGAAGACACGCAAAGAGTTCGAGGGAGACTACACACTTGTTGTTTTCCCCTTCCTGCAGATGTCGAAAAAGCGCCCCGAAGAGACTGCACAAGAGATAGGCGAGAAGATAGCAGCCACACAACCCCTTGTTTCGGGCTTCAACGTAATAAAAGGCTTCCTCAACTTGAGCATCGCCACCACATACTGGATAGAGCTCCTCGACAAGATTGAGAACACCGAGAGCTGGGGCACCACAAAAGCAGACGAAAACTCCCCCCTCGTTATGGTAGAGTACTCGTCGCCCAACACCAACAAACCCTTGCACTTGGGCCACATACGCAACAACCTTCTCGGTTATGCCCTCTCTAACATACTTGCAGCAAACGGCAACAAAGTTGTGAAGACAAACATCGTAAACGACCGCGGTATACACATCTGCAAGTCTATGCTCGCTTGGCAAAAGTGGGGTAACGGCGAAACTCCCGCAAGCAGCGGCAAGAAGGGCGACCACCTCATCGGCGACTACTATGTAGCATTCGACAAGCACTACAAAGCCGAGCTCAACGAGCTTATGGGAAAAGGTATGAGCAAAGAGGAGGCCGAGGCTGCATCACCCCTTATGGCCGAGGCACGCGAGATGCTCGTTAAGTGGGAGGCCGGCGACAAAGAGGTACGCACCCTCTGGAGCACTATGAACGGTTGGGTGTACGAAGGTTTCGACGAGACATACAAACGCTTGGGCGTAGGCTTCGACAAAATATATTATGAGTCGGACACATACCTCGAGGGTAAAGAGACCGTGCTCGGCGGCCTCGAGAAGGGCATCTTCTACCGCCGCGACGACAACTCGGTGTGGGCCGACCTCACCAGCGACGGGCTCGACGAGAAGCTCCTCCTGCGCAGCGACGGCACATCGGTATATATGACACAAGATATAGGTACCGCACAGTTGCGTTTCCGCGACTACCCCATCGACAAGATGGTCTACGTTGTGGGCAACGAGCAAAACTATCACTTCCAGGTGCTCTCGCTCCTGCTCGACAAGCTCGGCTTCTCTTGGGGCAAAGGCCTTGTACACTTCTCTTACGGCATGGTGGAGCTCCCCGAGGGTAAGATGAAGAGCCGCGAAGGTACTGTAGTAGACGCCGACGACCTTATGGACGAGATGATAAAGACTGCACGCGAGACCTCGGAAGAGCTCGGCGGCAAGCTCAACGGCCTTTCGGCCGAGGAAGCCGACGAAATTTACCGCATCATAGGCCTCGGCGCGCTCAAATACTTTATGCTCAAGGTCGATGCACGCAAGAATATGCTCTTCAACCCCAAAGAGTCTATCGACTTCAACGGCAACACAGGCCCCTTCATACAGTACACCTATGCACGCACACGCTCCATCGAGCGCAAGGCTGCAGAAAGCGGTTTTGCAAGCAGCGCAGCAGCACCCGCAAGCATCAGCGAGAAAGAGTGCTCTATCATACGCATGCTCAACGACTTCCCCGCTGTTGTGCGCCAGGCAGGTACAGACTACTCGCCCTCGGGCATTGCAAACTATGCCTACGAGCTTGCAAAAGAGTATAATCAGTTCTACCACGACTTTAGCATACTGCGCGAGGAGGACGAGACTATAAAAACATTCCGCATACAGCTCACGCGCAACGTGGGCAAGGTTATAAAAACCGCAATGAACCTCTTGGGTATTGAGGTGCCCGAAAGAATGTAATGGCAAAAAAACGTTACTATGTAGTGTGGAACGGTGTCAACACGGGGGTTTTCACCTCGTGGGAGGAGTGTCAGGCACAGATAAGAGGGATAAAACAAGCCCTCTACAAAGCCTTCGACACCCTCGACGATGCCGAGCGCGCCTACAACTCATCACCCCACCTGTACATAGGAAAAAGCTCCGATAAAAAGAAGGAAAACAGCACGGGAGAGCTCCCTGCAAACGTCTACAAAAACGCTCTTGCCGTGGACGCTGCCTGCAGCGGCAACCCCGGCCAGATGGAGTACCGTGGTGTGTACCTTGCCACGGGTGAGGAAATTTTTCACTTCGGCCCCATATACGGCACAAACAACATAGGGGAATTTTTGGCTATAGTGCACGCGCTTGCCCTTCTAAAGCAAAAGGGGAGCAACCTACCCATATACAGCGACAGCCGCAACGCTCTTATGTGGATAAAACAAAAGAGCTGCAAAACCAAGCTGCCCCGCACACCCGAGAGCGAGGAACTTTTCCAGTACATAGAGCGTGCCGAAAAGTGGTTGAGAAGCAACACCTTCGGCAACCAACTAATAAAATGGGAAACTGCCAGCTGGGGCGAGATACCCGCCGACTTTGGAAGAAAATAACCGAGCTACATAACACCTATTTGTAAAAGCTATGAAGAACATCGAGTTTATCTCATACATAATTACGACAATTGTTGTTTTTGCCATAAGCGTGTTCGCACACCGCCGTTTCAATCAAGGACTTTCCAAAAGTTCTAAAGGGCAACAAACCCGTCGCTACCTTGCAGCAGCTATAGTATCCATACTGCCCTTGGCCATTGCACAAGTGAATGTTACAAGCAGTGCTATACTATTCAATGCCATTGTAGCAATTATTTGCGGGACAACATACCCCATAATCTATCACTTGAGCAACCACAAGCAATCGCCCGATTATGACAACCGCTACGATATAGTCTTCGGCATATATCTCTTCGGGTGGCTCACAGCCCTGCAAATAACACTAGCCGCAATAGGCGGTATTGTCAACACAATAGGCAACATCATCATAGGCATTATAGTTTTTGCCATAATGCTGCTTGCTGTAATACAGTGGGGGCATTATCTAATATACAATAGCTGTTTCGACACAAATGGCATGCAGGCCGCCCAGGACACCGACCACAACGAAGCCATAGAGTTTGTAAAGTCGTTCCCCGTGCACACTATTGCAATAATAGCTCTATCCATACTTCTTTTGTGTGGAATATGTATAGGCGGAAAGATTGTAACCGAAATAGGCACCCACCCCTCGGCCATCAGTGCAGCCATAGCAGCCATCTGGGCTGTTGCAATGTTTAAATACATATGGGTAGGTAAGCGCAGCCTGTTATATCGTACAGGCTTTGTAACACTATACAACGATGTAAAAGAGTATAGCCGCCGCAACTCCCTATACACAAAAGAGATGAATGTCAGGCTGTCGAAGCTTGAGCTTGAGCTAAAGAATGAGAATAAAAAGCCACATACATATATAATGGTTATTGGCGAGTCGGCTTCGAGAGATTATATGAGCGCCTACGACACAACAGAGCACAACACAACCCCGTGGCAGGCACAATGCAAGAACGATGGCGAGCACAATATCTTTTTCACCCACGCCTATGCTTGTGCCAACCAAACAGTGCCTACGCTAGAACGTGTTCTCACAGAGCGCAACCAATACAACAACAAAGAATTCAACGAATCGACATCTATTATAGACATTGCTCGCAAGGCTGGCTATAAAACTCACTGGTACAGCAACCAGGGCTGCATAGGAGTTGCCGACACATCTATAACACTTGTTGCCAACACCTGCGATGTTGCCAAATGGACTAAACAAGAGGTAAACAAAGTGCAGTACGATGGTAGCCTGCTCGAGTTTCTTGACGAGATAGATGAAACACAAAACAACTTTGTAGTTTTTCACCTGATGGGCAGCCACTTTAACTTCATAAACCGTTACCCCAAAGAGGCTACAATTTGGGGAAAACCCGGTGTGCAGGACAATGTTCTCAACTACGACAACTCCCTGCACTACACCGACAGCATCTTAAAGAGCATCTACGACTATGCAAGCAAAAAGCTCAACCTTCAGGCGTTGATATATTTTAGCGACCACGGTTGCAGCCCCGACAAACGCCGCTCTCCACAGTTCCTAGGATTTGAGATGTTGCGCATCCCCTTAAGTATACATTGTACCGAAGAGTACGTAAGCCTACACAAAAAACGCATCGAGGCTATGAAAGCCAACAAAGACAAGTTCTTTACCAACGACCTCATGTATGAACTTATTTGTGGTATCCTCGACATCGAGAGCAACCACTTCGATAAAGATAACTCGCTGGCTCACGAAGAGTATAAATACACGCGTGATATGCTTTTGACCAACAACGGCACAAAAAAAATAAGCGACGACACAAATATCTAAACAAACAAGCGATGGCGACCAGGAATACCCTCGGCCGCCATCGCTTTTATTCTTGTTAATAAAAACCTACTACAACAACACCTTTTTGTAGCACTCCATAGTCTGCTCTGCAAAGTTCTTGGGGGTGAACTTACTTGCCCACTCAAGCCCCTTTTCAATCATCACCTCGCGCACAGCTGGGTCGAAACACTCTTTTAGAGCCGCAGCTATAGCCTCAACATCATAAGGGGCTGTGTACTTACTACCGGGGCCACCCGCCTCCTCAAGACAAGAGCCTGTCGCCGCAACCACGGGCACACGAGAGTTAAGAGCCTCGAGCAAGGGGATACCAAAACCTTCGTATATAGACATATAGGCAAAAACATCGGCACACTGGTATATAACAGGCAAGTCGAGATAGGGCACTCCGTGCAGCAAGTGCACCCTGCCCTGCAAGTTGTTCTCTGCCACATATTTATCTATAAGAGCTGTGTATTTTGTGCGACGGCCTATAGCCACAAGATGCACATCCTCGGGCAGAAGAGACATAGCCTTCACAAGCGACAAAAGATTTTTGCGTTTCTCTATAGTGCCCACCGACACCACAAACTTCTGTGGCAGAGAGTATTTTGCACGCACCTCGGCCTTTCTCTCCTCTGTAGCCTCTTTAGAGAACAGCGCGTCGCACCCCTGGTATATAACAGATATCTTTTCGGGTGCAATACCATAGTGTTTCACAATATCGCGTTTGGTGCACTCGCTCACAGCTATAACGTGGTCGGCATTTATGCAGGCACGACGAAATTTATAGTCATATATCTGGCGGTCTATCACAGGATAGCAGTCGGGGCACTTTAAGAAGATAAGGTCGTGCACGGTAACCACGCTCTTCACCTGCGGGTGGGCACGGCGTATGGTAAGCGGCAACTCGTTACTCAAGCCGTGGAACACCTGCACGCCGTCGCGCAAAATATCGTCGGTAACACCCCACACACGCCACAACGACTTGAAAAAACCGTTCCAGCGCCCCAAGGGAAGCACCTTTTTCACAGCCCCTGCCGCAGCCGACAAAATGCTATCGAACTTCTTGTTGTTCACCTCTTTAGGCACATACACAAGATACTCCTCGTTGGGAAAATTTTGAGCAAGAGCCTCTATAGCATAACGGCTGTAGTTGCCAAGACCGGTAAAATTCTGCGCAGCGCGCTTTCCATCGTAACCTATCTTCATCTTAATCTTTTTCAAATAGTTCTGTACAAATATAACACTATTTACACTTCTTTTTTGCAAAGCTATTTAGAAATTATTGTTTAATTTTGCAGGAGATTAAAAAACAGCAAAAACCTATGTCGACAATAATATTTCCCTCACCCATCTTCGGCCCCATACACAGCCGCCGTTTAGGCGTATCTCTGGGCATAAACCTACTCCCCGACGACGGAAAAATATGCACCTTCGACTGCATATACTGCGAGTGTGGGCTCAACGCCGAACGCCGCACACGCAAGCCCCTGCCCACCCGCGAGGAGGTTGCGCAAAAGCTAGAAGAGAAGCTCACCGAGATGCAGCAAGAGGGCGTCACCCCCGATGTGCTCACCTTTGCCGGTAACGGAGAGCCCACCATACACCCACAATTTGACGAAATTATCGCCGACACCATAGCCCTGCGCAACAAACTCTGCCCTAAGGCCAAAGTGAGTGTGCTGAGCAACGCCACGCTCATCACCCGCGAAAAAGTTTTTGAAGCTCTAAAAACCGTAGACAACAACATACTCAAGCTCGATACCGTAGACCTTGAGTACATAAAAAAAACCGACCGCCCCAACGCGGCCTACGACCTTGCAGCCATCATAGAAAAAATGAAAGCCTTTAACGACAAGGTAGTAATACAAACTATGTTTATGAAGGGGTGCGTCGACGGCGAGGAGATAGACAACACCACACCTAAATATGTCCTGCCGTGGATAGAGGCGGTAAAAGAGATAGCGCCCCGCGAGTGTATGATTTATACCATAGACCGCGAGACGCCTATAAAAGGGTTGAAAAAAGCCACCAAAGAGGAGCTCGACAATATTGTGGAGCTGTTGCGCCAGAGAGGCATCAAAGCCTCGGCTTCGTACTAGCCGACAAGGCTGTTCACGCCCAAGTAAGAAAAGGTTATAAAGGCATAACGCACAAGCTTGCCTGCAGCCATAACCAAAGCCACCTTCCACCACGAAACACGCATAACACCAAGCATCACAAGCAAAGTCTCGCCTATCACAGGTACAAAAGATATTGCAGCAGCCCAGCAACCATATCTTTGAATAATTCTGTCGGCACGTTGCATGCGGCGCGGAGTAATCTTGAACATCTTCAACACCTTCTCCTTGTTGGCAAGCATACCTATAAGGAAACAGGTCACGCCACCAAGCGTGTTACCAAATGTTGCCACCAAAGTGAGTGCCACCGCGTTAAGCCCCATACTCAAAAAGAATACCAGAAGCACCTCGCTCGTTATGGGCACAAACGAGCCCGACAAGAAGGCAAGCAAGCCCATACCCCAGTAGCCATACTCCGAAAAAAACTGCACTAGCCAATCCATAAGCAAACAAAAGCTATCAACAACCAAACAATATTTAGTATCACAAAATATGCGTTAGACAAGCGTGTAACCCTCATAGAGAACACATAAGATGCCATAACTGCCACACCAGGCACCCTCCACGCCAAAAACAGCAAAAAATTATGCGGCAAGGCAAAAGAGAGCAACATCAAATAGGCGTTAAACATTATAAAGAACAACACACGCCTGCGCAGCAAGGGGCGCGCGGGGTAAGATGTTGAAACATAATTATATGTTGCCACCACCCACACAAGCAACTCCATAGCCAGCACCACACAAAGAGAGGGCGGCAAGCACACCTTACCAAAAGCCATAAAACTTGCCCACGACAAACCAAGAGGCTGCCACAGCACGTTCAGCGAGGGGAAAACAAACACCACGCCGGCCAGCAACCAATAGGGAGCAAGCAGCCCCAGGAAGGCCGACATAAAGTTCCTCACCCCCGTAACCCTCGACACATAGAGGAACGCTACAAACAAGGGCAACAACAACGCATACTGCACAACAAACAACGAGGAGAGTGAGAGCATAGCAAAAGCAGCAAAAACCTCGCGTTCCTGCCCCCTGTCCTGCACACAAGCAAAAAGCAAGCTCACCGACAGCAAAAGAGGCACAAGGGAGAGAGCCTCCACCCAGCCCCCCTGCAAGGGGAATATTACAGCAGTGAGCCACATAAATACTGCGGCAAGCCACTGCACCCTGCGCTCAAAAAGATATATACCGTTAAGCAACAACGCCGCCACAGCGTAGCCCGCAAAAGCAAGCCCACGCGCAAGCGCCTCTCCCGGCAATGATATAGACAAAAAGGTGCTCTCGCAACCAACGTTGCAAAAAGCACCCATAACCCACATAGACAACGACACAAGGAGCATTGCTGCCGCAGGGTAACCCGTGGCAACAAAACGCCCTTGTAACGATTTTCTATAAGTCAAAGCCTATATCTCCTCTAAAATATTTTTTATCATATTTAATAGCCTCAGCTGCGCGGAACGACTTTTCCAAGGCCTCGGCACGATTTGCGCCATAAGAGCAAGCCGCAAGCACGCGACCACCGGCGGTGACCACCTTACCATCCTTCACTGTTGTTCCTGCGTGGAAGAGTATGCTATCCTTAACATCCTCAAAACCTGTCATCTCGAAACCCTTCTCATAGGTCTCGGGGTAGCCACCCGACACAAGCATCACACACACTGCTGTTCTGTCGTCAAACTCCACGGTAGCCTGTGACAAAGTGCCGGCAGCAACCATCTCAAAAAGTTCCACGATGTCGCTCTTCAAGCGCAACATCACCGACTCTGTCTCGGGGTCGCCCATACGCACGTTATACTCAATAACCATAGGCTCGCCTTCCACGTTTATAAGACCAAAGAAGATGAAACCCTTGTAGAGCAAACCATCCTTCACAAGGCCCTCAACTGTGGGGCGTATAATTCTCTCGTCAACCTTCTGCATCCACTCTTTGGTGGCAAAGGGAACGGGCGATATAGAGCCCATACCACCTGTGTTGAGACCTGTGTTGCCCTCGCCTATGCGCTTGTAGTCTTTCGCCTCGGGCAGAACAACATAGTTTTCTCCGTCGGTGAGCACAAATACCGAGCACTCTATACCGTCGAGGAACTCCTCAATAACCACAGTTGCCGACGAAGAGCCGAACATACCATCGAACATCTCGTCGAGGCTCTTTTTAGCTTCCTCGAGTGTGGGAAGTATGAGCACACCCTTGCCCGCGCAAAGACCGTCGGCCTTCAGCACATAGGGAGCCTTCAACCCCTCTAGGAAGGTGTAAGCCTCGGCTTTCTCACTTGCTGTGAAAGCACGGTAGGCTGCTGTGGGTATTGCGTGGCGTTGCATAAAGTCCTTTGCAAAGCTCTTGCTACCCTCGAGCTCGGCTGCAGCGCGTGTGGGGCCTATAACAGCAATGTTTTTCAGTCTCTCATCACTTGCAAAGTAGTCGTACACGCCCTTTACCAAAGGATCCTCGGGACCTACAACCACCATACTCACACCATTCTCGAGCACGAAAGCCGCAATAGCGTCAAAATCGCACACCGCGATGTTCACATTCTCGCCCACCTGCGATGTACCCGCGTTACCGGGAGCGATAAACAACTTCTCAACCTTGGGACTTTGGGCTATCTTCCACGCCAAAGCGTGCTCGCGCCCACCGCTACCTAAAAGCAAAATTTTCATAGTGATGATATTTTTTGTTTCTTATTTACGTTTATTGTTTGTGCCACGACGGGGTGCCTTGCCACGGTCACCGGCCTTGTTATCGCGTTTGTAGCCACGTTTCTCGCCTCCTTTACGTGCTGCATAGCCACCGCCGCCACGCTGTTCGCGTTTCTCGCCACGGGGAGCACGCTCGCCCTCCTCTTTGCCGTCGCGCGACCTCTTTATCTTCTGTGCTGAACGAGTATTAAAGTAAGACTCAAGCTCGCGACGACGACGTTTCGACTCGTCGCTCTCCAAGCCAGCAAACTCGTCAACCTTGCGCTCCGAACGCGAGGGACGTAGCTCACCATCGAGGCCCGTCAAGCGCGACTTGCGTTTCAAGGGAGCAAAATCTTTCTTCAGCTCGTTGCCCTCCTCACGGAAACCCTTGAACTTTCCTTGGAAAAGCTCAAACTTGCGGAACTCACAGTCGAGGTCACCGTTGTAGAGAGGTATTCTTGCCGACGCTTTCAAGCCAATCTGGTCGAAGCAGTCGTAGCTGCTGCTTATAACCCAAGCCTCGTTGCCCTGGAAAGCGTGTTTCATGCGCGAGCCCAGGTCTTTGTACACCTGTAACAAGTTGTCCAACACAAGACGCTCGCCGTAGGGCGGGTTAACCACCATCAACGCGCGCTTCTCGGGCTGCTCAAAATCCTTAATATCGCGACAATTTATCTCAATAATGTCGCTCATCATCGCCGACTTCACATTCTTGCGTGCACAAGCAACCATACGCCCGTCAACATCGTAACCATAAATCTTGTGGTTAAACTCACGCTCCAGAGAGTCGTCCTCGTAGATAGAGCGGAAGAGCTCGCTATCAAAATCTCTCCACTTTTCAAAAGCGTAACCCTTGCGGTACACGCCGGGAGCTATGTTGCGAGCTATGAGCGCGGCCTCTATGGGTATAGTTCCCGAGCCACACATAGGGTCTACAAAGTCGCACTCTCCGTCCCAACCGGTGAGCATAATCATACCGGCAGCAAGCACCTCGTTTATGGGCGCCGCACCTGTCTCCACGCGATAACCGCGACGGTGCAACGACTCGCCCGAGCTATCGAAAGCCAGCGTGCAATCTTCTTGCGCAATATGTATGTGGAAAACAAGGTCGGGGTTGTTGAGGCGCACCGAGGGACGGCGGCCGCTCTTCTCGTTAAAGTAGTCGGCTATAGCATCCTTCACGCGATAGGCCACAAATTTTGAGTGGCGGAACACATCGCTATACACCACAGAATCAACCGAGAAGGTGGAATTTTCGTCGAGATACTCACTCCAGTCGAAACTTTTAATAACATTATAAACCTCGTCGGCGTCCGACGCTTTAAAATGAAGAATAGGCTTCAAAATGCGCACAGCCGTTCTCAAATGAAAATTAGCCTTGTACATCAGCGCCTTATCGCCTGTAAACGACACCATACGACGCCCTATCTGCACATTGTTTGCACCCAAGGCCATCAACTCCTTTGCCAAAACCTCTTCCAAACCTTGGAAGGTCTTTGCTATCAATTCAAATTCCACCATAATAAAAAAATATAAGAGCGATAGAAGGCACCTCCGGAGCCCTTCCTTTGCAACTGCAAAGGAACAAAAAAAAGCGATGCGAAACAACCAAACGGGGTTGATATTTGCAGAGAAAAGAAGTACTTTTGCACCCAAAGAAAAAAAACAATATGCAACCTACCAACAAGAAAAGAAAAATAGCATACACCATAGCGGCTATAGCTGCAGTAGCAAGCGCCGTGGTCTTTTTGAGCAACGTCGCAGCCGACAAGTTCAACGTGCCCTACTCTCAAATACCATACTGCGCTGTGTCGCCCAAGCTACCCACAGAGATAACCTTTGCCCACGAGACCATCGCCCTCACCCGCAGCGACCTCCGTGAGCGTCTCGACCGCGAGATACTCGCCTTCACATACTCCCACATAAACACCCTGCTGCAGATAAAACGCGCCAACCGCCTCTTCCCCGTCGTAGAGCCCATACTCAAAGAGTGTGGCGTGCCCGACGACCTTAAATACCTTATGATTATAGAAAGCAACGGCGATATATATGCCCGCTCCACCGTGGGTGCCGCCGGCTTGTGGCAATTTATGGAAAAAACCGCCCAGCAGTATGGCCTCGAGGTAAACAACCACATCGACGAGCGCTACCACATAGAAAAAGCCACCCGTGCCGCCTGCGCCTACCTTAAAGAGTCCTACGCCGAGTATGGCGATTGGCTCACCGTGGCCGCGAGCTACAACGCCGGGCGTAACCACATAGGGAAACGCATAGAGCAACAAGAGGAGAAAAAAGCCATAAACCTGCACCTCGTGCCCGAAACATCGCGCTACCTCTTCCGCCTTCTTGCTGCAAAAGCCATCTTCGACGACCCCGTGAAATATGGTTTCATACTGCAACATCACGACCTCTACCCCCACATACCCGCAAAGAAAACCATCACCATAAAGAAACCCGTGAGCAGCTGGGCTGCTGTGGCCCGCAAGCACGGCCTCACCTATATGCAGTTGCGCGAGGCCAACCCCTGGATACGCGACACGGAGTTGCCCAACAAGGGTGGCAAGAGCTACAGGGTGGCTATCCCCGACTCTACTTCCTTGCACTACAACCCCGAGGAGACGAGGGCGCATAACCGTCGTTGGGTTATTAAGTAGTTTTTCTTACGCTTTCTCAAGTTTTTAAACCTCCTTTCTGTGGGCACAGAAAGGAGAGGCAAAAAGCTCACCTGCATTTCTTGGAGGGGGAGTAAAAAGCCTTTAACTCAAATTCTCAGGGTTGTTCTGCGGTAGTTATTTATAAATTTATTTAATCTCCTTTCTGTGCCGACAGAAAGGAGCAAAGAGCTCTGCGCATAAGGCGCTTTTTTAACGAAAAACATAGTTGAAGTTTTTGGGGCTCCGTAAACGCTCGGTATTGCGCTTTGTAGAAAATATAGCGGCATACCTCGCTAGGTCCTCGCTTTTCCCCAAAAACTTTGACACTTGTTTTTCTAAAAGCTTTAATGCGCACCTCTGGACTGCGCTGATGAGGGTAATTTTTAACCCTTGCAGCACCGTTAAAATAGCGATTTAGCGAGCGTAACGCAAGCTTGCTTG
>JAZKYU010000005.1:0-9057 GCA_045612305.1 Bacteroidaceae bacterium
CCTGTCTTTCCATACACTACAAGAATTTTGTCCGACGGACAACGTCTGTAACGACGAATCACTGCTGCTATGGTAGCAAAACCTACTACTACCAATATCAGTCCTAAGAATGCAATGTTCATAGTTTTGTGTTTTTAATAAGTTATTATAAATCAGATAGTCATTATACGCGTTCTACCTCCAATAGTTCGGAGCCGATAACCTTGGTAATGCGTACCTTAGCTCCAGTAGGGATGGTCTCACCTTCAGTCATGGCCTCTAATTCGTGCATTGAGCCGCGTACGCTCACCATCACCTTCCCCACTCCCTCCTTGTTGCCGGGGATGCGCAGGTAGGTGTCGGCAATCTGGCCGATAGACTCCTCTAACTGGAAGGTCTTGTCGGTCGAGAGCTTCATTACCTGGCGGATGATGATGACAAATACGAATACAAACACGAGACCCACTCCCATGGCAGCCAACTGCAGCCACAGCATGTTGTGAATCGAATCCTCAAGCGCTACACCTGCCCAACCGTAGCCAAGCATGAAGTTAATCAAGTTGCGGAATGTGAAATATCCCGATACACCATCCAACTCTACATCCTCAAATCCGGCACCATCGTCTGTGTCGGCATCAAGGCCGAGAAAGGCCATAATGGTCTGTACCAAGAAAAATACACTCGAGATAATTGCCAGTCCCCAGAATACCTGCATGGGGAGCTCTAAAGCAAGAAATTTGTCCATCATATGCTATATACCTTTATGTATAAATCAGAAAGTTCGCTTATTTGGGCAAAGTTAAATTATATTTGGGTGTATTGCAAGCGGTCGTCTGTTTTTCTGATTATGTTTTGCAACATGATTTGCCCCTCGATGGCATGTATAAAAAAGATATTGCCAATCATGCGACTGGCAATATCTTCCGCTTATGGTCTTTTTTTGAGTTGTCCTACCTGGATTCGAACCAAGACAAACAGAACCAAAACCTGTTGTGCTACCATTACACCATAGGACAATCCTCTGTGCTTTCTGTTAAAAAGCGATGCAAAGGTATGCCTTTTTGTCTAAAATTCAAAATATTTGCCTCTCTTTTTTGCGGAGGAATTAAAAGTTTACCTTTTTATATACTGATATTGCAGCTTAAAGCGTTTGCTTTAATGTTGTGGCAGAGCTCTTCGATGCTTATCTGTAGCTTGCTGGCGATGCTCTTGTATATATCTTCTATGGGAGTGCTGCTTGTGTCGCTTTCTATGAAAAACTTGTCTGGCGGTGTGGTTGCAAGGCTCTCTTCGTTGAACTTTTCTCCGAAGGAGAGGTAGAGTCCTTCGCGCAGCAGTTGGGTAGCTTGCTCGGGCTTCCCACGGAAGCCGTGTACTATCCACGCTTGCTGTGGCTTTATCTCTTTGTGCAGCGCAATAATCTCTTCTAGCCCTTTTACACAGTGAAGTATAAGGGGTTTTTGAGCCTCTTCGGCTATTGTGGCGTGGGCTTTTAGTACCTCTTTCTGCACCTCTATGCTTGCGGGGCTCTTAACCTTGTCGATGCCGCACTCGCCTATAGCTACAACCCTCTTGTCGTGGGATATTGTGCGCAGTTGTTCTATCTCTTTTTGCCATCCGTTGTGAATATCCCACGGGTGTATGCCTGCCGAGCAGAGTGTACCGTCGGTGGGCAACGTGGTGTTTGTGCTTACGATGGCTGTTGTGCTTGCGCTCTTGTTGCGGATATGTGTGTGTAGGTCTATGTACATAGGGTGTTAGGGTACGGGGTCGTATCCCGAGCCGCCCCAAGGGTGGCAACGGAGCAATCTTTTAATAGAGAGGTAGAGCCCTTTTATGGGGCCGTGTTTGGTGATAGCCTCTATTGCATATTGTGAGCAGGTGGGCGTGAAGCGGCAAGAAGGTGGGGTGAGCGGCGATATACATTTACGGTAAAAATGTATGGGCAACGTTAGTATTGTTATAAAGAACTTGCGCATTGTTTGTTGTTTTTCTCTATTATGGATGCGAGTAGTTTCACCATCTTTTTCTTGAGAAATTCTGTGCTGTTGTGCTTGGTGTCGATGTAGAGTATGGCTACGGCCATCTTCTTTCCTTGTTCTTCGAGGCTGGCAACAAAACCGTGCTTGTTCAAGCGGTAGGCCTCGCGTATGCGGCGCTTGACAAGGTTGCGGTCTACTGCGTGGCGAAACCTCTTTTTAGCTACGCTTATGAGGATAGTTGCTGTGGGCTCCTGCTGTGTGGCGGGTATCTCTATGAACACGGCGCGCAGGGGGTAGGCTGTGACCGATGCACCGTCGGCATAGAGCTTTTCGACCGTGCTCTTGCTTTTGAGGTGTTCTTTTAGGGGAAAAGTATTCTTGTGCATCGTTCTTCTTTTTTAAATGTGAAAAGCCTGTCTTGTTGTGCTGACAGGCTTTTCTTTTTATTTAGTCTTTGTTATTGTTTGTCAAGTATTCGTCGAGCGCTGCGGGCATGTTTGTTACTGTTGCTGTGGGCGCTTCGAGGTCGAGACGCAAACCTATGTTGCGTATGCAGTTGGCAGTGACGTTACCGAAACAAGCGATGAGCTGCTCGCCTTGAACATAGTCGGGCACGTTTTTCTTGAGTGACTCAAGACCGTGCGGGCTGAAGAAGATGAGCATATCGTAGGACTTTATGTAGTCGGCAGGTATGTCGGTGCTCACGGTGCGGTACATCTCGGCTTGTGAGTGTTGTATGCCGTGTGAGTCGAATATCTGGTTGAGCTCGTCGCTGTGCACGTTTGACATAGGGATAAAGTACTTCTCGCTCTTGTGCTTTACAAACAAGGGCTCGAGGTCTTTTATGTGTCCGTTGCCGAAGAATACTTTACGCTTGCGATACTGTACATATTTTTGTATGTACAACGATATAGTCTCAGACAAGCAGAAGTACTTCAGGTCGTCGGGGATAGTAACGCGCAGCTCTTTGCACAATGTGAAAAAGTGGTCGATGGCGTGGCGCGACAGGAACACAATTGCTGTGTGCCCGGGGATAGAGACCTTTTGCTGTCTAAATTCCTTTGCGCTTACTCCTTCAACTTTTATAAATGAGCAAAAATCAATTTTTACATTGTGTTTTTTCTCTATGTCGAAGTATGGCGACTTCTCTGTTGCCGGTTTTGGTTGTGAAACCAAAATTTTATTTACCTTCAATGTACTAAATTTTTATTATTAAAAATACGTTAGTGCTGTGGATGGTTTTCCACAAAATTGCCATAGGCAGCAATTCGAGTGCGCAAAGGTACAAAAAAATATCTAAATAGTAGCTTTTTTTAGAGAAAATATTCTTTAAAGAGTTGCTAATTACCACTATAAGGTATATGATCGTAGCAAAAATAATATATATTGTATAGTATTGTTCGGGTAGGTCTTTTATGAATATTGTGCATATAACTGCGGGCGTGAGGAGAAAACCGAGCAGTTTTATTGTAAAGAAAAACGAACGGCTCCACTCGCAGGCGGCCTCTTTCCCGTATATTGTTCTGTTGCAGACATCGGTTACAACGGCCTTGAGCAACACTGCGACGACGAGCGTTACTGCATATGTGGCAAGGGCTGTGTAGGCGGTGGAGCTTTTTATGCCGTTGGCGTTGCTGTATAGCGTTTGCCCGAAGATGGTTATGCTGCCGTAGAATATTGTTTGCAGGTAGAGGAGCGTGTCGCAGATGCCTGTTATGTGTGTGCGGCTGTTATAGGGTTTCGACTGCTTGCCGTAGTAGAAGATGCTTTTTGCTCGCTCCAGAATGTTGTGGCCGTTCATTAAGAACACATAGGCCATAGCAAGCAGGTTTAGCACGAAGAGCGACATTATTATATTGTCGCCCACAAGGCTGTATGGTGCTGCTTCTCCCATCATAAAGCGGCGTATTTGCGTACCTCTTTATCCCATACGGGGGTGTTGGCAACGACGGTGAGAGCTTCCTCGGGGGTTGTAGCCACGCTCCATATCTCGCCGTGTATCTCTCCCATAAAGTGCTCGTCGATAGCTTGTTCGAGCTGCTTTATGAGGTGGTTGTAGTAGCCGTTGATGTTAAGGATAACTATAGGCTTTAGATAGAGCCCAAGTTGTTTCCAGGTGATAATTTCGCACAACTCCTCCATAGTGCCACAACCACCGGGCAGCGCAATTATGGCGTCGGAGAGTTGTGCCATGGTTTGCTTGCGCTCGTGCATATCTTTTGTTATCATAAGCTCGCTAAGGGCGGGGTGGTGCCAGTTTTGTTCTACCATAAATTGTGGTATAACGCCTACAGCTTTACCGCCGCTCTCGAGTGCGCCGTCTTCGATACTGCGCATAAGGCCTTGCCCGCCACCGCCTGTGACGAGGGTGATGCCTCGCTCTCCCATAAGTGTGCCTAGCTCGCGTGCTGCGTTGTAGTAGCAGGCGTCGGCTTTACTGCTCGAGGCGCAATATACACATATATTTTTTGGTGTTTGCATTATTCTCTTTTCGTTTAAGTTCTAAATAAATTTTACTGTGGCTTGAAGCGTAAGCGGCTCTTGCTGTGGGGGGGTGAGGGGTTAGTTGCCCCAGTTTTCGCGGTCGAGGTTGCGGTAGCCTATAGCCTCGGCTATGTGGTGCGACTGTATATTGTCGCTTGCGTCGAGGTCGGCGATGGTGCGTGCAACCTTTAGTATGCGGTCGTAGGCGCGTGCCGATAGGTTGAAGCGTGTCATTGCGGTTTTCAGCATCGAAAGGCTTGTGTCGTCGAGCACGGCATATTTTGCTATGAGTTTGGGTGTCATCTGTGCGTTGCAGTAGATGCCCTCTTCTTCGGCAAAGCGTTTCTCTTGTATTTTGCGGGCTGCGATAACGCGTTCGCGTATTGCGGCGCTGGGCTCGCCCTCGCGTGCATCGGAAATTTTCTCGAAGGGTACGGGTACTATCTCAATTTGCAGGTCGATGCGGTCGAGCAAGGGGCCGCTTATCTTGTTGAGGTAGCGCTGCACTTGTGCAGGGGTGCACACGCAGGGCTTAGTGGGGTGGTTGTAGTAACCGCAAGGGCAGGGGTTCATAGATGCTACGAACATAATGCCGGCGGGGTACTCTACTTTGTAGTTTGCGCGTGCAACGCATATTTTGCGGTCCTCGAGGGGCTGGCGCATAACTTCGAGCACGGTGCGGTTAAACTCGGGTAGCTCGTCGAGGAAGAGCACACCGTTATGGGCCAGGGAAATTTCTCCGGGTTTGGGGTTGCCGCCGCCACCAACAAGCGCTACCGACGATATTGTGTGGTGCGGGCTGCGGAAGGGGCGTTGTGTTATGAGCGATACGCCGCCTGCAAGTTGTCCGCTCACGGAGTGTATCTTTGTGGTCTCGAGGCTCTCGTTTATGGTCATAGGGGGGAGTATCGAGGGGAGGCGTTTTGCCATCATAGATTTTCCGCTACCCGGGGGTCCTATCATAATAAGGTTGTGGCCACCCGCGGCTGCAACCTCGAAGGCGCGCTTCACGCTCTCCTGTCCTCGCACCTCGCTAAAGTCGAAGGGGAAGGCGTTTTGCTTGGAATAGAAGTCTTTTTCAAAATCTATGCTGTAGGGAGGGATGTTTTCTTCGTCGTTAAGGAAGTGTATAACCTGCATAAGGTTGTCGGCGCCCAGCGCTGTAATGCCCTCGACTACCGAGGCTTCGGCTGCGTTGGCTGTGGGCACTATGATACCCTTGTAGCCCTGCTCCTTTGCTTTGATTGCTATGGGTAGCACGCCCTTCACGGGCATAAGGTTGCCGTCGAGCCCTAGCTCGCCCATAATTATGTATTTGTCGAGTTTATCGGTAGAGATTTTTCCGTCGGCGGCAAGTATGCCTATGGCTATTGGTAGGTCGTATGCCGAGCCTTCCTTGCGTATGTCGGCGGGTGCCATGTTGACAATTATTTGCTTGCTTGGGAAGCGCAGGCCGTTGTACTGAAAGGCCGAATTTATGCGTTCGTGGCTCTCCTTAACTGCGTTGTCGGGCAAGCCTACGAGGAAAAATTTTATACCTCGCAGAGCGTTAACTTCTATAGTTACAGGTATGGCGTTTATACCTTGAAGCGCTGCTGCAAAAACCTTTACTAACATATGTTACCTCTTTTTCTTCTCTTTTTTGTCGAAGTGTTTTCTCACAAGAGAGTCGATGGTGGCAGTAAACTCGCTGTTTTTTATGCCAAACTTTTCGATACGCTGGTAGGGGCTCACCGAGACTGTGTGGGGCAAGCGGCTTATAGCGAAGTTCTTTGCAAGTTCGTTGTTCCATATTTTCCCGTCGCACACGTTGTCGCCTGCGATGCTGTCCTCGCACACGCTTTTGCGCCACGCGACGGTGTCGTAGTCGAGTGAAATATTAAGAACTTTTATTTTGCTTGTGTCGCACTTTGCATACAACTTGCTTTGCTCCTTGAGTTTTATGCGTGAAACGGGGTCCCACGCCGCCCAGAAGTTAATGATGAGCAGTTTGTCTCTGTAATTTTTGTAGCTTATCTTCTTGCCGTCGATGGTTGTGTAGTCGAAAGAGGGCAACAACTTGTGTATGGTGTTGCTGTTTTTGCTTTCGAGCTTCTCCTTGAGCTCTGTGAAGAAAACGTGGTCCTGCAGCGTGCCTCCAAGGTTGCTTATACGTTTCTTTATGAAGCTATAGTTGGGGTTGGGCACATCTACCAAGAAGCGGCGCAAAACTTCTATGTTTTGTTCGCCGAACGGGTAACTCTTTATGAAGTTGTCGATGTGAATTATGCGCTCCGAGTTGCTGTCGAACTTGTCGAGGATGAGAGCTATGCTGTCGTACAAGGCTTGCTCCTTGCCTCCGTCGACTCTCCAGCCGTTTCTTCTCAAAGTGTCGGCAGTAAGCTCTGCCTCAATCTCGGGCTCTGCAAACAGGTATACCAACTCTCCGTCGGGCATAGCAATATAGAGCGGTGTACCCTCTGTTATGCCTATAGAGTGTGAGAAGGCGCCTTGCTCGTCGCATACGATTTTTTCTACTTTGTCGTATCGTTTGTCGGTGCCGAATATGAGTAGTGTGTCGTTGCTTGCGCCGCTGTTGCTGCTGATGGTGTAACAAGGTGTCTTGTCGCACGCCGACAGGAGCAGTGTGAGCAGTGTGAGTAGGGCAATCTTCTTCATCGTTTCGGTTTTCTTATTGCTTGTTGGCACGTTTGCGCTCAATCTCGTCGAGGATTATTTTGCGCATACGCATTGATTTGGGTGTAACTTCGAGGTACTCATCCTCCTTTATGTACTCGAGAGCCTCCTCGAGAGAGAAGATGATGGGAGGAATTATGCGGGCCTTGTCGTCGGAGCCGCTTGCACGCATATTGGTGAGTTTTTTACTCTTGGTAACGTTTATCACAAGGTCGTTCTCGTGTATATGCTCGCCCACGACCTGGCCTGCATAAACATCTTCTTGCGGGCTTATGAAGAAGCGGCCGCGGTCTTGTAGTTTGTCTATCGCGTAAGCGAAGGCGGTGCCACCCTCCATAGCTACCATAGAGCCGTTAGTGCGGCGCTCTATATCGCCCTTGTAGGGCTGGTACTCTTTAAAGCGGTGTGCCATAATGGCCTCGCCGGCCGATGCTGTAAGCACGTTGGTGCGCAAACCGATGATACCGCGTGAGGGTATGTTAAACTCTATGTTTACGCGCTCGCCCTGTGCCTCCATAGAGAGCATCTCGCCTTTGCGGCGAGTTATCATATCAATCATTTTGCTAGAGTAGTCGGTGGGAACGTTTATGGTGAGCTCCTCGATGGGCTCGCAACGCACGCCGTCTATCTCTTTGTAGATAACTTGGGGCTGCCCCACCTGTAGCTCGTAGCCCTCGCGACGCATAGTCTCAATGAGCACCGAGAGGTGTAGCACGCCACGGCCAAACACGGTCCAAGCATCCTCCTCGGGGTCTTTTTTCACGCGCAAGGCAAGGTTTTTGTCGAGCTCTTTTTCGAGACGCTCTTGTATGTGGCGCGATGTTACAAACTTACCCTCTTTGCCGAAGAAGGGTGAGTCGTTTATGGTGAAGAGCATACTCATCGTAGGCTCGTCTATGGCGATGGGAGGCAACGCCTCGGGGTTTTCAAAGTCGCACACAGTGTCGCCTATCTCGAATTTTTCGAGACCAACGATGGCACAGATGTCGCCAGAATTTACAGAGTCGGTCTTTTTGCGGCCAAGGCCCTCGAAGGTGTGCAACTCTTTAATCTTCATCTTTGTTTGCTCGCCGTTGCGGTTAACAAGTGTGATGTTTGCTCCCTCGGTGAGGGTACCACGGTGTACGCGGCCTATAGCGATGCGGCCTGTGTAGGGCGAGTAGTCGAGCGATGTGATGAGCATCTGCGGGGTGCCCTCGCGGTGCTCGGGCGCAGGGATATGCTCCAAGATGGCGTCGAGCAGGGGAGTGAGGTCGCTTGTTTGGTTGCGCCAGTCTGTGCTCATCCAGTTGTTTTTGGCCGAGCCGAAGATTACGGGGAAGTCGAGCTGCTCCTCTGTTGCGTCGAGCGAGAACATAAGGTCGAAGACCATCTCGTGCACCTCGTCGGGGCGGCAGTTAGGCTTGTCTACCTTGTTTACAACTACGATGGGCTTTAGGCCTATCTGCAAGGCTTTTTGTAGCACGAAGCGTGTTTGGGGCATAGGGCCCTCGAAGGCGTCGACAAGCAGAATGCAGCCGTCGGCCATATTGAGCACACGCTCCACCTCGCCACCAAAGTCGCTGTGTCCCGGGGTGTCTATGATGTTAATCTTTGTGCCTTTGTATTGTATCGATACGTTTTTCGAAAGTATGGTTATACCTCTTTCTCTTTCGAGGTCGTTGTTGTCGAGTGTAAGGTTGTCGTTGTCCTGTTCCTTGAGGAGGTTTCCTGCCAGCATCATCTTGTCTACAAGGGTTGTCTTTCCGTGGTCGACGTGGGCGATGATGGCAATGTTGCGAATCTTCTGCATCCTATTTATGTTGTATTGATTAAAATTCTGTAAAAAAGGCAAGCGTGCTGTGCGTGAGCAACGCTTTGCGTTGCAAAGGTACTACAAAACGGTGTAAAAAACGAACAAAAGGTAGATAATGATTATGGTGTGTAGAAATTTTTT
>JAZKYU010000006.1:0-64887 GCA_045612305.1 Bacteroidaceae bacterium
AAACAAGTGTCAAAGTTTTTGGGGAAAAGCGAGGACCTAGCGAGGTATGCCGCTATATTTTCTACAAAGCGCAATACCGAGCGCTTCCGGAGCCCCAAAAACTTCAACTATGTTTTTCGTTAAAAAAGCGCCCTATGCGCAGAGCTCTTTGCTCCTTTCTGTCGGCACAGAAAGGAGGTTAAAGAAAATATAAATAGTAACCGCCCAATAACACCGAGAATTTGAGTTAAGGGCTTTTTTCCTCCTCTAGAGTTTGCAGGTGAACCAGTAAAATAAAGTTTGTGTACAACATAAAAAGGTGCTCCCGGTTAAGGAGCACCTTTTTATATATATAAGGTAAAGAGAGGGGGTTATCTCTTTACAAACTTAAAGTTCTTGAAGTAAACCTGCTGCTCTACACCGCTTATGTTTGTGATGCGAAGTGCGCTTGCGGTCATACCACCAAGTTCGTTGCCGGTGTGGATAACGGGGTCGTTGTCGGAATAGTGGAGGAGAGAAACCTCGCGCCAGCTACCGTTTACAAGCAACTCAAGTTTGAAGTTCTTTGCTACGCCGTTCACGCCAAAGTTAAAGTCCATACCCTGGAAGGTGATGGCACGGTCGCTCTCTACAACAAACTCGCCGTCGGCTTGCCAGTTAATAACTTCGAGAGCCGATGCTACGGTTACATCGCTGCCGCGCACGCTCACGGGGAGCAAGGCAAGCTGTTTCACAGTAGACTTAACCTTGAAGGGGTTGTAGTCGGCCGATACCTCGAGTGCTGTGCCGTTTATTTTGTTGTATGCCTCTGTTGCTTGCGTAAAGAGAGTGTTGAGTGTGGGCAACATCACTTTTGTTCCAAGCTTGATACCTGTCTGGTAGGGGTGGAGCATTGCTTTGTCGTTCTCGTTGTTGTACATCTGCTTCTGTATAGAACGTGCCTGCGCGTAGAGGTTCTCGAAGTTCTGGAAACTGTACTCTTTGCTCTTCTTTTCGGCTACCTCTTTCATTTTGCACACGGTGTTACCATACTCGGCAAGGAGCTTGCCTTGCAAGAGCCAGGGACGGAGCTCGTGTATGAGCTGGGGGTTGTTCTCGTCTACAAGCAAGAGGTCGCAAGCAAGGTTAAGTTCTGCACATTTTTGTGCTATGGCCTCTATAGCCTCGTTGTTGCCCTTGATGGCATCGTCGGCCACTTGTTTCATCTCCTCACCCTCTTCGCGACGGAAACCGTGGCCGTTGGGGCCGAGGTCTTTGTTGTAGAGGGCAAAAGTTTTGAGCGCCTCATAGTTGCTGGGCAGGATGCTGCGGAGGCTCTTTTCCCAGTTGCTCTCGTAGTTGTAGTTTTCCATAGACCAGCAGTAGTCGGCTATACCGTAGAGGCTTATTTTTGATGTTTCGGCATACTCCATGGGGTTGCTTACAAAGCCCGATACGAGGGGTGCGATGTCGAGGCCGTTGCCGTAAAGGGGGCCCATGAGCATGTGGTCGCGCACAAAGTCGTTCACGGGGAAGTTGAGCCAGATGTAGGCCTTGCGCTGTATGCGCTCGTTAATCCACTCCATAGTTCCCTTATCGATGCAGGCAACAACGGAGTTTCCTGTCCACATAATCTCGATGCCTTGGTTCATATTTGCACCGAGGGTGCGGAGGTAGCCTTTCTGCTCGTTGGCCCAGCCGCGGTTATACTCGGTGGGGCACATAATGAGGGGCGCTACATCTTTTTTCTTCTGTATGAAGTTGTTGTCTACATAGTTGAGCAACTCGGCCTGTTTGTCGGCCTTTGTGCCCTCGCCCCAGATGTCGTCGAAGAAGACTGCGAAGGCACGTACGCCCAAGTCGTACATCTTCTCAAGTTTGGCAACAAGAGCGTCGCGGTCCTCGGGTGTCCATTTGATATCAACGCCCGGGTGTATAGCCCAGTAGAAGTTTACATAGTTTTTCTTTGCAATCTCTACAAGCTCGGTGATGCGCTTTGCCTCGGCTTCGGGGTAAGGAACGCGCCACTTGTCACGGTGCCAGGGGTCGTCCTTGGGGCCGTAGATGTAAACGTTCATCTTGTTCTTGCCATAGAACTCGAGCTGACTGATGCGTGCTGCGTGGCTCCAGGGTGTGCCGTAGAAGCCCTCAACGGTACCGCGGAAGGGAACATCGGGCCAGTCGGCTACGGCAACTTCGTCATATGTGCCACCCTCGATGTGCTGAAGGAGCGACTGAACGCCGTAGAAAAGGCCACGCTCGTCGCTACCGGCAATCACCACCCCATCTTTTGAGATTTTGAGGTAGTAGCCCTCGGCCTGTTCGGGGATATACTTACGGTATTTCTTAACCTCTTTATCGCCCTTTACACCAAGTGTTACTTTGTACTTTTGTTTGGGTGCAATCTCGGGCTTTGCCTGTTTGATGGCCTCGCCGATGTATCCGTTTTTGTACTTGTCGGCAGCCACAATAGTCCACTTTGCGGGAACATCGTACCAAACTTCGGCAGGAGCCCACAGAATTTTCTTCCATCGGGGGTTCTCGGTCCAATAGGCGGCTTGCAATGTGCATAATGCTGTTATAAGCAATATGCCAAATGTTAAAAATCTCTTGTTCATAGTCGTCTATAAATATTTAAATTAGAAATTATATCGTAGCATAGCGCAGATGCGGTGGTTTGTAACGCGGTGCATATCCTCGACTTTGTATTTATTGTCGGCTGTGCCGTAGCCCACAGTGGTGGGGTTGTATTCAAGGCCCAAAGAGAGGGCGTTGTGTGTGTAGAGTACGCTGGGTGCTATGCGCCATATGTAGCCTGCATTCTTTTGGCCACGCATATATATTTCGCCAACAATTTCATCGCTACAGCCGAGGTTTTTGGTGTATCCGGCAAAGAGGCAGTAGGTGAAGAAGCCTTTTTTCACTTTGTGCTTGTAGGTTATGTCCATCCAGCCGGCGATGCTGCGCAAGGGGCTGTACTCCTGCTCGCCGTTCTCTTTTATCTTTGTTACGGCATAACCGCTTATCATGTTCAGGTGGCCTGCGTTCTCGGCATATGTGATGCGGCCTTTTACGCCAAAATTACCGCTTTTGTAAGATGCAAAGATTGTGGGCGAGAATGTAACGATGCTCTCGTCTACCTTCACCTTGCCGCCGTCGGCGTCGGTGTGCATAGTGCGGGGCTTGAGGGTGAGAATATCCACGCCTGCACCAGCCTGGAATTTTTTACCCTTGTACATCGCTTGGAAGTATAGCTCGGGAACTACGGCGTCACGCGCGTAGTCGAACACGCTTCCGGCGGGGCCAGGCGATGTATATTGGTACTGGTAGAGTGCGGTAGCTGTGAGGGTGTAGTTCTTTATGCGATAGTCGTAACGCACCTGGGGGGTACGGCTAAAGGGGGTGAAGGGGGCGCCTGTCTCGAGTGTGAAGACATCGGGCATCATATCGCCCATCATAGGGTGCCAGGCCTGTCCCACAAGAACATCGTGCTTCTCCCACGCCATCTTGGCGTATGCCTGGCGTATGCGGAACACAGTGTTGCTTGTGCCGAAACCTGCAAAGTCGGCCTCTATTTTAGCCGATGTTTTTGCGCCCAAAAATTCGGGACCGGTTATGTTCAATCCCAAACGGGTGGTGATGCTAAGGAGCATCATATTGCTTTTCTCGTTAAGGTCGTCGCCATATTTGTCTTTGTCCCAGTCCTTGGGCATATAATAGAACTGCTCGCTGTTCGACGTGTAGCTCTCGCGGTTGTCGTAGCAGGCGTAGTTTCTTATAAAACCATAAAGTTTTATTTTAACTTGGTCTAGGGCACTGCTTTGCGCTTGGCTACCAAGTGCGATACAAGCAAGTGATGCGATTAAAAATAACTTTTTCATAGCTTTTGTATTTTTTGTTTTTTATGCAAAGTATCCTGTTTTTCCCACAATAATTATGAGTGCGTATCCTATGATGAGCGATATAACTCCTACAATTACACCCACGCGCAACATCTGCGACGATTTTATGAGCCCTGTAGAGTGGGCTATCGCGTTGGGCGGTGTGCTTATAGGTAGCGCCATAGCAAACGAAGCCGAAAGCGCTACGCCTATGAGCAAGGTGCCTATGCCACCAAGTTCTCCAAGTGAGGGCCCCATACCACGTCCCACGGCTGCAAGTATGGGCACCATGAGTGCTGTTGCCGCCGAGTTCGATATAAAGGTCGACAAAATCCAGCATATGATGCCACTGCCCAGCATAATGAGTAGTGCGGGCCATTTGTCGAATGGTATAGCGTTCACTAACGTGCTTGCAAGGCCTGTTTTGTCCATAGCCACGCCCAAGGCGAAACCACCTGCAACCATCCACAAGCAGGCCCAGTCTATATCTTTAAGGTCTTTCGATTTTATTATGCGTGTGATGGAAAACACACCTATGGGTATGAGCGCTACAACATAAGAGTTTATGCCCACCACCTTTTCGAACATCCACAAAAGTATGGTTACAGCAAGCGTAGCGTATATAACGGTGGTGCGCCACCCTTTCTTTGCACCGCCGTCGATGCGCAGGTGTATCTTCTTTGCTGTAAAGGGGTGGAGTATTCTAAGCAGAGCCCACGCGATGATGAGGATAACAAGCATAAGAGGTGTCATAATTGCCATCCAGTCGCCGAAGCCTATCCCCAAGTTAAGGCCGCTTGTGTCGTTGAGGTAGCCCAAGGCTATGCCGTTGGGCGGTGTGCCTATAGGGGTTGCTATACCGCCGATGTTGGCTCCGATGGGTATAGCGAGCGCAAGCGCCACGCACCCTTTCTCTTCTTTGGGTAGCGAGCGTAGCACGGGTGCCAGGAAGGTGAGCATCATAGCAGCCGTGGCGGTGTTGCTCACAAACATTGAAAATATTGCGGTTACAAGTATAAAGCCCAAGAGCACTATGTGCGGTTTTGTGCCGAAGGGTTTCAGCATAGCTCGTGCAAGGGTTATGTCGACCCCGCTTTTCGATGCTACAAGCGCAAGTACAAAACCGCCTAAGAAGAGCATCACAGTTTGGTCGGCGAAGGTGCCCATAATAACCTTGTAGCCCACAAGCTGGCTACGATTTATCTCGTCGAGCCCATCGATGAGCGGTGTTATGGCGCTTGTCGATATTGTGAGCAGGGAGATAACAATTATCAGCAGAGAGGTTGTCCACGCAGGTACAGCCTCGAAAATCCACATAAGCGCAGCCCACACGAAGATTGCTATGACGCGTTGTTGTATTAGGGTTAGCCCTGCGATGTTGTAAACCTCGGTGGGCAGGGTTGCCAAAACAATCCCTATGAGCGAAATTAACGCTACCTTTATGTAACGGTTGTATCTCTTTAAAAACCTAATTACTCCGTTGTTGCGCAGTTTGTCTTTCATAACTAGCTCCTGTGTTGCTTGTGAAATTTTTAAAACTTCGGCTAATTTACTTTAAAGTATTTAAAGTATCAAAAAAGTGTCTTCTTTTTCTTGCCTTAAATTTGTTTTTGTTGCACTAGCGAGTACTTTTTTGTTTTAATCCCCTCAAAACTTTAGTTTTATGGCAACAATTTCTTTGAATAAAGAGCAGTTTTTTAAAAAAGTGGGCGAGAAGGCGTCGGGCTCCTCGGTTTTTGAGTTTTTGGGCCGCAAACCTGCTGTTATAGACTTTTATGCCGAGTGGTGTCAGCCTTGCCGTATGGTTGCTCCCGTGATTGAAGAACTGTCGGAAACTTTCGATGGAAAGGTCGATTTTTACAAGGTGAACGTGGATGAGGAGAACGAGCTGTCGGCTTTGTTCGACATACGCTCTATCCCCACGCTACTGTTTGTGACAGCAGGTGGCGAGGTGCGTCGTTACACGGGCGCTGTGCCACGTGCAAGGCTCAAGGAATTGGTCTTGGAGCTATTTGAATAGAGCGAGTTTACTTTGTAATACCCCAAAAAGCTGTGCTGTAGGTGGCTTCGGCCTTAGTTTCTGTAGAGTCGGGCAGGGCGGCGAAAAAGTCGATGTTTGTAATCTTTTCAACCTCGTCGACACTGCGCACGCACTCTTTTAGAGTTTTTTTGCCGGCTTTGTTCTCGCATATGAAGCCTATGGTGCGGTAGGTGCCCCTGTAGTCCGATAATAGAACTTTAAAGAAGGCATTGGGCACCTGTACCTTGTTTTTACCGATGCTTTTTGCAGTTTTCCCGTAGAAGATGGGGCCGGTAACTATTATCACCTTGCCGTATAGCTCGGCTTTGTCGCGGCAAAGTTCTTCGAGCTTTTTCCACGTTCCGCGGTTTAGTTGCTTGTTTTGCGGCGACACGTTGCTAAGGTAGAAACTCTCCTCCATCGCTTGGCGGCTCCACTTCATATCGGCGGCGGGGGCAAGGTGTCCTCTATCCCAGCCCGACTTTTTGTAGTCGTCGTCGACGGCTTGTGTGCCTTTTACAAGGGGGTCGGGGCTGAAACCTTCGCCTCTCTCAACAACGCCTGCAACCTCCTCGTCGGTAAGCTCGTAGCCCACCCAGTTGGCGTTTCTTGTACTGTTGTTATAAGAGAGTGTGTAGCCTATGTGCTTTATAATCTGGCTCTTGACGCCGTCGGCAGTTTGGGCGATTGTGAGCTCCTCGGCGTTTTGCGTGCTGGGGGTGCTTGTGCCTGCAGGGGCTATGTAACGGCTCAAAAACAGGCCCACAAGGAGTATGGCTACAAAGGCCAAGAGCTTGTTGGGAGCTTTCTTGTTTTTCTTCTTTTTGTTCTTTGCCATAGTGTATGTGCAAGAGCAGCAGGCTGGCACCTGCTGCTCTGTGTCGTTTTATGCTTTTTTAAGTTTGTCGCCCGAGAGTATAACCTTGTAGCTCTTGCCCTTTCTTGTACCGAAAGAGAGTGTGCTGTCTCCGTATCGCAGGTTGCATCTCTCGCCTTTTTTCGATTTTATTAAAATCTCTGCAGGCTTGCCCTCTTTCCACACAAGGTCTATCTCGAAGCCACCCTTTGCACAGATACCTTTGAGCGTTCCATCTTCCCAGGCGTCGGGCAGGGCGGGGAGTATGTGTATGAAGCCCATATGGCTCTGTATGAGCATCTCGGTGATACCTGCTGTGCCGCCAAAGTTTCCGTCGATTTGGAAGGGGGCGTGGGTGTCCCACAGGTTGTCGAGCGTGCCGTTTTTCAACAGGTTGCCAAAGAGGGTGTAGGCATGGTTGCCGTCGTGCAGGCGTGCCCACTGATTAAGTTTCCAGCCCATAGACCAGCCGGTTGCGCCGTCGCCGCGGTGTACAAGCACTATCTTAGAGGCTTCGGCAAGCTCGGGGGTGGTGACGGGCGATATTGTGTGCCCAGGGTGCAAACCAAAGAGGTGGTTTACGTGGCGGTGTTGGTCGTTGGGGTCGTCTATGTCTTTGCTCCACTCGAGCAACTGTCCGTAGCGGCCTGTTTGGTAGGGCACGAGGTTGTCGAGCACGTGCTTCCACTCTTTTTGTAGAGCTTTGTCGGTGCCGAGTGTTTGTGCGGCTTTTATGGCGTCGAGCAAAATTTCACGTACCACCGCGTGAACAAATGTTGCGCCTTGGTCTATGGGGCCGTGCTCGGGCGATGTAGAGGGTGCGGCGGTGTAGCTGCCGTCGTCGCGCTTCCACAAGTAGTCCATCGCAAATATTGCGCTACTCTTTATAATGTCGTAACCTGTCTCTTTGAGGAACTTTTTGTCGCGTGTGTAGTCGTAGTAGTCCCAAACGTGTGTTGCGAGCCAAGGGCCTGCCATAGGGTTGAAATTCCACGACATATCTTGGCTTATGAGGGGGGCTGTGAAGCCGAAGATGTTGCTCGATATGCTAGCTGTCCATCCGCGTGCGCCGAAGTATGCTTTTGCGGTGACTTCGCCTGGCTTTATGAGGGTTTTAATAAAATCGACAAGCGGCATAACGCACTCTTGGAGGTTGGTTGCGCAGGCGGGCCAGTAGTTCATCTGCAGGTTTATGTTGTTGTGGTAGTCTACGCGCCAAGGGCCGTCGACGTTGTTGTGCCACATACCTTGCAGGTTGGCGGGCATATTGCCGGGGCGTGAGCTTGAGATAAGGAGGTAGCGGCCAAACTGGAAGTACAGCTCCTCGAGCCCAAAGTCGGGCTTGCCTGTGCGGTAGCTTTTGAGGCGTTTGTTTGTGGGTAGGTTTGCCACGCCCGGGAACTCAAGTGTGGTGGGGGCGTTGGGGTTTATGTCGAGGCTTACACGGCCAAAGAGCGATGTGTAGTCCTCGTAGTGCTCTTTAAAGAGTTCGTCGTAACCCTTTGCGAGGGCGTTTTTCATCCACGCTTCGGTGGTTTCGTTGGGGTTTACGCCTACATAGGTTTTGGGGTCTTTAAAGTCGGGGTCGAAGTTTATTTTGTAGTCGGTGTCGGCTGTGATGAAGAAGCACACCTCGTCGGCGTTGTTTATGATTATCTTGCCGTCTTCAACTTTGGTTGAGCCGCCTTGTGCCACAGCTTTTACTCTAACGGTGTACTGCATACCGTTGTTGTCGAGCGTTGCGCGGAAGATGAGGCTGCCCTCGCCGTCGCTCTCGAGTGTTCCCTCCGACACGGGGTTGGGGGCGTAGCTCAAGGTGAGGTTTTGTGCTCCTTTTTTGCTTGCGCTGTATCGCATAGCGAGCACGTTTGCGGGGTACGATACAAAGTATTTGCGCTCATAGAGGGTGTTGTCTTTGCTGTATTGCACTACAGCAAGAGCCGAGTCGAGCGAGAGTGCACGTCTGTAGTTGCTCAAGCCGTCGGTGCTGTGCCCTGTCTCTATGTAAAACTCTCCCATAGTGGTGAAGTTTCCGAAACGGAAGGGCTTCTCGCCGTAATACTCGTAGGAAGCTGTGCTGTTGAAGTTCTCGCGTGTGAGCTTGGCTGCTTTTGCTTCGTCGCCGTCGATGAAGGCCTGGCGTATATCGTCGAGCAGGTGAGCCGACTCTTTGTTTACGTTCCAATAATAGTCGGCACCGCCCGATGTGTTGGGGCCGCCACGCCACAAGGTCTTCTCGTTGAAGGTTATGCGCTCTGTCTCGAGCGAGCCAAGGATGTTTGCACCTATACTACCGTTACCTATGGGCAGCGACTGCGACTCCCACTCTGAGTCGGCGTTGTAGTTGCCTTCGCCAGCCCACTCGGGCTTGCCTTTTCCCACCCAGAGGTCGGGGCGGCCGCCGTACCAAATGCAGCGTCCTTTAAGTGTTGTAGGTTGGTCGAACCACACGGAAAGACCGCGTGTGTAGTCTGCTTGTGCTTGCGCAAGGAGTGTTGCCGATAGTGCAACGATTAAAAAGAGGCTTTTTTTCATTTTTGGTAATAATTTATACTGCGAAAATACACAAAAAAGATGAATAGAAAAAAAATACATCGAAATTACAATTATTTGGTTTATTATTGGAACGTAAAATTCAAAAGATTATCTTTGCGTTGTTCAAAATATAGATGTATGGCAAAAGTAACTCTGTTAGTCTCAACCTATAACTGGCCCGAAGCCTTAAATTTGTCATTAAATTCGGTGCTTCAGCAAACGCAATTACCTCACGAGATTGTTATTGCCGACGATGGCAGTAGAGAAGAGACCAAGAAACTTATTGATGATTTTCGCAAGCGTTGTCCTGTTCCGGTAATTCATTGTTGGCAAGAGGATAATGGGTTTCGTAGAACCCGTATACTGAATACAGCTATAGGAGCCTCCACGGGTGACTATATTGTGCAAATTGATGGCGATATTGTGATAGATAAAAATTTTATAGCAGACCACGTTGCTCAAATGCGTCCCCATACCTTTGCGCGTGGAAGTCGCGCTTGTCTATTACCTGATATAACAAAAAAGGTACTCAAGGAGGGGTGGTGCGATGTATCGCTCTTCTCGAAACACATTAAGAACGGATTTAACGCTCTTCGTTCAAAATTATTGGCCCTCTTTTTGTGCCGTAGTTCAAACAATGTACGTCACTTAAGAGGTTGTAATATGGCCTTCTGGAAAGAAGATCTTGTTGCGGTTAACGGCTATAATAACGATATTTCGGGGTGGGGACATGAGGATATAGAACTTGCCGCCCGTCTATACAACAACGGCACATCCTTGCGCATAGTAAAATCTCTTGCCATAGCTTATCATCTCTATCACCCGTTCAACTCACGTCACAACGAAGAGGGTAATTTCCATTTTTTCGAGGTGGTTATACGCGATGGAATTAAGCGTTGTGCAAACGGTTACAACGAACTTCTCAACATCGAAGACGACGACAGAAAGATATGGCGCTAAACAAGCAACATTATCGCTACCTGAATAATAATAATTCTCAAGAAAATGCAAACAGGGTAGACTGTTGCATAGGCTACGGAGGGGTTGTCGCCCTCTATGGTTTCGTTGGCGTAGTTGAGTGCCATAGGGTTGGCCATAGAGCCGCATATGAGGCCGGTAACAGAGCCAAAGTCCAGCTTTTGAACGCGCATAGCAATTGTGCCTACCAAAACAACCGGTAGGGTGGTTATAATAAATCCTATAAACAGCCACAAAGCACCCTCGGGGCGCACTATAGTTTCGAAGAAGTGTACGCCGGCGTCGAGCCCCAAACAGGCGAGGTACAAATTAAGGCCAAGAGCGCGCAGCATCATATTTGCGCTTTGGGTGGTGTATGTGACCATATGCAAGCGCGGCCCGAAGGTTCCAACTATAATTCCCATAATTATGGGGCCGCCGGCAAGGCCAAGTTTCACGGGTAGCGATATGCCCGGCACAGCAAAAGGTATGCAACCAAGCGCAAGTCCTAAAATAATACCTATAAATACTGCGACAAGGTTGGGCTCGTCGAGGCTCTTTACTGCGTTGCCAAGGATTTTCTCCACGTTGCGTATGCTTTCGGCTTCGCCCACAACGGTAAGGCGGTCGCCCACCAGCAGGCGCAGGTCGGGGGTTGCGAGAAGTTCCACGCCCGAGCGGTATACACGGCTTATGTTTATGCCGTAGTTGTTCCTGAGGCGTAGCGACGAGAGTTTCTTGCCGTTTATCTCGGGGCGGGTTATAAGTATGCCTTGGGCAATAAGCTGGCTGTCTATTTTGTTCCAGTCTATGCTCTCGGAGTTCCAGTCTATGTTTTCCTGCTCGCCAAATATCATGCGCAGGGCCTCTGTATCCTCGGGCTTTGTTATTATGAGCAGAATATCGTTCTCCTTTATAAGTTTGTCGCCGGTGGGAATTTGTACTTTACCCCCTCGCCACAAACGAGAAATTACAAAACTGTGATTGCTGTTTGCAGCCACGCTGCTCACGCTCTTGTCGTAGATTGCAGGGTTGGTCACGCGGTAGCTGGCAACAAAAACATTCTTTTTGTGCTCCTTATCGGGGCCTGCAAGGTCGCCTTTTCTCACTATAAAGCGACGCATAAATGCGATGGCTATAATAACGCCGACAACACCAAGAGGATAGGCCAAGGCGCAGTTGAGAGCGGCGCTGCTGCCGTCTATGTTCATCTGCTCGAGAGTTTGCTGTGCTGCCGCGAGGGCGGGTGTGTTTGTGGTGGCTCCACAGAGAAGGCCCGATACGTCGGCTATGGATATGTTGCATATATAGCTTGCTGTAAAGGCTACAAAGGTACCTGTGAGCACTATGGCGATGGAGGGAACAAGCAACTTGGTGCCGGCTGTACGCAGTGAGCTGAAAAAACTAGGGCCCACCTGTAACCCCAGCGCATAGATAAAGATAACAAGTCCGAAGGATTCGGCGTAGTGCAACATATCGGGGTTTATGCTCAACCCAAAGTGTCCGCAAAGAATACCTATAAAAAAGACAAATGTGATGCCTAGGGATATTCCGAAAAGGCGTATCTTGCCCATCATAATTCCTGCGGCCGATATGAGCGACAGCACAATTATAGCCTGCAAAGCCGAGTGCTCAACGAACAGCGAGTTTATAAAGTTCATACTTGATGGTTTTTGTGGAGTTGCACCCCCCTTTGCCGACGAAGATACAGAATTTTAATAAACAAGCTCTAAAATTCTATTAAAAAAATCTTATTTCTCCTCGCTTACAGAAAAACCTATGGCCTCGACAGCTTTTTTTGCCTCCTCTTTGTTGAACACACCTTCGACCACGGTTTTTCCGTCGGCAAGGTCTATGTTCACACTTGTCACGCCGTTTATGTTCTTTAACACCTTCTCTACACTTGCTTTGCAGTGGTTGCAGGCCATACCTTCCACAATAAATGTTGTGTAGCTTGCGTGCGTGGTCTCGCACGAGGTGGCGTTGCAGGTGCACTGTTTTTTGTGGCGGTATCGCTGCACGAAGGCGTTTACAAGCAGCGCTGCAAGCACGATGCTACAGGCTATGTTGAAGTAAGGCACGCCGTGGTGGCTGTGCGACTTAATTACGGCAAGCGGCTCGGTAAACCACTCACGCGGCAGGAGGTGGTCGATGCAGAGCCCCATAACTACAGCCCCTGTGATTATAGAAAGAAGGTATATGAGCAGCGTACGGCGCCCCATAACCTTGCCTATAACAAGCATCGATGCGGTGTTTACAGCTGGGCCGGCCATAAGCAACACAAGGGCGGTGCCGGGCGATAACCCTTTCAGCATAAGTGCGATGGCTATGGGTATAGAGCCGGTTGCGCACAGGTACATAGGTATAGCAAGCAACAATACAAACAGCATACTCAGCAGGGAGCTGCTTGCAAAAAAATCGAAAAATTCTGTGGGTACCAAGGTTGTTATGAGCCCGGCTATCACAAGACCGGTTACAAGCCACTTGCCTATGTCTTGTATCATATCTACAAAAGCATACCTCAGCGCCAAGGCTATTTTGCCCCAAAAGCTCGCCCTCTTACCGTCGTGGTTGGTGGTTGTAATTGTGCAGTTTTTCCCCTTTTCATCGCAAAATTTTGCGGTTAACAGGCCTCCTGTGAGTGCTGTGAATATAGCGGCTATAGGGCGCAAAAGAGCAAACGGGAGCCCCATTAACGAGTACGTGGCAATAATAGAGTCGATGCCTGTTTGTGGGGTTGCAATGAGGAAGGATATTGTAGCAGCCTTCGATGCCCCCTCCTTGTGGAGCGACATAGCTGTGGGTATAACACCGCACGAGCATAGCGGCAGGGGAACACCCAGCAAAGTTGCTTTTATAATTGAGCCCATAGAGCCGCCTCCCAGGTGCTTGCGGTAGAGGTTGCTTGGTATAAAAGCGTGCATTATACCGGCAAGTAGAAAACCCAAGAGTATGTAGGGCGACATTTGATTTATAAGTTCAAGAATTTCTTTCATATACTTTTTTTCTCTCTCTTGTTGCTGAAAACAAAGGTAGCGCTATTTTTCTGCAAATTTGTTGCAACCGTTCAACAAATTTTGTTTGTCGTGTCAAGGCGGGTGCTGTTCTGTGAAAAACAAATAATTGTTTAAACCGTTTCAGAATATCGCAGAAAAAGGTTATTTTTGTGGTAGATAAAATATTTTCTCTATGGATAACGAAAAACTATTGCAACAGTTTGGTATAAGGGCTACGGCGGTGAGGTTGCTCATTCTCAAGGGGGTGTCCGACTACGCGGCTCCTTTTTCGTTGGAGGATATGTATAACCACCTTGTGACTATAGACCGTAGCACGGTTTTTCGCGCGCTTGCTCTTTTTGAGGAGCAGGGCTTGTTGCATGGTTTTGAGGATGGTAGCGGAAAGAAAAAATATTGTCTAAATTGTGGCTCGCACTCGGGCGACGCACACGCTCATCACCACCACGGGCATCACATTCACGCAACGTGTCGCGTGTGTGGTCGCTCTTTCTGCATAGAGGCGGCCGAGGAGCTGCACCTGCCTACTCCTGCTGGGTTTGAGGTGGAAAACGTAAATTACATAATAAGCGGGGTTTGCGCTTCTTGCAAGCGTTAGTGGTTATAGTTGCCCGCTGACAACAAGGGTAACCACACGCTCTATGAGAAAATCTTCACCCGTGGGGTCGTAGGTCTTTTTGAGGCTTGCGCCGAAGAGCGAAGCAAACGACTGGTAAAAAACCGCTTTGAAGCTACCCATAAACAGCTTAATAAGCTGGTAGGCGTTCTGGTCGCACTCTCGGTCGATGAGCTTTATAAGTAGCTTACCCTGTCGCAGGGTTAGTTTTTTCATCTTTGGGGTGTAGAGTTCTTTTAGCTCCTTCTCCTTTAGGTCTATGTACCTTTTTTGCTCCTTCTTGTCGGTGAGGGTTTTGAGGTGTGCTTCGGTTTCGTGAATTATGTCACGTATCTCTATGGCAAGCGGTATGGTCTTTTTTACATCTCGCACTAAGCGGGTGTAGTATCTTTGTTGCCGGTTGTTCTTGAATATGAGCGGAGCGTACACATAATAGGTGGGTAGGGTGATGTGTGCTATCTTCTCACCTTTGTAGTCGCTAACACCCACCATCCACTTCTCCTGCCCCTCGATGCTTATCTGTTTTTGCCCTTCGGCTGTGTGCAGGCCGAGGAGAAGGCCTAGTATTATGGTTATGGCTTTTTTCATAAGGGCAAAAATAAGTCAAATAAATATTACATTGTGTTGTTTGATACTTAAAAAAGGAAAAATAACGATATTTGCGGTGATACGCGAATGTATACAGCACTCGCTTTGAAAAATATTCAAGCAAGCTTGATATTTCTCGCTCGTTTGTTGCTATATTTGTCACAAAATGTTCACAAAGCTTGTTATGAAGAATATTGCTGTTTTTTGTGCAGCTTCCGACGCTGTTGCACCGCAATTTGTGCAGGCTGCGCGCGAGGTGGGCCGCCTTATAGGCTCTATGGGCTGTGCTTTGGTTTATGGTGGGGCGCGTGCCGGGCTTATGGAGACAACGGCCGCTGCAGCCAAAGAGGCTGGAGCCCACGTGGTGGGCGTGGTACCTCTTGTGCTCGAGGAGCGTAACCGCGTGAGTGCGTTGCTCGACGAGAATATACACACCCGCGACTTGAGTGAGCGCAAGGATATTATGGTGCAGAGGAGCGATGTTCTTGTAGCCCTCCCTGGTGGTATAGGCACGCTCGACGAGGTTTTTCACACTATGGCTGCGGCTACTATAGGTTTCCACAAAAAGCGCGTGGTGCTCTATAATGTCGATGGTTTCTGGGACCCTCTCTTGGCAATGTTGCAGCAGATGTCGGCCGACAAGTTTGTGCGTGGCGCGCTCGACGATTTTCTCGTGGTGGTTGCAAGCATAGAGGAACTTGAACAGATAATAAAGGATGCGTGAAATTTATGGCAAAGGTTTTTGGTATAGGCGAAACGGTATACGATATACTTTTTAAGAATAACAGCCCTGTGGGTGCTGTGCCCGGCGGCTCGGTCTACAACAGTATAATATCGCTTGGGCGTGCAGGTGTGCCTGCGGCTTTTATTAGCGAGGTGGGTAACGACCGAGTGGGTGAGATTATTTTGGAGCATCTGCGCGATAGCGGCATCGACACCTCGGCGGTGTGTTGCTTCGACGATGGTAAGTCGCCTCTATCGCTTGCTTTTTTGAACGAGCGTGGCGACGCCGATTATGTTTTTTACAAAGACTACCCTAACAACCGCCTTGCCGTGGAGTTTCCCACGCTATCTGCTGGCGACATACTCCTTTGTGGCTCATATTTTGTGCTTAATCCCGTGTTGCGCGGCAAGGTGAAGCCCTTTTTGCAGCACGCTCGCGAGCAAGGTGCTGTCATATACTACGATATAAACTTCCGTCGCAATCACATACACGAGCGCGATGCGTTGCTTCCCGCGATAATAGAGAATATGGAGCTTGCCACCGTAGTGCGCGGCTCGGCCGACGACTTTCGTTATCTTTTCGATACCGTCGATGGTGCCGAAATTTATGCGTCGCACATAGTCCCGCACTGCAAAAACTTCATCTTTACAAGCGGCGACGGCCCTGTGACGCTTTTTACCCCTTCGTTCACGGCGCAGTATCCCGTGGCGCAGGTGCAGGTGCGTAGCACGGTGGGTGCGGGCGACAACTTCAACGCCGGTTCGGTCTTTGGTTTCTGGCGCGAGGGGCTTGAACACGAAAACTTTGCCGCCCTCCCGCGCGAGCTTTGGGACAAAATAATTGCTTGCGGGCTAGCCTTCAGCGCACACGCCTGCACTCTTTTGGAAAATTATGTCGATAAGGAGTGGGCAGCAAGCTTTGTGCGTGGGTAAAGTGGCTCTTTCTTTGGATTTTAATAATACACAAAATAATAATTTAAAATAGATACTATGAAAAAGATTTACCTTTTTCTCATTGCCCTGTTGCTCACATTGGGCGCAGGCGCACAAACAATTCCTGGGTGGAAATCTACCAACACCGCACACAGTAGTACTTCCTCCACCACCTACGTGCTTGTTGTTGGCGCAGGCAGCACCCTCACATTCGACTGGGAGGTTGGCAGCGAGAGCAACTACGACTGGTTCATAGTCACTCTCGACGGCAGCGAAAAAATAAAAAAGAGCGGCAACCAATCGGGCAACTACACCTGCGAATTTGCCACTGCCGGCACTCACACCCTCGTCGCTAAATACACCAAAGACAGCAGCAACAGCTACAATGGCGACTATGGTAAAATATACAACATAAACCTCACCACCCCGGCAGCTCCAAGCATCCCCGCCGGCAAAAGAGGCGATGTTGACGGCGACGGCATTGTTGACGTAGCCGATGTAACAGAGATAGTTGATATAATTCTCAACAGCGATAAGGAAGAGCTCGATGCCCGTGCTGTAGACCTTGGCCTTTCGGTTAAATGGGCAAGCTGTAACGTGGGCGCCACTGCCCCCGAGGAGTATGGCGGTTACTACGCTTGGGGCGAAACCGAGGAGAAGAACAACTACTCTTGGGGTACCTACAAATATTGCAATGGCAGTGAGTTTTCACAAACTAAATATTGTGCAAATAGTACTTTTGGCACAGTAGATGGCAAAACCACTCTTGATCCCGAAGATGATGTGGCCCACGTTAAGTGGGGCGGTGCGTGGCGTATGCCCACTAATGAAGAGCAGCAAGAACTTATCAAGAACTGCACTTGGGAGTGGACAACCTCTAATGGCGTTAAAGGTTATCGCGTAACCGGCCCTAACGGAAACAGCATCTTTCTCCCGGCTGCAGGCATGTACAGTGGTAGTAGTATTAAAGATTTAGGGGGACTAATAGGTACCGATTATGGATATTATCATTCATCGTCTTGCCATAGCGGCTATTCAAGCAGTCCTTATACAATATTCTTCTATCAAGGATATAATAAAACCAATTACGATTATACTCGTGACTATGGCCGTTCTGTGCGCCCTGTTTGTGAGTAATAGGGTGTTGTTGCAACCTGTTTGCAGAAAAAAAATATTACTTTCGCAGTGTTAATGCGGAAGTAATATTTTTATATGAAAAACATACTATTTGTGGCAATCTTCGCGGTTGCCTTTTGCGGTTGTGGACACAGTCACGGGAGCGATGAGGCTCACGGGCACGAGCACCCTGTGATAGAGGCAACAAAATACACCTCTTCGGTTGAGGTCTTTGTGCAGTATGACGAGCTTGTGGCAGGGCACAAAGCGCAGGCTACGGCTTATGTAACCTCTCTCCCTGCGTTTAAACCCTACGAGGGTGGGGCCATAAAAGTTACGCTCGACGCGGGTGGCAACCACGAGGAGAAGGTTGTTGAGCCCTCGCACAAAGGTGTCTATAACTTCACCTTCTCGCCTAGTGAGGCGGCGGTGGGGCACCTGCTTTTTGAGGTGGGTGGCGAGGTTGTTCCCGTGCACGTTCACGTAGAGGGCGGGCACAGCGAGCACGCCGACGAGCACCATCACGCTCACGACGAGCCCGCGCACAGCCACAACGATAATATCTCTTTTCCCAAGGAACAAAGCTGGAAGATAGATTTTGCTACCGCTGTGGCTACACAAAGCGCTTTTAACGGTGCGGTGAAGGTGGCAGCGCAGGTTACAGCAACCCCCGATAACTTTACCACGCTTGTGGCAACTACCGCGGGCAAGGTGCAGTATGCCGGTAATGTGGTTGCGGGCAAGGTTGTGTGCCAGGGTGAGACTCTCTTTTTGCTCGATGGCAGCAATGTTACCGAGAACGATGCTGCGGTGAAGTTTGCCGAGGTCGAGAGCAACTATATGGTTGCAAAGGGCGACTTTGAGCGCAAACGCGAGCTCTACAAGGATAACATAGTGTCGAAGCGCGACTACGAGGCTGCCGAGGCTGTTTTTTTGCAAGCTCAAGCAAAGTTCGATAGCATGAAACGCTCCTTTTCATCGGGTAAAGCGGCTATAAAATCTTCTATAAATGGTTATGTGGCAACGCTGCTTGTGGGTAACGGAGATTATGTGCAGGCTGGTGCCCAGCTTGCGGTTATACAGCGCGACGGGGCTATGAATATATCGGCCGAACTGCCCGTGCGTTATGCCTCGATGCTTAAAAACGTGTCGGCGGTAAATATAGAGCTGCCCGACGGCAAGGTGTACACGATGGAGGAACTCGACGCTCGCCTCACAGCGGGTGCTGCAGTAAACGGTTGCTCTATGTTGCCTTTGACCGTGACTGCGAAGCACATAGGCGAGGTGGTGCCTGGTAGCGTAGTAACGCTGTATATTACGGCGCAGACACAGGGTGTGGAGCGTGTAACCCTCCCCCGCACAGCGCTTGTAGAGGAGATGGGCAACTTCTTTGCATTTGTGCAGCACACACCCGTGTCTTTCGAGAAACGCGAGGTTGTGGTGGGCGCGACCGACGGGGTGCAGGTACAAATTTTGAAAGGTGTGCACGCCGGTGAGAGAGTTGTTACAAAGGGCGCTGTGTCGCTCAAGTTGTCGCAGGGTGCTGCGGCTGTAGACCCTCACGCGGGGCACGTTCACTAAAAACCTATCGCTATGCTTAACACCATAATAAAATTTTCGCTTAAAAACAGGCTGCTTGTGCTGCTTGCCGTGGTGCTTGTGGTTATGGGCGGTATATATTCGGCGCGCAACATAGAGGTCGACGTCTTCCCCGACCTCACTATGCCCACAGTGGTTATCCTCACCGACGCGGCCGATATGGCCCCCGAGGAGATAGAGCGCCTTGTGACCTTTCCCATAGAGACGGCTGTGAACGGTGCAACAGACGTGCGTCGCGTGCGCTCTTCGTCGTCGCAGGGTTTTTCTTTTGTGTGGGTTGAGTTTGACTGGGGCGTGGATATTTACAAGGCGCGTCAGATAATAAGCGAGAAGATGGGGCTTCTGTCGGGACAGCTCCCCGATGGTATAGTGCCCGTGCTTGCTCCGCAGTCGAGCGTTATGGGCGAGATTATGTTCATAGGTATGCAGGCCGACAGCACCTCGATGATGGAGCTGCGCACCCTTGCCGAGTGGGTTGTGAAGCCTGCGATACTTGCTACAGGCGGTGTGTCGCAGGTTACTATAATAGGTGGCGATTATAAACAATACCAGGTGCTTGCCGACCCTGTAAAGATGGGTATCTACGACACCACGATGGAGGAACTCGAGGCTGCTGTTGCTGCTATGAGCGTGAACGTGGGCGCAGGTGTGTTGCGCGACTACGGCAACGAGTATAACTTGCGTGGTATGGGGCGCACAAATAATCTCGAGGAGCTTGGTAACACTCTTGTGAAGATGAGGGGCGAGGCTCCCGTGCGTGTTGCCGATGTTGCCGATGTGGTGGTTGCACCGTCGGTGCGCAAGGGTTATGCGGCGCAGAACGGCGAGCCCTCTATAATACTTTCAATATCGAAACAGCCGGGTGTTAACACCCTGAGTGTGACCGAGAATATAGAGCGCAACCTCGAGAGCATAGCAAAATCTATGCCGGCCGACGTGGTTATGGATACAAAAATATTCCGTCAGGCCGATTATATTCAGTCGTCGGTGAACAACGTGGGGCGCTCGCTCATAGAGGGCGCTGTGTGCGTGGTTTTGGTGCTTTTTCTCTTCCTTGCAAGCTTGCGCACAACGCTTATCTCGGTTTTGGCTATCCCCTTGTCGTTGCTTGGCACGGTTATAGTGCTCTACCTGCTTGGAATGGACATAAACACTATGACTTTGGGCGGTATGTGCATAGCGATAGGCTCGCTTGTAGACGACGCTATAATTGATGTGGAAAATGTGTATAAGCGCTTGCGTGAGAATAACTTGCAACCGGCCGACAAGCGCCGCTCGGCTTTTGTTGTTGTGTATGAGGCGTCGTCGGAGATACGCGCTTCTATTATCCACGCCACGCTCATTATTATGGTTACTTTTATGCCGCTTTTCTTCTTGAGCGGCTTGGAGGGGCGTATGTTGAAACCTCTAGGTGTGGCCTATCTTGTAGCGCTTGTGATGTCGCTCCTTGTTGCTATGACGGTAACCCCCTTACTCTGCAAGTTGATGCTTTCGGGCGAGGGTTACCTGCGTCGTGCCGAAAAGAAAAGCTGGGTAGACAGGTGGTTGCTTGTGCGTTACGAGCAGTCGCTTGTCTGGGCTATGGGGCACGCAAGGGGTATTGTGGTGTCGCTTTTTGCCCTTTTCATCGTGAGTTTGTTGCTCTTTGCAACTATGGGCCGCAGTTTCTTGCCCGAGTTTAACGAGAAGGCTCTGACTATATCGGCGGTGTCGCGTCCGGGTGTTTCGCTCGAAGAGTCTAACCGCATAGGCAGCCTCATAGAAAATGAGCTTTTGCAGATACCCGAGGTTGTGAGCACGGCGCGTCGTACAGGTCGTGGAGAGCTCGACGAGCACTCGCAAACTTCAAACGGTGCCGAGATTGATGTAAACTTTGAACTTAAAGAGCGCAGCAAGGCTGAATTTTTGCACGATGTGCGTAGCTGTCTCTCGTCGGTACCGGGCGTGGTAACTTCGGTAGGGCAGCCGCTTGAGCACCGCATAGACCATATGGTGTCGGGCACGCAAGCCGACCTTGCGATAAAAATTTTCGGCCCCGACCTTGCCACGCTCTTCCGCACAGGGAACGAGATTAAGGCCCTGCTTGCATCCTTCCCCTCGGTGGTGGACGTGAACGTGGAACAGCAGGTAGAAACCCCGCAGTTGCAGATACGTGCACGCCGTGAGCGTCTTGCTTTCTATGGTGTGACTATGGCGCAGTTTAACGATTTTGTGGCTGCAGCCTTCCCTGGTAAAAAGCTGGGTGCTGTGTACGAAGAGGAGCGCTCCTTCGACCTCATAATACGCCTTAACAAGGATTACACCGAGAGCATAGAGGGTGTGAAAAATGCTCTTATAGATACCCCGGAGGGCAAGGTCGCCCTCGCCGAGGTGGCCGACGTGGTGTCGGTGGGCGGCCCGGGTAGCATAAGCCGCGAGAACGTGCAGCGCAAGGTGGTGGTGTCGGCAAATATTGCAAGCGGCGATGTTGCGGGCACTGTGGAGCGCATAGAGAAGCACCTCGACAAAGAGCTCTCTCTTGCCGAGGGTTACCGCCTCGAGTATGGTGGGCAGTTTGAAAGTGCGGCGTCGGCGTCGCGCACTTTGTGGCTCACAACGGCCGTGGCGGTGCTTGTGGTCTTTGTGTTGCTTTATGGTGAGTTTAAGAGTACATCGCTCTCGCTCATTGTGCTCATAAATCTGCCCCTCGCGCTCATAGGCGGTATTGTGGCAACTTATCTATCGTCGGGGGTTATGAGTATACCGGCTATAATAGGCCTTATAACGCTTTTTGGTATTGCGACGCGTAACGGTATATTGCTTGTGTCGCGTTATCAGCACCTGCGTGCCGACGGCGTGTCGCTCGACGAGGCGGTGCGCGTGGGCTCGGGAGACAGGCTCACCCCTATACTTATGACAGCTTTTACGTCGGCCCTTGCGCTTATACCTATGATACTTGCCGGCAGCGAGAGTGGTAACGAAATTCAGAGCCCTATGGCGGTGGTTGTGCTTGGCGGCCTTTTGTCGTCGACCTTTCTTAACATCTATGTTATCCCCATCGTGTATCGTTGGGCGGTGCGCAGAGGATGGGTGCAAGAGTAGGGTTACCGCTCGAAAACAGAACAAAAATTGCGGAATTTATTTTGTATTACCCCTGCTTTGAGTTATTTTTGCGATAATATAGTAAAAGCAAAAAGAGAAAAAAGTAAATGAGGGTTATAGATAGCATAAATTCCACAGAAAAAACAGCCTTTTCGTTCGAGGTGTTGCCGCCCGTGAAGGGTACAGGCACCAAAAAGCTTTTTAGCGACATAGAAAGGCTGATGGAATTTTCCCCTAAATATATAAACATCACCACGCACCACAGCGAGCCCATATACGTTGATATGGGCAACGGCTTGTTCAAACGTGGTACTATACGTCGTCGCCCGGGCACCGTGGCTGTTGCAACCGCTATTAACCACAAGTTTGGCGTTCCCGTGGTACCACATATATTGTGCAACGGTTACTCGCTCGAGGAGACCGAGTATGTGCTTATAGATCTGCAGCTGTCGGGCATAACCGATATACTTGTGCTGCGCGGCGACAAGTACAAGAGCGACGGCACGCAGCGCTTTGCTTCACACCCTCACGCGATAGATCTTTTGCGTCAGGTGAATCGCTTTAACGAAGGTTTCTTTCTCGACGGTACTCCTATGAAGGAGCGTGGCGAGCGTTTCTCGTGTGGTGTAGCTTGCTACCCCGAAAAACACGAGGAGGCGCCCAATATGGAGAGCGACCTCTTGGTGCTGAAGCAGAAAGCCGACGAGGGTGCCGACTACGCTGTTACACAGATGTTTTTCGACAATAAAAAATATTTCGAGTTTGTCGAGCGTGCGCGTGCGATGGGCATAAATATCCCCATAATCCCCGGTATAAAACCTATGCACCGTCTTTCGCAGTTGAACGTGCTACCCAAAACCTTCCGTGTCGACCTTCCCGAGGAACTTGTGTCGGCTATGTTGCAGTGCAAAGACGACGCTGCGGCTGCGCAGGTGGGGCGTGAGTGGGCTGTGGCGCAGTGCCGCGAGCTTATGGCAAAAGGCGTTCCAAGCATACATTTTTACACAATAAACGCTATGGATAGTGTTTATGAAATTGCAAGAACAATTTATTGATGGCGTTTAAGTTTAGTAACATAATAGGGCAGGAGAAGGTTGCAGAGCAGCTGCGTCGCTGTGTCGATGAAAATCGTTTGGCTCACGCGTTGCTCATAACAGGGCCTCGTGGTAACGGCAAGCTTGCAATAGCCGTGGCTCTTGCTCGCTATCTGCTTTGTGAGAACAAGCAGGGTGGCGAGGCTTGCGGTGTGTGCCCTACTTGTGTAAAGGTCGACAAACTCATACACAGCGACTTGCACTTTGTATTCCCTGTAAAGAAGAAAAAAAGCGGTGGTTCAGACTCTGCTCCAGTGAGCGACGACTACATAACAGAGTGGCGTGAACTGCTCACAAAGAACCCCTACTTTAGCTACGATGCGTGGTTGCAGAAGCTCGATGTAGACAACCAGCAACCTATGATTTATGAGCGTGAGAGCGGTGAAATTTTGCATAAGTTGTCGATGCACGCACGCGAAGGTGGCTGGAAGGTGGTTGTAATATGGCTGCCAGAAAAGATGAAGGAGGCCGGCTCTAACAAATTATTGAAGATTATAGAGGAGCCGCCGCAGAAAACCCTTTTTATACTCGTGTCGGAGGAGCCCGACCAAATAATATCGACCATCCTCAGTCGCACACAGCGCGTGGAGGTGCCGCGCATTATGCAAGAGGATATGCAGCGCGCGCTTGTAGCCCGTTATGGCCTCACCGAGAACGATGCGGCACGCATAGCACAGCAGAGCGGTGGAAGCATAGAGAAGGCCGAAGAACTTCTCTCGCTCGACGAGGAGAAGGCTCTTTATCTCGAGCTCTTTGCTCAAATGATGCGTGCAGCCTATGCCCGCAACATACGCGATATGAAGGCGTGGAGCGAGAGAGTTGCAGCCCTTGGCCGCGAACGCCAAAAACGTTTGCTGGAGTATTGTCAGCGCATGATACGCGAGAACTTTATAATGAACTTCAAGCGCGACGAGATGCTCTATTTATCGACCGAGGAACGCAACTTTTCGGTGCGTTTTTCTCCCTTTGTAAACGAACGCAATATATTCGGAATTATGGAAGAGCTCTCCGAGGCTCAAAGACATATAGAACAAAATGTAAATGCTAAAATGGTCTTTTTCGACACCGCGTTGAGAATGATCGTTTGGATAAAAAACCGTTAAATGGACAATTTGAAATATAAAGAGAATAACCACTGTTCGGGTATCTGCTGCGAGGGTTGTGGCAAGATGGATGCTCCGCTCAACACCTTCGACTGGTTGGCGGGCGTGCCCGGGAACGAGGAGTATACCGATATTGTTGAGGTGCAGTTCAAAAACACCCGCAAGGGTTACTACAAGAATAGCAACAACCTCCCCTTGAAAAAGGGCGACGTGGTAGCTGTTGAGGCTACACCCGGCCACGATATAGGCACTGTTACTATGACAGGTCGTCTTGTGCTGTTGCAACTTAAGAAGACACGCCTCACCCCTGAGAGTGAGTTTAAACGCATCTACCGCAAGGCAAAGCCTGTGGATATGGAGAAGTTTGAGGAGGCGAAGGCACGTGAGCACGATACTATGATACGTTCTCGCCAGATAGCCAAGGACCTTGAGCTCGATATGAAGATAGGCGATGTGGAGTATCAGGGTGATGGGCAGAAGGCTATATTTTACTATATTGCCGACAACCGCGTGGATTTTCGTCAGCTCATCAAGGTGCTTGCCGATACCTTCAAGATAAAGATTGAGATGAAGCAGATTGGTGCGCGCCAAGAGGCGGGACGCATAGGTGGTATAGGCCCCTGCGGTAGAGAGCTTTGCTGCGCTACGTTTACCACAAATTTTGTCTCTGTTTCAACATCGGCAGCGCGTTTCCAGGATATATCGCTCAACCCGCAGAAGCTTGCCGGGCAGTGTGCAAAGTTAAAGTGCTGCCTCAACTACGAGGTCGATGCCTATGTGGAGGCTTCGCGTTACTTCCCGCCTCGCGATGCAGAGCTTGAAACAGCCGACGGCACATACTTCTTCTTTAAGGCAGATTATATGCGTGGCGAGGTTACATACTCTACCGACAAGCATATACCCGCAAATCTTGTTACCATAAGCACACGCCGTGCCAACTCAATTATAGAGATGAACAAACGCGGCGAGCGTCCTGCAAGCCTCGATGCGTCGAGCGCTAACGAGCCCAAGCGCCCTGTCGACTTGCTCGAGCAAGAGAATATAAACCGCTTCGACAACGCCGGCAAGAACAAGAAACGCAAAAAAGGGCACGGTGGCAAGCGTCACGATAATCACCGCAACAATAATGGCAAGGGCGACAGAAACCAGAAGAGCGAGTAACGCGTTGCTTTTAATTGCCGCCCTGCTGCTCGCTGCGTGTGACGGCACTCTGCACCACAGCTATCGTTCTGTTGGTGGGGCGTGGCACAAGAGTGACACGGTGGAATTTTCCCTCCCTATGGCTGCAGGAGACTCTTTGGAGTTGTATGTAGGGGTGCGTTGCAGCTCGGCCTATGCCTATAAAGACTTGTGGTTGCAGGTGGGCTGTTTTGCGGGCGATACTCTTGTTGGTTGCGACACGCTATGTTGCCCTATATTCGACAAGGATGGGCGCCGCAACGGCTCTACAGCAGGTGTGTTATATCAATCGGAATATTTCTTTAAAGTGCAGAAATTTGCGGGCAACACGCCCCGCACTGTGCGTCTGCACCACCTTATGAGCGACAGCTTGCTGCGTGGGGTGTACGATGTGGGGGTTAGGCTCGCCTCTCCCGGTCGGCATCGATGCGCAGAAAGGTAAACAGCAATATGGAGAAGCCCAGGAACGACGAGCCTCCGTAGCTGAAGAAGGGTAGGGGGATACCTATCACGGGCATAATACCCAAAACCATACCTACATTTATGGTAAAGTGAAAGAAGAATATGGAGGCGAGGGAATAACCGTAGACTCGCCCGAATATGTCGTTCTGCCTCTCGGCAAGTGCCATAAGCCTCAAAATAAATATTGCAAAAATTATGAGCACCGCGCTCGAGCCCAAGAAACCTTGCTCCTCTCCTATGGTACAGAAGATAAAGTCGGTGTCTTGCTCGGGAACATATTTTAGCTTGGTCTGCGTGCCGTTGAGAAACCCTTTTCCGCTTAGACCTCCCGAGCCGATAGCTATTTTGGACTGATGCACGTTGTAGCCGGCCTTGGCAAGGTCGTCTTTAAGTCCTAGGAGTACCTCGATGCGCACTCTTTGGTGCTCTTTGAGCACGTTGTGCATAACATACTCGCAAGAGCCAAAAAAGGTGAGAGAGCCTATAATATATGCCGCAACCCACACGTTGCGGCTCTCTTTTTTTAGTCGGGCACGCACAAGCAGGTAGCACACATTGAAAGCGAGCAGAAGATACTGCACCACCATAACGTTGAAGGATATAAGGTACACGGCGGTGAGGTAGGCAAGCAGGGTGGCTCCGGCGTTTATCATAAAGAGCATAAAAAAGGTCTCTTTATGCTTGCACCAAAACCTCACCATAGCAAGCGAGAAGGCCTGTATGAGCAGGGTAACCGCATAGGCGCCCACGGTTATGGGGAGCGTTTCGGCAGGTACCTCGTCGTAGCGTATACCCACAATAAAGTACACCACAGCGCTTATGGCCATAAGAAGTACTATACCTGTCATACCCTCGCGGTAAAGTACCAAGAAGAACGACAAGTAGACAAGTGCACTGCCGGTCTCTTTCTGTGCTACGATAACAAACATGGGCAGCAGTATAAGTGCGACGCACTTTATAAAGTGCTCGTTGTTGTTTATCTTAAAGCCATAGCGTCCCATAAAGGCGGCGAGAGCCAGTGTTGTGGCAAACTTCATAAACTCGGCAGGTTGCAGGCTGAAGGGCCCTAAGGGCAACCACGAGCGTGAGCCTTTTATGTCGCGGGCAATGAAGATGGTGATTATACCAAGTAGTATGGCTCCGACGTATATTATGGGTGCAAAGTCTTTATAGCTGTTCTTCTCTATGCAGAGCAGCATAAGGCCCACAAGGCAGGATATACCCATCCACATAGCCTGTTTACCGGTGCGTTCGCTCAACGCAAAGAAGTCGAGAAAGTCGCTCTCTATGTAGCTGTAGCTTGCTCCACAAATGCTCAACCACCCGATAACCGCAAGCATGGTGTAGAGGGTGAGAAGGGGCCAGTCTATGCGGCCGAATATGTTACTTTTCCTCCGTTCCATAATAGATTGCTTTTTCTTCTATAGTTTTTGCTTTTTCGCAGCTCGCCTCGCTTAACTCGCCGTTGAGATATTGCTCCATAATGAGCGCGCCGATGGGCACGCCGTATGTGGCGCCGAAACCGCCGTTCTCAACATATACGGCTATGGCTATTTTGGGGTTGTTCATAGGTGCAAACCCCATAAAGGCCGAGTGGTCTTTGCCCTTGTTCTGGGCCGTTCCGGTTTTTCCACAAACCTCCCATCCAGGAATATCCGCCGCACGACAGGTGCCGTCGAGCACGGCTGCACGCATACCTTTTATAACCTCCTCATAGGCCTTTTTCTCGGCCATCGTTTTCTTGGATGTGAGGTAGTCGCTCTTTATGGTGTCGTTCTCTATGGCTTTTACAAGGTGGGGTGTGATGTATGTTCCTCGGTTGGCGATGGTTGCCCCTAGGTTGGCCATCTGCAAGGGGGTGAGTGTAACCTCTCCCTGTCCTATGGAGATACTCACCACGGTGGTCGCTTTCCAATATTTGCCATAGTGGCGGTCGTAGTATTTGGAGTTTGGTATCATTCCGCGTGCTTCGCCTGGGAGGTCGATGCCCAACCTGTAGCCGAAGCCCATAGATACCATATAGTCGCGCCACTTATCCATAGCCTCCTGTGTGCTGCTGTACTTGCTTGAGCCGAACATACGGTGCAGGCCCCAACAGAAGTATGCGTTGCACGATGTTGCTATAGCGGGGGCGAGAGGTGTGGGCGAAGAGTGTGGGTGGCAGCCTAGTTTGAAGTTCTTAAATCTGAAACCTCCGTGGCAGGGAAAGGCTGTTTGTGGGGTTATTATATCTTCTTGCAAGAAGGTTAGCGCCTGCGATGTTTTGAAGGTTGAGCCCGGGGGGTATGTTCCCATTATGGCACGGTTGAGCAGGGGTTTTTGCTTGTTCTTGGAGAGGGCTTTGTGGTTTTCGCCTCGCGCACGTCCGGTTAGCAGGCGAGGGTCGTAAGAGGGTGCCGACACCATGCAGAGTATCTCGCCCGTAGAGGGCTCTATGGCAACAATGCTGCCTATCTTGTTTTTCATAAGTCGCTCGCCCAAGCGTTGCAGCTCTATATCGAGACCAAGCGTGAGGTCTTTGCCGCGTGTGGGCAGGGTATCGAGCTCGCCGTCGCGGTACTTTCCCTGTATTCGTCCGCGAGCATCGCGCAGGAGTGTTTCGGCTCCCTTCTGTCCGCGTAGGGCTGTTTCGTAAGCCGCTTCTAGGCCTTGTGTGCCTATATAGTCGCCACGCGTGTAGTAGGGGTCGGCGTCTATCTTTTTCTGTGACACTTCGCCTATGTCGCCAAAAAGCACACCGCCCACACCGTAGCTATACTGTCTTATAGCGCGTTTGCGCACATAGAAGCCTGGGAAGCAGAACATCTTCTCTTGGAACTGTGCAAACTCCTCGGCGGGTAGCTGGGTGATGAAGGTTTGTTCGGTGTACGAAGAGTAGCCGGGGTTGTAACGACGGTTGCGCACGCGGCTCATACGGGTGTCAAACTCTTCGCGGGTTATGTTGAGCGTTTTGCAAAGCTCTAGGGTGTCTATCTCTTTTGCTTCGCGTGGCACGAAGGTTATGTCGTAGGCGGGGCGGTTATACACAAGCAGCTTGCCGTTACGGTCGTACATAAGGCCGCGGGCTGGGTAGAGCGTCTTTTTGTAAAAGGCGTTGCTGTCGGCTCTGTATTTATATTGGTCGTTCAATATTTGTAGGTTGAAGAGGCGCACAATATATGTGAGCAGCACCAAGAGTACAACTCCGACAAGAATAAAACGGCGTTTGTCGTAACTGTGTATGTTCATCGCTCTGCTATCTCTTGCGTGTGAAACATTCGATAACGAGGGTGAAGAGCATCGTGAGGGCTGTGCTCGACAGCACGCTGATGAACAGCGTCACAGGGTATTGTATGGTGAACAGCTCCAGCATATAGAGAGCTGTGTAGAAGATGAGCAGGTTTAAGAGCGAGTATGTGGTGTAGCCGCTCCAGCCTAAAGTGTGTACGCTTGGAATAAAGTCGTCGGCCGAGCCTTTTTGTGTGAAGGCGTCGAGCAGGTTGTTGCGCACAAAGGCCATAGCTGTTGCGGCGCAGGTGTTTATGCCCGGGGTGTTGCCGAAGATGTCTACAACAAGGCCAAAGAGGAAGGCCCAGATGAGCATCTCGTTGCGCGATGTGAAGCGTGGTAGCTTGAGCAGAAAGACAAGATATATGTGCGCAGTTGCGTAACCAAACAGGTGTATCTGGTTAAATATCAGCGCTTGTATGAGCACTAATATGGCAAAGTTGCGTGTGCGTATGAGTATATCTCTTGTCATTTGTTTTTTATGCTTTTTTCAAGCTCCTTTTGCTCTTTTTGCCCGTTGTTTCCCACGATAAATACATAGTTGAGCCTGGTAAAGTCGGTAAAGAGCTTGACTTTTGCGCTGTAGAACATACCATCGGCCGAGTCCTCGGTTTTTACCACGGTGCCCACAGGTATATCTTTGGGGAAAATAGAGGAGAAACCGCTTGTTACCACGGTATCGCCCTCTTTGAGCATTGTGTTGCGTGGCAGGTCGACAAGGGTTGAGTGCTCTATGTCGCCCCCCTCCCACTTAAGTGTGCTGAAACAATCGTCGCCCTTTATGCGACAGCTTATGTTACTCTTGTTATTGAGCAATGGGAGAACTATGGAGTAGTTGCTCGATGCGGCGCAGATGATACCTACAACGCCCTGTGGGCAGAAAACTCCCATACCGAGGTCGATACTGTCGTTTGTTCCTTTGTCGAGGGTTATGTAGTTGCTCTGTTTGTTTATAGAGCTGTTTACAACCCTTGCGGTGTTGTAGTTGAAGGCTCTCTCCTTTCTTTGCTCAAGTGTGGCAATTGTTGTGCTGTCGGCTATCTGTGCCAGCTGTGCCGATAGTGTTTCCACCCTTCTGCTTAGCTCGAGGTTGTGTTGCAAGAGTTCTTCGTTCTCGCTTTTCAGGCCAAAGTAACTGTTTACGTTGGTTATTGCAGCAAAAACGTTCCCCACAGCCTTGTTGGCCGATGTGAACATTGTTGCGTTGTGGTAGTTGTTGAATTGTACAATAAGCATAACACCGATTCCTTCCAACAAGAGGAAAAGGAACCAGTGATTATGCTTAATTATAAAGTTCAACAGTGTTTGCACGGTGCACTCGGGGTTAACGCATCAAGAAGGGATAGTTGAGGTCGTTGAGCGCAAGTGCTGTACCTTTTGCCACGCAATAGAGCGGGTTCTCGGCAATGTGGAAGGGGATGTTTATCTTGTTCTCCAAACGTTTGTCGAGACCACGGAGCAGAGCACCGCCACCGGCAAGGTAGATACCGTTGTGTACGATATCGGCGTAGAGTTCGGGGGGTGTTGCCTCGAGCGCGCTTATGATGGCGTTCTCAATCTTCATGATAGATTTGTCGATACAGTGTGCAATCTCCTGATAGCACACGGGTACCTCGATGGGCATCGCTGTGATGCGGTTAGGTCCGTGTACTATGTAGTCCTGGGGAGCCTCGTCGCCAAGGTCGGTGAGAGCAGAGTCTACGTGTATCTTGATACGCTCGGCCATACGCTCGCTGACGCGAACGTTGTGCTGGCGGCTCATATACTCTTGAATGTCGGCTGTAAAGTCGTCGCCGGCTGTGCGCAACGAGCCGTTAGATACCACGCCTCCCAAAGAGATTACGGCAATCTCGGTAGAGCCACCACCTATGTCAACCACCATATTGCCCTCGGGTGCAAGTACATCGAGGCCTATACCAAGAGCCGAAGCCATAGGCTCGTAGATGAGGTATACGTCGCGGCCTCCGGCGTGCTCGGCAGAGTCGCGCACAGCGCGGAGCTCAACCTCGGTAGAGCCGTAGGGAACGCCGATAACCATGCGCAGTGAGGGGGTGAAGAGCTTGCTGCCCATATTCACCTTTTCTATGAGGCCACGCATCATCATCTCGCAAGCGTAAAAGTCGGCTATAACGCCGTCGCGCAAGGGACGGATGGTTTGTATGTTGGGGTTTGTTTTCTCGTGCATCTGTTTTGCGCGCTCTCCAACGGCTATCATCTTTTTCTGGCCGTCGATAGCAACAACAGAGGGCTCGTCGACAACTATCTTTCCGTTGTAAGAGATGATAGTGTTGGCGGTACCAAGGTCAATAGCTACATCTTGTGTGAATGAAAAAAGTCCCATTCTGTTTTCTTGTTTTTAAGGGGGTTGTTAATGTTTGAAGTGACGGAAACCGGTGATAACCATAGAAACGCCGTTTGCGTCGCAATACTCAACCGACTCTTTGTCGCGGATAGAGCCACCCGGGTGTATAACGGCTGTAATGCCTGCCTCGTGTGCTATCTGCACGCAGTCGGGGAAGGGGAAGAAGGCGTCGCTTGCCATAACGCTACCCTGAAGAGAGAAACCAAAGTTACCGGCTTTCTCTATGGCGTGGCGCAGAGAGTCTACGCGTGAGGTCTGGCCTACACCGCTTGCAATGAGCTGCTTGTTCTTTGCAAGCACTATAGCGTTGCTCTTGCTGTGCTTAACAATTTTGTTGGCAAAGAGCATATCCTCAATCTCCTCGGCTGTGGGCGCTGCTTGCGATACGGTCTTAAGGTCCTCGGCTGTTTCAACCTTCTCGTCGCGGTCCTGAACGAGCACACCATTAAGCACGCTACGGTAGGTTTGTGAGGGCATCTCGGTGCTCTTCTGAACGAGGATTATGCGGTTTTTCTTCTGTGTGAGAATTTCGAGAGCGTCCATATCGTAGTCGGGGGCGATGATAACCTCGAAGAAAATCTCGTTAATTTTCTCGGCTGTAGCCTTGTCGACAACAGCGTTTGCGATGAGCACGCCACCGAAAGCCGACACGGGGTCACCTGCGAGGGCTGCATCCCAAGCCTCGGAAAGGGTGGGGCGCGATGCAAGGCCACAAGCGTTGTTGTGCTTGAGGATGGCAAATGTGGTCTCGCCTGCAAAGTCGGCGATGAGCTCCACGGCTGCATTTATGTCGAGGAGGTTGTTGTAAGAAATCTCTTTACCGTGTATCTGGTTGAAGATTTTGTTGAAGTCGCCGTAGAACGCACCTTTCTGGTGGGGATTCTCGCCGTAACGCAAAGACATAGGGCTGTCCTTTGTGCAACGGAACGCGCTCTTCTCCTCTTTGTCGAAGTAGTTGAAGATTGCAGAGTCGTATGAAGAAGATACTGCAAAAGCCTCACGTGCAAAGAAACGACGCTCCTCGAGAGTTGTCTCGGCGCCATTGCTCTGGAGTATATCGAGCAGGGGCTTGTACTGTGCTTTACTTGCTACGATAACCACATCGTTGAAGTTCTTTGCAGCACCGCGGATAAGTGATATACCGCCTATGTCGATTTTCTCTATGATGTCGGCCTCGGGTGCGCCCGATGCAACTGTTTGCTCAAAGGGGTAGAGGTCTACAATTACGAGGTCGATAGCAGGTATCTCGTACTCTTGCATCTGCTGTTGGTCTTTCTCGTTCTCGCGACGACCAAGGATACCACCGAATACTTTGGGGTGGAGGGTTTTTACACGACCGCCCAAAATCGAAGGATAGCCTGTGAGGCTTTCAACCGCAGTACAGGGTATGTTGAGAGATTCTATAAACTGTTGTGTGCCACCTGTTGAGATAAGCTGTACTCCCTCGGCGTGCAGGAGCTTGATAATCTCGTCGAGACCGTCTTTGTGAAAAACGGAAACCAAAGCCGATTTAATTCTTTTTGTTGACATATTGTGAATAAAAATTTGTAAATAATCTGTTGTGGGAAACCTCTCTCTTTGTACTTGAAAGGAGGCTGTTATTTTTCCGCGAAGATAGCTTTTTTTATGCGATTTTGCAACATAAAACCCTCCCGAATTTTTGCTAAAATTTGAAAAGTAAATATAGATATATTTAAAGCCGCAAGAAGGGGCTTCCTGCGGCTTTTTTAGTATGGGATTTTACTCTTTCTCTTAACTTTTTTTGGGGTGGTCGATGTTGTAGTGCAAGCCTCGGCTCTCTTTGCGCTCCATCGCTTGACGCATAATGAGATAACCCACGTTTATTATGTTGCGCAGCTCGCACAGTTCGCGGCTCACCACACTACGTTTGAAGAGCTCCTCAGTCTCCTCGTAGAGAAGGTCGAGGCGTTGCCACGCGCGTTTGAGACGCAGGTCGGTGCGCACTATGCCCACGTATGTACTCATAATTTGCCCCACCTCTTTAACGTCTTGCGATATAAGCACCATCTCCTCGTTCATAGTTGTACCCTCGTCGTTCCACTCGGGTATCTCCTCCTTGAAGGCATACTCGTCTTTGTGCTCTATAGAGTGCTTTGCAGCCGCGTCGGCATAAACAACAGCCTCTATGAGTGAGTTGCTAGCAAGACGGTTGCCGCCGTGGAGGCCGGTGCACGAGCACTCTCCCACAGCATACAGGCGATGTATGCTCGATACTGCGTTTAGGTCGACCTTTATGCCGCCGCACAAGTAGTGGGCTGCGGGTGCCACGGGTATATAGTCCTTTGTTATATCTATGCCCAGCGAGAGACACTTTTCGTATATGTTGGGGAAGTGTTTTTTTGTCTCTTCGGGGTCTTTGTGGGTTACATCGAGGTATACGTGGTCGTCGCCGCGTGTCTTCATCTCGTTGTCTATGGCTCGGGCTACAATATCGCGCGGAGCAAGGGAGAGACGCGGGTCGTATTTTTGCATAAATTCTTTGCCGTCGATGGTGCGCAGTATGCCGCCGTAACCACGCATAGCCTCGGTTATGAGGAACGAGGGGCGGTCGCCCGGGTTGTAGAGGGCGGTGGGGTGAAACTGCACAAACTCCATATCCTTGACTGTGCCTTTTGCGCGGTAGACCATAGCTATGCCGTCGCCGGTTGCAACAAGGGGGTTGGTTGTGGTTTTGTATACGGCACCACAGCCTCCTGTAGCCATAAGGGTTACACGGCTCAAGAATGTGTGTACCTCGTTTGTGGCTATGTCGAGAACGTATGCGCCGTAGCACTCTATGTCGGGGGTTTGTCGGGTGACGGTTACGCCCAAGTGGTGCTGGGTAAGTATCTCGATGGCAAAGTGGTTGTCGAGTATGGTTATGTTGGGGTGTTTGCGCACAGCGCGTATGAGAGACTGCTGAATTTCGGCTCCGGTGTTGTCGGCGTGGTGAAGGATGCGAAATTCCGAGTGCCCGCCCTCGCGATGCAGGTCGAAGTTGCCCTTCTCGTCTTTGTCGAAGCTTACACCCCAGTCGATGAGAGCTTGTATTTGCGAGGGTGCTTCGCGCACAACTTTTTCCACGGCTTCGCGGTCGCTTATGTGGTCTCCGGCTATCATCGTGTCTTCGATGTGCTTTTCGTAGTTGTCCACAGCGAGGTTGGTAACCGATGCTATTCCTCCTTGTGCAAAGTAGGTGTTGGCATCCTCGAGCGTGGTTTTGCATATTATTGCAACGCTGCCTTTGTCTGCAACTTTAAGTGCATAACTCATTCCGGCGATACCGGAACCTATAACCAAAAAATCGTATCTTTTAATCATATGTCCATAGAGGTTGTGCAGGGTTGGTGTTTTTTTCTATGGGTTATGTTGCTCAAAGGGTTTTTCATCGAGCCCTGCGTTTTGGCAAAAGTACAAAAAACATAAATAAAATGGTGCTTTATGGGCAATATTTAATAAATAATCTGTAGTTTTACCGCCTATTCGGTTTTTTTGTGCCCCTTGTGCTATGTGTAGAACTTTTTTAACCCTCTTTTTTTCTCTCTTTTTTTCTTTCGCGGTGCAGGCGCAGTCTTTGCGCAAGGGGCTCGATGCTCTGTTGCGCGACGAAATTTTTTCTCAAAGCGATGCTTCGCTCGTGGTTTACGACCTCGACGCCGACAGCTTGCTTTTTGCCCACAGGGCACAGAAACTATGTCGCCCCGCCTCGGTGCTGAAGGTGGCGACCTCTCTTGCTGCACTTGAGCGCCTTGGCGTAGACTATACCATAGACACGCATTTGTTGCGCAAGGAGAACAACTTGTATATTAAAGGTGCTATAGACCCTCTGTTTTCTTACGAGGATTTAAAAACGCTTCTCTCGGCTGTGCCCGAGGGCTTTGTGCTCGACACCCTTTTTGCCGACTGTTCTTTTATGGACTCTCTTTATTGGGGGCCCGGCTGGGCGTGGGACGACACGCCTTGGGAGTTTCAGCCCTATATATCGCCTCTTATGCTTTGCGGTGGTTGTGTCGAGGTTAAAGCTCGCCCTTCGCAATCGGGTGCAGTGCCCGAGGTTGAGTGTTTTCCGCCTTCGGCTTTTTATTCTGTTGTTAATGAGGCGGTGAGCCGTGGCGGCACGGGCGATAAATTTACTATCTTGCGTGACTGGCTCGACGGCACAAATGTCATACGTTTGCGTGGCGACTGCCGTGCCGAAAAGAGCGAGAAGATGAATATGTTCCCCTCGCAAAAGTTTTTTATGACCGTAGCAGCCGAGCTTCTCGACTCTCTTGGTGTGCAGGTACCGAGCCTCTCTTTTTCTCCCGCCCCACAGGGGTGCGACACACTTGCCGTGTTGCGTCGCCCCATAGCCGAGGTGGTGGTTGAGGCTCTTGCAGAGAGTAACAATCTTTGCGCCGAGGCTCTCTATTATCATCTGGGGGCGCTTTATGGCAAGTTTCCCGTGCATCAAAATATGGGTGCAAAAATTGTGAAAGGCTATATGGAGTACACGTTCGATATGCCAGAAAGGTATGATGTGTGCGATGGCTCGGGTCTTTCACCCTACACTTTGCTGTCGGCCGACGTGGTGCTGCAAGCCCTTAAAAGAGTATATTCTCTCCCCGATGTGAGAGAGGTTTTTATGCAGGGGTTGCCGCAGAGCGGCGTGAGCGGCACGCTCAAGCATCGAATGAAGGGCTCGGCGGCCTATAAAAAAGTTTTTGCTAAGACGGGTACAGTGACGGGCGTGTGCACTCTTGCAGGGTTTGCGCAGGCACAAAACGGTCACACCCTTGCTTTTGTTTTGCTGAACGACGGCCTGCCGAAGGCTGCACCTGTGCGCGCGTGGCAGGATAAAGTCTGTGAACTTCTTTGTCGTTAACCCTCTTTTTTTATTGCATCTATATTGCGCATAAGTTGTTGATAACCGGCGCGTTCCACGGCGCTCTTCCCAAAGAGCGTTTTATATTTCTCCTCGGTAAGGTTTTTCCAATCTTCGTTTTTCATAGCAAGCAGGGCATCGCTTGCTATAAATTCTGCAACGGAGGTTGGTGTGGCTTTTTTGTTCCACGGGCAGGCTGTTTGGCAGCGGTCGCAGCCATAGAAGCAGTTGCCCATCTTTTGCCCGGTGCCTTTGGGTAGCTCGTCACGGTGTTCTATAGTGAGGTAGGAGAGGCACTTGCGTGCGTCGAAGCCGTTTTCTGTGAGCGCGCCTGTGGGGCAGTTGTCTATGCAACGTCGGCAGCTACCGCAGAGGTTTTTCTCGAAAGGGGTGTCATATTCGAGCTCGCAATCCAGGAGCAGCTCGCCCAGGAAAAAGAATGACCCCTCCCCGGGTATTATTAGCTGGCGGTTGTGCCCCACCCAGCCGAGGCCGGCTTTCACAGCGTGGTAACGTTCGAACAAAGGGGCTGTGTCGCAAAAGGCGCGCCCTTGTACAGGGGTTATGTTGTTTATGCTCTTCAGCAGCAGGTGCAAGCGGTTTTTTACTGCGGTGTGGTAGTCTCCGCCTTGAGCGTAGCGTGATATGTGAAGCTGCTCCTCGTCGATGGGTGGTTGTGTGTAGTTTAGGGCTACAGAGACGATGCTCTTGCTTCCCTCGACAAGTAGTGTGGGATCTTCTCTTTTGTCGCAGTTGCGCTCGAGGTAGCTCATACTGCCGTGCTTGCCATCCTCTATCCACCTTCGGTATCTTGCCCTCTCCTCGGCAGGGAGGGGTGCCGCCTTTGTTATGCCGCACACTGCAAAGCCGAGGCGTTTAGCCTCGGCTTTTATATGCTGTGTAAGTTCCTGCGGGGTTGTCATTTAAAAATTTTAAACTCGTAGCCTTGCTCGAGCAACCAGTCTATGGCTCGCGGTAGGGCGTACTTGAGGTTTTTTTCGGAACGCAACGAGTCGTGGAAGGTTATTATGGAGCCGTTGCGTGTGTAGCGTTTTACGTTTGCAAGCACGTCCTCGCCATACATGTGTATACTGTAGTCGCGGGTTACAAGGTCCCACATAACAAATTGGTATCTCTTGCTTAGCTCGTTATACTGGCTTGTGCGCAGCACGCCGTGGGGCGGACGGAAAAGATTACTATGTATGAATGCGTCGGCCTGGTCTACGTTCTCTATGTATCTTTCGGTGCTGGTAAAGAGCCCTTTGAGGTGGTTGAAGGTGTGGTTGCCCAAGCGGTGGCCGCCCTCCACCACCTGCATATACTCTTGCGAGAACTTGTGCACGTTGTCGCCCACCATAAAGAAGGTGGCTTTTATGTTGTTGCGCTCGAGCAACTCCACCACCCAAGGGGTGATGACGGGTATAGGCCCATCGTCAAAGGTTAGGTAGACGGCCTTTTCGTTGGGGTTCATCCTCCACAACGCCTTGGGGTAGAGGTTGCGGAAAAATGTTGGAACTTGCTCTATAAACATACTTCTTCTTTACTTTTATTTTAATCTCTTACTCCACTCGGCGAACTTTAGGTTAAGCTCGGCGGTGTAGTCGCTTGCGAGAGCCTTGCAGGCCTCGTCGCCTTTCTTCAGCTCGTCGATGATGTACTTTGCAATCTCTATGGCTCTGTAACTCTCTTGTGCGTGGTTTTTGAAACGTATGTTGCCGAAGCTGCAGTACCAGTTGATGTACTCGAGTTGCTCGTCGACAAGGCCGCCAAGTATTCTGCTACCGCTCTTGTAGTCGCCGAGAGCTATGTAGAGGCGTCCTATGTCGATGCCGCCGGTCATAGCGCCCTGGGGCACGATGCTGCCGGGTAGCTCCTCCTCGAGGCGGTTGAGAAGTTTCAAGGCTTTTTCGTTCTTGCCCTCGTTGTAGAGCTGTGTGGCGAGAGATGATATAAGACGGCGGTGGGTGTACACCATACGGCTTATGGTCTCGTCGGCATAGTAGCCTGGGTGCTCTTTGAAGCCTCCGAACTTGAAGCGGTTCATTACGTTGTTGTAGAAGGTCTCAGTGTCCGACACCGCGTCGTGCTCGTCGCTGTAGCCAAGCTCCACCCAGTTAAAGGGTGTTATGCGGTAGGCAAGGCCTTCTTGCACAAAAAAGTCTTGCAGAGAGCTCAAATAGTTCTCCTCGCCCACGGTCATAGACATATACATAGGGCGCACCCAATTGGCTTGTGAGAGCATCTCGAGCAGCATAAGGTCGCTGCGCAAAATTTTGTCGCGGCCCTTGAGCGAGATGGTCATATACTCGGGCATGTTTTCGGTGTACTCCTCGGGGATAATCATGCCGGAACTAATAACAGCCTCTTTGTCTATCTTTATGTAGACGGTGTCGGTGGGTATGAGGCGCATCTTCTCGTTTTTAGAGCGCACCCAATATTTCATAATGTTTTTAACCTCGAAGGGGTTGTCGCCGTAGCGTTTCTTTGCACCCTCGGGGTTGTCGGCGTAGAGCTTCAACAACATATCCTTGTATCTTGTGTCCACGTCCACTATCTCGTTGGTGTTACCTGCGTAGTCGATACGCTCCCAGCTTATGGGTAGCGAGGGCGAGTCGTAGGCGGGGCGGCGCATCTGGTCGATGTACCAGTCGGTTTGCAGGTAAGAGAGGTTGCACACGCGGGCGTCGGTGCGCACGCCCTCAACCTCCTGGTTGTACCACAAGGGGAAGGTATCGTTGTCGCCGCAGGTGAAAATTATGGGGTTACCCTTCTCGGGCAGGGTGAAGAGGTAGTTTTGTCCAAAGTCGCGACAAGCGTAACGGCCGCTACGGTCGTGGTCGTCCCAGGTTTGCGACACCATCTGCAAGGGAACAAGGAGGCATACTACAGCCACGCCCACGCTTACAGCTGTGCCACGCTTCTTGAAAAACCCGGTTATTGCAGCCACACCCATACCTATCCATATTGCAAAAGCGTAGAACGACGCAGCATAGGCATAGTCGCGCTCACGAGGTTGCAAGAGTGCTTGGTTGAGGTAGAGCACTATGGCAAGACCGGTCATAAAGAAGAGCATAAACACTATGAAGAATTGTTGTTTGCCCTCTTTGCCGCGACGCATCTGCCACAGCAGGCCTATGATACCCAAAATAAGAGGCATAGCATAGAAGACATTGCGGCCCTTGTTCTCTTTGAGCACAGAGGGTAGTGTATCTTGGTTGCCCACAAGTATGCTGTCGATGAAAGAGAAACCTGTAATCCAGTTACCTTTGTCCATCTCGCCGTGGCTTTGCAGGTCGTTTTGTCGGCCTACAAAGTTCCACAAGAAGTATCTCCAGTACATAAAGTTGAGCTGGTAGTTTACAAAGAACTTCAGGTTGTCGAGCTGTGTGGGCATCTTAATGTTCTTAACCTCGCCCCAAGGGGTTTTGTAGCGCACGTTGTACCCCTCTATCTTGCCGCCGCACCACTGTTCGTAGAGGTTTGTTCCCCTGAAGCTTGCGTGTTCGCGGGTGTACATGCGAGGGAAGAACATATTTTGTGCATACACATAGTCGTTATCGTACCCTATAATCTCGTACGAGTCTTTTTCGTCGGCTGTAGCCTTCTCTTTGGGTGCATATTTGGGCGCACCCTTTATTGCAACGGGTACCCAGTATCGGCCTTCGGCTTTGCGCTCAAGCTCCGAGCAGTAGGTGTGTCCGTAGAGCAAGGGGCGGTCGCCATATTGTTCGCGTCCCAGGTAAGAGCCCAGGGTGAAGATATCCTCGGGAGAGTTTTGGTCCATAGGGGTGTTTGCCGACGAACGCACAACTATCAACGCATAAGAGGAATATCCTATCATAATAACCAGCAAGCACAAAAGGCTTGTGTTTATCCATCGAAGGCTCACAAGGAAATTTTCTCCCTTTTTGAAATTTATGAGAGCAAATATTGCGGCAAGCACCACAAGCCCCAAAAGAACGCTAAAGAAACCATAGCCGTAGAAGGGTATGCCTAGCAGGCCTATGGAGGCTGTGAAGGCCACGGCAAGACGCTTGCGGTTGTTGCCTTTTTCGCTCTCGCGCAGGCTCCATACAAGTGTGGCACAGAGCAACACTATATAGGTGATGAGGCCGGTGTTAAAGGGCAAGCCCATAGTGTTTACAAAGAGAAGCTCAAACCACCCACCAATCTTCACAACGCCGGGAACTATACCGTAGAGCACAACAGCCACAAGCAAGCCCGAAAGGACGAGCGCGAGCAAAGAGCCTTTGAAACTTGCGTTAGGCACACGCTTGTAGTATACCACAAGAACGATAGCCGGGATACACAAAAGGTTGAGCAGGTGCACACCGATAGAGAGGCCCACAAGGTAGGCTATGAACACCAGCCAACGGTCGCTGTGGGGCTGGTTGGCCTGCTCCTCCCACTTGAGTATGAGCCAGAAAACAACCGCCGTAAAGAGCGAAGAGTAGGCATAAACTTCGCCCTCAACCGCGCTGAACCAATAAGTGTCGCTCCAGGTATATGCAAGAGCACCCACAAGGCCCGACCCTATTATGGTTACCAACTGCGATGTGCTTATATCCTTGCTCTCCCCCACAACAAGCTTGCGGGTGAGGTGTGTTATGCTCCAAAAGAGGAAAAGTATGCCTCCGGCACTCAACAGCGCACTCATATAGTTTACCATGAGTGCAACGTTCTCGGGCTTGGCAAAGAGCGAGAAGAAGTTTGCGGTGAGCATAAAGAAGGGTGCGCCGGGGGGGTGTCCCACCTCTAGCTTGTTACCCGAAAGGATAAATTCGGGGCAGTCCCAGAAACTGGCTGTAGGCTCCACTGTTAGGCAGTATGTTGCCGCAGCGATGATAAAAGTGAGCCACCCGAAGATGTTGTTTACGGTTTTAAATCGTTTCATTATTTTGTTCTGTTTTGTTTCCTTAAAAGGGACGGGGCACAGTAAAATCTCCCCTAAAATCGTGCAAAGTTACCTAAACGACGGGAGAAGAACAAGATATTAAGAGTGAATTTAACACAATTAGTGTTAAAGGGGGTCGACGTCGTAGAACATAATCACCGAACGGTAACGCTTGTTCTGCGTGAAGAGTTGCTGAATTTTCAACAAGGCCTCGTTCACCTTGTACTGCGATAGGTTGTTCTCTATCTTTAGCACCATCTTGCGTATGTAGAGTTGTTTCACTCTAGCTACGGGCGGTAGCTCGGGCCCCAGGATGCGCTCCTCGAATATCTGGCGCAGGTGCTGTGCCAGAAGCTCCGAAAATTCGTCGAGAACTTTTATGTCGCGGTGCTTGACGTAGATGTAAATTAACCGATAAAAAGGAGGATAATGAAACATCATGCGCTCTTGCAACTGTGTGTTGTAGAACTGCAGAAAGTTATTCTCTACAATTTGTGGAATAACCGGAGAGTCGGGTATTTTGGTTTGCAAGAACACCTCTCCCTCGCCGTTTTTGCGTCCTGCGCGGCCGGCTACCTGGGCCATAAGCTGGAAGGCGCGCTCTGTTGCGCGAAAGTCGGGGTAGTTGAGCAGGGTGTCGGCGTTTATTATACCCACCACGGCTACGTTGTCAAAGTCCAGGCCTTTAGACACCATCTGTGTGCCTATGAGGATGTCAGTCTTGCCCTCTTGGAAGGTGGATATTATATTTTCGTAGGCGGTGCGGGTGCGGGTTGTGTCGAGGTCCATACGGGCGATGCGTGCCTCGGGGAAGAGGTTTTGCAGGTCGTCTTCTATTTTCTCGGTGCCGTAGCCCAGGTGCACAAAGTTATTCTCCTCGCAGTTGGGGCAGTACTTTGGTGCGGGTATGGTGTAGCCGCAGTAGTGACACGAGAGCTTGCCTGCGTTCTTGTGCAGGGTGAGGCTCACGTCGCAGTGTTTGCACTTGGGCACCCATCCGCAGGTCTTGCACTCGAGTAAAGGGGAATATCCGCGGCGGTTTTGGAAAAGTATAACTTGTCGCTTCTCCTTAAGGGCTTTACTCATAGCCTCGACGAGGGGGTCGCTGAAGGGGCCTACCATACACTTGCGGCGGCTCATATCGGCGGTGTCTACCACAGTTATTCGGGGTAGCTTCACCTCGCGGTGTCGGGTGGTGAGGCTCACAAGGCCATACTTGCCCGTGGTGGCGTTGTAGTAGCTCTCTATAGAGGGGGTTGCTGTGCCGAGCAGGGTTTTTGCGCCAAAGAACGAAGCAAGCACTATGGCTGCGTTGCGTGCGTTGTAGCGCGGTGCAGGCTCTTGCTGCTTGTAGCTGTTTTCGTGCTCCTCATCCACAATAACGAGCCCCAGGTTTTTGAAGGGCAGGAAGAGTGAGGAGCGCACGCCCAAAATAATCTCGTAGGGTGTGTCGCTCAGCTGTTTTTTCCAAATTTCCACACGCTCGGCATCGGAAAATTTTGAGTGGTAGAGCCCTATTTTGTTGCCAAACACGCGGCGCAAGCGCTCTATAATTTGCTTTGTGAGCGCAATCTCGGGTAGCAGGTATAGCACCTGCTCGCCGCGCTCCAGGGCTTGTGCTATGAGGTGTATGTATATCTCGGTTTTTCCGGCCGAGGTTACACCGTGTAGCAAGGTTACCCCTTTTTGTGCAAAGCTGTTGTTAATCTCGTGCAGGGCTCGTTCTTGCGCGTTGTTTAGTTTGTTAAGGGGCGCTATAGGCTCGCTGTTTGTTGCAAGACGCCCTATCTCCACCTCGTAGCTCTCTATAAAACCCTTGTCGACAAGCTCTTTGTATATGCCAGGTTGCACCTGTGCTGTTTCCAGGAGCTTGTGTTTCGAAACCTCTTGCGGTGTTGCCGAAAGGGCTTGCGACATCTCGAGGTATGTGCTTAAGAGGCGTTTCTGTCGCGGTGCGCGCGAGAGGCTTTGCAGTACAAGGTTTATGGCTTTTTCGTTGTTGTAGTACTTTGTAAGCCTTGTGCGTTGTTCGGTACGTGGCTTAAACTCCCCTTTGAGGCCTTGCGGTACGGCGGCTTTGTATATGTCGCCCATAGCGCTCAAGTAGTAGCGCGATATCCACGCCCATAGCTGCATCTGTGTGGGGAGCATTATGGGTGCTTCGTCCAAGAGTTCGTCGATGGGGCGCACCGTGCACCCTTGTGGCTCGTTGTCGTGGGTCGATGCCACCATCGCGGTATAATGCTTCTTCGAGCCGAGGGGCACGCTTACGCGGCACCCGGCTTCAACCCTTCCTTGCAACTCCTGCGGTATGCTGTATGTGTATGTGGTGGGGAGGGGTAGTGGTAATATGACCTCAGCGAACTTTGCCATCTGTTTCTTGTGCGAAGTTATGAAAAAGCCGGTAATGTGCAAAGGTTTTTTGCTGTGTGGGCATAAAAAATGGCGACGCTTTAGGCGTCGCCATTTGGGCTGTGAAATATTTTTTAGAAAATATATGCAGCAGAAACTTGCCAAGTGTTAACCTTTGAGCCTTTGATGTAGCCCCAACCAGCACTTGTGGCGTCTTCTTTCCATTCACCGGTATCGCCAAGTGCGATGTTGTAGTTAATGTGTAGCTGTACGTGGTTGAGCACGGTAGCACCTGCGCCAAGGTTGAGGCTGAGGTTGCTCTTCTTGTACTCCCACTCATAGATGTCACCTGCAGCATCTTTCCAGCTTTCGTCACCACCACCGATTGTCCAGCCAAACTGGGGGCCCACAGCGATGAAGGGCTCAAGGATGTTGTTGATGATGGGGAGTGCAAAGTCGTAACGAAGGTAGATGGGCACCTCGAGGCTGTGACGCTTGATGCTGCTACCATTAAGTTCCGAGTTTGTTTGTGAGTAGAGAAGGTTACCCTCGAGACCGATGTTGAGCACGGGGATAATAACTTTTGCCATAGGGCCTACAAAGAAGCCATTCTTGCCGCCTTTTGAAACATCCTCTAAAGAAGAGGGCTTGCTTGCGAGGTTTGCACCGGCCTTGATACCCCAGTTAAACTGTGAGTATGCGGGAGCCGAAATTAAAAGGCACAATGTGAGTGCGATACCAAAAATCTTTTTCATAACTATTTGTCTTTTGTTTATAATCGGTTTATGTGCACAAAATAAGCATAAAATAAGTTAAGATGCAAGTTTTGCACCTTGTTCTTTGTAAAAAAACAAGAAGGATACAGATGTTGTTCTGTATCCTTCCGGTTGTATGTGGTGGGTTTATCGTCTTGTTCTTCTCACCGACAAGCGCGCGCTGCCAGCTGTTCTTTGAGGGCTGCTTTTCTTTTCTGCTTTTTCTTTTTTCTCAGCTTTTACAGTTGTGCGCTTTTTCTCCTCTTTCTTGGGGGCAGCAACAGAGTCGTTTGCGGTAGAGTCTTGGGCTACTACAGCCTTGGGCATCTCCCACAAGTTTGCGCGGAACGTTGTGAGCTGGTTTTCAATCTTTTGCTGCTCTTTCTTTATTGCGGTGCTGTCTTTGCAATATTGGTTAAGGGCGAGGTTTTTGAGGTTTACGGTTTTGTAAATCTCACCCTCGTAGCAGTGTTTCTTAAAGTAGTCGTCGATGGTCATAGACGAGACGTTGTTGTAGCTGCTTGTTACAAGTGTCTGCTGTGCAAGGAACTGTGCAACCTCGTCGTAGTTGAGCCAGAACATGGGATACTTTGTTACCTCGGTGGTAAACTCCTCGGCACGGTGCAACACGGGGCATATAGCTGTAACGCGTTGGTTGTATGTGGCTGTTCTCTGGTCGTAGTAGTAGCTCTCTTTTATGTAGTAGCTCAACACCTCGCTGCTGGGGATGTCGCTCTTGCCCACAGCAAGCTCTCCCTCCTTCTCCTCGTAGTATATGCGGTAGTTGTCGAGGAGGTCTTTGGGGTCTATCTTGCTATCCTCGGTGAAAGACTCGTAGCCGTCGAGGTTGTAGGTATATGCGTTGATGCTGCCCTCGAGTATAAGGCGGAAGATGTATGTAAAAAGGTTTACGCTGCCACCCATAGGCTCTACGGGGTAGTAGAGCGATGCGTTCTGCTCCTTCTTGAGGTCGAGCAGGCGATAGATGTCGCGCTTCCACACAACCTCTTGGGGCACAACGGTTGTGGGGAACTGGTTTTTTGCTCTCTCCGTAAGGTTTACAACTGCGGTTGTGGTTTTTTTCTGCTCTTTTTTCGCTCTTTCTTTCACGCGTGCAGGGGGTTGTGCCACGGCATATTGTCCCAAAAGAGATATAGCTATAATAACAACTAATTTGCTAACGTATTTCATAACTCTTGTATTTAATCCTTAATTGTTTTAGTTTATTATTACCTCGAGAGAGGTGGGCAACAGTCGTTCTATGTTGTCGGGGCCTATGGCCTTAACGTGCGATATATAGAAACGTTTGCCGCGGCTCAAGTTGCGGAACATCTCTTTCTGGCGAGGGGTGAAGCTTGCGCCTTGCGACAAGAGGGGAATGGCGTTACCCATATTGTCGTAGAAGACGGTCTCGAAAGAGAGCACCTTGAAACCTATGTTCAGCAAGCCGTCGTCGATAGCGGCTACAATACCGTCGGTCGACATAAGTGCTTGTTTGCTGAAGGGGGCGCCTCCACGGTAGCGTTGTGTGTTGCCGTCCTTGTCCTTGAACTCTATGAAGGGGGTGGGGTCGGGTAGTTGTCGCACGCGGAAGTTATACTCGCCCATACTCTGGCTGCGTCCCTCCTCGTTCTGCGCGGTAACACCTATGGCTATATCTTCGCCCACTTGTGCAGGCACAACTATGTAGCTGCCTGCTCCGTCGCTCTTTAGTGTTCCCTTACCCTTTGTTATGCTTGCCGAAATTTTGTTGCCTGCAACGCCGGGTACCGATATGCTCACAGGGTTTTCGAAACCTGCGTAAAGCACGTTCATAAGCGATGCACTTACTGTGGCTGTGGGCTCCACCACGGTGTACTTTTGAGAAAAGTCGTAACGTGTTTGTGCTCCAGCTCCGTCGTTCACGAGCATATATCCGTTGAGGGTGTAGTCGCCTGTGGTGTTGCACAGCTTTGTATACTCTCCGTTTGTAGTTTCGAGCAGCTTGTTGTCGATGTATATTTCGGGGCGCTGTGTAGAGTCGACTGCCGCGAGAATAATCTGTGCCGAGAAAGAGCTACCACGCACCACGTTGCGCGATGTGGGTATAACCAACGAGCGTATCTGGTTTACACGCACGTCGCCTACGTCGATGTTGCGTGCAAGGGTGTGGAGAACTTCGCCCTCGGCATAGCGTACATCGTTCTGCAGCTTGGTAAGGAGGGTGATAGCAGCTATAGCCGGCATGTTCTCAAAGTGATACTCTTGCCAGTTTTTCAGCAACGATATATCGCGCTTGGGTACGTCGGTGCTGAAACTGCTCTTTATAATCTCTTTCTGTGTAGAGTCGGTAACCATCGTGAGTATCTCCTCGCGGTAGCTTGTTATGGCATCGAAGAGTTTTTGTCCCTGGCCGCGACCGGGTGCAAGCATAACATATGTTGCCGCCTCAAGGTCTTCGCGGTTTTTCAGGTTGTTGTAGTCTCCGTTCTTGCCGTCGGCCTTTTTGGCTATGCGTTCTTTGAGAACGTCGGCAAAGTTATAGAGCGAGTCCGATATGCCCTTAACGTAGATTGCGCGGTTGTACCACTCGCGCACTTTTTCGGGGTTTTGTGCCATAAAGGCTTCAAAATCTTTGTATTGAGCCTCGTTCTGCTTGCTCGCGTTCTCGGAGCTCTTCGAGAGGCTTTCGTCTACAAGGGTGAAACCGTTGAGCACGTCCGAAGATACGTTTAGTGCAAGCATCGCCATCAGAAGAACGTACATAAGGTTTATCATCTTCTGACGTGGAGAGACTCTCTGTTTCTTTATCTTCATTGTTGCTCGTCGTTATAGTTTGGGTTGGTTCATGTTTGTGGTCATAGCCTGTATCATACGAGCATACATAGCATTGAGTTCTTCAATCTGCTGTGCCATCTTTCTTGTCTGCTCGTTCACCTGGTCTATGGCGTTGGCCTGGTTGCCTGCGCTACGCAACTGTGCTTCGTAGAGAGCATTTATGCCGGTGAGGTTGCGTGCGAGGGTCTCCATCTCCTCCATATTTTGTCCCAAGGTGTTGGCTTGCTTCGATATGTGCTTGATAGCCTCGTTGAGTGTGCGCACCTTCTCTATATACTCCTCGGTAACCTCGTCCATCTGCGGAACAAGGTCGGGGTTGGCTGTTACGGCTGCGTGGTTTGTGCCGCCCTGTAGCGAGATGGTCTCTCCGCCGCCGATGTTGCCGTTTATAACTATTGTGCCACCTTTGAGGGGTGTGCCACCTGCTGCAATTATAGCTGCAGCCTCCTCGGCAGCTTCCTCTTTTTTCTCGTCTATGGCCACGTCGTAGGGGCGCTCAAATGCCGAGAAGAAGAACACTATAACCTCGGTACCCATACCCAAGAAGAGCATGAGGTTGGCACCTGCGATGTGGGTTAGTTTGAACAAAGCTCCAAGAATAACGATTGCTGCACCCCAGCTGTAGAGGTAGTTGAGAATTGTTTTTCCTCTTGCCGAGTCCATAAAGGCCTGGAGGCGTCTTATTGCGTTTTTATATTTACCCATAATTTTTTATATCTGTGATGGTGTGTGAAACTTTCTTTTTTATTTTCTTCTCTCGAGGCCTGCGTAGCTGCGTACACAGCGGAAACCTATATATGAGCGTGCCTCGTTTTGATACTCGTAGTTGCGTGTTGCTCCCTGAATAAAGCGCACAGCATCTTTCCAAGAGCCACCGCGCACGGCTTTTTTCTTCATATAATAGGGGTCCTCTTTTGCGGCTCTGTATTGCAGGTCGGGGTTCATATCGCTCATCTGTAGAACGCCAGCTTCGGTGTACACGGTCGATGTCCACTCGGCTACGTTACCAGCCATATCGTAGAGGCCGTTTGAGTTGGCCGAGAATATACCGCAGCGCGATGTTATGAGGCTACCATCCTTTGTGTAGTTACCCTCGCCCGGTTTGTAGTTGGCATAGTAGCAACCTCTGTCGCTCTTTGTGTCGTCGCTTTCCCAGGGGAATTTGTTGGCCTCTTTGCCGCGTGCAGCAAACTCCCACTCGGCCTCCGAGGGGAGGCGGTAGCGCTGTATCCAGCGAGCTTGTGCACCCAAGCCGCGCAACAGATATTCGGTGCGCCAAGCACAGAAGGCGTTGGCCTGCTCCCAGCTCACGCCTACCACGGGGTGGTTGTTGTAGTTGGGGTGGCTAAAGTATAAGTTCAAGTAAACCTCGTTGTTTGCGTTGGGGAAGTCGTTCACCCAGCAGGTTGTGTCGGGGTAGATGTTCACAATATATGTGTTGAGAAAATCGTACTGGCTCGACAGAGGACGTGTGATGGTCTCGTTTACCACGAGGCCTTCGTCGTCGATGTACGCGGTATCTTTCGATATTATAATCTGTGCATCGTAGTCGGTAGGTATGTCGGTGTTGCGGTTGCGCTCCTCGGGGTTTAGGCGGTTTCTGCGCAAAGCAGCCTGTGTGTAGTCGTAGATGCTGTAACGGAAGTTCATCTGCGACGCATCGAGCATCTTCTCGCCTGTGATGGGGTTTGTAATATACACGCTCTCTATGGCACGTTGCTCGTCCTCGGTAGGTCTTTGCCAGGGGATGGGCTTTTTCCAGTTCAAGTAGGGCTCGATGGGCTCGCCATACTCGTCCTCGGTGATTTTGTAGGTCTCGTCGCCTCCGTATGCAGGGTCGGCCAAGCGCTCACGAATAATTGAGTCGCGCACCCAGAAAACAAATTGGCGGTATTTAGCGTTGGATACCTCAGTCTCGTCCATCCAGAAGGCGTCGACCGATATATCCTTCACAGGAGCCGCTGTTCCCCATAGAGAATCGGCCTTCTCCTCTCCAACCTTTATCGACCCGCGGTCAATAAGTACCATACCATAGGGTGCAGGCTCGTTCACGGCTGCACTACCTATACCTGTAACCTCTCCCCCGTTGGCATTGCCATAACTGCGAGGGCTCAAGCACGACACTACTGCAAGTGCCAAAAGAATCATTGGTAGAAAAATTATCTTTTTCATCATTTCAATATTCTTATACTATTATGTTTATTTTTACTTTTCTTGAATATGCTTAAATCTGTTTTGTAGCCTATAAAAATATCGTGGTTGCCGTTTTTCCCTCCCACGCCCGATGTGAAAGTTTCGTAGGCGTAACTCACGGTTATGTTCATAAACTCTATACCTAAAAAAGCTGTTACAGAGGTATCGTAGCTGTATGTGATACCTGCAAAATAGTCTTTTTCGTTATAGTTGTATGTGCCCTTTGCCGTAATATCAGTTCTCCAAGAGACAAAGTCGGTCATCACTTGGAGATAGGGCTGTATCGATATAAACGTGTTTTTTATCGGAATATTGCCTCCGGCTGTAAAATTATAGAACGGGTCTACCTGAAACTCGTTTTTTTCGCCCAGCTCTATGAGGGGCGCGTTTATGTGCAGAGCCGAAATTCCGGTATAAAAATGTTTGTGCTGGTATAAAAAGCCCACACCAAGGTCCATCTTGTTTCCGTTTACGCTGCCCGACGGGAAGGCCGGGTCGTTGTTGTCCTCGCCCAAGTTGAGCCCTTTGCTGTCGAACTTGCTGTTGAGGATACCCACTTGGAAACCTGTTGAGAGTCTCCCGCCGAAGAACTTAACACCGAAGGCGTAGTTAAGGTAGACGTGTTGGTTGGTGAAAAGGCCTATCTGTTCGTTGAGCGCGCCAAGGCCAAGTGAGTGGTCGCCGCGTACAAAGGGTATAGGGGTATCTATGTTCAAGAGCATACTTTTGGGGTTGTTCTCAAACCCTGTCATCTGGTTACTGTATGCAAGGTAGCCCCAAAGCTGCTTGGTGGCACCTGCTCCCGCGGGGTTGTAGAAGTTGAGCATATTCCAGTAGTGCGTGAAGTGCACGTCGTACTGTGCGCGTGCCCCGGTGAGCGCGCTTGTACATATTATAAGGAATATGAGAAACTTCTTCATCTCTTTTTTAACGTGGTCTTCTTGGGTTTATTATCTTTTTTCTCTGTTTTTTGTGCCTTATGACCCAATATGTGGCAAATTTCGTAAATTTTTCTTAAAGTTCGATGCTTTGTGCGCTTTTTGATATCAAAAAAGGTTGTTATGGCGCGAAAAATATCCCGAAGGAGGGTTTTTCCTTCGGGATAAAGTATGTTCCCCTGCTCTACAGCAAGGTTTTTGTTTATCTCTCGCTCTTTGTGACAACAAATGTCGAGCCTGCATCGTAGCCCTCGCACCAGAAGGCTATTTTGCCACCACGGTTGTTCATCTTGTTGTTGCCGTGCTCTTTTTGTCCAAGGCAGAAGCCTCCTGCGGCGTAGTTGCTGAGTGTGGGCACCCAAAAGGTGTTGTTGCCGGAGGGCACGGGGGTCGATGTCATTATGGGGTATGTTGTTCCCTCGTTTAGGCCTGTTATGGCTGTTGTCGACGAGAGCACCTTGTTCTTACCTGCGGCGTAGTTCACAACTTGGTAGCCGGTGTAGGGGTTGCCTATAAAGGCAAAGGTGTAGGCCTCCTTGTTGTTGCTGTCTACAGCGGTTTTGTTCAGGTGGATGGCAGTAGCGCCCTCCTCGTAGTAGAGATACTTGCCGTTGAGGGCTATGTAATACCAATTATTGGCCGTGTCGTAGCTGTCGTTTGCAGCAAAGGGGAGTGCCTCGGGGTTGAATGTAGCGTTAACCTCTTTTATGCAGTTTGCGGTTACGGTGCCTGTGGGCTTGTCGGTGATGCTTATGCCCCAGGGCGCGGTGGGCGCGGGGTAGCTGCCGTCGGTTGTTATCTTAACTTCGGTGTGTGCCAGCTTGCCGTCGAGCAGGTGTTTGTATTTAACGCTGTAGCCCGAGATTACATCGGCTATAACGTGTACCTCGCCGTCGATGTATTCGGCGGGTATGGTATACTCGTCGTTATCGTCGAAAAGGTGGGCGGGTATGTAGTCGACAGAGTATTGCTTGGTGCTGTGTACATACTGCTCGCTTGTGATTGCGTAGTCTTGGTTGGCGTCGATAACTATGTTGTAGCCGTGCACTATGGTTACACCACGGTAGGCAAAGCCGTTAGAGGGCACAACTTTTATTTTGTAGCTCTTGCCAAAGGGCACGACGGTGCCGCCGAGGCCTTCGCCTGTTTCGGCCGACAGGAGCTCGCAGTTGCGCTGGTGAGCCGATATGGTTGTTGTCTCGCCGTGTATGTTGAGGCGCACGTCTACCACGGCTCCTCCGTTCGAGGCTATGTTGTTCTCTTTTGTGGTGTTGCCGCCCGGGTCTATGCTGCTCCAGTCTACTTTGTAACGCAAGCGATAGATACCGTTTTTAAGGGTTGTGGGTATGTCGAAGGCCGGCGGGTTGAGCACGTTGCGCGCTGCGTCGGCAAGTTTTGTGCCTTCGCTGTCTATACCGTTGTAGAGTGCGAAGCTCATAACATCGGAGCCATCGGCTATGCTTGCATCGTTGTTTAGCCTTGCGTGGAAGCGCCCGTCGTTGTCGCGGTCGAGGTATACATAACCATTCATCCAGCTACCTTCGATGTCGAAGGTGGGGGTTATGCGCTCTCCGGCTTTTGCGGTGAAGGGTGCTTGCTCGGTGTAGTCATAGTACATCTGCTTGTTTTGTGCGGTGTTGAGTGTTATGCCTTGGTTGCCGTCTGCCGAGCCGTTGAACGCAATGCTTTTAATCCATCGCTCGGGGTGTGTGCTTTGCGCTGTTTTGTCGAAGTTCAGTGCGTAGTCGGTGTAGATGATGCGCTGCTCGGGGCTGTCGTTAACCTCAATCTCGTCTATGTAGGCTATAAAGTCCTCGGCAAGGTTGTGGGGCGACTCGCAGTCGACCACAAAAACAAGGCTGTAGATGCTTATGTTGCCCGCCCCCTTTATGGCATAGACAGCGTCCTGCCACTTGTTGGCGGTTATGTCGGCCGACGAGAGCTCCCAAAATTGTTCTACATCTTTGGGCTGTTTGGCACGGTCGTCGCGCTTGCCCAAGCCCACGAGCAGGGTGCGTCCAGCCACAGGTTTGTGTATGAAGGCGTGGACATATTTTGTTGCCGTGGTTAGCTCGATGGGCTCCTTTAGGTCGATGCGCACACCAAAGGTGTTGCTGCCGAAACGCGAGCGCTGCACAGCAAGCATCTTGTTTGTTGAGTTTGCAGCCTTGCCCAGCAGGTCATCTACCTGGTTTAGGTGGTTGGCTACTATAGCGGTGCGTCCCTTAAGCTTCCCTGTGCGGAAGGGTGATTGTTCCCAAGTGTCGTACACGCCTATAGCCTTGTACTCTTTCTTTTTTGCATCGAAGGTGATGCTCTGTGCCGTGGCTATAAGGGGTAATGCCAGGGCAGCTATCATCGATATATATTTGTATACTTTCATAGTTCTCGGGGGGTTAGAAGATGCTTACTGTGTGAAGTGTGGGGCAGGCTTTGCTGTCGTTGATGGTTATGCGCAGATATTTTGCTTTGTAGCCATCGCCGTAGCTGTTGCTTGTGCTGCCGTTTAAGGGGATAATGCGCTTGTAGCCTATAGTGGTGCATTTTATGTTGCCGCCACGCTTGGTCCAGTTTGTGCCATCTTCCGATGTTTCTATGGTGAAGCTTTTCACACGTTGTCCCAGCTTTATGTACTCCATCATTGTAACATAGCGCAGCGTTTGTGGGGTGTCCCATTCAAAGGTTATTGTGGCGCTTTTGTTGCCGTCGTTGGCGGCCCAATATGTGTTTTTGTCGCCGTCTGTTATGTTGCTTGCTGTGTAGTTGCGTTTTTTGCCGGCGGTGCGTGTGTCGCTTGTGCTGACGCTTGCTGTTTTTGCAAGGTCGGTGGCAAAGCGTGTCGAGAGCATATCGCCGAGCTCTTTCATACGGGTTACTGTTGCTGCGGGTAGCGAGCCGCTTTGGTCGGGTGGCAGGTTTAGGATGAGGGTTGCGTTGCGGCCCACGGTCTCCAGGTACATCTGGAACAGGCGCTCGGCCGAGTGAACACTCTCGCCGTTGTGCCAAAACCAGCCGTGCGATGTTGCTTTGGCGTCGCTCTCGCCGGGCAACCACACCCAGCCATTTTCGGCACCCTCGGTGAGGGCACCGGCACCACGGCCCTGGTTTTGTGTCTGCCAGTTTGTTTCTCCGGCCCAGCCCGCCTCGTTGCCTATCCAGCGTGCTTCGTCGCCCACGCCCCACATTACACAGTTGGGGCACATCTCGTGAACTTTGTCGCGCAAGTTGGGGATGTCGTAGTATGTGCTTGCATCGATGCTGCGGCTGGCTCGTGCTCCGCCGTAGTAGCCGTCGCCGCCGTTTGCGCCGTCGAACCACATTTCAAACTGGTCGTCGCCGTATGCCGCAAGTTCGGTACATTGGGGTATGAAGAGTTTTTCGACATAGTTGTTGGTGCCGTCGCCATAGTAGCCGCTATTGCGGTCCCAGGGCGACACGTAGAAACCATACTTCATATCGAGTTCCTTGGCTGCCGCTGCAAAATCCTTGGGGATGTTTGTTCCCTGTGCATAGGTGTTGCTCGATGCTGTTACGTTGTGCGTGGTGGTGGCTGTGGGCCACAGGCAGAAACCGTCGTGGTGCTTAACCACAGCTATGCCACCCTTCATACCGGCGCTTTTGGCTGCCTCGAGCCACTGACGTGGGTTGGGAGCTGCGGTGGGCGCAAAGAGCGAGGGGTCTTCGTCGCCATAGCCCCACTCTTTGTTGGTATATGTGTTTATGCCGTAGTGGAAAAAGGCATAGAACTCTGTTTCGTTCCACAAGAGCTGGCGTTCGTGGGGCACGGGGTGCACGGGGCGCGGCTCGTTGTCGGGGTTGTCGAGCACTTGGGGCACTATAGAAAAATCTTTTTGTGCCGCGGACATAAGAGGTGTAGCCGCAAAAGCGAGCACAAGTACTTGTCTTAAGAGGTTTAGTTTCATAAAAGGGATGTTTGTTTTTAACAACGCAAGCTTAAATATTTTCAAAGATATGTATAAATGTGCATTAAAAACGAATTTTCATAAATTTATATTTTTGTGCATATATAATAAATAAAGGTATAGGCGTGCTATGTGGCACGCCTATACCTTTATTTACATATTGTTCTTTATTTGCCCCAAATGTCGCCCCACTCGCCGCGGTGCTTGTTGCTCAACTGCTCGCTGCCAGAGTGCTCTTTGTCTATACCTATAGAGCCGTCGAGCATAACTTCGCTTTTAATTTCTACAATCTCGGCTATGGGTGCATTATATTTTCTTTTCATACTCTTTTTGTTCTATCTAATTAAAATATAACTTTTTTACCATTCACAATGTACAAGCCTTTTGTGGGTTTTGCCACGCGGCGGCCTTGGAGGTCATAAATTTCGTTCTTCTCGGTTTTTTCAATAGTTACGCCCTCTATGCCGGTTGTGCCGTCGTCGGGGAAGCGGAAGCTGAAGGCCTGTATGTTCGCTCCTTCGCTTATGCTCATATACATCTTGAAACCGTTTATGTAGCTGCCGTCGTATCGGCGCATAACAACACCGTTGTCGGTTGTTTGCAGGGTGTAGGGGTTGTTCACGTTGCTTGTTGCAAATTTCTCTATGCTACCAAGGAGTGCGTTGTCCAGCTCGCTTGCAACCTCGTCGGTTATCGCAAAGTAGTATGTTTTTTTCTCTCCTTTGAGTATAACCGCAGTCTCGGCAGGTATAATACCCTGCAACGCTGTGAGGCTTATGTACTCGCCATTAATTGTGGCGATGTAGGCGGTTATGCCCTCGGGTATTCTCAACGCTACGGGTGCGTAGAGGGTTGAATAGCCTGTTGCGCTTGCAATTGTAACAGGTAGCGCTGTGACCTCTGTAACCTTCCAGTCGCACTTGTCTGCAACGTATGAGCCGTTGCGGTCTACACAGTTTGTGTTGTCGTAAACATAGCGGGGGTTGCCAAGGTTGCTACTTGTGTAGTCGGTGTAGAGGGTCCAGTAACCGTCTTCTCCGTCGAGGAAGCTTATTGTCTGGCCGTTTGCAGCACCTATACCGCCTATGCAACGTGTGCCGTTAGTGTATGTTCCCTCGCTGTAGCTGAGCATCTTGTTATCCTCGGTGAGATAGAAGATTGTGGTGGCTGTTGTGCCATCGCTAGTCATCGACATCTGCCCGCTTTGGGTGTTGTAGGGGTTGGCTGCGTTTATGTAGTTACCCGAAGCCTTGCCTTGGAAGCGGTAGAATTTACCGGTTGCAGGGGCGGGGAAGGCTTGTGCAAATACTTCGGCACTCATAACCTCTTTAAGGTCGATGGGTACATATACTATGTTGTAGGCAAAGGTGCCGTTGTCGGGGTCCTCCTCGTAGAGGAAGGCGAGCTTGCCGTCGGGCAGCAGTGTCATAGTAGAGTAGGCCGAGCCTATGTATGATACTTGGTGCAATTCTTGCCAGCCGCTTGCTATTTCTGCGGAGGTGTAGTCGCGATTGTCTATTACCTTATAATATATAGCTACGTTACTGCGGTCTTTGCTTTGGTAACCGCGCTTGGGAATAGATTGCAGGAGTACGTTACCCACGCGCAGAAGCTCGCCGTTGCAGTCGCTTGCGCCAAAATTACTTGTGGCGGTGTTGTCCCAGCTACCCTCTCCGTTTGCTTTGTCGGTGAAGCTGAAGACGTTGAAGTAGCGGCCTCCACCTTTGCGCACGCTCACCACGATGTCTCCGTTGGGCAGCTCCTCAACTTTTGTTTCGTTACCGGCTGCGCAGCACACGCCGTTCTCCTTGCCACCGAGAATCTCCCAGGTCGCACCAAAGTCGTCGGAGTAAACTACGTAGTTGGGGTAGCTGCTGTCGCCGTTGTCATTAACCACGAGCACGCTGTAGAGGCGGTAGTACTCGGCTCCCTCTTTCTTGTAACTCGACTGCAGGATTCTTCCCGATGTAAAGAACATACTATATGCCTCGGGGAAGAGGGCGTCCTCATTGGCCATAAAGTCGGCGGTAACGTCGCTAATCTCCCAGGTGTCGCCATCGTCGATGGTTACTATGCGTGCTATGCTGTTGTGGCTTGTCGATGAGGCCCAGTTGAAGCGTTGCTTGCCGGCCACGGCCATCACAAGGGTTTTGTTGCTCTCGCGGTCCGAAACCACAGCCGCGTCGCCAAAGCCCACGTTGAACACGTTGCTGTTGCCACCTTGTCCGTCGGCAACATAGTCTTCTTCGGTCCAGCTCTTTTTGTCCCACTCGTTGTAGCTTGCGGTGCTGCGGCGGAACATAATATCTACCTCGCCCATACCTATATCGTCGCCACAGGTGCGGTAGTCGCTAATTGCTATAACCTTGCCGCTCTTGGTTACTGTGATGGCGGGTATGCGGTAGGGGGCATTGGTCTCTTCTTTGCGGTACCAGTAGAGGTATTGGTACTTGTTTTCTGTGTCTATGCTGTATTTTGCGGTTATTGTGAGGCCTTCGGCAGGCAGAGCGTAGTTGGTAAAGTCGCGAGCCTCGGTCTCGTTGCCCAAGAAGAAACCGGTGTGCAGGTAACCGCGGTACAACCAGGGTTGTGTGAGGGTGAACTTTGTACCCACGGGCAGGTAGACGATTTTTCCCTCCTCGCCTTGCTTGACGATAGTGTTTCCTGTTGTACCGTCGTAGCTAAACGCCACCTCGGCTATGCGGGTGTTTGTGGGGAGTGGTTGTGTGCCCTCAACAGAGAAACGCATAGTGAGCTGCCCAAGAACTTCGAAGTTCCACCAACCGCCGTTGTCGCTCTCTCTGTAGAGTTTTATGCTGCCTCCCTTGCCGCCGTAAGCGTTGAGGGTTTGGCTTGTTGCTGTGCTGGGGACTATAGCGTATCCGCCGGTTTTTTCAACAATATTCCAAGTGGTGGCACCGGCTACGGGGGCAAGTGTTGCTGCTGCACCTTCGTCGCCTGTTGTTACGTTAAGAGCGTAGTCGGCTCCGGCGGCGGCGTTTTGCAATTTGAAACCGGTGGCAGTGCCCACGAGATACCAAATTTCGCGTGTGCTGCTCATATTGGCTGTTTGTGTGGAGCCTGCAGCGCCATTATTCTCGCCTGCTACACCTGCTGTGTAGTTGTTGTCGTTATACATTCTTATGCGTACCATCTTCTCGCCATATGTGGCCGAAAAGATGTTGAGCGAGAATTTTGCGTATATGGTTTTGTCGCTTGTGAGCTCGGCAAGCTCGGTTATCTGCTGTGTGCGAGCTTCATCGCTGTAGAAACCGTCGAACTTGTATGTGCTGTTGTGCGATACCACGGAGAGGGTGGGCGATGTAACCTCGCTGCCGTCCTCTACCATAACATCGCTTGTAAACTCCACGCCGTCCCAGCTGTATGTGGCTGCTGCGGCCGAGGTGTTGCTCACAATTGTGAGGGTGTTGCCGGTGTACGCGTCGGTGGGTATGAACACAAAGTCGGTGCAGTAGTTTGTGGTTTTTTGGTCGTATGTAACCGACGACTGGTCAAACCCTCCGTCGGCATTCTTTATAACCCAATAGTTGCTGCCCTGTGTGTGCAGGGTTACACCTGCGTGGTGTGTGGTTGCTGCAACGGTGAAGTTATGCTTGTTGTCGCTCATACCACGGTGCGCGAGGTAGCGTCCGGCTTTGTTCTGGAAGTTATACTTGCCGTCTTCCTCCACGGTAGCTGTCCACACATAGTTGTTGTCGCCCTTCTGCAGGGTGGTTGTGAGCGCTACGTTGTTGCCGTTTTTGTAGAGGAAACGGTTTAGGAAGGCTCCGTCTTTGTATGTGTCGGCATAGATGTAGTGGTCGTGTCCGGCGATGGGGCTCCCCTCGGTGAGGCCTTTGTTCCACGCATAAACGCTGTTAAGCGCGGTGGCTGTTTCAGGGGTTGCGCTTTCACGGTAGGCACGCACGGCAGCGAAAGTGCTTGCTACTTTCTCGTTATTGGGGAGTATGTAGAATTCCGAGAAGGTGTAGAAGACGGTGCCTCCGTTGGTGGTGTTCACCGTAAAGCGTATTTTGCTGTATGCAGTGGCGCTTTCGATAGCTGGGGAGAAGTAGTCGAGCACGGCACCGTCGGTGGGAAACCCGCTGCTTATGGTGGTGATGTTGTTCCACGCCTCACCATCGTTTGAGCCCTCGATGGTTATCTTTGTGGGGCGGTTTTCGTTGTTTTGGCTACGTTTTTTAAAGTAAAAACGAAAGTTTTTTACTGCCTTGCCGAGGTTGGCCTGCAAGTAGTGGCTGCCCTCGCCTATAGTGTTTCCGTAGCCGCTATGAAAAAAAGTTTCGTATTTACCGTCGATGAGGTTGGCATATGCGTTGTCACTCTCCTGGCTTGTGGCGGCGGGGTAGTTGCATATAAACTGCCCGTCACCTGCAATGCCTGTGCCGGCGTTCTGCACAAGGCCGTAGAAGCGCTGCAAGCCGTGTATGTTCATATTGTTGTTGGCTGTGACTGCGTCGTTGAGTAGAATATCTTCGCTACTGATAGGGTATTCGAGTTGTGCTATTTTGCCAGCAGTGAGTGCTTCGTCGAAAAACTGTACCGAGCGCACTTGTCCGACAAATTTGTCCCAGCCTGTGGCGTCGTTTGTTACCATACCGCCACCGACATATACTTTTGCGTTGGTGTTGCTTGCAAGGTGGTTGAAGGTTTGTAGTTCATACCCGCTCACGGGGTATGTTGCCGATGATTTTAGCGCGCCATCGACATAGATGTAGAACTCTTGGTTGGTTTTGTCTATCACATACACAATCTTGTTGTTGGTCGATGCTGTTGCCGCCCAATCTTTGTAGGTGAAACGGTCGCCACCGTTAGACGAGGGGAGGTAGGCGGGGTTGCTGCCGTAGAATCCGTAACCCACATAGGGTGAGTTCGTTTTTGTAGCTCCTGTAGCGGCGCGTGTGGGGTCGCAAGCTCCCACCAATATCTGGCGGCCGCTCATCGATGCGGGCATAGTTACATCTATGGCAATGGTGAGGTTCTCCTTGGAAAAAACCTTTGCAGCAAGGGCTGCATCGAGGGCATAAGGGTAGGTTTGCGTGCCCAGCCCTTCGGCCTTGGCAAAAGGCTGGGGAGGGATGCTCGTGGTTACATCGATGAGGCGATATTCGCAGCCATCGTCGGTTGTGTTTGTGCCGCTACCCCAGTTGAGGAGGTAGAGGTTGCCGTCTTTTTGTTGGTTAAACTGTGCTGTGCCGCTTACAACAATTACGTTTCCCGCTGTTTCGGCTTTGTTTATTGTCCAGCCGGCTGTGGGTGTGTTGGTAACGGTTTTTAGAGCGGTGTTGTTGTTGCTTGCGGGCGAGATGTATGTGCCGTCGGCAACGTTTATTATGTTGTAGGAGCCGTCGGTGCGTGCCTCGAACTTCCATATAGAGGCTTTTGTGGTGGCCTCGGTGGGACCTGTGATGGCTTCGTCGCTGCCGTTACCTGTTGCGTAACGGTTGCCGCGCAAGGGGGTGTACATACGGTAGTAGTTGCCACTTACGGGCTTGTTCATATTCTCGTTGGTGAGCGATGCTGTGAAGCTTGCCCACGCTGTTGTGAGCTCGGCAACTTGTGCTGCGCGTTGCTCGGCGGTCATTGCGGTGGAGTATGTCTCCTCAACCTCGGCTATTTTAGCATCAATGGTGGTTGCTGTGCTCGCAGGCCACAAGCCTACGGCTGTGCCTATGTATGCGCCGCGGTCGCGTTTCATCTCGCTTATCTTGGCTGCAACCTGCTCGGTTGCGTCGTCCATACATTGGTTGGGCGAGTAGATGAGGTTTTCTACTGCGTTTTTACCTGTGGGGTCGGTGAAGACGCAGGTGAACATCCACTTATTCAGGCGTATACCGTTTGCACCCACATAAGGCAGCTTGATGAATACCTTGTTCCAGCCCTGGTTGAGGGTTACGGCGATGGGCTCGCGTGCGCTGAAGTTCTCGTTCATTAGGTCTACTTCGTTGTTGATGCCTTTGCCTGCGTTATCCCAGGTGGGAGGGTTTACGCGTACGCCGTTTATCCATATATCGGAGCCTTTGCGGTCCCAGTTGCCGTTGTCGGGTGCTTTGTCCTGCTCGCTACGGCCGTAGTTCTGGAACTCAATCTGTGCGCCCACGGTTTGTGCTGTGGGGCTGTAGACGTATGTCCAAGCGTATGCTGTGACATTGCTGTAATTGGTGGTGCCGTAGTATGTGGGTATGATGTTGTTACCCCAGGTGTGGCGCAGGTAGATACCGGCTCCTGTTGCCATTCCTGTGTAGTAGGTTGTGCCGTTGTAGGTGTAGCTCTCGTCGAGCAGGGCTGTGCTTGTGCTCTTGCCGGCCTCTTCGGGAGGAAATACGGTAGATGCGTTGCCGCCGTTGGGGAAGGGGTCGGTTATGCGCCAGCGCACGTTGGCCTGTTTTACATAGGGTATGGGCTCGTTTTTCAAGGAGTTTGCTTTGTGGAAGAGGAAACGGCGTTCCCAGTCGGCAAACTCGTCATACTCCTCGCCGCTGTTGGGCAACATAGTACCGCTAACCTCTATGTACTGCTTCCCGCCACCTATCCAAGCACGCTCGGCGCTTGCTATAACGTTGGCATACATATTGTTCTGCTTTACAATATCTTCCTCGGTGGGTGTCTTGCGGTCGTTCCAGTAGGCCGATATAGTGCCGGCTACCTCGGCGTTGCCTTTTTCTACATAGTAGATGTTGCTGCGGTATATACCCACAACGTCGGCAAAAACATCAAAGTGGTTAGTGTAGTTGTAGCGGCAGTCTATGTTGGCTTTACCTGTAATTTTTGAGCCGCTCGAGCTCCACATCTGTGTCATATCGGCATCGGTGTTGGTTATGTTCACCCCTCTGATGGGGTTCCACACAACAACTTTTCGACCCAGGCCGTGAATGTGGTCTGTGATTATGGAAAGGAAGTTGGGGTAGGTTATCTCTTTTTCGTCGGCGCCTATGTGTATGTAGGGGGCGTCGGGGAAGATGCCGGCAACCTCGGTGAGCACGGTTTTCAGCACCTCCATACCTTCGTCGGTTTGCATGTCGAAGCCCATAGCGCGCTCGAATGCCTCGCTGTGGCCGGGCATATCAATCTCGGGGATGATGATTACTCCGTGCTTTTTGGCAAGGGCTGCAACCTCGCGGCATTGCTCTTGGGTGTAGTATTGGCCGGCAAAGCGTGTCATAGACTCGGCCGATGTTAGCTGGGGGTAGCCCTTAATCTCCAAACGCCACGCCTGGTTTTCGGTAAAGTGCCAGTGAAAGCAGTTTACCTTGAAGCGAGAGAGGAGCTCGATGTGTTTTTTCAGTTCTTCAATGCTTATGAAGGAGCGACCCACGTCGTGCATATATCCGCGCAACTTAAAGGCTGCCCAGTCTTTTATCTCTACGGTTTCTATGGAGGGTGTGCCTGTGTATCCTTCGGCAAGCTGTGCAAGTGTCTGCGCTGCGCGTACAACACCTGTGGGCTTTACGGCGGTGATGTTTATGGCATCGGTGGTTACGGAGATGGTGTAGGCCTCGTTCTCAAAACCTGCGAGTGTGTAGTCGTAGGTACCGTCGATGCTTTCGACCAAGGTTACGGTTACGCGTGCTCCGTCTTCGGTTACACTGCAGCCGTTGGTGGTGAAAATTTCGCGCAAAAGTTCGCAGTTGGTCTCGTCGGTTATTGTTACCGCACGGCCAAGGGCAAAGGGTGTGCCTTTGGTCTCAGTAATAGAGTGAGGCTTGGGCAGCAGGTGTGTAACCTTTGCCTGCAACATCGATGGCAGTAGTGCCATAAGTGCAACGAGGGTTGCCGAAAGAATTTTTTTCATAAATATTTAAATTGTAAGTTTGTTGCTTAAAACAGTGTTTCGCTTGGGAAACTATTAAAACACAAATATATATATATATATATATAACTCCGCAACAAATATACAGAAATTTTAAATAAAATATGAGAAAAACAGCTCTATTTGAGCCTTTTTATGTGCTTTTGTGAGCAAAACAGCTCTATTTGGGCCTTTTTATGTGCTTTTGTGAGCAAAACAGCAACTCTGTAATTTTGCCTATTTTGTTTAGGATGATGGCTAATATCAAACTTAATGCAAATATTGATAATGTTCCTAAAACAGGGTTTTCTACAACCCTAAACAACGAATATTTTCCAAAACAAAATACGTGGTGTACAAGATAAATCTCAAAACTTATTGCAGCAATAAAATCGATAAATTTATTGCTTTTTGCATTTAAAAATAATTTAAAGAGGAATGTAAAAGTGATGCAAGCCGAGATGATGCCAAGCCAGGTTCGAGCGTACTCGTTTGTGTAACCCTGCAGGTATAATGCTATAATTATAGACATAATGCAGAGCCCGCCTAATGCAAACATTGGTTTTAACGGTTTTTCTGTTAAGAATTTTAGAAAATTTTCTGCATTTAGGAAAATGTATAAATAAAAAAACAGATAAGTAAAGAGTGATACGGGTAGTCCTAATTTACCCATAACTAATTGTGGTATAATGGTTAGTAATAATATTGCCACCCCCCCCTGTTTGCATTTTTTAACAAACGCAAGAGGCAGTTTGCTTATAGTGTATATCCCAATATAGCATATAACAATCATTGTAATAAACCAAAGATGGCCGAAGCCTGTTAATTTATTCAACCACGGCAAAAAGGAAAAATGCAGAATTACATTTTTTACGCTTACATTATATCCTGTGTATGCAAGAAACAAAAACATAATTAGTATGAATGGGTAATATGTATGTGTGAGTTTCCCTATTCTTTTGTGTAGAAAATCTTTATTATATGCTTTGTAACTTCTTTTTTCCCATTGAATACCTAAAAGAAAAGCTGATAATGATAAAAATATCACATTAAATGTGTTTCCTAAAAAACGACCTAGAAATTCCAGCCCGTCGATACCAAAGCAACAATGGCATAATATAATGCCAATAACAGAGATTACCCTGATGTAATCGAAACTCACAATTTTGTTCATTTTGTTGTTTGTTTTAAGGTTAAAAGTATTTATGATTTAGGAACTTTTCAAATTTCTAAAAAAACAGCAATGCGAGCAAAATTATGTAAAAATCCTCTCTTGAGCAATTTTTTTTGATTGTAATGAATGTTCTTGAGATGCAGTTTTTCATTATCAATTGTTTATGGCTGCTTGAATTTTAAAACTTCTCCTCGTTGAATAATATTGTTTGTGTTTTTAATTTGTTGATAATCAAATCTGTTAGTTTGATATATTGTAGTTGGGAGATACAAATTTGGCGGTGAAAAATGCTCGTTTTATAGTGATGGTTGTTTAAAAAAAGAGCTACTCGTTGTATAAATGAACATATCTGTTTTTATCTAAAATGAATTTTTGTTCAATGGGAAAAAGGCACATCTTTTCTGGTATTTGAGGCGGGGTAATTATTGCCTTCTTCACCCCAATAATCGAGTATGCCTTCACTGTGTCGTTGCTTATAAAAAGAAGGGTTGAAAATGAGTCGAAACTGGTATTGTTGTCACATTTTATTCTTAAAGTGTTTGACATCACAATGTCATTGAACACTTTTTCCTTTACATTATAGTAGGGATAAACTATAAAAATTTTGTCAAATTTTCCATAGCAGTACTCATTAAAGGAGAAAGGTTCTCCAGCTTGTTTTTTTTCAATAGATATATCAATCATTGGTTCTCTTGCGTGTAGCAATCCGAAAACATCCAGTACAAAATAAATATCGTTTTTTGTAATTTCGTTACATCCTGTAAACAAAGTGGTGATAATGATAGTGAAAAAAAATGTTTTAAAGCCCGATTTGTAACGTTCCATTATTTGCTGCATTTATTACTTGATTTAAAAGTACTTGTTCGCTCCAATTGTTTACAATTTAGAGATACAAACTTGGCTGTAAAAAGAGATTCGTTTTTGTTACCTGCTATTCATGAAATTATTGAAATCTTCCATAAAAAGCACTCCTGTGTTGAAGTATTCAAAAGCGGTGGACATTGCTTTCATTATCGTGGGGTACTTTTCTTTGTTCTTATTGTATAATTCAATAAATTCGTCCTGATGGCTTCTGCCATCTATGATGCTTGACCAATAGAATTGCCAAAATTGCATTTGATGGCCTTTATCAATTTTTGATAAGCAGTGCAGAAAAGTATCGTTTTCTCTTTTCATTGTATAGTGCAATACCCCCTGCAAATAGCTGGGAGCATCTGCGTCTAATGTGGCTCCAACCGACAACGCGATAAGTTTGTTGCAAAATAGGGTGTCATTTATTGCCGTGCAATTGCCCAATGCCTGAATGTGTTTGTAGGCAATTTTATACATTGACAGGTCGTAGCTTTTATTGCTACAATATTTGTATGTAGAATTGAATTCTTCCCAATTGTTAGGGAAGGCTCTGAAAAAGTCTAGCTGTAGCTCCTTTGCTTGTGGATCTTTTTCCAAAGTTCTATAAGCCTTGTTTAGCCTTGCTGTATCAACGGGAAAGTATTGTGCTGTGGCTGTTGCAAGCAAGGTGGTAAAGAGTAGTGCGGTGAAAAGTGCTCGTTTCATAGTGATGGTTGTTTGTTTAAGCCCTCATTATATAAGTGTACGCATCTCTCACTATCCAATATAAATAGCTGTTTAATAGAAAAGAGATTTAAATCATTTGAAATTTCTCGTGTTGTAAAGCGTGCCGAATTGTTCTTTATTTCAGAATAAGCTTTTACATATCCGTTACTTATGAAGAGTAAAGTAGAAAAGGAGTCAAAATAAACATTTGCCCTACATATTCCTCTTAAGCTATTTGACATTTTAAGATTTTTGAAACTTGTTTT
>JAZKYU010000007.1:0-100034 GCA_045612305.1 Bacteroidaceae bacterium
TCTAATCGTGACCCGCACTATGTGCGACTTATCACTGATGATGCTACCGATTTTGCAAGCAAAATTCGCTTATATCCTAAACTGCAACGGCCTTTAATTGTGTTACTTACGGTGCCGGTTTGCTTTGCACATTACTTATGCGGATGCTATCTGTGAGCTCCTACAGCAGAAACTAGCAAGAGTAATTTAAAAAAACTGCAGCACCGTTAAGATTACAGCGTGTATCCGAGCATTTACAGGAAAAAGTGCGAGCATTGTGTGAGTGTGTAGTTATACGTGCGAGCACGGATAACTGAACGAGTTGCGCAGCACCCTGTAAATGCGAGAAAGAGACACGCGACAAGTGACCGACGAACGAGTTATATTGCCCTCACAGGGCAATTCACGAGCAGGAGGAGGGAACGACTAATCTTACTCGCGTGCTGCGCCTTTTGCTTCCTTTTCGTCTCACGAAAAGAAGGAGAAAAGAACAAGTTTATTGAGAGAATATCTCACGGGCCACCGAGGATTTTAAAGCAAGATTATACAATTAACTCCTGCTGTGCGATTAAGTAAAGAGTATGTAGAGTTTTGGAGAGGGGGAGATAAATATCAAGGAGTATAGATTAACCTAACTTCTTGCATATCCCCTAGACTTTGTTGGTGAGCTAGGGTTACAAAAATTAAACAAGTTGGCATTTATGCTTTTTGAGCTCTCTGCGCAGCGTTTTTGAGTCGCACCCCATAAAGGTATCGAGCAAAGCCCAAAAACGCTCTCCGTGGTTCATCTCGCGCGTGTGGCACAGCTCGTGCAGCAGTACATAGTCTATTAGTTGTGTGGGCAGCAAAATAAGATATATAGAGAGGCTTATATTGCGTCGGCTGTTGCAGCTGCCCCAGCGTGTGTGGCTGTCGCGTAGGCTCACCGAGGTGTAGGGCAGGTTGTGTTGCTGAGCAAACTGCTGAAGGCGTGTAGGGAGAGTCTCTTTGGCTCGGCGACGCATAGCGTTGATGATAATCTTTTTCACCCACACCTGCCTCTCTTCGCTCTCGAGGCAGGTATTTTGCGGACAGAGCAGGGTGGTGTGCTCGCCCTCTTGTTTCAGGTGGAATCTGTTGCCGCTGTGCTCGGCGATACAAAATTTAAAGAGGGGAGCATCTATGCTGTAACCTATGCCTATGGGTGGGCTTTGCAGTTTCTTTTGCAGCGTCGCAAGCTTGTCGCCACATTGTGCGAGAGCTTTTTCGAGGTCGCTTTTTGTGGCAAGTGTGGGCAGGGTTATATATAAAGCATCGGGGCGCGCACGCAATATTATGCGCCGCGCCCTCGCGTTACGTGTTATAATAAGTTTTCCGTATTCGGGGTGGGTAATGAGGCTTTTTGCCGCCATCCTTTTATGCAATTATGTGTGTGCCGCTTTTCCCGTCTATAGCGTCGGCCTTTGTGATGATAACCTTTGTTACACCGTTGTCTATAGCGCTGAAGGCGTTATCAATCTTTGGTATCATACCTCCGCTCACAGTGCCGTCGGAAAGCAACTGTTTGTAGCTCTCTTTGTCGATGGTGGGTATGAGGCTGTCGGCATCATCGGGGTTGCGCATAACGCCAGGGAACTCAAAGCAGTAGGTGAGTGTAACGTCGTACAGTCTTGCAAGCCCTTTTGCGGTCTCTGCGGCCATAGTGTCGGCATTGGTGTTGAGCAGGTTGCCCTGGCCGTCGTGTGTGAGCGGGGCTACGATGGGTATTATACCTTGCTCTATGAGCTTGCCAAGCATCTCCCCATCGGCATAGTCGACATCGCCTACAAAACCAAAATCGACCTCTCCAGCGGGGCGCTTGTGAGCTTTTATTATGTTGCAGTCGGCACCGGTGAGGCCGAGGGCGTTAACGCCACGTGCCTGCAGGCCAGCAACGATGTTTTTGTTTACAAGGCCGCCGTAGACCATAGTAACAACCTGTAACATAGGCTCGTCGGTTATTCTACGGCCGTTAACCATCTTGCTCTCTATACCTAGGCTTTCGGCTATCTTTGTGGCCGAACGACCACCGCCGTGTATGAGAACTTTTGCGCCCTCAACCGCAGCGAAGCGGTCGAGTAGTGCGGCGAGCGAGGCTTTCTCCTCTACAATTTTGCCGCCAACCTTTATTACTGTTATTTTTTTCTTCTCCATCGTGTGTGTGTTAAGGCTCGAGGTAGGTGTATCCGTAGAGGCCCGAGCGATAGTTTGAAAGGAATTCTTTACCCTCCTCAAGTGTTATCTTGCCCTGTTTCACAGCCTTTGCTACCCAAGTTTCGAGTGTGCGTACAAGGCGTTTTGCATCGTACTGAACATAGTCGAGAACATCGGCTATGGTTTCGCCGTCTATAATCTTGTCTATGTTGTAACCGTCTTTGTCTACGCTTATGTGCACTGCGTTTGTGTCGCCGAAGAGGTTGTGCATGTCGCCCAAAATCTCCTGATAAGCTCCCACAAGGAACACGCCTATGTAGTAGGGCTCGTTGCTCTTTACCTTGTGCACGCACAAAGAGTTGGCCTTGCCGTTGTAGTTTATAAACTCTGTAACCTTGCCGTCGCTGTCGCAGGTCATATCCTGTATGGTGCAGGTGCGGTCGGGGCGTTCATCGAGCCTGTGTATGGGCATTATTGGGAAAAATTGGTCTATAGCCCAAGTGTCGGGCAAGCTCTGGAAGAGCGAGAAGTTACAGAAATATTTGTCGGCTATAACTTTGTGCAGCTTGCGGAAATCCTCGGGAACATGTTTCATGGTCTTGGCTATGGAGAGAATTTCGCGTGTAACAGACCAGAACATACTCTCGATTTGTGCGCGGGTCTTCAGGTCCACAATACCATGGCTGAAGAGGTCGAGCGCCTCCTCGCGTATCTGTTGTGCGTCGTGGTAGGCCTCGAGCATAGTGCGTTGGTCGAGGTCGTCCCATATTTTGTATAGCTCTTTCACCAAGTCGTGGTCGGCAGGGCCCACCTCCCAGTTTTCGTCCATCTGCGGCAGGGCAGCTGTTTCCAAAACCTCAATAATGAGCACGGCGTGGTGTGCCGAAACAGAGCGTCCGCTCTCGGTGATGATGTTGGGGTGGGGTATGCCGTTCTTGTCGGCTGCATCGACCATAGCATACACAGCATCGTTCACATACTCTTGTATAGAGTAGTTAACGCTGCTCTCGCTGCTCGACGAACGTGTACCGTCGTAGTCGACGCCAAGGCCTCCGCCTATATCGGTAAACTCCACGTTGAAGCCCATCTTGTGCAACTGCACATAGAATTGTGAGGCTTCGCGCAAAGCGGTCTTTATGTGGCGTATCTTTGTTACCTGGCTACCTATGTGGAAGTGAATGAGACGCAAACAATCTTTTATACCATTCTTTTCGAGCAACTCAAGAGCCTCGAGCAACTCGCTCGATGTGAGGCCGAACTTGCTTGCATCGCCGCCACTCTCTTCCCATTTACCGCTACCCTCAGAGGCCAGCTTAATGCGTATACCTATGTTGGGGCGCACTCCCAAGCGCTTACCAATCTTTGCTATGCGTTTGAGCTCGTTTAGTTTCTCGGCAACGAGGAAGATGCTTCGCCCCATCTTTTGTGCAAGCAGGGCAAGCTCTATGTAGCTCTCGTCTTTATATCCGTTACAAATGATGAGTGAGTCGCTGTCGGTATTCATCGCAATAACCTCGTGCAGCTCGGGTTTTGAGCCCGCCTCGAGACCTATGTTGTACTTCTTACCGTGGCTCATAATCTCCTCGACTACGGGACGCATCTGGTTAACCTTTATAGGGTATACTATGAAGTTCTTTCCCTTGTAGTTATACTCCTCTGATGCTATTTTGAAACACCCCGAAATTTTCTCTATTCTGTTGTCGAGAATATCGGGGAAACGTATGAGCACAGGTGCTGCAACATCGCGTAGTTGCAACTCGTCCATCAACTGTTTCAGGTCCACCTGAACGCCGTCCTTCTTTGGGGTTACAGCAACGTTACCCGCTTCATTGATACTGAAATACGAAGCTCCCCAACCTTTAATGTTATAGAGCTCTTCCGAGTCCTCAATGCGCCATTTTCTCATTGTTTTGTGCGGTATTTAGTAGTTATTACTTTTTAAGGTTGAATGTTTGGCAAAAATCCTCAACCGACATCTCAATTTGTTCCTTGTTCTCCAACTTGTCGGCAACAAAGCTGTTTTGCGCCTTGGAGTAGAAGGGCTCTCTCTTTGCAAGCTGCTCTGTAATAAACTCGAGCAGTTCCTCGTCGTTCTTCTCTCTGATAAGAGGGCGTTGCTTGCGCGCTATGCTCAAGCGTGTGTGTAGCCTGTTGAGGGGTACTTGCAGGTGGACGGTAAGTCCCATGCTGTTCATAAAATCTATGTTGTCGAAGAAGCAAGGAGTGCCTCCGCCGGTCGATATTATAACATCCTCAAACTCGGCAACCTCGTGCAGCATGCGACGCTCTATTTCGCGGAAGCCATCTTCGCCTTTCTCGGCAAATATTTGTGTGATGTTTTTGCGAAATCTTTGCTCTATGTAGTTGTCGAGGTCTATAAATGTTATCCCCAACTTGCTTGCAAGAGCTCGTCCAAGGGTTGTTTTTCCGGCTCCCATATAGCCGATGAGTATAATGCGTGTCATTTATTTCTTTTTTGTGTAACGACGGCTTTTTGTTGTGCTTTTACCGCTTTCTTGTTGTTTCTTCACAATGTCGAGGCACTCTTCCAAGGTGAGCTCTGCCGGTGTTACATTCTTGGGCAATTTGTAATTGCTGTCGTTGTAGGCGATGTAGGGGCCAAAACGTCCGTTAAGAACTTGGAGGTTGGGCTCGTTGTCAAAAACTTTTATTATGCGCTCGGCCTCGGCTTTGCGTTTTTCGGCGATGAGTGTTGTTGCCTCGTCGAGCGAAATTGTGAGCGGGTCGAAGCTTTTGGGCAGTGTTACATAGGCTGCACCAAATTTTATGTATGGGCCGAAACGGCCTGCGCCTATAGTTACAGTTTCTCCCTCAAACTCTCCAAGTGTACGCGGGAGGCTGAAAAGGTCGAGAGCCTCTTCAAGGGTAATGGTCTCGAGGGTTTGGCCGGGCTTCATCTGTGCAAAGCGGGGCTTCTCCTCGTCGCTTGCCGAGCCTATCTGCACGATGGGGCCGAAGCGACCTATCTTCACCGACACGGGCTTGCCGCTTGCAGGGTCGGTGCCAAGCACTCTCTCGCCCACCTTGTGCTCGTTCTTTGTCTGCACAATCTTGTTTATCTGCGGCTCAAAGTCGGTGTAAAAATCTTTTATCAGGCTCACCCAAGGCATTTTGCCGTCGGCTATCTCGTCAAAATCTTTTTCAACTGTAGCAGTGAAGTTATAGTCCATAATCTCGGGGAAGAAGTCGAGCAGGAAGTCGTTTACTACAATACCTATATCGGTGGGTAGTAGCTTGCCTTTTTCGGCGCCTACAGTCTCTTTAGCCTCTTTGACCGAGATTTTGTTGCCCTTTAGTGTGAGTATGCAGTATTTGCGGCTTGTACCGGTTTTGTTGCCCTTCTCCACATAACCACGTTGTTGTATGGTGCTTATGGTGGGGGCGTAGGTCGATGGACGGCCTATACCCAGCTCCTCGAGCTTGCGCACAAGGCTTGCCTCGGTGTAGCGAGGGGGGTGCTGAGAGAAACGCTCTGTTGCAACAATCTCTGTAGCTTTCAGTTGCTCGCCTTTCTGCACTGCGGGTATTGTGCCCTCGTCGTTGCCGCTCTCCTCGTCGGTAGACTCGCGGTATACGTGCAAGAAACCGTCGAACACGGTAACCTCTCCTGTTGCCACGAAACTCTCTTCGTGTCCGCTTATGGCTATGTTAACTATGGTTTTCTCTACAAGGGCGTCGGCCATCTGCGATGCGATGGTGCGCTTCCAAATGAGCTCGTAGAGACGTTTTTCGGGTATCGTGCCCTCGATAGAGGGGTTGCTCATATATGTGGGGCGTATGGCCTCGTGGGCCTCCTGCGCTCCTTTTGAGCTGGTAGAGTAGTTGCGGCTTTTTAGGTACTCGGCACCGTAAGTGTCGGTTACAACGCTTTTGCATGAGCCTATGCACAGCGACGAAAGGTTAACCGAATCGGTACGCATGTATGTTATGTATCCGCTCTCGTACAAACGCTGGGCAACCATCATAGTCTGCGACACAGTGAAGCCCAGCTTGCGGGCAGCCTCTTGTTGCAGAGTCGATGTGGTGAAGGGAGCTGCAGGGCTCTTCTTCAAGGGTTTTGTGTTCACATCGTCGATGACAAATGTTGCGCTCTTGCACGACTCGAGGAAAGCCTCGGCCTCTTCCTTTGTTTTAAATCTTTTAGAAAGCTCGGTGTTGAGTATGCGTGCTTCACCCTCGCTGGGTAGCTCAAATTGTGCTGTAACACGGAACGCGGGCTCGCTTGTGAAGCTGTTTATCTCGCGCTCACGTTCTACAATAAGGCGCACAGTAACCGACTGCACGCGGCCTGCCGACAGGGCGGGCTTAACCTTGCGCCAAAGCACGGGTGATAGTTTGAAACCTACTATGCGGTCGAGCACGCGGCGTGCCTGCTGTGCATACACAAGGTTTGTGTCTATAGCTCTGGGATTTTCTATCGCATTTAGAATAGCGTTTTTTGTAATCTCGTGGAAAACAATGCGTTTAGTCTTTTCGGGCTGCAAGCCAAGCTCGGTAAACAAGTGCCAGCTTATAGCCTCTCCCTCGCGGTCCTCATCGGATGCGAGCCACACTGTGTCGGCCTTCTTCGCTTCGCTTTTGAGGCTTTGTACGAGCTTCACCTTTTCTGCTGGAATTTCATACTCCGGCTCAAAGGTATCTATGTTTATACTAAACTCCTTTTTCTTTAAATCGCAAATGTGTCCGTAGCTCGACATAACCTTGTAGTCCTTACCCAAGAACTTCTCTATGGTTTTTGCCTTAGCGGGTGACTCAACTATTACTAAATTCTTCTGCATAAAACTTTGCTTTCTAAAATTTGCGGCAAAAGTATTAAAGTTTCCTCTATTTTTACACCAAAAAAAGTAAAAAAATAATAACGTTTTTCCCCGTTCACACCTTAAAATAATATATTATTTTATATAGGTGTAAATTTTTGTCGGGCAGTTGTGTTTTAGAAAGAGGCGCTCACGCCAAGCAACACGTTTATGCCTTGCTCGTAGTAACCGGCATACTTTACATACTCGCGGTTGAGCAGGTTGTTACCCTCGACAAAAGCGTTGAAGCGGTCGGCAAATTTGTAGCTTGTGCGCAAGTTGAGCTCGTTTTTGTTCTTAGAGGGAGCATCGTCGGCATATGTGGCGAAGCTGTATGTTGCGTTTACATAAATATCGTCGAGCAGGCGTGCCTCTGCGTTAAGCTCCACCTCGAGCTCGGGCTTTGTCTGCAACAAAAAGTCGTGGTCGCAGTTCCAACGGGTGTATTTTGCGGCTGCCGAGGTTTTGAGCCAGCCCTCGTAGTCGTATCCCGCGCGTCCGCCTATGTAGATGCGCGACGTGTTCTCTTGTGTTATATCGCTGCTGACAAAGCCGGGGATGTCGTTTATTATAGCAAGAAGGTCGTCTTTTGTGTAGGCATAACCTATGAAAATATTGGCCGAAACAGCGCCTTCCGATATGCGTGCACCGGTTGTTATGTCGGCTATGGTGTATGCGGGTTTAAGCTGTGCGTCGCAAGCCCAGTAGGGAGAAATTTGCTCCAAGGCTTTGAATGAGCTTGCGGTGCGTCCGCCTTTTATGTTTGTGTAGAGCGTGAGAGAGTTGTTTACGGTGCTTTCAATCTCAATGTCGGGAGCTATAGAGAAGAACGTCGCGTTCTTTGTAATCATATTAAGTTGCGCACCCAGGCGTACGTTCACAATCTCTGTTCTGAAGTTTGCTGCAGGTGCAATGTTTATCTCGGCAAAATTCTTGAAGCCCTCGAGCTTGCTGTAAGAGTAGTTGTTCAGGCTCAATCCAAGCACTACGTTGCGCAAGGTGTTGTCGGTGAGCTCATATTTGAGTGTCGCATCGGCACCTATCACATTCTCGCCAAAGCCACCTGTTACATCCTCTTCTAAGTTCCACAAGAAGGGGGTGTGTTTGTAGTGGTTGCGTGAGAAGTGTACACCTGCTTCGTAGGCGAAGGGGCCTGCAAGAGCCGACACTGCTCTCACGCCTGCCTGAATTTTCTGCACTGTTTGCTTGTCTGTGGGTATGATGCTGTTGTAGTTGAACGTGCTGTTGCTAAGCTCTATGTTGCTTTTCAACAAAAGGTCTTTGAACTTGTGTGAGTACTCCACGCCGCCCCAAGAGGTGTACATGCGAGAGTCCCATTTGCCTGTGGGGCCGTCGATGTTGCTGTTGAAGCCCTCGAGCGATGCTACAGCTGCAAACTTGTCCTTCTCGGTGAGGCTATACTGATATGAAATTTTTGCATCGATGTTGTTGCCTGTGCCAGAGCCCAGACGTACATAGCCGGGGTAGTTGCCGCTTTGCTTGGGCAAGAGCTCTTTAACGTCTCTCTCTCCTGTAAAACCCTCAAAAGGTGTTGCTTTTTGCGAAAACTCCAGCTCTAGCGGGGTGCTGTTGTTGCTGTTCTCTGTTGTGGGGGTAAAGCCCTTCTTTGCCGCTTTGGTAACTACGGGGGTGTAGTCGTTCTCTACCTGTATCACGGCGTTAAGTGAATCTTTCTGTGCATACAGTGCACCTGTCGCCATAAATGCGATTGCGAGTAATGTTGTTCTTTTCATATCTTGTATCTTTATTTTTTATTCGGCGGTTATTTTGTTAAGTCTTTCTGCTATCATATCCTTTATGTCGTCGTCTTCGTTGTAGTTGCTTTGTAGCGACAAAAGATATTGTTTAGCCTCTGCTGTGCGCTCCTGTGCAGTGTAGAGGTCGGCAAGCAGGATGAAGCTGCGGGCCAGCCAGTATGTGTGGGGGGTGCTTGTCTCCATATAGTTGAAAATCTCCTTTTCGCACTCGGTGTATCTCTTTTGGTCGAAAAAGAGCTGTGCAAGCATATACTTGCCCTCGGCACCATAGACGCTGCGTGTGTCGCTAGCGAGCTCGGCTAGTAGTATTTCGGCAGTTTTCTCTTCGCTGGTGGCAAGCAAGGCTTTGGCGCAGCGGTATTTAGTCTCTCTCAACTGCTCGGGTTGCAAGGAACCCTTTTCCAACAGTATGGCAGCACACGCCTTTACGTTTTCGTAGTCGCCGTTGTTATAGGCACATCGCATAAGATTCAAGCGGCAAGCCTTAACGCGCTCCTCGTCGTTGCTTTTTGCTATCAGGCTCTCGTATAGCTCTGCGGCCTTGCCCCACTCTCCCTTGTCGAAGTAAATTTGTGAGGCATATGCCATAGCTTCCTCGCTGTATTTGTTATCGGGGTAGCTGTTTACAACCTCAAAGTGTGCAAGGGCTTTTTCGTGTTTGTTGTCGTTGTAGTTTATAACGCCCAAATAATAGTGGCTGTCGAGGGTGAAGCTTCCTGTGGGGAACTTCTCCAAGTAGTCGTTGAATTTCTTTGTTGCAGTCTCCTTGTCGCCCTTGCCGTAAAATTTCTCGGCGGCTATAAAGGTGAGGGTGTCTATCTCGCTGCTCTCTACAGCTTGCATACCCTTTGTACTTGCGGCAAATTTTGCAAATTCCTCGACCTCGCCTTGCTCCACATAGAGGTTTTTGAGGTCTTGTGCTGCTATTTGAGCCTCCTCGCTTTGGGGGTAAAGGGCGATGATGTTCTTGTATGTCTCTATGGCCTTTGCGTGGTTGCCGTCGCTGTTGTAAAGCATAGCTTTCTCGGCTGTAGCGCGGCGTGCAAGGTTGCTTTGCGGGTATTTTTTAGATAGCTCGTCAAAGGCGGCTATTGCCTTGTTATTATCGTTTGTCTCTATATAGGCGCGACCAAGCTCGTAATATCCCTGACGGGTGTAGTCGCTTGTGGGGTATTGCTCTATGAGCTGCTCCAAGGTTTTTATCTTGCCCTTGTAATCTTTTCTCAAGCCTTGCGAAATTGCGCTGCGGTAGAGTGAGTAGTCGCCGTGAGCGCGGTCGGTGGTTGCGGCTTTAGAGTAGTACTCGTCGGCAGCCTTGTAGTTGCGGTTGTAGAAGAGACAGTCGCCTATACGGTTGTAGGCGTCGGCACAAAGCTCTTTTTCCTCGGGCGCAAGGGTGGTGAAACGCTCAAAGTGTGTTTTTGCTTCGCTGAACTTCTCTTGCTGGAAGTATGTGTACGCAAGGCCGTAGAGGGCTTTGTCGTAATTGCTACCCCCTGCCGAAAGTACGTTCTTGTAATATTTTACAGCTGTGGCGTATTCTCCCTTGTTGTAGTGCGCCTCGCCCAACCAATAAAGAGCGTCGCAGTGTGTAGCCTTGTTATATTTAGAAAGCGTGTTCGACTGGTTAAAGTAGTCGATAGCCTTGTTCATATTACCGTTTATGTACTCCTGAACACCAAGACGGTAGAGTACCTTTTGCTTTGCCTCGAGGATGAGGGGCGACGGGGTTGTTATCTTGTTTATAGATTGCAGGGCAACATCGTAGTTACGTGTGTTCATATAAACCTCTACCAGGTACTTGTTTACTTGGTCGCAGTGTTGCGAGTTGGGGTACTCGTTCAAAAACTGCTCAAAAATCTTTACGCTCTCGGCGAAGGGTGAGTAACGTGTTTGGTGCAGGCAGAGGGCATAGTTGTAGAGAGCCTCCTCGCGCACCTTGTCGTTGTGCTGCATATTTGCAGCCTGCTCAAAGGCTATGCGCGCTGCGTTTGCGTCGTTCTCATCGAGATTTATGATACCTAAGTGTAGCAGGGCATTCTGTGCTATAGCGTCGTCGCCGTTGCAGCAAGCGAGGAAATGCTCTTTGGCGCGTGAGGGTTGCTTTGTTACAAAGTAGCTCAACGCAAGCTGGTAAACAGCTATGCGCTGTTGCTTGTCGGCAGGCGTGCCGTCGATGTACTTTTCGAGAGCCTCTATGGCTGCATCGTACTCGCCCTGGCCAAAGTGTGCTGCACCCAAAATGTGCTGCATTGCAACACCTTGAGGCTTGCTTGCGTGGTCGGCTATGAAGGGCTCGGCAACGCTTTTCGCTTGCTCGAACTTTCCTTCCTTTACATAGATGGCCGCAATGTAATAGGGAGTGTCCAAGTAGTATTTATCGCTAAACTCCACCTGCTTGAAGTTGGAGTAAGCCTGCTCGAGTTCGTTGGAGTGGTATTGTATAACCGCGAGGTGAAAAAGCGCATCCTCGGAGTGCTTTTTGCCTGTTAAACCGAGGTTTGTGAGCAGGGCGCGAGCTTCTCCCTCCTGGCCACACTCTTGCAGGGTAAGTGCATAGTGCAGCTCGGCACGCTCGCGATCTTGGGGCTCAAGGCGTGTGAAGTCGCTCTTTTTAAACCACTCGCCGGCAAGCGCGAAGTTGTGGCTGTAGTAATAAGATTCTCCTATGAGCGCCGCAATAATATCGCGGTGGCTTGTTTCGGGGTAGTCGGCGAGGTACTGCAACAGCAACGCGCGCCCCTCCAGGTGGTTTGTACCGTAGGTGGCTTTTGCTTGCAAAAGTTCAAGCTCCTGCTTGTCGGTTGTGTTGAGGCTCTGCTTCTCAATCTTGTTCAAGATGTTTAGAGCTGCTGTGTACTCTCCGTCGGTGTAGAGGCGGCGTCCCTCCTGCATAAACCATCTGTTGCCGTCGGCCGAAAATTCTGTTTGCGCCCACACTGTGCTTGTAACTGCTAGCGATAGCAGTAGAAAATAGAGTTTTTTCATATTGTCTTATCTCGAAAAAAGCTGTTTGTATTCTGTTTTTAATAAATCAATCCCCTTGCCTATGGACTGCAGCCCAAAATCTTTGCTATCAACCTCGTCGATGCTCTTCCAGCACAACTCGTCTACATCGTCGTCGGCGTGGGGCGTGCCCTCCTCAACTTCGCACAAGAAGAAGAGGTCGAGCGTGTGTTCCTCGAAACCCGAGTAGATGTATTTGTTGGGCAAGGAGAAAAGGTAGCGTGTCTCCTTTACCTTCAAACCGATCTCCTCGGCAACCTCGCGTGCAACGCCCTCCTCGGCTGTCTCGAAACTGTCGATGAAACCACCCGGCAGGTCGAGCGTGCCTTTTGCAGGCTCTTTTGCACGGCGTGTAACAAGAATTTCTCCTTTCTTGTTCACAATTATGGCCACCGTGGCCGCTATGGCGTTGAAGTATAGAACAAAACCGCAGTCGGCACAACGTTTCGATTTAAAATCGTTTATGCCGAAGCTCTTGCTGCCGCAACGGGGGCAGAAGCCGAAAATTTCTAAAGGGTGGTTTTGCATCTGCTGTAAATGTTTTCGCGAAGATACTGCTTTTTTGCGACGCTTGCCCCCTCTTTAAGATTATTTTACTAAATATTTAATGCGTATAGACGGCTTTACACGACTTTATGAGCCGTTTTTTTATTTTTATTTCATTTGATGGTCGAAAAAAGGAATAAAAATTGTATTTTTGCAGGCGTTAACGGCAGGGTGAGCTGTGCTTCCCTCGCTTGAACACAGAGAACGAATAAAAAACAAAAAAAACTAAAATATTATGGCAAACAAAGCATTATTGGTAATTCTTGATGGTTGGGGAGTAGGTAACCACGGTAAAGGTGACGTAATCTTCAACACCCCCACACCTTACTGGGATCACTTGGTATCGGTTTATCCTAACTCACAGCTCCAGGCAAGCGGCGAGAACGTAGGTCTCCCCGCAGGGCAGATGGGTAACAGCGAGGTAGGTCACCTCAATATCGGTGGTGGTCGCGTTGTGTATCAGGATCTTCTCAAAATAAACCGCGCTATCGCCGACGGCTCTATCGCACAAAACCCCGAACTTGTTTCGGCTGTTGAGTATGCAAAAAAGAACGGCAAGAAACTTCACTTTATGGGCCTCACCTCAAACGGTGGTGTTCACAGCTCTTTGGAGCACCTCGAGGCTATGTATAAGTTTGCTGCAGAGCAGGGCGTGGAGAACGCTTATGTTCACTGCTTTATGGACGGTCGCGACACCGACCCCAAGAGCGGCGCAGGCTTCATTGCCGACCTTACAGCTAAAAACCTCAAGCTCGCAACTATCATCGGTCGCTACTATGCTATGGACCGTGACAAACGTTGGGAGCGTGTTAAAATAGCATACGACCTCATCGTTAACGGCGAGGGTAAAGCAGCAACCTATATGGTTAAGGCTGTTGAGGAGTCTTACGCCGAGGGTGTTACCGACGAGTTTATCAAGCCCATCGTTAACAGCGCGTTCGATGCTCGCATAGCCGAGGGCGATGCTGTAATCTTCTTCAACTACCGCAACGACCGTGCAAAAGAGCTCACCGTTGTGCTCACACAAGAGGATATGCCTGCCGAGGGTATGCACACTATCCCCGGTTTGCAATACTATTGTATGACACCCTACGACGCAAAGTTCACAGGCGTGCACATTCTCTTCGACAAGGAGAACGTAGAAAACACACTTGGCGAGTACATCGCAAAGCAGGGTATGAAACAGCTTCACATCGCCGAGACCGAGAAGTATGCTCACGTAACATTCTTCTTCAACGGTGGTCGCGAAACTCCCTACGATGGCGAGGAACGCATCCTTGTTCCCTCTCCCAAGGTGGCAACATACGACTTGCAGCCCGAGATGAGCGCTTACGAGGTGAAAGACAAGCTCGTAAACGAGATAAACAGCGAGAAGTTCGACTTTATTGTTGTTAACTTCGCAAACGGCGATATGGTGGGCCACACAGGTGTGTACAGCGCTATAGAGAAAGCCGTGCTTGCTGTTGATGCTTGCTTGAAAGATGTTATAGAGGCTGCTCGTGCCCACGGCTACGAGTCTATAATCATCGCCGACCACGGTAACGCCGATAACGCGGTGAATGCCGACGGCTCTCCCAACACAGCTCACTCGCTCAACCCCGTTCCCTGTGTTTACGTTACAAACAAAGAGAACGCAACAATTAAAGACGGTATCTTGGCCGACGTAGCTCCCACAATCCTCAAGATTATGGGCTTGGAGGCACCTGCCGAGATGAGCGGCGAGGCTTTGATTTAATAATCTTGCAACATAGAGCGGCTGTGCGGGTTACTGCACAGCCGCTTTTAGCTTTTTAAATACACAAAAACAAAATTATGGTACAGATAGGTGATGCAATAGTTTCGTTCGACCTTTTTCAAGAATACTTCTGTTGTAACTTTTCGCACTGCAAGGGTATTTGCTGTGTCGAGGGTGATGCGGGAGCCCCCGTGCTCATAGACGAGGTGGAGAAACTTGAGGAGGCGTTGGAGGTTGTAGCTCACGAGATGTCGCCCGAGGCGCGCGCGGTGGTCAATGAGCAAGGTGTTGTATATACCGACCGCGATGGCGACCTGGTAACCTCTATAGTGAACGATAAAGATTGTGTCTTTGCTTCGCGCGATGAAAACGGTGGCTGCATCTGCCTCATAGAGAAGGCCTACAACGAAGGACGCACCGCGTGGCGCAAGCCTGCGTCGTGCTACCTCTACCCCGTGCGTTTGCGCAAGGTGGGTGAGCTTACGGCTGTAAACTTCCACAAATGGGATGTGTGCAGCAGTGCTTTTATAAAAGGGCGTCGTAAAGGTATCCGTGCCTACGAATTTTTGAAAGCACCGCTCATTGAACGCTTCGGCGAGGAGTGGTACAAAGAGCTACTCATTGTTGCCGAGGAGCTAAAAAAGCAAAATATGCTATAGCTCTTTTGTTAAGTTTTGCGGTGGTTGGCAAGCAAACAAAGCAAGGATGTGCAAAATAATGTAAAAAAAGCTTTGCTATTGTGTTGAAAAAGATTACTTTCGCAAAATATTGTGCAGGGCGAGAGCTTCTGCACACTTTTTTAACGACTAATGTTAAACGATAATAAATTACTATGAAAAAATTTTTACTTTCAATTTTTTTCTGCCTGATGGCTGTGTTCGCCGTGCAGGCGCAGGAGACAGTAAAGTTGTCTTGTGGCACAGGAATAACCTCTACGAGTGGTAACTATGTCAATGGTAAGATAAAAATGTCGACAGAGAAAGGCTCTGCATCTAATGCTCCAGCTTATAATGCAAATTCAACAGAACTTCGTTTTTATTATCATAGTTCTGGTAATGGCGGTTCTGCAACTTTAACAACAGATGGTAGTATTGAAATAACTTCTATTGTATTAACAGCAAGCAGTACTTCTTATACTCCCAATGTGAAATATAATGTTGATGGTGGTACTGATGTTTCAGGAACTTGGAGTGGTACAACTATGACAATTTCGAATATTTCTGCAAAAGAAACGTTTAAATTTAGAAATGCAAATACTACTAATAAGCAGTTGCGCATTAAATCAATAACTATTACTTACGCGGCATCGGGCGAAGGTGGTGAAGAGGTTATAACCCTTGAAAAACCTATAATCTCTCCCGAAAAGACAACGTTTAATGATGGTGAGAACATTGAGGTTACTATTACAGCCGAAGAAGGTGCAACAATACACTACACACTCGACGGCAATGACCCCACCAAAGAAAGTGGTGTTTATTCTGCTCCCATCTCCATTACAGAAACAACAACTGTAAAAGCAATTGCGGTTAAAGAGGGTTGCGAGAATAGTGAAGTGGCCGAAGCTACCTATACCGCGATTGACCCTAATGCGGCAGCATTTGAGATTATAGCGGAAGAGCAGGGCTATGCAAATGGTGATGCTGTTGAAACGTTGACTTTTGGTGATGTAACAGCAACCCTGGCCAAGGGTAGCAACAACAATGCTCCTAAATATTATACTACTGGTAAGGCTATTCGTGCTTATGGTGGTAATACTATAACATTTACATGTGCAACAAATGTTCTAATCAATAAGATTGAGTTTACATTTAGCAGTGGTGAAGATTCAAATGAGATAACCGCAGATTGTGGAACATATTCGGACGGTGTTTGGAACGGTAGCTCTAATAACGTAGTGTTTGCCATTGGTGGCACTTCCGGTCACAGAAGAGTTGCTGCAATAAAAGTTACTTATGCAACTCAACCTCAACCCTCAGGCCTTGTTGCTACTTTAACAGTGGGTGAGGCTGGCTATGCTACCTTGTATTTAGGTGCAGCTGTTCAAATTCCCGAAGGCGTGAGTGCTTATATTGTAACCGGTACAAGCAACGGCTATGCAATGATGACGGAGGTTACAGGTATTATCCCCGCTAATACTGGTCTTATCCTTGAAGCCGAATCAGGCGAATATGAATTTGCTTTCTATGACAAAGGAACAGCCGATGTTACCGGCAACTTGCTTACTGGTTCACTCTATCCCATGAATGTCGAAGAAGAGGCATATGTTCTTGCAGATGGTGAAGATGGTGTCGGCCTCTACAAAGCTGAGATGAACCAAATGGATGGTACTGCATGGTTGAACAACGCAAACAAGGCTTACTTGCCTGTAAATGCTATTCCTGCTTCGGCTCAAGGTGCTGCAAACTTTAGCTTCAACTTCGACTGGAACGGCACAACTGGCATCGAGAATATCGAAGCTACCGAGGAGAATGCTGCGTTCAAGGGTATCTACGACCTCACAGGCCGCAAGATTAACAAGATTGCTGTTACAGGTATCTACATAATCGATGGTAAAAAGGTGTTGGTTGTGAAGTAAGCCACGGAAATACTTTCTCTTAAGGCCTGTTCTTGCGTGCAAGAGCGGGCCTTTTTTTGTGACAATAAATTCTTTTAACCCCGCTTTTTATGTTAATTTATAGTAATCTCAAAAACTTTGACACTTGTTTTTCTAAAAGCTTTACGGGATTGCAATAAAAGCATAGCTGTAGTAATTTTAATCTCCTGCAGCACCGTTAAAATCACAACGTAGAGCCCTGTTGGTAGCAGGTCATTGTGCGAGGATGTCTGAGTGTAGTGCGATAATATATTTTTTTTAATTATCGCACAAAACGAGTTCCGCAGCACCCTGCGGACAACAGAAAGGCTCGTAGTGACAAGCGAGTGACGAACGAGTTATATAGCCCTTGCAGGGCTATTCACGAGCAAGAGAAACGAGCGACTGATTTTACTCGCGTGCTGCGCCTTTTTGTAACTTTTTGTGCGACAAAAAGTTAATAAGTATTTGCTTAATAGTAAGAACTGTCGCAGAGTAACACCGAGGTGGTGAGAGAAAGACTCTTCGGCGCCCGGCAATTTTTTCTTGCTTTCAGCGACGAGTAACTAAAGCAAGAGTAATCTCTTATATCCACTTTCTGGCATAGGATGCACGTTAAATAAAAACACGATAAGTTGTTTAAATTTGCGAGATTGCAAATAAAAGAGTAAATTTACGCATTAAAAGCAAAAATAACAGATGGCGGTAGAGATAGTAAAGGTTGAAACGCTTGCGCAACTGAAAAAGTTTGTGCGCTACAACTATGAACTTTATAAAAATAACCCCTATGCGGTGCCCGAGCTCTACGAGGATGCGATGAACACCTTGCGCCGCGACCGCAACGCTGCTTTTGAGTTTTGCGAGGCCGACTACTTTCTCGCTATGCGCGATGGCAAAATAGTGGGGCGCGTGGCGGCTATTGTGAACAACCGTGCCAACGAGCGTTGGGGCGTGAAGGCTGCGCGCTTTGGTTGGATAGACTTTGTAGACGATGCCGAGGTGTCGTCGGCTCTTGTGGGAGCTGTGGAGCAGTGGGCGCGTGAGCGTGGGATGACCGAGCTGCAAGGTCCTCTTGGTTTTACCGACCTCGACCGCGAGGGTATGCTTGTGGAGGGCTTCGACCGCTTGGGTACGATGGCTACAATATACAACCACCCTTATTATCCACAACATATGGAGCGTCTTGGTTTCGAAAAGGACGTAGATTGGGTGGAATACCTCATAAAAGTACCCGAAAAAAACTGGGAAAAGGCCGAGCGCCTGTCGGGTATCATTGCTCGCAAATATAAATTGCGTGTGGTGCGCTGCAAGTCGCGCAGTGAACTTGCAAAGCGTTACGGCAAGGCTCTATTTGCTCTTGTGAACGAGTGTTACGCGCCTCTTTATGGCTATTCTCCCTTGAGCGAGAAACAGATAGAGCAACTTATAAAGCAATATATACCTGTGGTGGACTTGCGCCTTATATCTCTTGTGGTCGATGAGGCCGATAACCTTGTTGCGCTAGGAGTGACCCTGGTGTCGCTCTCGCGTGCGTTGCAGAAGGCGCGTGGGCGCATCTTTCCCTTTGGGTGGTTGCATCTTGCAAAGGCGCTCTTCTTTAGCCGCCCCAAAAGGCTCGACTTTTTGCTTGTGGCTGTGAAGCCCGAGTATCAAAGCAAGGGTGTTATGGCGCTTCTCTTCAACGACCTTATGCCGCGCTACATAGCTATGGGCTTTGAGGATGTGGAGACCAACCCCGAGCTCGAGACAAACAACAAGGTGCAGGCGCAGTGGGAAAGCTTCGAAAAAGAGCAACACAAGCGCCGCAGAGCATACAAAAAAGCATTATAACAAAATATGAGCGAAGAAAAAGATTTGATGTTCGACAACAACGCTCCCGTGGAGCAGGTTACATATAACGAGGACAACATACGCCACCTGAGCGATATGGAGCACATACGTACCCGCCCGGGTATGTACATAGGTAAGCTGGGCGACGGCTCGCAGAGCGACGACGGTATTTATGTGTTGCTCAAAGAGGTTATAGACAACAGCATCGACGAGTTTAAGATGGGCGGTGGCAAGCGCATCGAGATAGATATAGAAGAAAACCGCTCGGTGGTAGTGCGCGACTATGGTCGTGGTATTCCGCAGGGTAAGATGATAGAGGCCGTGAGCAAGCTTAACACCGGTGGTAAGTACGACGACAAGGCTTTTAAAAAATCTGTGGGTTTGAACGGTGTGGGTCTTAAGGCGGTTAATGCGTTGAGCACACGTTTCGAGGTGCGCAGTTACCGCGACGGCGTTGTGCGCACAGCAACCTTTGAGGCGGGCACGCTCACGGGCGACACCACCGAAAAAACTACCGATGAGAACGGTACATACATAGCCTTCACCCCCGACGCAAAGCTCTTCCGCAACTACGAGTTTCGCGCGGCTTTCATAGAGACACTCTTGCGCAACTACACCTACCTTAACACCGGCCTTGCCATAATGTTCAACGGTAAGCGCATACTCTCGCGCAACGGTCTTGCCGACCTCTTGACCGACAATATGACGGCCGAGAGCCTCTATCCCATAATTCACCTCAAGGGCGATGATATAGAGATTGCTTTCACCCATGCGCAACAGTATGGCGAGGAGTATTACTCTTTTGTTAACGGCCAGCACACATCGCAGGGTGGTACCCACCAAAGTGCCTTCAAGGAGATGGTTGCGTCTACTATACACGACTTTTTCTCGGCAAAAAACTTTGAGTATTGCGACATACGCAACGGTATAGTAGCTGCAATAGCTGTGAATATACAGGAGCCTGTGTTCGAGAGCCAGACAAAGGTGCGCTTGGGCTCAACAACCATCGCACCCGAAGAGGGTAGTATGAGCGTGAAGAAGTTTATAGGTGATTTCATAAAGGAAGAACTCGATAACTTCTTGCACAAAAATCCCGACATAAGCGATGTGATGCTTGTGAAGATACAGGCCTCGGAGAAGGAGCGCAAGGAGCTTGCCGGCCTCACAAAGCAGGTGCGCGAGAAGGCTAAAAAGGTGAATATGCACAACCGCAAGCTACGCGACTGCCGCATACACTACAACGACAGCAAGGGCGACCGTGTAGACGAGAGCTGTATCTTCATCACCGAGGGTGACTCGGCGAGCGGCTCCATCACCAAAAGCCGCGATGCAAACACACAAGCGGTATTCAGCTTGCGTGGTAAGCCGCTTAATTGTTTCGGCTTGAGCCGTGCTGTGGTCTACCAGAACGAGGAGTTTAACCTGTTACAAGCGGCCCTGAACATAGAAGACGGGCTCGAGGGGTTGCGTTATAACAAGGTGATTGTGGCAACCGATGCCGATGTCGACGGTATGCACATACGCCTGCTTATGATAACCTTCTTCCTGCAATTTTTCCCCGAGCTCATAAAGAAGGGGCACGTATACATACTGCAAACACCTCTTTTCCGCGTGCGTAACAAGCGCAAGGGCCCCCGTGGCAAAAAAGCTACCGAGGAGGGTGCGGTGCAGAAGGGCGACTACGAAACAATTTACTGCTACTCCGAGGAGGAGCGCGTGGCTGCTATAGAAAAACTATCGCCCAACCCCGAGATAACCCGCTTTAAAGGTCTTGGAGAAATTTCGCCCGACGAGTTCCGTAACTTTATAGGCGCCGATATGCGCTTGGAGCGTGTGTCGATGCACAAAGACGACAAGGTTGACGACCTTCTTTGCTACTATATGGGCAAGAATACTATGGAGCGCCAGAACTTTATTATTGACAACCTCGTGGTAGAAGAGGACAAAACAAACGCTTAAAACCCGATGAAAAATATAGCTCTTTTTGCCGGTACTTTCGACCCTTATACTATGGGGCATCACGATGTGGTGCAACGTGCCCTCCCACTCTTCGACAAGGTTATTGTGGCTGTGGGTAATAATATGGGTAAAAAATGTATGCTCACCCCGCAGGAACGTGTTGACGCAATAAAGTCTATATATGCAACCGAGCCTCGCGTGGAGGTTGCCTTGTACGATGGGCTCACTATGGACTATGCTCGTGAGGTGGGCGCAACAGCGTTGTTGCGTGGTGTGCGCACGGTAAAGGATTTTGAGTATGAACGTGAACTTGCCGATGTGAACTTGCGCGTGGGTGGGGTGGAGACGGTAATCCTCTTCTGCAGGCCCGAGTATGCATCAATAAGCAGCAGCTTGGTGCGCGAGCTTGTCGCGTACGGCAAGGACGTAACATCTTTGTTACCATAAAAAACAGGTTAAATGAGAAAACTTCTTTTTCTACTATATGTTGTGTGCTTTGCGCTTGCTACAAAAGCGCAAGATGCGCCTCAAATGCCCTCGTCGTTGTTTAAGCTGCTATCGGCCGGGAACGTTATAAACCGTTTCTATGTCGACAAGGTTGACAACGATAAAATTGTGGAGGAGGGCATAAAAGCTATGCTCAAAGAGCTGGACCCACACTCTTCGTACAGCGACCCTAAAGAGACAAAAGCTCTTCTCGAGGAGATGCAGGGTAGTTTTGGCGGTATAGGCATACAGTTTAATATGCTCGACGACACGCTCTACGTTGTGCGTACAACAGAGGGTGGCCCGTCGAGAAACGCTGGTATTTTGCCTGGCGACCGCGTGGTACTTGTGAACGACACGCTCATTGCGGGTGTTTCGATGGAGCGTTCCGATATTATGTCGCGCCTGCGTGGTCTTGAGGGCACGGCTGTAAAGGTTGCTGTGAAACGTGGGGGCGTGCCGCAGTTGCTTGTTTTTAATCTTGTACGCAAGCAGATAGCTACAAAGAGCGTGGATGTTGCATATATGGTCGACAAAAAGGTGGGCTACATACGCATAACATCGTTTGGAGCAACAACCCACAAGGAATTTGTGTCGGCGCTCGACTCTCTTAAGTCTTGCGGTATGCAGTCGCTTATGCTCGACCTGCAGGGTAACGGGGGCGGTTATCTCTCGGCGGCAGTGGATATTGCCAACGAGTTTCTGGAGCAAACCAACCTTATAGTTTACACCGAGGGGCGCTTGTCGCCTCGTTACGAGCACATAGCAAAAGGCGGTGGCCGCTTTGTGAAGGGTAACCTCGTGGTGCTTGTCGACGAGACATCAGCTTCGGCATCTGAAATTTTATCGGGAGCTTTGCAAGACTGGGACCGTGCAGCCATCGTGGGGCGCAGAACATTCGGTAAGGGGCTCGTGCAGCGTCCTTTTAGTATGCCCGACAACTCTATGATACGTCTCACAATATCGCGTTACTACACGCCGTCGGGGCGCAGTATACAGAAACCCTACGGCGACTCTATAAGCTACAAAGACGACCTTATGAACCGCTACAACCGTGGCGAGCTCACAACAGCCGACAGCATACACTTCCCCGACTCTTTAAAGGCCTTTACCAAGCGTCTTGGTCGTGTGGTTTATGGTGGCGGTGGTATTATGCCCGACTATTTTGTGCCTCTCGACACTATGCGCTATACAAAATATCATCGCGACCTGTCGCGTAAGGGCACCTTGGTTATGGCTGCTTTGCGCTATGTGGATGCTCACCGCGGCGAGCTTAAAAACCGATACCCTACATTTGCTAGTTACGATGAAAATTTCGAGGTAGACAGCACATTTATGGCTGTTGTGAACAAGCAAGCCGAGCGTGATAGTGTGAAGCTTGAGGGTGGTGAAGAGGAGCTTGCAAAATCCTTGCCCGAAATTTCTTTCCAGCTAAAGTGGCTTGTTGCGCGCGACCTTTGGGATACTTGCGAGGCTGTCCGTCTCTACAACAAAAATAACGAATTCTTTAAAAAAGGGTATGCTATAATAAAGAAGCGCAAAATGGACAAGGTGCTTAAGAAGGAGGAAAAATAATGTCTACACCTTCTCGCAAAGAATAAGTACTTTGCGTTCGTCGGCAAGGGTGGTGGCGAAGATGTATTTGTCGCCTCCGTCGGTGAGCTTTAGTCTTTTGCGCAGTTGCTGGACGCTCTCGGGGAAGTTACGCACAGTTATATTGGCCTTCTTTAGTTGAGAGAGCTCTTTTATGTCGTTTTTTGTGAAACCAAAGATTTTCTCTACTTTAAATTTGCGTCCGGGGAAGTTTGTTATCTCCTCCTCGGTAGTATAGAGGTGGCTGTTTGGGTGTAGCTTGCGGCTCTTGGTCGCTTGGACAAGAGCGTGGTGGCAGCCGGCTTTTTGTATGGCGGCGTTTGGCTCGTAGAGGTATTTCCCTACCTCGCAAGCGAGGGTGATGTTTGCTGCTTGCTCCTCGCTGTCGGTGAAAGAGAAAGTTTCGTTGCTCTTGCCTGTTATGTTTACGCAGTGTGTGCGTGGGTGCTCTCCCTTGCCCGATAGAATGAAAAGCAACTCTTTGCACTCGTTGTTTACGGCAATTATGTGCACCTCGCTTATGTTTTTAAGTTCGTGGCGCGCAGCTGCAATGTCGAGCATAGGTGAGCATTTTATCATAACTTTCTGGCTCTTTTCCAGCAAAATATTTTCAAGTTCAGCCACCGAAGGGGTGCAGTCGGCAAGGGCTACAACTTTTCTGCCGTCGCCGTCGCGTCGGGCGGGGTCTATGAAAATCCAGTCGAGCGTGGGAAGGTGCGGGAGTCTATTCTCGCACTCATCGTTTATAATTTCTATATGCTCAAGCCCTAGTATGGGGAAGTTGTTGTGCGCAATATCGCACAGCACGGGGTTGCGCTCTATGTATAATGCTTTTTTAAAGTTGCGTGCCAGGTAGCTGCAGTCGATGCCGAAACCGCCCGTGAGGTCGGCTAGGGTGTCGCCGCTTGCGAGAGAGGCTTTGTAGAAGGCTGTGGCTTGCGAGGAACACTGCTCCAGAGAGATGCGTGGCGGGAATATTATACCTTCTCTTTCGGCCCACTCGGGGAGCTTGTTTTTTGCAGTCTGCCACCCCTCTATCTGTGTGACAGCGTAGCGCATATCCACGTCGGGGTAACGCTTTGCTTGCAGGGCAAGCGTGCATACGTTGTCGTTGCGGTGCTCGCGTATGAATTTAAGGGTGGCTTCGTTCATTGTGCTTTCTTTTCTATAAAGGTAGGGATAATATCTTGCTCTGCAAAGGGTGTTGCAGGCTTTTTCGTTTTTGGGTATGAAAAAACAGAGGATGGCGTGTGCCATCCTCTGTTGAATATATTCTCAAACTTTTAATATTAGAGTTTGGGACCTGCAGCAACAAGTGCTTTACCAGCGTCGTTGCCTGTGTACTTTGTAAAGTTCTTGATGAAGCGACCAGCCAAGTCGATAGCTTTCTCCTCCCACTGTGCAGCGTCAGCATATGTGTCGCGGGGGTCGAGGATAGCGGGATCAACACCGGGAAGCTCTGTGGGAACCACAAAGTCGAAGTGAGGTATAGTCTTGGTGGGAGCTGTATCGATTGAGCCATCGAGGATAGCGTCGATGATACCACGTGTATCCTTGATAGAGATACGCTTGCCGGTACCGTTCCAACCTGTGTTCACCAAGTATGCCTTAGCACCGTTCTTCTCCATCTTCTTAACGAGCTCCTCACCATATTTTGTGGGGTGCAAGCTCAAGAAGGCTGCGCCGAAACAAGCTGAGAATGTGGGTGTGGGCTCTGTAATACCACGCTCTGTACCAGCGAGTTTAGCAGTAAATCCTGAAAGGAAGTAGTACTGTGTCTGCTCGGGAGAGAGGATAGATACGGGAGGCAATACACCGAATGCGTCAGCTGAAAGGAAGATAACTTTCTTCGCGGGAGCTGCCATAGAGCCGGGCTTGATGTTGTTGATGTGGTTGATGGGGTAAGAAACACGAGTGTTCTCGGTTACGCTCTTATCAGCGAAGTCGATCTTACCGTTTGCGTCAACTGTAACGTTCTCAAGCAATGCGTCGCGTTTGATAGCGTTGAAGATATCGGGCTCGCTCTCTTTGTCGAGGTTGATAACCTTTGCGTAGCAACCACCCTCGAAGTTAAATACAGACTCGTCGTCCCAGCCGTGCTCGTCGTCACCGATAAGCATACGTTTGGGGTCGGTAGAGAGAGTTGTTTTACCTGTACCGGAAAGACCGAAGAAGATAGCTGTCTCGCCCTTCTCGTTTGTGTTAGCCGAGCAGTGCATAGAAGCGATACCCTGCAAGGGGAGGTAGTAGTTCATCATCGAGAACATACCCTTCTTCATCTCACCATCCGACCATGTCTTGGCGATAATCTCCTCGCGTGTTGTGAGGTTGAACACAACAGCTGTCTCAGAGTTCAAACCGAGCTCTTTGTAGTTCTCAACAGCAGCCTTAGAAGCGTTGTAAACGATAAAGTCGGGCTCACCGAAAGAAGCCAACTCCTCGACTGTGGGGCGGATGAACATGTTTGTTACAAAGTGTGCCTGCCAAGCTACCTCCATGATGAAACGTACTTTCAAACGTGTTGTGGGGTTAGCACCGCAGAAAGCGTCAACAACGTAGAGTTTCTTGTCTGAAAGCTCTTTTGTTGCGATCTCTTTAAGAACGTTCCAAGCCTCTGTTGTAACGGGTTTGTTGTCGTTCTTGTACTCCTCAGATGTCCACCATACAGTGTTCTCTGATGTTGCATCTTTAACGATGAACTTGTCCTTGGGAGAACGGCCGGTGTATACACCTGTCATTACGTTTACTGCGCCAAGCTCTGTAACTTGACCAACTTCATAACCTTGAAGACCGGGCATTGTCTCTTCTGCAAAAAGCTGCTCGAAAGAAGGGTTGTAGATAACCTCTTTAGCACCGGCGATACCATACTTGGTAAGATCTATTGTTGCCATAATTTTAAAAAATTAAGTTGTTTATAATAATCTCTTGTTTCTAGGGCTTTCGGTAATTTTGTGTAAAATTTAACATTTTTGCTCAAACTTGCCGAAATTCTCCTAATGCAAAGATATATCTTTTTGTTGAAACTCTCAAAACAATTAAAGAAAAATTTCTTTAATTACTGCAAAAAGCTCTTTTTAGCTCTGTTTTTGGTGGTTTTTGTGTTTTTCAAAATGTCATCTTGTAACCTTTTTTGTCTATATTTTTTTACTCGCTACTCTTGCTTTTGGGGGTTTATTGCGCTTTTGTATCGAGAAAAGGTGTGTTTTTTGACATTTTGTATTTTGTGCCTCCTCCTCCTAAATTTTTGTGTTTTTTTTATATTATTATGGTAATGTGCGCTATTTGGTTAAAAAAGATTATTTTTTTAACGAAAAAGAGTATATTCGCAACGGATTTAAAATGTTATGGCGTTCTTTGCGCCGGTAAAACAGATATACAAATATGAAAATAGTTGATTTGTCGAAACAAAACACGGTTTTGAATCGCTTTATAACCGAGATACGTGACAAGGATATCCAGAAGGACCAGATGCGCTTTCGTCGCAACATTGAGCGTATAGGTGAAATTATGGCTTATGAGATAAGCAAAGAGCTCCCCTACGAAGAACTTGCGGTTAAAACACCGCTTGGCGAGGCTGTTCACAACGTGCCCACCGACAAAGTGGTGCTTGCAACTATTTTGCGCGCGGGCTTGCCCTTGCACACCGGTTTCCACAACTATTTCGATAGCGCCGAGAATGCTTTTGTGTCGGCCTATCGCGAGTATACCGACGATACCCACTTTGAGGTGAAGGTGGAATATCTTGCTTCGCCGCGTCTCGACGGTAAGTATGTTTTGCTTGTTGATACGATGCTTGCTACGGGTTGCAGCACGGATTTGTGCTACCGTGCCCTCCTAACCAAGGGTCGCCCCGAGAAGCTTATCATAGCGGCTGTTATTGCAAGCCAAGAGGCTGTGGATTTTGTGAAAAAGACCTTCCCCGAGGATACTATTCTTTACTGTGCTGCTATAGACCCGATACTAAACAACCACTATTATATAATACCTGGTCTTGGCGACGCGGGTGATCTCTGTTTCGGAGAAAAAGATTAACGCTTTATAGAGTTATATATATAATTAGGAGGGAACGCTGTAGCGTTCCCTCCTGTTTTTGTATATGTATGTAACCCTGTGGTTATTTGTTCAACTCTGCTTTAACAGCCTCCATAATGCCGTCGCCGCGCAGGTCGCGCTTGAGTATTGTGCCGTCGGGGCCTATGAGCATAATCTGAGGTATGCCCTTGATGCCGTATAGCTCGGTTGCGTTTACATCGCGGGGAACAAAAATCTGAGCGTAGTCTACATTCTCGTTTTTCAGTGTTTCCAAGAATTTTTGCTCGTTGTCCCACACGTTCACGCCGAGTACCTCGAATTTGTCGCCACCATACTCCTTGCTCACGGCAATGAGGTTGGGTATTTCGGCACGGCAGGGGCCACACCAACTTGCCCAAAAGTCTACAAGGATGTATTTGCCCTTGCCCACAAAGTCGGAGAGGGCAATCTCTTTACCGTCGATGCTCTTGCCTTTGAAGTCTACAAAGGGGCAGCCCTCTTTGGTGTTCTCGAGGTAGGTGAGCGACTTGCGCAACTCTTGTAGCTGCTTTATGTCGGCTGCGTACTTAACTACGGCTATGGCCGAGTCGAGTGCGGCGATGTCGGAGTATAGGTTGTGAGCAAGGTTTGATAGCATAAATGCACCAAAGATGTTCTCTTTGTTGTCGTCGATGCACTTGGTGTATATACTCTCCATCTCGCTTTGCGCCTTTTGTGCGAAGGCTGTAATCTCCTCTTGTGTTTTTCCGCTGTCTATGAGCTGTTTGTACTCCTCTTGTGTCTTGCTCATATAGCTGTTCATAGAGTCCATAAAGTCGTTCTTCTTGTCGTTGGCGCCGCCGTGGTCGGTTACGGCTTTCGCGCTAGGGCCTGTTGCGGTGAAGTCTACAACAATCTTTCTGCCGGGCTCCAAGAGTATAACGTTGTTGCGACGCTCTATCTGTGCACGAACAATTTGGGGCTTTTCTATCTCGCCTTTAAATGTGAAGGCGAGCCCTGTGATGGTGCAAGAGTCTATAGCCTCGTTTGTGTTAGAATCTATGAGATACGCGGTTTTTCCCTCTTGCTTTTCGTTGGCTATACCTTTTATGGTGTAGCTGTTGTTTTGGCAGGCGGCAAATGTGAGTGCTGCGAGTGCCAGAATAGATAATTTCTTCATTTTGTATATTGTTTTTTATGTTTTCTGTGGCGAAGTTATAAAATAAATTATAAAGGTGGTGGGCGTTATGCTTTTTTAAGACTTTATTCGAGGTTTATCTCTACGACGCCAAGGTAGCGCCCGTTTTTGTTCATCTGCTGCATAACAACCTCTTTGCCCTCTTTGTTTGTGGCCTTTACGCACTCTTCGAGGTATGTGTGCGAGTGTCCGCCGAGTATAATATTTATCCCGCTTGTGGCTGCGGCAAGGCGTGTTTCGTCGCACTCTTCGTTAGGCATCTCGTAGCCGAGGTGCGAGAGGCAGATAACAACCTCGCACCCTTCGTTGCGCAAAATAGTTGTATATTTGTTGGCTGTCTCTATGGGCGAGAGGGGTTTCACGCCGCCGAGGCAGTCTCTCGATACCAACCCTGTGGGGTTGGGGGCAAGGGCAAACAGGCCTATCTTTGTGCCCCCCTTCTCTATGATGGTGTAGGGTTGTATGATGCCCTCGCAGGGGGTGCCTGCAAAGTCGTAGTTGGAGCAGAGTATGGGGTAGTTGGCCTTTTGTGCTATGCGTGCAAGGTTTTCTATGCCAAAATCAAACTCGTGGTTGCCCACCGCGCCGGCGTTGTAGCCCATAGCGTTCATAAGTTCAATCTCTACATCGCCTTTGAATGTGTTGTAGTAGAGCGAGCCTTGCGAAAAGTCGCCACAGTCGAAGAGTAGCACGTTTTCGGCTCCCTCTTTTTCTCTAATCTCCTCTATGAGCAATGCGCGGTTTAGCACGCCTGCGTTGCCGTTCTTTTCGGGCTCTATGCAACTGTGCGTGTCGTTGGTGTGTAAAATTACAATCTTTTGCTGAGCTTGCACGCAGGTAGCTGCAAGCACTACTATGAGCAGTAATATTTTTTTCATAATCGGTTACTGTTTTATTGTTATGCGTCCGTCGGTTGCCCCGCTTATAGATTTACCTTTTTTGTGCAGGGCCGATATGTGCTGTATCATAAGGTCGCGTAAAGAGATGTTGCCTTTTATTATAAGGTCGCGTCCCTCGCCAAGGGTGTATAGCTTGTCGTTGCCCTGCGAAAGATAGTCCGATGTGGCGATGCGATAATCCTTCTTGGGGTCGATACTCTTGCCGCCCACAGTTGCGCCGAGTAACTTGCCGTCTACGCTTATTGTGAGCCTTGCGCCGCTTATGGCCTCACCGCCCACCTTGGCTATATCTTTGAAGAGGCTGGTTAGCTGCTCTCCGTTAAGTGTGAGCAGGGCAAGGGTGTTCTCGAAGGGGAAAACGTTGTATATGTCGCCGTAGGTGATGTCTCCTTTTGTGATGTTGCTGCGCAGGCCGCCCTTGTTGGTTATGGCTATGTCTATCTTTTGCTCGCTGTGTTGCTGTGCGGTTTTCAGTAGCGCGTCGGCTGCGAAGTTCATAAGCGGGCTTTCGGGTGGGTAGGATGTGAGGTCTGTTGCCGCTGTGCCTATAACTGGGGCTTTTATACTGTCGATAGCCGAGCGGTACTTCTCTATGATGGCTCTAACCTCTTGCGCGCCGTCGGTTTTACTCGTGGCGGTAACTTTAATGTTGTACCCCTCGATGGAGGTTATCTTCCTGGGTGTGTTGCCGCAACCTTGAAACAAAAGAGCTGCTGCAACTAAAAAAAATGTTGTGTATCTCATCTTTTTCAGCTATGTGTAATTGTGCCCAAAATTAGCTCATAGCTTTTTAAAAAACAATTTAGTGCGAAAAAAAAGAGTAATATTTGGCTTAATTGGGAAAAAGAGCTATCTTTGCGGTCGCTTTCGGCGTAATCGCTGCCAAGGAAGAGTAACTTGGTATGTTGCGTTGGAATGATTGAACAATTTAAAAAACCAAAGTAATGGATTTAATTAAAATTGCTAAAGAAGCATTTGCTACTGATGTAAAACGTGAGCTTAACTTTCACCCTGGTGACACTATCACAGTAGCTTACAAAATCATTGAGGGAACAAAAGAGCGTATCCAGTTGTATCGCGGTGTTGTTATCAAGATCTGTGGTCACGGTGCTGAGAAACGTTTCACTGTACGCAAGATGTCAGGTACTATCGGCGTAGAGCGTATCTTCCCTTTGAACTCGCCCTCTATCGACAGCATCACTGTTAATAAGTATGGTCGTGTTCGCCGTGCTAAACTTTACTACTTGCGTGCTCTCACAGGTAAGAAAGCTCGTATTAAGGAGATTAAAGCGTAAGCAAAATCAACAAGCTTTTACAATAAAAAACGCAACCCTTAAGGTTGCGTTTTTTATTGTTTTTAGTTGTATGGTGCCGAGGATACACACTCTTTTCTCAGCACGTTGGCGGCGCTCTCTTTGTCGCTTTCGTCGACAAGTACCCACACCTCGCCTCCCAGCGTGGCATAGGGTGATGTTACGGCCGACATCGTTTCGTTGCGCAGCACGCACGCTATGTTGTTGTCCTCGAGCAAGCCTTGCACAAGTTGTGCTTGCCACAAATTACCACCAAATATCTTCACCAAACGGTGCTTGTCTCTCTTGCCTGCCATAATTAACTCCTTCCTTTTATTATTTAAAACAACTCTTGTGTGGGGTTGTTTCGTGGTTTTATCACAATGAATATTAGAAGTTGTTTAAATTTATCTTTGCACGTTCACAAATATAATCTCTTTTTCTGTTTGGTGCTGAAAATGTGGCGTGCAAAGAGTGAAAATTCACAAAATAGTGCTATCTTCGCACATTATCAGAAAGAAACTTAATAATTAAAAAGATATTTATGTTAGACGTAAAAACTTGCTTGAGTGAGATAGAGGAGATGATGGAGATGACCATTATGCACCTCGAAGAGGAGTATTCACACATACGCGCCGGTAAGGCCAACGTGCACCTTCTCGATTGTGTTCGCGTGAGCTCTTATGGCTCGGAGATGCCCCTTAACAACGTGGCAACTATCACCACCCCCGACATGCGTACCATCGCAATTAAACCTTGGGATAAAAATATGATAGCTCCCATAGAGAAGGCCATCATCGACTCGCCCGTGGGTATTATGCCGGCAAATAACGGCGAGGTTATTATTATAGCTATACCTCCCTTGACCGGTGAGCGTCGTAAAGAGCTTGTTAAACAGTGTGCTCACGAGCTTGAGACTGCAAAGATAAGCATCCGCAACGCGCGTCGCGACGGTATCGACACTATGAAAAAGTCGGTTAAAGACGGCACCCCCGAGGATGTTGCAAAGGACGGCGAGGAGAAGTTGCAGAAAATCCACGACAAGTACATCAAACGTGCCGAGGAGATTTTTGCAGCTAAAGAGAAAGAGATTCTTACCGTATAAAAGAGAAGGGTGCAGGGCGTTGTTGTAAAAAGTTCGGGCAGTGTGTATGCCGTGCGTGCAGCCGACGGCACAATAGTCGATTGCAGGGTAAAGGGAAATTTTCGCCTTAAAGGGATAAAAAGTACCAACCCCGTTGCAGTGGGCGACTATGTTGTGTTCGATGTTCGCGACGACGGTACAGCTTACATCGTGGAGATTGTGGAGCGCAAAAATTATATTGTGCGCAAGGCCTCAAACCTCTCGAAGCAGTCGCATATACTTGCTGCCAACCTCGACCTCTGTTTCTTGGTTGTTACCATAAGCCACCCTGCAACTTCCACCACCTTCATCGACCGCTTTTTGGCTTCGGCCGAGGCCTATCGTGTGCCGGTTGTAATAGTCTTCAATAAAGCCGACCTATACACCCCCGACGAGGTCGATGAACTTAAATACCTCTGTGCTCTTTACGAGAGTATAGGCTATAAATGCCTTGTTACAAGTGCTGAGAAGGGCGAGGGTATAGATGCCCTGCGAGAGGCTATGCGTGGCAAGGTGTCGTTGCTCGCGGGTAACTCGGGCGTGGGAAAATCGAGTTTGGTGAACGCTGTAGCACCGCAGCTTGCAGCGAAGGTGGGTGAAATTTCGAAGATACACGACACGGGTATGCACACCACAACATACACCGAGATGTTCGAGTTTATGCCCGACAGCTACATCGTGGACACTCCTGGCGTTAAAGGTTTTGGCTCCTATGCGATGGAAGCCGAGGAGATACCACACTATTTTGTGGAGTTTTTCGAGCTTTCAAAAGATTGCAAATATGGAAACTGCACCCATACACACGAGCCCGGTTGTGCGGTGCTTGCCGCCCTCGAAAGAGGCGAGATAGCCCCATCGCGCTACCAGTCTTACTTGAGTATGCTCGAAGACGAAGAGGAGGGTAAATATCGTTCGGCCGAGTAGAAAACCGTGCCGGTTGTGGATAAATTCAAAAAGTAGATTACATTATAGTATATAGCAAAAAGGCGGCCCTTTACGGGGCCGCCTTTTTGTTTATGTTAAAAATCTCTTTTATTGAGGATTCTTTATAAGGAACTCTGCAATTTGCACAGCGTTGAGGGCTGCACCTTTCTTAATCTGGTCGCCCACAATCCACATAATAATACCGTTGGGGTTTGTGAGGTCCTTGCGTATGCGGCCTGCATACACGGGGTCGCTGCCAGCGAGGAAGAGGGGCATAGGGTACTCCTTTTTCTCGGGGTTGTCCATGAGCACAAGGCCTTCGCCCTCGGCTACAGCTTTCTGCACCTGCTCCACAGTAAGGGGCTCCTCGGTCTCTATCCACAAGGTCTGTGAGTGAGAGCGCAACGCGGGCACACGCACGCACTGTGCACTTACCTGTATGTCGCTGTGCATAATTTTGCGTGTCTCGTTGTACATTTTCATCTCCTCTTTGGTGTAACCGTTGTCGGTAAACACGTCAATCTGGGGTATTACGTTGAAGGCAAGCTGGTAAGCAAACTTCTCTACTGTGGGCTCCTCGCCAGCAAGCACCTGACGATACTGCTCGTAGAGCTCGGCCATAGCTGCTGCGCCGGCGCCGCTTGCTGCCTGGTATGTTGAAGAGTGTACACGCTTGATGTGTGATAGGTTTTCAATAGCTTTGAGCGCTACAACCATCTGTATGGTGGTGCAGTTGGGGTTGGCTATGATACCGCGGGGGCGGTTGTATGCGTCGGTGGGGTTTACCTCGGGTACCACGAGGGGTACATCCTCGTCCATGCGGAAAGCACTTGAGTTGTCAATCATCACACAGCCGTGCTTTGTGATGGTCTCGGCAAACTCTTTAGACACGCTACCACCGGCCGATACAAAAGCATAGTCAACGCCTTTAAAGTCGTCGTTGTGCTGGAGCTCTTTTACCGTGTAGTCCACACCTTTGAAGTTATAAACTTGGCCGGCGCTACGTGCCGAGCCAAACAATACCAACTCATCGAAAGGGAAATTTCTCTCTTCGAGCACGCGCAAGAACTCTTGTCCCACTGCGCCGCTTACGCCTACAATAGCAATTTTCATATCTTTTTGTTTTTTTATTCGTTGTTTGTGAGTTATTTGTATGTTGCTCACGGGATGCCCGCTCGCAATTTGGCTGCAAAGATAGTGACAAACGAGCGAAAAAATCAAGCCTGATTGATTATTTTCACCGCGAGTGCCGTATATTTTCGAGGTTTACCTCAAATATTTCAACGAAACGAGCGAAAAAATCAAGCCTGGTTGGTTATTTTTCTATATAAATATGAACTTTAAAATGAAGAGCACTGCAAGTATGTACATTATAGGTGTTATCTTCTTGAAGTTACCGCATATAATATTCATCACTACAAATGTAATCATACCAAGGAGAATGCCGTTTGAGATAGAGTAGGTCAACGGCATAGCTATGAAGCATACAAACGCCGGTATAGACTCGGAAAAGTCGTCAAACTCAATCTTTGTAATAGACTCCATCATCATAAGACCTACAATAATGAGCGCAGGAGCTGTTGCGGCTGCGGGTATTGAAAGGAACAAGGGAGAGAAGAACAAAGATGCTACAAAGCAACCGGCTACAACCAACGCTGTGAGGCCCGAACGACCTCCTTGTGCAACGCCTGCAGCGCTCTCTACATAGGTTGTTGTGGTCGATGTTCCAAGAGCAGAGCCTATAGTTGTTGCTATGGCGTCGGCCATAAAAGCATGTTTTATGCGGTATATGTTACCGTTGCTGTCTATCATATTTGCCTTTGTGCACACACCTACAAGTGTGCCCACAGTGTCGAACATATCGATGAACAAGAAGGTGAAGACGATGGCAAGCATGTCGAGGGTAAAGATGTTTTCGAACTGAAACTGACAGAATATAGGCTCGATAGATTCGGGGTGCGATAAAATGCCTTTAAACTCTGTAACACCCATAGGTATACCGATGAGCATGGTGGTGATTATACCTGCAAGTATGGCGCCGGGCACTTTTTTTATGTATAAAATACCTGTAACAACAATTCCTATTAAAGAAAGCAGAGCCGACCCCGAAGTTATATCTCCCAACGCAACAAGTGTGGCTTCGTCGTTCACAACAACTCCTGCGCTGCTCAAGCCTACAAAGGCGATAAAGAGACCTATACCTGCACCTATGGCGTTGCGTAGGCTGGCGGGTATAGCGTTTACTATAGCTTCGCGCACATTTGTCAGGGTGAGGACAATAAATATAAGTCCCTCAATGAGCACGGCAGTAAGTGCAAACTGCCAAGAGTAACCCATGCCCAAGCAGACGCTATAGACGAAAAAGGCGTTTAGGCCCATACCCGGAGCAAGCGCAAAGGGGAGCTTGCCTATAAAAGCCATTGCAAGACAGCCTATAATACCCGCTACAGCGGTAGAGGTAAACACAGCGCCGCCCGGCATACCATCGAGTTGGCTGAAGATTGTGGGGTTTACTGCGAGAATGTACGACATTGTGAGGAAGGTCGTGATACCTGCAACAACCTCTTTTTTTATGGTTGTTTTTGCGGGGTCAAATCCAAATAATCTGTTAAGCATTTTATTTTTGGTTTTGTTGGTTTTATTCGTCGTTTGGGGCTGTTACCTCATTTTGTTGCGTGCTCTCATAGCCAGTAACAAAACAGAGAAAACAAAGCCGATGGGGTAGGCGAGCCCAGCCCCAAGTATATAGTAAAGCTCACGGTGGAGATAGCAATTACAATCTGGTGCGCAGCAAGCTCCAAGCTGCCCAGCCACCCCACCATTATGGTGTCGGCCAAGCCTGTGATAATACTCCCAAGTTGCCCTATGATGATAGGGATTGCTAGTCGCAACAGCGATTTATTGTTTTTGCCGTATCTGCTTGTTAGCGTTATCATAGTACGTTTGTTACAGCCACCAAAGTTACAGAAAAAAAGTGGAAGAGAGCTTCTGCTATGGACTAAATGTTAGAACAAAGAACTCAATTTGTGGTTTTTGTTATTTCTTTAGTGAAAAATCGAAACTTAGACCTCCACCAGGGCGGTTGCTTGCTGTCATAATAGATGTTTTTCAAGATATTGAAAAAGGGCTTGTGCGCAAGTAAAAATAGCTTTTTACAGGCTCTTTCTCCTCTTTTCGCACCTTTTTAGGGCCAGCACTCTTTTGATACCGATATTTTTTGTATTTTCGCCATATAAAAACAGAAAAACCCGATGGAGAGTAGATGGTTACAACGTGGCGAGCTATTGTTGGGTAGCGAAAAACAACAGCGCCTTGCCGGGGCCCACATAGTAGTTGTGGGCTTGGGTGGTGTGGGCTCTTGGGCAGCCGAGATGCTTTGCCGTGCCGGCGTGGGGGCGTTTACCCTGGTCGATGCCGACACGGTAGATGTAACAAATATAAATCGCCAGATGCCTGCGCTCTTCTCAACTGTGGGGCTGCCTAAATGCGAGGTTGTTGCCGAGCGTTTGCGTGCAATAAACCCTGCGGTAAACGTAAGGGTGGTTAACGCTTTTGTCGACGAGGGTAATATACCGCAATTGTTTGAGGGGCAGGATGTTGCCTTTGTGGTAGATGCAATAGATACCTTGCCCTCTAAAGCTGCTTTGATAAAGTTTTGCTGGGCGCAGGGGGTGAAGATTGTGTCGAGTATGGGTGCAGGAGCCAAAATGAATCTTGCCGATATACGTCAGAGCGATTTATGGAAAACAGAGCACTGCACGCTTGCCAAAAACTTGCGCCGCTTGTTGCGCGACAGCCGTGGCGAGTATAAACTACCTGTGGTCTATAGCTGCGAGCCTCCACGTGCCGACGCTATAAAACCCAACCCGCAGGGTGGGAAACCGCAGATAGGGTCGCTTGGCTTTTTTACGGCGACCTTTGGTTGTTACCTTGCCGAATATGTGATTAAAAGTATATGATAGAGATAAAAAATATAACCAAAAACTACGGCGACCTGCAAGTGTTGCGCGGAGTGGACCTGCACATCGATAAGGGGGAGGTGATAAGCATCGTTGGTCCTAGCGGTGCGGGCAAGACTACCTTGCTACAACTTATAGGAACGCTCGACCGCCCCACAAGTGGCAGCATCTGTTTCGACGGGCAGGAGTTGTCGGGTATGAGCGACAAGCAGCTTGCCACCTTCCGCAACAAGCATATAGGCTTTGTTTTTCAGTTTCATCAGCTGTTGCCCGAGTTTAACGCGCTGGAGAATGTGATGATACCCGCGCTCATAGCCGGCCGCCCTCGCAAAGAGGTTGAGAGAGATGCTATGGAGCTACTTGCCGTGATGGGCTTGCAGGAGCGTATAGGGCACAAGCCTTCGGAGATGTCGGGCGGTGAAAACCAACGTGTTGCAGTTGCTCGTGCGCTTATAAATCGCCCCGACGTGGTCCTTGCCGACGAGCCTTCGGGCAGCCTCGACAGCAAGAATAAAGAGGAGTTGCACAAGCTCTTTTTTGACCTGCGTAACCGTTACGGTCAAACTTTTCTCATCGTTACACACGACGAAGGCCTGGCTGGCATAACCGACCGCACCGTGCGTATGGTCGACGGCGTTGTGCATAGTTGTACTGTTAAAGATGCTTAAAAAACGGCACCGGCTTTTTTACTTTTTGTAATAGTTGGTGTCTACTTGTTAATAAATAAAAGGATTATGAAAAAGTGCATTTTATTATTTGTGGCTGTTGCGCTAGCTGTGTCGGCTTACTCGCAACAGATAGAGAGAGAGCGTCCCGCTCGTCGTTTCGAGATGAACCCCGAGGCTATGGCTACAGCGCAGACAAAGAATTTGCAGCAGATTTTGCAGCTCGATAGCTTGCAGGTACAAGCTGTTTTTCTTATGAATTATTCCGATGCGATGGCTATGAAAGATAGCATGCAGGCGCGTGCTGCACGTGGCGAGGAGAAACGCGTTAAGCCCTCGGTAGAGGAGCGTCGTGCCCGTATGGAGGTGATAAAACAACGCCGTGCTTTGCGCGACGAGCAGATGAAGAGCATCCTCACCCCCGAGCAGTATGAGAAGTATGTGGAGTATATGAAAAAGTCGGCAGAAAACGGCCGTCCGCGTGGTCGTCGTCCTCGTGGCGAGGCACCGCAGGGCGCTAGGAGATAAATTATATTTGCTTGAGCAGTTAAAAGCAGGCTATCCATTTTACGGATAGCCTGCTTTTTTGTATCTTCGCCGCCGATACTCTAAAAAGAATATATGGCAATAGATTTGCAGATAGAGGGAGTTTCAAAGAACTTTGGCGATCTTGAACTCTTTAGTAACATATCCTTCGCGGTGGAGGAGAGGCAACGCATAGGTCTTATAGCGCGCAACGGCCGCGGCAAGAGCACTTTGTTGAAAATAATAGCGGGTGAGGAACCTTGTGACGAGGGCCGCATAACCCTCCGTGGGGGTGTTAGAGTAGGGTATCTGGAACAAGAGCCCGACTTTGACGGCGAGCTCACCGTGATAGAGGCCTGCTTGCAACGTAACAGCGAGAAGGCGTCGGTTATAGCACGCTACGAACAGGCTGTCTCCACGGGCGATGATGCAAATATGCAGCATCTTATGGAGGAGATGGACCGCCTCGATGCGTGGGACTACGAGCAACGCGCCAAGCAGGTGCTCGACAGGCTGAAGATTGTGCGTTTCGACCAGCCGGTGAGAGAGCTCTCGGGTGGGCAGAAAAAACGCATAGCCCTGGCTTCGGTGCTCATAGAACAACCCGAACTTATGATACTCGACGAGCCCACCAACCACCTTGATATGGAGATGGTAGAGTGGCTCGAGGAGTATCTCTCGCGCACAACTTGCAGCCTCTTGATGGTAACGCACGACCGTTATTTTCTCGATAACGTGTGTAACGAGATTATAGAGATAGACGATAATATAATTTACCGTTACAAAGGAAACTATAGCTGCTTTTTGCAGAAACGCGAGGAGCGCTTGCAGAACAAAGCAGCCGAGACGGCGCGTGCCCGCAACCTTATGCGCAAGGAACTCGACTGGATGCGTCGTCAGCCGCAGGCGCGTGCCCACAAAGCAAAATACCGCATCGACGCTTTTTATAAACTAGAGGAGAAGGCTGCCGCTATGCGCGACGACTCAAAAGTTTCGCTCGAGGTAAAAGCGCAATACATAGGCAATAAAATATTTGCTATGCACGCCCTCTCAAAGGCCTTCCCTGGGAGGGTTATAACAAAAGATTTTCACTACACCTTCTCGCGTTACGAGAAGCTGGGTATTGTGGGTAACAACGGCACCGGCAAGTCTACCTTTATAAAGATGTTGCTTGGTCGTGTGGCTCCCGACAGCGGCACCATCGAGGTGGGTGAAACGGTTAAGTGGGGTTACTACAGCCAAGATGGGCTCTCGTTCAACGAGGAGATGAAGGTGATAGATGTTGTGAAAAACATCGCCGAGGTTATACCCGTAGCAGGCAAAATGCTCACCGCGTCGCAGTTTCTGCAACACTTTCTTTTTTCGCCCGAAAAGCAGTATAGCTATGTATATAAGTTGAGTGGTGGCGAGAAGCGTCGCCTCTACCTCTGCACCGTGCTTATGAGCAACCCAAACTTCTTGGTGCTCGACGAGCCCACAAACGACCTCGATATAGAGACCTTGCAGGTACTCGAGGAGTATTTGAGCGAGTTTAAGGGGTGTGTTATTGTGGTGAGTCACGACCGTTACTTTATGGATAAGGTGGTCGACCACATATTTGTTTTCAATGGTGAGGGCAACATTAAAGACTTCCCGGGTAACTACACCGAGTATCGCGACTGGCGCGACGAGGAGCGTGCTGCCGCAGCAAAAGCAGCCGCCGAGAAGGAGGCGAAGAACGCCCCGCAGAAGCAGAGCCGTCGCACCGAGGAGAAACGCAAGCTTACCTTTAAAGAGAAACGCGAGTATGAAGCTCTGGAGGCCGAGATTATGGAACTTGAGGCAGAAAAAGAGAGCATAGAGCAGGAGATGAGCAACGGTACGCTCTCTGGCGATGTGCTTGTAGAAAAATCTATACGCATACAAAAGGTTATTGAGCTCATCGACGAGAAAACTCTTCGTTGGCTCGAGTTAAGCGAGTTTGCGGGGTAGGGCTCTAAAAAACATTAACACGGGCAGAAAACAAAGGCGTTGTGTGTTAATTTTAAACAGACAGTATAACAAAACAAAAAGAATATGGACAGTAGTTTGAAGATAGGGCGTTATCCCTTCTATGCCGAAACGTTTCTTGTCGACAGCAAGGGACGTATGAGGCTTGCTGCTTTGTGCCGCCAGATGCTTACTTGTGGTGGTGCTCACGCAGAGGCACGCGGCTTTGGCGCAACAAGCACGCTTGGTTGGGTTATAGCCCGCCTGGCGGTAAAGGTAGAACGTATGCCTAAGTGGCGCGAAAACTATTACATAGAAACGTGGATACGCAACCTCTACCACGGTTTTACCGACCGTTGTTTCCGTGTGCTCGACGAGGATGGTGAGGTTATCGCGTCGGCGCTCTCTACATATGCGTTGATGAATCTTGAAACACGCTCGTCGGTCGACCTTAACGGCGACATAGGGCAACGCCTTATAGAGTGTATGCTCCCCGATGAGGCTATCCCCTTGCGACGTATCCCCGCAATAAACCGCACCCTTGTCGAGGAGGTCTCTTTCCGCCGTCGTCCACAGTACAGCGACGTTGATATTAACGGGCATATGAACAGCATACGCACTCTGGAGCACATTATAGATTACTTACCTCTAGAGTACCTAAACACCCACACCGCCACAGACCTTGTGATAAATTATATGCAAGAGGGCGAGGCTGCCGAGGAACTCTCCTATGGCATTAAAAAACTCGATGATAACCACTTTGTAGCACAGGTTACAAAGGAAAATGGCGTAGCTGCGTCGCGTTGTGAGTTTGTGTTTAAGGAGGGTTTGTAAGAAGGGCAAAGAACAAGCAGGGCATTGAAAACCCCCATCACTTAAACCTTGTTGGGCTTAGGTGATGGGGGTTAATAATGTTTAATAGTTGTGGCTATTGTGCAAAAACTTGCCTTGAGGCCAATTTATTGCAAATTATTTTGCAATAAACTTTGCTTTCAGCCAATTTATTAGCGTTCGGCTATGCTCAATTAAGCAAGCTTTTTGAGCATAGCTCTCACTTAACCATAAATTTTCTACCGTTCTTTATGTAAACACGCCCTTTCACAAGCTCGGTAACACGGCGGCCCTGCAGGTCATAAACCACAGCGTCACCGGCCTCGCTCACCACGCCGTCGATGCCTGTGGTGCCCGCGATGGTGATGCAGCCCTCGCTATCCCAAGCTATGGCCTTGGCACGGCCGGGAGCAGAGAAGATGATGTTCTTCACCTCCACGGGGTGAGAGCCCTGGGCAAGCCCTGCAGCATCAATTGCTATGCTTGCGGCTTTGTGGGCTATAGCGGTGTTAGAGGGTGAGTAGATTACCACGCGCACGGCACCGTCGGCTTGCTCTTTGCACACTGCTGCGTTGCTGCCGGCTGTGATATTGCCTGTGGCTGTTACACCTTCGGGCAGGTACACGTCGAACTGCACTGCGCTGTAGGGGTAGTCGGTTGCGGTGGCATCGATGCTCAAGCTGTGCTCATCGCCTTCGGCCGAAAGCTCCACGTTATATTCTCCCACGGCTGCGGCACGGGCGGGTGCGTTGTTTGTGCCAAGGATTATGCTTATGATATCGGTAATATCGGCAACATCCACAGTTCCGTCGTAGTTAATATCACCGGCATCGCTCAAGAGGTCTTCGTTGAGTATCATAGCTATCACGTCGGTAATATCGGCAACGTCTACTGTGCCATCGCTGTTCACATCGCCGGTAACACCTTCGAGCTCCATCTCCACAATGTTGGTGAAGCGGCTCCAGTAGTCGGCTGTTTCATAGATCTCCTTTGTGCCGGCGGGAACGTAGAGGGTGGGCGAGTAGTTGGTAAAGGTGTTTGGTGTGATTATTGCGGGGGTTATACCCTTTACATAAATCTCCTCGAGGTCTTGGCAACCATCGAAACACCACGAGCCTATGTTTGTTACGCTTGCGGGTATTGTTATCGAGGTCACCTCCCATACTCCGTTAAAGGCTCCGTTGGCAATTGTTGTTGTGCCCTCGGGGATAACGGCACCCCTCCAACCGAATACCACCTTCTTGCTGGCTGTTTCAATGAGCACATTGCTATTTGCGGGTATGCTATAGGTGGTGTTGTTGGCATCGATAGTGAGCCTTTGCAGGTTGTAGTTGTGTGTGAGAGAGTAGTCGCCAAGGCTTGTGAGGCTTGCGGGCAGGTGTGCTTCCTTGAGGTTGCAATATTGGAAAGCGCATTCTCCTATGCTTTTTACGTCGCCTTTGAATGTGATGCTTCTGAGGCTGATACAATAGTTGAACGCATATTTTCCTATGCTTTCAATGTTCTTGCCGAATATTACGTCGAGAATTTCCCAGTGGTCGAAGAACACACCTTCGGCAATGCTTGTTATTTTGTAGGTTTTGCCGTCTATAATGGTGTTTGCGCATATTTTTACCAACTCATCAAAGCCCTGATAGCCTGTTATCTGCGCAGTCTGCTCCTCTTCGGATAGAATAGCATATGTGAAGACGCCGCTTGTGTCTACTTCGTTGTCGTCACTTGTTATGTTGGCAAATTTCTTCCAATAGTCGGCAGCCTTGTATGCAGCCTCGGCACCGGCAGGAACGTAGAGGGTGGCGTTTGAATATATCTCGTCGCTCTCGCTTCCAAAGGTGGTTTCGCCTATCACGGGGGGTGTTGCCGAGTTCACGTATATGCTTTTGAGACTTTCGCACCAGTCAAATGCATACTCGCCTATCTTCTGAACATTGCTTCCTATCACAACATCCGACAACCTGTCGCAATGTTCAAAGGCATACTCCTCAATTGTTGTTACGCTTTCGGGGATTGTTATATGTATGAACTGGTCGCAGTCGACAAAAGCGTATCCGTCGATTTTTTCAACACTGTTGGGGATAACTATCGAGGGCAGAAAATAACGTCCCCAGAAGGCCTCTACGCCGATGGTTTTTATGCCGTCGGGGATTATGGTGCTGTTGCAGCCCGAAACAAGAGAGTTGGTGGCTGTTTCTATTATTGCGTTGCAGTTGTTGCGGCTGTCATACACTTTGTTTTTCTCGTCTACTCTCATTTTATCGATGTTGCCGCAAGCCGAGAAAGCACAAGTGCCTATGTATTCAACACTTTCGGGTATTACAATCTCGCTGCTCAGCGCATAGCAGAAAGCAAAAGCTAAAGGCCCTATATACTTCAGCCCCTTGGGGAATTCTGCCGAGCGCAAATCGTAGCAGTAAAGGAAAGCATTTTGGTCTATATATTCCAGCCCCTCGTTAAAGGTTGCTTCGGTAAGGGTTTCGCAGTTGAAGAAGGCTTCGTATCCTATAGAGTCGAGTGTCGAGGGGAATGTGATGCTTTGCAATTTGGTACACATCTCAAAGGCCCATCCACCAATCGTCTCCAACCCCTCGTTAAAGGTTACGCTCTGCAAGCTGTCGCAACCCGCAAAAGTAAGTTCTTCGATTCTTTTTAAAGTGGAAGGTATAGTAACCTCTTGCAATGAGCTGTAGGAGAAGGCTGCTTTAGCAATACTGTCCAAGCCCTCGTTAAGGGTTACGCTTGCAAGGTTGCTGCACTCATAGAATGCTTGATAGCCTATGGCTGTAACGCCGGCAGGTATTACAACGCTGGTTATTGTGGTGTTGCCTTTGAAAACATAGGCGCCTATTACGTAGTTGCCACCTTTGTAATTTTCGGGGAGAACAAGTACGGCGTCGCTTCCGGTGTAGCCGGTCAAGGTGTTAATGCCGTTAATGCTTTCAAAAACAAAGTCGCCTTCGGCAGAGCCGCTTTTTACTTCGCTTGCATAGAGCGCAATGTTGCCATACTCGCTGGAGCCGGGTTGAATATTGAGGCTCGATTCGTTGTAGACCGTGCCGATGTTGTAACAGTTGCGGAAAGCATCGTTTTCTATAGCTGTTACACTTGTGGGTACTTTCACGCTTTTTAAGCTCGTGCAACTGTAGAATGCGTTGGCTTTTATGGTGGTTACCCCCTCGGGGATTACAAGGTCGGTAACCAATTCGTTGTTAAAGTAGAGGTTTTTTGCACAGTACAAGGGGTTGGCCGAGAAATACTCAAAATCGATGTTGCACCACGCTGCAAGGTCGCTTATGTGCACGGCTGTGAGCCCCTCGCACCAACTGAATGCTCCGGTGCCGATGTTTGTTACGCTTGCGGGTATTGTTACACTTGTGAAGGTTTCTGTGCCACCGAAAGCATAGGGCTTTATGGTGGTTACTCCCTCGGGTATCACAAGGTTGGTAACCTTTTCCCCGTTCACGTAGAGGCTGTTTTCGTAAAACCAATTATCAAATAAGGGGTTTCCCTCGTGGCCGGAAAAGTTTATGTTGCACCACGTAGCTAGGTCGCTTACGTAGATATTCGGAACGCCGCCGGTAGCAAATGCATAGGGGGCGATTGAATCGACGCGTCCTTCGAAGATTAACTCGTTCAAATCCTCGCAGTTGTTAAATGATAGGTTGCCGATGACTGCCAGCCCATCACCGATAGTGAGGCTTGTGAGGTTACTGGGGAAAACTTCTTCTCCTATAAATTTTATGCTGCCGGGTATTCTGATGCTTGCGAAGTCGCCATCCTGGAATGCATAGTTGTTTATGCTTTCCACGCCCTCGCCAATTGTGAGGCTTGTGAGGTTGTAGCAATTCTCGAAAGCTCCGATGCCTATGCTTTTTACATTGCCGGGGATTGTGAGGCTTGTGAGGCCTCTGCAAAGCTCAAACGAATAGTTTCCTATGGTGGGCGAGCCGTTAAGCGTTATGCTCACAAGGTTATAGCAGTCCATAAAGGCTTGGTGCCCTATTAAAGTGGGGCCGCTTGTTGTTACGCTCATAAGGCTCTCGCAGTTGTAAAAAGCTCTCTTGCCGATAACCTTAAGGGTGCTGGGGAAAATTGCGCCTATAAAGTCGTCGCACTTCTCAAATGCATAATCGGCAATGCCTATGGTGCCTTCGGGAATAACAAACATACCGGTGGGCTTGGCTTTGTCGCCCTTGTGGCCCAGTAGCCAGTTATCTTTGTAGAGGAGGCCGTCGCTCTGGTTTTTGTACCAGGCTGTGCCCACAAAGGCGTTGGTGTGAATGCTTGTAACATCTTCGGGGATTGTGAATTTTTCCACATTTGCACAGTTGTAGAAGGCCTTTTCGCCTATGGCGTAATGTTGCCCGTTGAAGTCCTCGGGGATGGAAACCTCGGCAAAGTCGTAGAGGTATGCTTCGAGGGTGTTCTCGCCGTCGATGGTGCTGAAGAGGAAAGAGCCTATGCCGTTCTCGCTCTCGTAGACGGTGTATTGGTTTGCTGTTTGGGGTGTTATAACCACGGGCGCATATTGTGCTATGCCTCCGTAGTTGTTGGCTTGTCCCTCGCTTATCAACAAAGAAGAATTATTGTAAACAAGTTTTAGGTTTTTGCTATTATAGACAACGTTGCTGCCTATGGTGGTTACTCCCTTGCCTATTGTGATGCTGCGCAGGTAGGGGCAATTGCTGAATGCGTAGCTTTCGATGGTGGTGACACCGTCGGGGATTATTACGCTCCCAAGCCCATCGCAACCGTAGAAAGCATTGCTACCTATTGTTGTAACACCACTGCCTATGGGTGCGCTTGCAAGGGCGTCGCAATTATTGAATGCATAGTTGCCTATCGTTGTTACACTGCTTGGCATTGTTACGCTTGCAAGGCTGGTGCAATCTTGAAAGGTGTATGCCTCAATAGTTGTCACCCCGTTGGGTATAGCTATGCTTTCGAGCCCTCTGCAACCTTTGAAAGCTCTTTGGCCTATGCTTGTGACGCCGTTGGGGATGTTAATCTCTTTGAGTGTGCTACAGTATTGGAAAGCTCCGTTTCCTATACTTGTTATGCTCTGGGGTATCGACACGCTCTGCAAGCTGTCGCAATCATCGAACGCAAATTCTCCGATGCTTGTAACATAGTAGGTTACGCCGTAGTAGTCGATGCTTGCGGGGATTGTAACGTTCCCGCGGTAATCATCTCTGCGACTGTTTGTTTTAGAATCGTTGTAGGTAACCTCCAACGTTCTTGTGCTGAAGTCGGTAATGTTGTAGTAGAAACCGTCTACTTCCAAGTTGTAGGCTGTTGCCGCTGTGCTGCACAGCAATAATATAGCTGCAAGCACTGTTTTTGTAAAATTTTTCTTCATATGAGAGTGGTTTTTAGTGATTTTCACCTTATTTATTTTGCAAATAAAATGAAAAGTCTCCGAACTACCCCCCCGAAATGTTAAACTTTGTTAAATAATTAAAAATAATAAATTATGGCGTTTTTGCGAGTTTAACTATGCTGTTTTTTGCCGCGCAGTTTCTCTTCGAAGGTCTGCACCCACTCGTACCAGTTGGGTATGTAGAGCGTGGCTATAACCGTGTTGAGCAGCATACCGAAGACCACGGCGGCACCTAGCGATAGACGGGCGTTGGCTCCCGCGCCACCCGCAAAGAGCAGGGGCATAACACCCAGCACAAAGGCAAACGAGGTCATAAGTATGGGGCGCAAGCGCACGTGGCCGGCTTCGGCAGCGCTTTGCCTGATGCTGTTGCCGCTTGCGCGAAAATCTCGCGCAAACTCCACTATAAGTATGCCGTTTTTTGCGCTCAGGGCGATGAGCAGAATAATTCCCACCTGTGTGTAGATGCTCACCGGTATGTCGAAAAGCCAGCAACCCAAGATGGCGCCGAGCAGGGCGATGGGCACGCCTGTAATAGCTGCTACGGGGCTGCCCCAGCTTTCGTACTGTGCTGCGAGCACGAGGTAGGCCACGAGGATGGCAAGGGCAAATATTATAGCTGTGCTGCTGCCCGCGGTTTTTTCTTGGTAGGCTACACCTGTCCACTCATACCCAAACTCGTTGCCGAGCTCGTTTTTTATAAGCTGCTCCACATCTCGCATAACCTCGCTCGAGCTGTAGCCCTGTGCGGTGTTGCAGGTGAGGGTTGCGCTGTTGTACATATTGTATCGCCCAAGCTGGTCTGTGCCCAAAACCTCCTCTGCTTTTATGAAGCTGCTGAAAGGGACCATCTCGCCACGGTTGTTGGCAAGGCTCAAGCGGAGCACGCTGTCTATAACTTTCTGGCTTTTCTCGCCTGCAGCCATCTTCACCTGCCATATGCGGCCCAGCATCACAAAATCGTTGACATAAATAGCGCCCATATAATAACTTAAGGTGGAGAGCACAGCGCCCATATCGAGTCCCATAGAGATAGCTTTGTTGCGGTCGATGTTGAGGAAATATTGTGGAACGTCGGCCTCGAACGAGCTGTTCATACTCTCAACCGACGCGGTTTTTGAGTAGCTTGCCACTATGGCATCGATGCCTTTTTGTAGCTCGCTGAGCCCTAGGGCTTTGCGGTCTTCGAGTTGCAGCTGTAAGCCTCCTACGTTGCCTATGCCCGGGATAGCGGGCGGCACTATGGCAAAACACTGCGCCTCCTCTATCTCTGCGTAGGCTTGGCGGTTGAAGCGTTCCACTATGGCGGCGGCTTTCTGCTCTGTTTCTTTGCGCTCGCTCCAGTCTTGGAGTACTACAAAAACGCTTGCGGCGTTGCTCTGTTGCCCGTTATTGAGTATGCTGTAGCCGCTTATACTTATGTTCGTTTTAACCTCGGGGTATGACGATACGATATTTTCAACTTTTGCGGCGACAGCTTCGGTGCGGGCAAGCGATGCTGCCGGGGGTAACTGTATGGCGATGATAAAGTAGCCGTCGTCCTCCTCGGGTATGAAGGTTGTGGGCCACACGCGGAACATATGGAGTGCGAGCAACGACATAACCACAAAACTTATAGCTGCGAGCGTTGCGCGACGCAAGAGAAACCCCACGCTTTTGTCGTAGGCACGTTGCAAGGCGTTGTATCCCTTGTTGAAGGCTCTGAAGAAGGCACTCTCTTTTCTCTCCCCCGTGGGGCGCAACAGTAGAGCGCAGAGCGCGGGCGTGAGGGTGAGCGAGTTGAAACCGCTCAAGAGGGTGGCGGTGGCTATGGTGAGGGCAAATTGTTTGTACATCTGCCCCGATATACCGCTAATCATCGTTGTTGGTAGAAAAACGGCCATCATAACAAGCACTACGCCGACGATGGGGCCAGAAATCTCTTTCATAGCCTTCTCGGTGGCCTCGCGCGGCGGTAGTTTCTCCTCGTCGAGTATGCGTGTTGCGTTTTCTACCACAACTATAGCGTCGTCTACCACTATGGCTATAGCTAGTATGAGCCCGAAGAGCGACAGGGTGTTTATAGAGAAACCAAGCAACTCCATAACGGCTAGCGTTCCTATGAGCGAGACGGGTATAGTGAGGCAGGGTATGAGCGTGGCGCGCCAGCTTTGCAAAAAGAGAAAGATAACAAATATCACAAGCAGGGTGGTCTCTACAAATGTGAAGAGTACCTCGTGTATGGAGCTACGCATAACATCGGTTGTGTCGAGCGCTATCTGATACTCCACCTGTGGTGGGAAGCTCTCGCCAAGCTCCTCCATCTTTGCGCGCACCGCCTTCGACACGGCAAGAGAGCTCGATCCTGGTAGCTGGTACACGGCAAGGGCAGCGGTGGGCTTCCCTCGCAGACGCGACGACGAGGCGTATGTCTCGCTGCCTATCTCAATATCGGCAATATCGCGCAGGCGCAACATATCGACCCCGTTGCTGCGTATCACAATGTTGGCAAATTCCTCGGCATCCTTCAAGCGCCCCTGTACGTTTAGGGTATATTGAAAAGCGTTGTCGGCTCCCGCGCCCAAAGTTTGTCCCACATAACCGGCCGAGATAGCAAGGTTTTGTTTTGATATAGCTTGGTACACCTCGGCGGGGGAGATGCCGCGTATGCGCATAGCTTCGGGGTCTAACCACACACGCATAGAGTAGTTGCCCGCACCCATAATATTTACCGAGCCTACGCCTGGGGTGCGAGTGAGCTGGTCGACGAGCTGTAGCTCGGCGTAGTTTGAAAGGTATAGTTGGTTATAGGTGCTGTCGCCTGTGAGGGTGATGAAGAGCACTACGTTCGACGACTGTTTCTGCACCGTCACGCCCTGTTGCGTAACCTCGGAGGGTAGTGAGTTGAGCGCTATGTTTACTCGGTTTTGCACCAGCACGGTTGCCATATCGATGTCTGTGCCCACCTCGAAGGTTACTGTGAGTCTGTATGTTCCCGAAGAGGAGGAGGTTGAGCTCATATAAATCATCCCGTCCACGCCGTTTACCTGCTGCTCTATGGGTATACCCACCGTCTGTGCTATGGTTTCGGCGTTTGCACCTGGGTAGACGGCGTTTACCTGCACCGTGGGAGGTGTGATGGATGGATATTGGTCTATGGGCAACACAAAGAGGGCTGCGCCTCCCGCCACAATGAGCAACAGCGAGAGCACCGTGGCAAATATGGGGCGTTCTATGAAAAATTTTGAAAAGTTCATAATCTTGCAGGTTGTGGTTGTTTCTTATCTCTTTTTGTAGCTTGCGGTGATAGGGGTTACAGGCATGCCGTCGTGCACCTTCAAGAGGGCTTTTGTTACATAGCGCTCTTGTGTGTCGAGTCCGCTTGTAACAAGGCGCAGGGTGTCGTTTACAAGGTTGCCCGTGGTTATGCTGCGGTACTCAACTTTGTTGCTGTCGTTTACCACGTAGAGAAACTTGCCTAGCTGGTCGGCGCCTATAGAGGCGTCTCTCACAAGTATGCCGTTTTTAATATTTTCGTAGGGCAACACCACGCTTATGTAGCTCCCGGGCTTTAGAAAAAAGCTGCTGTTGTCGAGCTCGGCACGCACGCGCAAGGTACCTGTGCTTAGGTTTATATCGGGCGAGAGGTAGTCCATCTTGGCCTTCCAACTGTAATAATTGTTGTTGCCTAGGGTGAAGGTTATAAACTCCTCTTTGCCCACGATATTGTCGCGTTGTTGCTTGTTAATCCACTGATTATCGGTGATGTCGAAGTATGCATACATCTTGTCGTCTTTGTATATTTTGCACAACTCCACGGGGCTTGCTGCGCCCGGAACGTAGGTACCTACAGAGTATTTTTCTATGCCCACCACACCGTCGACCGGGGCTTTGACATAGCAGTAGCCGAGGTTTGTGCGGGCGGTGTTTAGGGCGGCTTTTGCATTGCTCACCTGTGCGGTGTAGCTCTTTACGTTGCTCTTGGCTTGCAAGAACTCTATCTGGCTCACCGCGTCGCTCTCTATGGCTTGCTTCATACGCTCGTAGTTGCTTTGGGCATACTCTAGCGCCGCTTCGGCTGTTTGTAGCGCTGCTTCGGCTTGCGCTACGGCGTTTTCGTATAGTGTGGGCTCTATAACAAATAATATGTCACCTTTTTTTACTCTGCTGCCTGCTGTGTAGCTCTGTTTTTGCAGAGTGCCGCTTGCACGCCCCACGATGGATATTGTGGCTATGGCCTCTAAATATCCCGGGTACTCGCGCGTGAGGGTTACATCCTCTACTATGGGCTTTGCAACCTCTACAGGCAGGGCTGTGCTGTTGCTTGCGAGCTTGCTTTTATCGTTGCACCCTGCAAGAAACAAGGTTGCTGTGATGGTTGCTGATAATACAAACTTTTTCATATATGTTTTGTTTTAAATTTTTACCATCCGCCGCCGAGGGCTTCGTATAGCTGTACAAGGGATTTTAACGCGGTGCCACGAGCTTGCACAAGGTAGTCTTGATAGCTCAAGAGGGTGCGTTGTGCATCGAGCACGTTCTGAAATTGTGTTAAGCCTTGCTTGTATAGCTCGAGCGATAGTTTAAGCGTTTCGCTACACTGGTTTACAGCCTCTTTTATTGCTACGGTTTGCGATATTGAGTTGCTGTAGTTGCTCATAGCGCTCTCCACCTCCTGCATCGCTGCAAGAACGCTCTTGTTAAAGTTCTGTATATTCTCTTCGAGCACGGCGCGTGCCTCCTTCGTGGCGTTCAGCCTCTCTCCTCCGGTGAAAATATTCCACTGCATTGTGGGGGCTATCTCCCAAGTGAGGCTGCGTGAGTGTGGCAACTCTTTGAGCTTTTCCGACGCAAAACCTATAGAGCCGTTGAGGTAGAATGTGGGCAACCAGTCGCGTTTGCTTGCTCCCAGCGAGGCAGCTGCGGCTTCAACCTGTTTTTCTGCTGCGCGTATGTCGGGGCGACGGCGCAACAAGGTGGCGGGCAACCCCACGGCTATGGGGGCTATGTACGAGGGTAGGTTGCCATCTTCACTCTCCCAGTTTGGCATCTCGCTAGGGTAAGTGCCCAGCAACACGGCTAGGCTGTTGCGGTTGTTTTCTATGCTCGCCCGCATCGCGGGTATTTGTGCCAAGGTGTTGTAGTAGACGCTCTTAGACTGCGCAACGTCGAGCTTCGATGCAAGCCCGCTGTTGTAGCGCGCCGTGACAATTTTTATAATCTCCTCTTGCGAGGCTACGTTGTTCTGTAACACTCTGAGCTGTGCTATGTTCTGCACCAAAGAGAGGTATGTTGTGGCAACGTTTGCACAAAGCGCAACCATAACAGCGCGATACTCTTCCTCGGTTGCTTGGAACAACTTTTTTTGTGCTTTTGCCCGCATCTGAACGCTCCCGAAGATGTCCACCTGCCAACTAACCGTTGCCCCGCCGGAAAAGTACCCCTCGGTACTCTCGCGGAAGGCTGTTTGCGCAGTGTTGCCGCTGCTTTTTTCTCGTTGCCACCCTGCTGTGAGCCCTACTTGGGGAAAGAGGGGGCTTTGCGCTTGTCGCCACACAGCCCGGGCCTGTTTCATCTTCTCTATGGCAGCCAAGGCCGACGGGTTGCGCTCCGTGGCAAGGGTTATGAGCGAGTCGAGCTTTGTGTCGTCGAAGTTTTTCCACCAAAGGTCGTCGCTGGGCAGGGCTTGTGTGAAAATTTCTTCTTTCTCCCACTCTTGGGGGAGGGGCTGTGAAAGGTATGCCTCGCCTTGCTGGGCTGTAGCTGTGGAGGCGAGGGTGAGCAGGGTAGCAAGTGTAAGTGTAAATCTTGTCATCGTAAACGGGCTGTTGTTTTGCTGATGTTAAACACTTTTCCCTCTCTTTTGGTTTGTATTTGGCCCGAAAAACAGAGTTTTTATTTGTATTTTTCTCCCCGAAGATTGACGATTTTGCAAACAATTTATATCTTTGAGATAAAATTCGAAGATACACTGCACTCGCTGTGAAAAATATTGAAGCAAGCTTCATATTTCTCGCTCGTTTGTTATATCTTTGTAACAATTTAAATATATTATTGCACAGAGCTTTGTGCTTTGTGCGGTTTTTTCGTGAAATAATATGAGTTTGAATATAATTGTTTTGGCAAAGCAAGTGCCCGATACGCGCAACGTGGGTACGCAGGCTATGAACTCCGACGGTACGGTAAACCGCTCGGCCCTGCCTGCGGTTTTTAACCCCGACGACCTTTGTGCTTTGGAGCAGGCTTTGCGTTTGAAGGATAAAAACGAGGGGAGCAAAATAACCGTGCTCACTATGGGGCCCAAGCGTGCTACAGAACTGTTGCGCGAGGCTCTCTATCGTGGTGCCGACGAGGTTGTTCTTCTTTCCGATATGGCTTTTGCCGGAGCCGACACGCTTGCAACCTCCTACGCTTTGTCTACCGCTATACGCAAGATAGGTGGTTTCGATGTTGTCCTGTGTGGTCGCCAGGCTATAGACGGCGACACGGCTCAGGTGGGCCCACAGGTTGCGCAGATGCTCTCGCTGCCGCAAGTTACCGCGGCGCGCTCTGTGTTTGAATGTGAGGGTGGTCGTTTGCGCGTGGAACGTGCTGTGGAGAACGGCACCGAGCTCGTCGAGGCCTCTATGCCTCTGCTTGTTACGGTCGACGGTAGTGCTCCCGCTTGTCGCCCACGCAACGCCTATCGTATGTTGCGTTTTCACCGTGCGGCAACCCCTTCGGAGCAAGTTGCCGAGGGTTACGAATATAGAGCGCAAGCTGCTGCCGATGAGGCTCTCACCATAAAAGAGTGGTCGCTTGCCGACATCGACGGCGACGCAGCGCGTTGTGGTCTTTCGGGCTCTCCCACCAAGGTTAAGGCTGTGGAGAATATTGTGTTTAAGGCGAAGGAGAGCAAACGTTACACTGCCGACAGCGAGCAGATAAAAGCGCTTGTTGCCGAGCTTTTGTCCAACCATACTATAGGATAAATATGAACAACATACTGGTATACTGCGAGTTGAACGATGCGTGCGTCGCCGACGTGAGTCTTGAGCTCTTGAGCGAAGGACGTCGCCTTGCCGACAAGCTGGGCGTCTCTCTCGAGGCAGTCGCCCTGGGTTGCGGGCTGCAAGAGGTGCCCCGGCAGGTGTTTCCTTACGGCGTAGATGTTCTGCATATCTTCGATGATGCCCGTCTATCGCCCTACACTACGTTGCCACACGCTTCGGCGCTTTGCAAGCTTGTTAGGGAGAACGACTATCAAATATTTCTCTTGGGTGCAACAACTGTGGGGCGCGACCTTGCCCCTCGTCTTACAGCCGAGCTGCACTGCGGCCTCACGGCCGACTGTACCTCGCTCGAGATAGGTGATTACGAGGACAAAAAAGCGGGGAAAACCGTTAAGGACCTGCTCTATCAAATACGCCCTGCCTTCGGTGGAAACATTGTGGCAACCATAGTTAACCCCTATCATCGCCCGCAGATGGCAACGGTGCGCGAGGGTGTGATGCCCTTGCGCGAGGTGCGTGGCAGCGATTACAGAGGTGCTGTGGTGGAACACAACGTTGCCGACTATGTGAGTGAGGCCGACTTTGTGGTTTCTGTGCTCGAACGTAATATAAAACCTGCTGAGAATAATTTGAAGCAGGCTCCTATAGTTGTTGCAGGTGGTTATGGTATGGGTAGTAAGGAAAATTTCGATATGCTCTTTACCCTTGCCCGTTTATTGCACGGCGAGGTGGGTGCAACCCGTGCTGCTGTGGATGCAGGCTACGCGAGCCACGACCGTCAGATAGGCCAGACAGGCCTTACCGTGCGCCCTAAAGTGTATTTTGCCTGTGGTATATCGGGGCAGGTGCAGCACATTGCGGGTATGCAGGAGAGCGGTATAATAATATCCATAAACAGCGACCCTAACGCGCCTATAAATGCTATAGCCGACTATGTAGTTACAGGCAGGGTAGAAGATGTTATACCCCAAATTATAACTTATTATCAGCAGAAACAATGAACTACTATAACGACAACAAATATTTGCAGCACTACCTGAAGCACCCGCTCTTGCAACGCATCGTGGAGATGAAAGAGGGTGGCTTTACTGCTTGTGAGGAGTGTCGATACGCTCCGGTGAATTTTGCCGAGGCTATAAAGGGCTACGAGGCGGTGCTCTCCCTTGTAGGTGAGTTGTGTGCCGATGTGGTAGCTCCCAACGCGGCCCTTGCCGAAGAAGAGGGCCCGCAGTTGGTCGACGGCAGAGTTAAGTATGCGCCTGCCACTGAGGAAAATATGAACATCTTTCGTCAAGCAGGGCTTATGGGTGTTTCTCTCCCGCGCAAGTATGGTGGTTTGAACTTCCCTGTAGCGGTGTTCACTATGATACAAGATGTTGTGTGCCGTGCCGACGCCGCTTTTGGTAACCTTTGGGGTTTGCAGGATTGTGCCGAAACGATATTAAACTTTGGCTCTCCCGAGCAGTGCGAGAGAATACTCCCCAGAATATGTGCCGGCGAGACTATGTCTATGGACCTTACCGAGCCCGACGCGGGTAGCGACCTTCAGAGCCTAACGCTGAAGGCTACTTATAGCGAGGAGGATGGTTGCTGGTATCTCGACGGCGTTAAGCGCTTTATTACAAACGGCGACAGCGACGTGCACCTTGTGCTTGCACGCAGTGAGGAGGGCAGTGTAGATGGCCGTGGTTTGTCGTTGTTCATATGTGAGAAGAGTTGTGGCAAGGTGAAAACCCGCCGTATTGAGAACAAGATGGGTATCCACGGCTCACCCACCTGCGAGGTGGTCTTCTCTCACGCTCTGGCCGAGCTTTGCGGTAGCCGTAAGATGGGCCTCATAAAGTACGTTATGTCGCTTATGAACGGTGCGCGCTTGGGTATCGCGGCGCAGAGCGTGGGCCTTGCACAGGCTGCATATAACGAGGCTCTTGCCTATGCTCGCGAGCGTAAACAATTTGGGAAACACATAATAACCCTTGCACCGGTCTACGAGATGTTGGGTGCTATGCAAGCACGCCTCGACGCGGCTCGCAGCCTTCTTTATGAGACTGCCCGCAATGTGGATATGAACTATCAGTTTGCCGACCTTGCTCGCGAACGCACCCTTGCGCCCGAGGAGCGCTTGGAGGCGAAAGCTTTCTCGAAGAAGGCCGATGCTCTAACTCCGCTTGTGAAGGGTATGGCCAGCGAGATAGCCAACAAAAACGCATACGACGCGGTGCAGGTGCACGGTGGCTCGGGATATATGCGCGACTATACTTGCGAGCGTCTTTATCGCGATGCACGCATAACCTCCATCTACGAGGGTACCACGCAACTGCAGGTTGTTGCTGCCATACGTTACGCTATGGGTGGTTTCTACACACAACTGTTGCAAGAGTATCTTTCGGTCGATGTGCCCGCAAGCCTTCAGCCTCTCAAAGAGCGCGTGGCCGCTATGGCGCAGCTCTACGAGGAGTTGCTCTCTGCTGTGCAGGCTCACGACTCGCAAGAGGTGCTCGACTTCCTTTCTCGCCGCATTTACGAAACAGCGGCCTATAGCATAATGTCGGCCCTTTTGTTGCTCGACGCTGCCGCCGACGAGGCTCTCTTTGCCCCTTCGCTTGCTCGCTTTGTGGCTATAGCCGAGGCCGAGGTTGCTGCCCATGCGGCATTTATAAAGAATTTTAACCCGGAATTATTACAACAATACAAAAAATAAAGAATATGGAAAAGATTACAAACAAGAAGATACGCGTGGCTTACACGCTTATATCTCATCGTAACGGAGAGTGTGAAGAGGTTGAAAAAACAACTCGTGAGCAACCTTTTGAGTTTCTTTCGGGTGTGGGTTACACACTCGATGTGTTCGAGGATAACCTCAAAGACTTGAAGAAGGGCGAAACCTTCGACTTTACTATCCCCTTTGCCGACGCATACGGCGAGTACGACCCCGACCACGTTCAAGACTTTGACCGCGAGGTGTTTACCATCGATGGTAAGTTCGACTCTGCTCACATCTATGCAGGCAACGTCGTAGAGATGATGCGTGCCGACGGCTCTCCCATCCTTGGCACCGTTAAAGAGGTTACTCCTGTGAAGGTTGTTATGGACTTTAACCACCCCTTGGCAGGTTGCGACCTTCAATTTATTGGTAGTGTGGTAGATTCTCGCAACGCTACAGAGGCCGAGATGAAGAAGTTCTACGACTCTTTGCGTGCTTCGCAATGTGGTTGCGGTGGTTGCAGCGGTTGCAACGGCGGTAGCTGTGGCGACGGTTGCGAAGATGGTTGCGGTGGTTGCCACTAATTGTTGAGCAGGCAGAATATGAATAGCTTTGGAACTCTGCTGCGCCTGACAACCTTCGGAGAATCACACGGTGCTGCTATAGGTGGCGTGCTAGACGGTTTCCCCTCAGGCGTGCTCATCGACGAGGATTTTGTTCGTTCCGAGATGCAGCGCCGTCGTCCCGGGCAGAGTGCGGTGACTACATCGCGCAACGAAGCCGACGAGGTGCAGTTTCTCTCGGGTATATTCGAAGGGCGTTCTACGGGTACTCCCATAGCTTTTGTTATAGCTAACACAAACAACCGCAGCAACGACTATGAGAACTTGCGCACAGCCTATCGTCCCTCGCACGCCGACTATGTGTACGACAAAAAATATGGTGTGCGCGACCACTGTGGTGGCGGGCGTTCTTCGGCTCGTGAAACAGCGGTGCGTGTGTGTGCCGGCGCTCTTGCAAAGCTCGCTTTGAGCCAGAAGGGTATAGTCGTACAGGCCTACACATCGCAGGTGGGCGATATACGCCTCGAAAAACCATACACGGCTTACGACCTTGCTCTTGCCGAGGGGAACGTGGTGCGCTGCCCCGATGCAGAAAAGGCTGCAGCGATGGAGAAACTTATTCTCGACGTGAAAAGCAGTGGCGATACTGTGGGCGGCGTGGTTACCTGTGTGGTTAAGGGTGCTCCCGTGGGGCTTGGCGAGCCTTTGTATAACAAATTATCGGCCTCGCTAGCATCGGCTATGTTGTCGATAAATGCGGCCAAGGGCTTCGATTACGGCTTGGGCTTCGACGCTGTGACAGGCCGTGGCTCCGAGCAGAACGACATCTTCTACAACGATAATGGTGTTGTGCGCACCCGTACAAACAACAGCGGCGGTATCCAGGGTGGCATCTCAAACGGCGAAGATATATTCTTCCGCGTGGCCTTTAAGCCTGTAGCAACGATACTTATGGAGCAGCCTACGGTTGCACCCGACGGTAGCGAGACTCTTGTAAAGGCTCGCGGTCGTCACGACCCTTGCGTGGTGCCTCGTGCTGTGCCTGTGGTCGAGGCTATGGCGGCGCTTGTGTTGCTCGACCACTATATGCTGCAATGTGCAAGGAACTTATAAACAACTGTTTTTTTACTCTGTAACTATGAAAAAAACTGATAAAAAAGGGAAAACATCGGCTTCGCCTCTTAAAAAGAGTATTAAGGTCGACTTTTCGCTACTTACAAAATATTTTGCACCGGTTTTCTTTGCTGTGGTGTGGTGTGTGCTGGCGTTTTACGACGCCGACACGCTCTTCAGGGCAAGTGAACAGTCGCTTTTTCTTTTTAGCGAACATTTTTTTAACGATGCGGTAGTTCTGCCTGCGGGTTTTTTGTCGTGGCTTGGTACCTTCTTTATTCAGTTTTTTCACTACCCCTGGCTAGGTGCAACTATCTATGTGTTGCTGCTCTATGCGGTGTATGCGCTCACAAAAAAGGTTTTTGGCGTGCCCGACAAGTGGGCGGTGCTGGCTCTCTTGCCGGCTGTAGCTCTGCTTGCTTACACCACCCAGATGGGTTACTGGATATTCTACATAAAGGTACAAGGTTTCTACTATACGGCTCTGCTAGGTACGTTGCTCTCGCTCTTGGCTATTTGGGGCTGCTATAAACTGCCGGCCGGCAGCTATCGAGGTGTCTATGCGATGGTGTGGACATTTGCAGCCTTCCCTTTGCTTGGTGTTTATGCGCTTGGTGGCACGGTGGTAATGGTGCTTTCGGCCTTGGTCGATGCTGTGAAACAGCGCCGTCGTGTGCTCTTTGGTGTGTTGTCTTTGCTCGCCGGGTTTTGCTTTGTATATACTGTTCCGCAGTGGTACTACTATAAGGTTTTTGCTAATGTGGCGCTAGAGAATATTTATTTTGCCGGTACCCCCATACTTCAGTGGGTTACCAACGAAAGTGTCTACCCTAACGGTATTATGGAATATTGGTATCCCCTTTTTCTGCTTGCGGCATTGTACATACTTTTAACCCTTTTGAAGGGTTCTTATGAGAGCAAGTTTGCTTTGTCTAAGGGTGCAAAGGTGGCGTGCGCTGTTTTGCCTTTTGCTGCAGTGCTCTTTACCTATACCTATTGGTATACCGACAATAATTTCCATATAGAGAACGAGCAAAATAGTGCTATGTGGAACGAAGATTGGGCGGCTGTAGCTGCGGCTGCGAAAAAAGTAGATGTCCCCACGCGCCAGATTGTGCTTAACAAGAATATGGCGTTGCTGAAGATTGGGCGCGCAGGTGAAGATGCTTTCAAATACCCCGACGGTAGCTCCGATATTGCTCACCCGGGCGTTGTGCATCTAACCCAGACCGGCGGTATGATGAACTACTTTCAGTATGGCAAGTTTAACTTCTGCTATCGTTGGTGCATAGAAAACTCTGTGGAGTATGGCTGGCGTGTGGAGTATTTGAAACACGCGGTGCGTTGTGCGCTTCTTTCGGGGCAGCACAAACTAGCTGTGCGCTATATAAATATAATGAAAAAGACGCTTTTCTATCGTTCTTGGGCTCAAGATATGGAAAAACTTGTCGAGACCCCATCGCTCATATCGAAGCAGAAGGAGTTTGCGATGCCTCTGCTTATGTATAACTACAGCGATGCTCTCGAGCTCGACGACTCTTATGTAGAGGTCTATCTTTCAAAAAGCTTGTCCAATACTTACTCGCCCTCCGATTCTCGTCTGCAGGCCGAGGCTGCCGTGCTCTTTGCGATGGTGCGCAAGGATGTGTCGCTCTTCTGGGAAGCTATGCAGCGCTATGTGAGCAAGGGTAAGCTCACTCGCGTGCCTCATCACTTTCAGGAGGCTATAATATTGTTTACAAACTTGAGCAAGGATGTAACTACAAACATACCCATAGACCCTGTGATTAAGAAACGCTTTGATAAATTCCTCAAAAAAACGCAAGATTACAAGGGTATGAAAGAGGCCGAGATGGCGCCCCACTTTGTAAATGAGTTTGGCGACACTTACTGGTATTTTTATTTCTTTGTGAGAGAGATTAAAACAAACTAAAAAGTTTTAGAAATTAAAACAGCTTCTAAGTATTATGAAAAACTATTTTATAGGTGCTCTTTTGTTGGCGGTGGTGGCTGTTGTCGGCTCTTGTACCCCGTCGGTGCCCAAAAAATCCCTTAAGGTTGATGAGTTGCCCGCAATAACGCCCGATTATACAAACATAACCATACCTTTGAACATTGCACCGCTCACATTTACTATAAACGAGAGTGGCGACGAGTTTGTTACACGCCTCTCGTCGGGCACAAAGGAGGTTTTGCTTGCAGGCAAAGATGTTAAACCCACTGTAGCTTCTTGGCAGGAGCTGCTTGCCGGAGCCGACGAGGTTAAAGTGGAGGTTTTTGCATCGAATAAAGGTTTGTGGCATGCCTACGCGCCTTTTACCTTCAAAGTGTCGCCCGACTCTATAGACCCGTATATCTCCTATCGTCTTATACCGCCCTCCTATGTGGCCTATGAGCGTTTGAACATAAGCCAGCGCAATATATCTACATATGACGAGGAGATTATATACAATAATATGCTTGTGGGCAAAGAGCCCGAAGGGCAGTGTATAAACTGCCACGCATATAAGAACTATCGCACCGATAATATGCAGTTTCACGTGCGTCAGTACAAGGGCGGTACGGTCTTTGTGCACAACGGCAAGGCTTTTAAGGTCAATATGGCCACCGACTCCACGCTCTCGGCCGGTGTTTATCCCGCATTTAACCCTGTGTACGATGTTGTGGCCTACTCGGTGAATAAGACCGGCCAGATATTCCACACAAAAAACTCTAACAAGGTGGAGGTGCAGGATGTTGCAAGCGATATTATACTCTTTAACCCTAAAGCGTTAACTATAACTCATGTGGCCAACGATACTACAAAACTCGAGGTTTTCCCGTGGTGGTCGCCCGATGGCCGCACGCTCTACTACTGTTCGTCGCACTTCCCCGACCGCACCGGTACAAAAACTGCAGTAGAGGCCGAGATAAAAAACTATAAAGATGTGAAATATAGTGTTTTGCGTCGCTCTTGGGATCCCGAAACGGGTGCCTTCGGCGCAGCCGACACGGTGTTCAATGCAGCGGCTTTGGGTAAGAGTGCAACCTTCCCGCGCATCTCTCCATCGGGTAAATATCTGCTTTTTGCTATGGCCGAGTATGGTTGTTTCCACATTTGGCACAACGATGCCGACCTCTATATTATGAATTTAGAAACGGGCGACTATTGGCCTCTGGCCGCAGCAAACTCTCCCTATGCCGAGAGCTATCACTCGTGGAGCAGCAACAGCCGGTGGATAATGTTTGCAAGCCGTCGCGACGACACGAACTATAGCCGCTTGTATATAGCCCACGTGGGCGACGATGGCCGTGCCGAAAAAGCCTTCCTCTTGCCACAGAAAACGCCCGATTTTTACACCTTTTTCGACCGCTCTTACAACGTTCCCGAGTTTATGGTTGAGCCGGTAAAAATAGAGCCGCAAGAGTTTGCCGAGGTTGTGAAACGAGATCCTGTAAATGTTAAATACGTCTCCTCTGATAAGTAAAATTTAACATTTAAGTGTTAAATAGTCCAAAAACTTAAATCTCCTAAAATCTTCTCCGTTGAGGAGGGCTTTTAGGGGATTTTTCATTTTTATGCCAAAAAAAAGAAATGAAACAGCAAAAAATAATGAGATTTATGCGAATATTTATTTAAAAGTCTTATTTTTGCACGTTACATAGTGGCTCATTGTGCCATTTTGGAATAGTGACGAAAAAAACAAAAAAATATAATTAATAAAAATTGAACTTATGTTAAGACACCGTTTGTGCAAATTTGGCAAAACATCGCTATTGGCGTTGTTTGCATTACTCTTTGGCGGTATGTTCAACTCTTGTCAAGATCACTTCGATGAGTACACTTACGATGATGGTGATACTCCTCCTTGGCTTGGTAAGAGTGTTTATGCTTTCTTGAGAGAGAATAACAGTGGGCATACTTACAACTACTATGCCGACATTGTTGATGCGTTGGGTGAGACTGAGACCTTTAACAAAACAGGTAGCAAAACTCTCTTTGTTGCCGATGACGAGGCTTTTGAGCGTTTCTTCAAGAACAATAAATGGGGCGTTAGCTCTTTTGAAGACTTGACCGAGGCTCAGATGAAGGTGCTTCTCCGTTCTTCAATGCTTAACGATGCTATGTTGCTCGATATGCTTTCGGCAACAAGTGCCGACATAAACACAGAGGGTACCTGTATGCGTCGCCCCGTTTCGCTTGCGGTTATCGATACAGTTCCTTTGGTGACCAAGGATAAAATGCCTAAGTACAACGTTTATTGGGATGCTCTCCGTGCAGCAGGTGAGATTGCCGACGACTCTTTGCGCATCGCATCGGGCCAGGCAACACCTATGATGGTTCACTTCCTTCCCGATTTCTTGAACCGCAACGCCATCAAGGATAGCGATATTTCTTTCTTCTTCCGCAAGAGCAACGGTGAGTATCAAAAGACCTATACCGAGGGCGAGGCTTTTATCTTCGACAAGAAGGTTGTTGCCAGCGATGTGCCTAGCGACGGTTTCTCTGATGATACTATGACCATCACTTGCCAGAACGGTTATCTCTATCGCTTGGACGACGTGCTTGTTCCCCCCTCAAATATGGCCGAGGAGATACGTAACCGCGAAGATCTTTCGGTGCTCAGCCGTTTGTTCGACCGTTACTGCTTGCCTTTCTACGAGGAGAACTTGACCAAAGAGTATAAAGAGCTCACAGGTAAAGATAGCAAAATCTATACATTGCGCTACTATACAGCATCGGGTGGTGGTGGTTTGGACCTCAACTATAAAGGTTTGAATCCTCGTCCTGAGAGTGGCGACGACGTGCTTAAGTTCGACCCTGCAAACAACCAATATTCAAGAAGCGGTGCCTCTAGTGCATCTGATATGGCAGCGATTATCGCTCCCAACAACGAGGCTATGTTTAAGTACTTTACCGATGGTCACGGTAAAACTCTTACCGAGATGTTTGCACCTGATATTGAAATTACCGATATCGCTTCTTTGAACGCCGCCTTGGATTGTCTCCCCGACAAACTTGTTGCTCCTTTGTTGAACAACCTTATGCAGGAGACTTTTGTGGGAACAGTACCCAGCCGCTTCGACAAGATTAGAGACGATGCTAAAGACGTAATCAAGGGTATAGACGAAGCTGTCCAAGAGTGTATAATGGCAAACAACGGTGTCATCTATGTTGTGGATAAAGTTTTCGGTCCTGCAAAATATAGCGCGGTTACCGCTCCTACCTTGATACAGAATAACATGAATATCGTACGTCACGTCGTTTCGCAGCTTGGTTTTGAGTCTTTCTTGTTGGCTAAAGAGGCAGAATACTCACTCTTTATGCCCGACGACTCTGCTTTCTTCTACTACGAGCCTATCGATATTGTTAAGTATCGCACAATGAACTCAGGTCAGCTTAGAATGTATGAGTTGCGTTACGATATGCAGAATCTCAAGACACAAAAGTTGGCTGAGGAGAAACGCATACCTTATTTATATTATAATACATATCGCTATCTTCTCGACGAGGATGGAAATTATAATGTAACTACTCCCGACGAATATCTAGAGCAGACCGATACCATACCTCTTGCCAATAAAAAGGACTTTGGTGCCAATACAGGTGCGCTTGCAGCGAATCAAGTGGTTGTAGAAACTGCTCTTTCTGAAACTCAGCGCTTGTATACTCGTATGAGTGACCTCATCGATAACCTTATTATAGTAGGTAATGTGCGCTCGGGTAATAAGTACTACCTCACAAAGGGTGGTAACGCTGTTAAGATCGATATGGAGAATATGTTGATACAGGGTGGTTTGCAGGTTGAAAACGGTACATATATCGCAGTTAAGCAAGCTTATCCTAACCAGGAGAATGGTATCTCGTTCAACACAGTTCCCGCCGACAAAGATGCTTGGAGAAAGAAAAATGCAACCGCAGTGCCCCTGCCTGCTACAAAGTCGCTCTTCGAGAACTTGATGGCACAGGAGGACTTTAGTGAGTTTATGAAGCTTGCAGCTCCTAACTCTTTTGTCGATTTTGAGGATGAGAACGCGAACTTTACAGATGTTAAGGATGTGTTCAAGGTATTGTTTGGTGATATCGCAACAATTAACGATACTGTAAAGAACTATTCAATTTTCTATGATGATAAGCCTACAAGCTTCAACGGTGTGCCTTTCTTCAAGGGATATAACTATACAGTGTATGCTCCTTCGAACGAAGCTATGTCTGAAATGGTTGAAAAAGGCCTTCCTACTTGGGACGATATCTACAACTGTGCTAAATCGAACGATGGCAAGAACTTGAAACAGGCTGTCGCTGCTATGAAGTTATTGAACAACTTCTTCCGTTATCACATTCAGGATAACTCGGTATTTGTTGACAACAACAGCTCTGTTGCAACATACGAAACATCTTATATCAATCATAATGGTGTGTACGAGATTTTGGAGGTTGAGCAGGGTGGTAACGAACTTGTTATTACAGACGTTTGTGGTAATACTGTAAATGTAATTGCAAGTGATGCCGATAGCGAGAACAAAACTTGGAACGTATTGTGTCGCGACTTGGTATTCAAATATTCAGGTACACCTAACAGCCCCTCTCCCTTCTTGTTGGTATCTTCTTCAGCTTCTGTAGCACACAGAATTGACAAAGCTTTGTGCTTCGAGGGCTTGATGGGATACGATGGCCGTGTTCAGCGTTTTGCTGCCGATGGCGAGCGTGTTAAAACACACTATGTCGAGGGCAAAGAGGGCTACATTCCGGCCAAGGATGGCAAGATGCACTATTTGATTGCATCTAAAGAGAGTAACTATATAGGCCTCGATGGAAAGAGAGCTGCAACCGTTGGTTACTTGATGAAACCCTCGAATACTGTAACACCCCTTTCACAAGAGGAGTATGCTCTTGACAAGAACGGAAAGAAAGTTCTTATCTCAAAAGAGGGCTACAGAGTTGTTGAAACAGCAAATGGTTGCGAGCTCTATACAGAAACAAACAACGCTGGTGAAACTTACTTGCACAAGTATGATAACAGCGGCGAGAGCTATGAACTTGTGTTGTTGACATCATCTACCGATAACAAATGATTACCGGAAAGTAAATGATTTTAATGTCGTAGAAAAATATATCAACTATGAATAAAATAAAACAATTATTACTGCTTGCGTTTTGCTGCACTCTAGCTTTGTCGGCTTCTGCACAAAAGAGCGCGAGAATTTCGGGAACAATCTTCAGCGACTCCGAAGGTCCGCTGATTATGGTTAACGTTACCGAGCGTGATAAGAGCAATCGTATCATCGAGGCGACTACAACCGACTTCGAAGGTAACTTCTCTATGGTTGTCAAGAACACAGCCAATGAGTTGGAGGTTTCTTACATCGGTTACAAGACCCAAAGAGTCAAAATTGGTACTCGCACCGTCTTTGAAATAAAGATGCTCGAGGACAATATGCTCGAAGACGTTGTTATCGAGGCAAAAGAGATTAGACGCTCTGGAGGTCTTGATATTCTTGAGCGTGAGATGACACACGCAACCCAGAAGATTAGTATGGAGGAGATGGAGGGTCTCTCTTTCGCTTCGGTTGATGAAGCTCTCCAGGGACAAATCGCCGGTCTCGACGTCGTTATGGGTTCGGGACAGGTAGGTAAGGGTACACAGATGCGTCTTCGTGGTGTGTCTATGCTCGAAGGCTCATCGTCTGAACTCCAACCCCTTCTCGTTGTCGACGACAACCCCTTCAAGGTTAACGAGGGTTTTGACTTTGGTAACGCTACCGAAGACGCATTTGCAGAGTTGCTTATGATTAACACCGAGGATATCGCCGAGATTGAGGTGTTGAAGGATGCAGCTTCTTGTGCTGTTTACGGTTCTGAAGCTGCAAACGGTGTTATCAAAATTAAGACAAAACGTGGTAAACGCGGTCCCACTCGTGTGAACTTTACATATAAGTTCAAAGATAAATGGACACCTAGCGGTATGAACGTGCTTTCGGGTGACGACTACACTATGATGATTAAACAGTCGCTCTTTAACCAGAACTTCACATCGCCCAATATACCCGAGTTGAACTACGACCAGACATCACTTAAAGGTGACTATGAAAACTGGAACAACAATACCGACTGGGTGGATGCCATAGAGAAACACGGTTACCGTCACGAGTACACCTTGAACCTCAATGGTGGTGGTGAGAAAGCTACCTTCCGCGTGTCGGGTACATACTCAACAGAGACCGGTCAGGTTATTGGTGAGAAGATGAATCAGCTGACAACACGTCTCGCTCTCGACTACTTTGTTTCGGAGCGCATTAAGGTTGTTGCCGACTTCTCTTTCTCTTATGTAACCCGCCAGTATATGGGTGGCAACCTTCTTTCTAGAGCACAGAAGATGTTGCCCAATATGTCTATTTATAACCAAGACGAGTATGGTAACAATACCGACGAGTATTACAACCTCTTGAACGACTTTGGCAATAGAATAGACCGTAACTCTTACAAGAACCCTATTGCCGATGGTAACCTCGACGAGCGTAAGTCGGAAAACTACAGTATCAACCCGCAAATTACATTCGAGTACAACTTGCTTGGTCTCGAGGACAACGAGACGCAGTTGAGGTATCGTGGTTTGGTTAACCTTAACGCTTCAACCTCTTCGGACAGAACATTTAAGCCCGGCTCGCTCTATCCCGAAAAAGACTGGTCAGACACAAGTAAAAACCAGGCTACAAAATCGGATAGCAAGGGTCTTGGCTTCACCACTCGTCACAACCTTATCTTCACTCCCTATTTGGGAAGTAAAGATCACTACTTGACTATGACCGGACAGTTTGAGTTGAGAACAAACTCTAGCAACGGCCAGTACTCAAGCTCAAAGGGCTTGCCCTATGGTAGTATTACCGACCCCACAATCAGTGCACAGCTTGGCGATGCAAGCTCATATAAATCAGAGTCGCGCAACATCAGCTTTGTTTACGATGCTCACTACTCATACAAGTCTAAATACATGATTCGCTTCTCGTTCCGTGGTGAGGGTTTGACCTCTATGGGTGATGGTGACAAGTGGGTTATGTTCCCCGCTATCTCGGGACGTTGGAACGTTAGCGACGAGCCTTGGATGGAGTGGGCTAAGCCTGTTATCTCTATGTTGTCGTTGCGTCCCGGTTTCGGTATGGACGGTCACGCGCCCGGCGAGAACTTGACATTTAACAAATATGTATCAACCGGTAAGAGCTACAACGGCCAGGGTGGTTACAAGATGAATAACATCCGTCTGTCGGGCTTGAGAACAACCGACAAGCGTGAGTGGAACTTCGGTTCTGACTTTGGTTTGTTCGATGGCAAGATAACCGGTTCGTTCAACTACTATATCGGAACAACATACGACCAGCTTGTTCCTAATTACAGAATACCTTCTCCCACAGGTTACAGTACACTTGCTTACAAGAACTCTGGTACAATGCGTAACTCGGGTTGGGAGTTGAACCTTAACACAGCTCCGGTTAAGATATTCAAAGACTTCTCGGTAAGTATGTACTTCAATATAGGTAACAACTACAACGAGATTCTTGAGATGGAAGAGGCTTACCTCGACCAAAAGAACGGTGACTACACAAGAGGTGAAAACGGTAAGTACTTGCCTCGCGTACAGGTTGGTAACCCCTATGGAGCTATCTATGGTTTCCGCTACAAGGGTGTTTATCGTTATAGCTACAAAAACTGGAAGAAGGCTCTAAACGAGGCTGCAGAAGGTCGCAATGGTACCTGCCCCATCGTTTACGACTCTGAAGGTCACGTTGTGTACAATGCAAACGGTACTCCCAAGCAGATGACTCTGTTCTCTGAAAAAGAAAATCTTAATGGACAGTATCAGTTCCGTGGTGGTGATGCCATATACGAGGATGTTAACAAGGACGGTACCATCAACCAGTTGGATATCGTGTACCTTGGTAACTCAAATGCTGCCGCAAACGGTGGTTTTGGTTTCACTTTCCGTTACAAAAAATGGTCTTTGAAGACAAACTTCGCTTACCGCTATGGTGTAGACGTTGTGAACAAGAACCGTATGGACTTTGAGAGTATGTCAACTTTCAACAACCAGAGTGTGGCAGTTAACTGGCGTTGGCGCAAAGAGGGTGATATCACAGAGATACCCCGTGCCGTGTTTGGTGGTAGCACTGCATACAACTATCTTGGAAGCGACCGCTTTGTAGAGGATGCATCGTTCTTGCGTCTCCAATACGTGCAGCTCTCTTATCAGTTTGATAACAGCTTTGTCAAGAAACTTGGTTTGACATCTTTGTCAGTCTTTGCATCGGCCGACAACCTCATCCACTGGTCTAAGTATACCGGTTTGGATCCCGAGATTAACTCAGGTGGCGATGGTATTGCATACGACAATATGGATACTCCTAGACCTCGTTCATACACAATCTCTATTGCAATGGGCTTCTGATAAATATAAAGATGGATACTATGGAAAGAATAAAGAATATATATAGAACACTTATATTTGCGTTAGTTTCTATAAGTGGATTGTTTGTTACCTCGTGTGATGATTATTTGACAATCATTCCTCCTAAAGATGTTGTTCACGAGGATTTCTGGCACACCGAGGAGCAGGTGAGAGGTATGATGGCCAACGCCTATATCGAGCTCTGTTCTCCCGAGGCTATTGAGAGATTGATTATTTGGGGTGAGTTGCGCTCTGAGACTGTTACAAGACCTGCAACAAGCCAGAACGAGAGCATATTGAATCTCTTAGAGGCTGAGTTGTACGACGATAACGGTTATGCTACTTGGGAAAAATACTATTCTGCAATAAGTAGCTGTAACCTTGTGATGAAATATGGCTCCGATGTTGTTGTAAACGACCCCAACTTCACTGCAGCCGAGATGACTGTGGCCGAGGGCGAGATGAGAGCGTTGCGAGCTTACGCACACTTTGTGTTGTTGCGTGCGTTCTGCAACATTCCCCTTGCAACAACAATTGTGATGAGCGACGAGGATATGCCTCAATATCCCCAAGTTACACCTATGGAGGCTCTAAATGCCATATATAGCGACTTGGAGATTGCAAGCACAAAGGTACTTCGCTCAACAGCGCCCACAAAAACAAGTATAGGTACCGTTACAACTAATGCGGTGTATGCTATGATGGCCGATGTTGATATGTGGCGTGCTGCTTTTGCAAAATACTATCAGGATAAAAAAATGGATGTAGTAACCCTCACCCCCGACGATTACTATAGAATGGCCATAGAAAATTGCAAAAAGGTGCTCGACAGAATGGACGAGGTGCAGAAAGAGCAGGCTAAACTCAATAATAAAGAGCTCGATCCCCTGAATAAGTACCACCTTATACAGATTGTAGACCGTTATAAAGATGTTGCCAAATATGGTACCAGTGAGGCCTACGATATAAATTTTGGTACCAACTATGGCCAAAAGAGCGAGGCAATCTTTGAGTTCCTCATCGAGAACGGTAACCATGCAAAAAGCGGTGCCGGAATTTCTCCCTTGTATGGTTACAGCGAGAAGGGTACAGGTGCCAAGCTCATTGCAGCTGCTAAATTGATTGACAAGTATAAAGAAGATGATATGCGCAGATACGCCTATATATCAACTTGGAACACAGCTTGGGGTACAGCAACCGATGACCACAAACCCGACTTTATCAGAAAGTACATAACAACAAATTCGCCCGACCAGAGCGGTAATCGTAGCTATCGCAAAGAGGACGAGTTTAACGTTAGCTGGTCTGTATATCGCAAGCCCGACGTGATGCTTATGATGGCAGAGGCTCTTCTCTTGCTTTCAGAGCCTTATAACGCAACTAAGAAAGACGACGTGGCACTTGCTTTTGAGCTTGCCTACGAGAATAACAGACGTTGGAAGGTTGACGAGACCAAGGATCCTTTGAAACTTGATGATCCCGAAGCTGTTGATGTGTGCCTTGAAATTGTACGCGACGAGCGCTCTCGTGAGTTGTGTTTCGAGGGCAAGCGTTGGTTTGACGTAGTGCGTATGGCTCTAATGGGCGAAGATACATCGTTCTCTTACCAGGGTAAGAACCTCGATGCTTCTGACGACCAGATAGGTATACGTTTTGGTCGCATCAGCACCTACTTTATGCCCATCCACAAAGAGGAAATTCGTTTTAACCCGCTTCTCAAGCAGAACGAATCTTGCAAGTCTTCAGAGAGCGATAATTCAGTTTCTAAAAACTAATGAGTGTAAAAGAGTTTTGTTAAGCAGAAAGAATTTGGTTGGAATTTCTGTTCTTACCATTACTTTTAACATAAAAATATAGAAGATGAAAGCAATGTTTAAAAATAAATTATTAGCAGCATCGGCATTAGCGATAGCTCTTTTCACGAGTTATTCTTGCTCAGATAGTGATATAGTTATTGATGATGTTTATCAATTCCCCGAGCCCGAGGACAGCGAACTTACCGCTCTCAAGGTTATGCAGAAGGATGGCGATTTTGCCGACTTCTTGAGTGTCGTAGACTTGTGTGGCGAGGAGTGTGCCGACTCTCTTTTTAACCAAGAGAGAGTCTATACAATCTTTGCACCTGTAAACGGCAGTTTTCCCATTTCCGAGATACAGAGCCGCATAGAGAGAGGCGACCGTGAAGGCGTTTTTAGAGAGTTTGTAAAGTCTTACGTAGTAAACTTCAAACACGCTGCAAACGGTGAGCTTGACAAAGAACTTTTGATGCTCAACAACAAATATGTGAAGTTTGCAGGTAACGCAACCGATGGTTACACCTTTGGCGAGCGCGAAATTATAGACAAAAACATATTGACTAAGAACGCGATTATTCACAAAATCTCTTCTGCGGTCGACTACAGACCTTCGTTGTGGGAGGCTTTGAAAAACGTTTCTTCTATAAGCGATTTTTGGGACTTCTGTGCTTCGTACACAGTGAGAGAGTTTGATGCTGGCAACAGTACTCCCGGAGATATTATAAACCAGGAGCAAACATACCTCGATTCTGCCTTTAAAGAGAGCAATGTCATAAGAAACAGATTGGGCTCTGTAGACAACGAGGACTCGTTGATTGTTATGTATGCTCCCACAAGTGAGCTTTGGAACGAGATATATGAAACATCGGCAAGCTTCTTCAACTACGATATGGAGAACTTTACCGAGAAACAGCAGCACGAGGCCGATTCTATTAAATATATTCGTGGTATAATGTTGTATCTCGATCGTTTGACCTACAGTCTCACCGACCAGAGAGTAAATGGCGAGATACCCGGTTTTGATAATCTGCCCGACTCTTTGGTTGTGCGTCAGCAGGGTTATCCCAGAAAGAAATATGCAAGAGCCGAGTTTAACGAGGTTGAAAGCTATCCTATGTCAAACGGTGTTTTGACCGTGGTTGATGCTATGCCTGTAAACCCCTTCAACTTGTGGGTGGATACCATAAAGCTCGAGCCCGATTATAAGAGCGGAGATGTGTTTAGATACATCAGAAAGGACACAGCAAAGAATGGTGCAATTTCAAATATTTTCACAACAAAGAATGTAATGTACACGAGAGAAGATGTTTCTAAAGTGAAACAAAACCCCGATGTAGTGGGTAAATTGTCTAACGGAAGTTACTTCTTTGCTCAGCAGCCTACAAAGACTAATGTAACAGACTTGCCTAGGGTTAAATTCTTTGTCGAGAAAGTATACTCAACCTGCTACAAGATTGCAATTATAACACCACCTTGGTTTATCGAGAGCTACGAAGATACTCTTGTAACAAAAACAGGTCCTCAGTATAACGACACTTATTTGAGAGTGCGTGTGAGCCAGAAGGGTAAGGAAATTGCAGTTATACCTAGTGAAGAGTTTGACGTAACTGTCTCTCGTAATCAATTAGTTCCCGCAGATAAAGCTGTACGAGTGAGCAAGGAGCGTCTCGACACAACTTTCTTGAAGGACGCCGAGGGTAACGACTATATCTTTAAGTTCGACTATTGCGAGGAGTATTCAAACCTCACAGAGCTTGGAGAGATAGGTGAGGAGGATTACACCGTGGAAATTGATTTTGAGGTTTTGCAACCTGCACAACAAAATAAAAATGGTAAGTATGCTAAGATGAACTCAAACGACATAGGTTTCCGCCTTATGCTCGACCAGATTATGCTCATCCCAGTTAACCCCGAAGAGAACAATACCGGGTCCGGCACAGATACTGACACTGACACAGACACGGACACAGAAGCCGGTAATTAAACCTTTAATCAGAGGCTATAATGGAAAATAAAAAAACTATCTATATGCGACAAATAATGCAATTATTGATGGCGTTAATAGTGTTGATGCCATCGGCTCTGCGAGCTTCGGTTTTGTCGACAGAGGTTAACGACTCTGTTAAAGGCGCGAAAGCGGCTGTTGAGACTAAGACAACTCGCACAGTAACGGGTACAGTTTACGACGCAGCAACCAACACTCCTTTGCCTGGTGTGCGCGTTCAGGGAACAGGTCACGACAAGGTGACAACCATGACCAACGGTCAGGGACAGTACAAATTGGAGATACCCTCCTATGTTACCTTGCTCTCTTTCTCTACTCCCGAGTATCAGTTGCTGCAGGCTCCTGTGTATAACGACGATGTAATTAACGTACGTCTTTATTCCGACAAATTCTCCGATATCTACAGCGCCGATATCAAGGCCTTGGAACACAACGGTTTCAAGAAAGATGTATCGCCCTCGTTGTCTATCGACGGAGATATCCAGAAGAAACTTGGTGCCGATGTACGCTCTACAACACGTTCGGGAACTTTGGCCATAGGAAACGCTATGCTCATCCGTGGTATCAACTCAATTAAGGCAAACACACAACCCCTGGTTGTTGTCGATGGTATAATTTGGAACACACAAGAAGAGTCGGCAACTCCTCTTCATATGGGTATCTACAACAATATTATCGCATCTATCGATGTTGAGGATATCGACGAGGTAAAAGTTATGAAGAACGGTGCTGCCATCTATGGTGCTCGTGCTGCAAACGGTGTTATCATCATAAACACCAAGCGTGGTAAGAGCTTGGCTACCCGCATTACAGCCAATATCTATGGTGGTGTTACAACTATTCCCAGCACTATGAAGATGCTTAACGCCGAGGAGTATCGCTTGTATGCCAACGATATTGTGGGTACAATGCCCAACATTTCGCCCAACAAGACATACGACTTCCTTAACGCTTCGCCTTCGTTCGTGGGTTACAACAAATACCACAACAATACAAACTGGGAAGATTATGTATACTCAAAGGCCTTTTCACAGAACTACAAGTTGAATGTAGAGGGTGGTGACGAGATAGCGATGTACAACTTCTCGTTTGGCTACACACAGGCCGACAGCCCTCTCGAGGGTAACAATATGAACCGTATGAACGTGCGTTTGAACTCTACAATCTCTTTGACCGAGAAGTTCTACACACGTTTCGATATCTCATATTCTCGTGTTGCACGTGAGTTGCTCGACGATGGTATACGCGAAGACCTTTCGGCTTTCCCCATCACATCGACAGGCTACCTTGCAAAGATTAAATCTCCCTTCTTGAGCCCCTATGCTTACTCAAACTTGGGTCAGATAAGTACCAACTACGATACAGCCGATAGATTTGCTCACCAGGTGGTATTCGACAATGGTAACAGCCATCCCAACAGCTCTCTCTACAACCCTATGACTATCCTTGACAAGGGTGCAGGTGCTTATAAGAACGAGATGGAGTATACCAACTTGGGTATCACAGTGGCTCCCGAGTATCGTTGGGAAGATTTCACTCTTACCGAGACATTTAACTATACCTTGCACCGCTTGAACGAGGTTTACTTCCTTCCCTATGCAAGCCCCGATGCATCATCGGCCGACTTCTATGTGGAGAGCGCCGACAGGACATTCAGAAACTATGCAGCTTCTTTGTTTGGTCGTGAGGCGGCGATAACCGTCGATACACGTCTTGCTTGGGACAAACGTTTCGGTGCACACGATTTTGATGTATTCGGAGGTTTCCGTTATACAAACTACGATTTTGACTCTAACTCTATAGGTGGTGCTAACACCGGTAACGACAATACATACCAAGTAAGTGCAAGCCTCGATGCCTTGACAACTTCGGGTACCGATGATGTTTGGACAAACTTGTCGTGGTATTTGTCGGCCGACTACTCTTACAAGACACGTTACTTCTTGCAATTTGCATCGTCTTTGGAGACATCTTCACGCTTCGGTAAAGAGGCTAAGGGTGGCTTGAATATGTTTGGCGCTTCTTGGGCCTTCTTCCCCTCTTTGCAGGCCGCTTGGCTTGTATCTTCGGAAAACTGGTTTAAGTTGCCCGCTGTCAATATGTTGAAGTTGCGTGCCGGCTTCGACATCACAGGTAACGACGCTATCGATTTTTATGCATCGCGCAGCTACTTGCAGGCAATTAAGTTCCACAACCAGACTTTGGGCTTGCAGCTTGCTAACGTTGAGAACGAGGGTATTAAGTGGGAGACTACAGCGCGCTTCAACATTGGTTTCGACGCTACATTCTTCGACAACCGTTTGGCTCTCTCTTTCGATGCTTACAAGTCTAAGACATCGGATCTCTTGGTGCAGAAGCAGTATGCTTTTGTTACCGGTATGGACAAATACTGGAGCAACGGTGGCTCGCTCGAGAACACAGGTTTCGAGGCTACTTTGAAAGGTCGACTCGTTAACACTGCCGACTTCCAGTGGGAGTTGGGTGCTTCTATAGGTCACTACAAGAACAAGATTACAGCTCTTGACGAGGATCTTGCAACTGTATCGGTTTACGGTGGTGAGGTTAAGAGCATGGTTGGCCAGCCCGTGGGTGTTTTCTGGGGCTACAAGACCGACGGTGTAATAAGTTCTTCGGCAGATGCTGAGGCTTTGGGTCTCTATTTGAAGGAAGGAAATACTGTGAAGAAATTTGAGGCTGGTGATATGAAGTTTGTCGACGTTAACAAGGGCGATAACCCTGGTCTCATCGACGAGAACGATAAAACTATTATCGGTGATCCCAACCCCGACTTCTATGGTAACATCTTCACAACCCTTTCTTACAAAAATTGGAAGTTGGATATGGTTTGCAACTACTCAATAGGAAACGATGTGTATAACTACTACCGTCAGATGCTCGAGAGTGGCTCAAACTTCCACAACCAAACCACAAGTATGATAAACCGTTGGGTTTACGACGGACAGATAACCTCTATGCCCGCAGTTAAGTATGGCGACCCCATGGGTAACAGCCGCTTCTCTGACAGATGGATAGAGGATGGCTCATACCTCAAGATGAAGATGATAAAGCTCTCTTACAACGTTCCTGTATCGTATAGCTGGTTGCAGGGTCTCACACTTTGGTGTGCTGCCGAAAACCTCTTCACCATCACAGGATACGATGGTAACGACCCCGAAACATCTGTAAGTAACAATGTTTATTATCAAGGTGTTGATGTCGGTTTGTTGCCGCAGAGTGCAAGTTTCCACTTTGGTGTAAAAGTTAACCTCTAATGAATATAAATCGTTACCCGCTCTTTCGGGAGCGGGTAACGAGAAAAACAAGATATAAAAATGAAAAAGAATCTAATTTATTCAGTAGCGTTTCTTCTTTGTGGAGCTGTTCTCTTCAGCTCGTGCGAAGATATGTTGGAGCCAGATTCTAACCGAGTTGAATATAACCTTGGGACATTGACCTTCAACGACTCTGTATATTCGGTGTTGGGTGTTTTGAATGCACTCCAGAAGGTTGGCGACAAGCACATTCTCCTTGGAGAGCTTCGTGGAGACCTTGTGACTACAAACGATAATACTTTGGAGGATATTCAGGATATTAGCGACTTTGAGTTTAGTAACTCATCCAACGAGTATCTATCGGTAAAAGACTATTTTGCCGTAATTAACAACTGTAACTTGTATCTTGCTCGCGTAGATACAGCTCTTTCTTACAACAACGACAAGAAGATGATGCGTGAGTTTGTAGCTGTAAAGAGTGTGCGTGCGTGGACATATATGCAGTTGATGAAAAACCACGGCTCTATCCCCTTCTTTACCGATCCCGTTCTCACAAATGCTAGAGCTTCCGAGATTATGTCTGCAACACCTGCCGACCAGTTGAGCGTTGTAGATTTCTTGATAAACGATATTGCTCCCTACCAGGATCCCGAAGCTAATATGTATAAATACCATATGCCCTTCTGGACCATCCCCGGCTTGGCTGGAACATCGGCTATCACCGCAAAATTGTTTATGCCTATAAGAGTTCTTTTGGGTGACCTCTATTTGTGGCGTGCTTCGTTGAAGGCTCAATATGCATCTTACCCCTTGCCTATGGCCAACCCCAACAGCGACTACGCTATGGCTGCTAAATGCTATTATATGTATTTGACCGAGGATAACCCCGTGGGCGATACACAAGATGTAGCAAAGCACGCAGAGAACTTAGAGACATTGAACCCCGACAAGGTTAATGGCTATTATCCCGACAAGGGCTTTTTGAATCGTTTTGTTCAGAGCAACTTTACAACACAGAATGTGGTTGCTGCTATTCGTTACTCTTCTAGCGAAAAGGAGGGCTCGGTTTCTAACTTGGTTTCAATCTTTGCACCCCGCGACACAAAGGGTAAAAACCAGGTAGAGGCATCGCCTGCTATCCGTGCAATATCGAATCGCCAGGTTTACTATCGTCGCTATGGCGAGGAGGCTAAATATCAGTACGAGGTTATTAACAGCACAAAGTTCCCCGGCGACCAGCGTATATACTCTGTAGTTGCTAGCCAGGAGGAGAAGAACGATGTGAAGACCAACTACTATAACAATATGATTATTAAGTTCAATCTATCTTCGGCCGGCGATGTTAAAGTGAACGGAACATCGCTTTTCTTCGAAAACTCAACCCGCACAAGCAGCCTCTTGCTCGACCGTCCCGAGAACGTATACTTGCGCTTTGCAGAGGCTCTTATGGGTCTTGAACGTGAGGGTTACACCGGCGCAAAAGAACTTGCAATGCAGGTGCTCAAGTCGGGTGTTAAGGGTATGTGTCGCCTTTACTGGCAGCCCGATACTATAATAGAGCCCGAGCTTGATGCTGATGGTGAGCCCATTATGGAGCAGCTCTACTATGGTAAGGGTGCAAAAGCCATCCCCGTAGTTGTTAAAGTTGTTGAGGAGGGCGTAGACGAAGAGGGTAACCCCGTTGAGATTGTAACAGAGATACCTCAATATGCTCCCAAGATGAAGCAGGTGGTAAAAGCCGACGATGTTATGGAGTTCGATTTTACTGCAAACGTGTTTAACAATAACCGTGGTATTCACTCACGTGGTAGCGGTTTCACCGAGCGCAACAACGAATACTCTTTGAGCGACACTTGCGTGGCTAAACACTTCGGCTTGGAGCCCACCGAGGTTGCAAAGGCAATACCTCAGCTTGTTATACTTAACGGCAATTATGTTTCTCAAGTACCTAAGGTTGAGAAAGATGCGGATGGCGAGGATTTGCTCGACGAGAATGGCGACCCTGTGTATGTGCTCGACGAGAACGGCAACGTTGCTTATGAGTATGAGTATAAGGATGCTATAGCCGATGTATATGATATTACAGCCGACGACCGTATAGAGTTTATGTACGACAAGATAATCGACGAGATGGCACTTGAGATGGCCTTCGAGGGACATCGTTTTGGCGACCTCTCTCGTATGGCAACAGCTCTCGATAATGTAGACTTCCTGGCACGCCGTGTTGCTGCACGTAACGTAGCTGCTGGTGACTGGCGTACAGCCGAGGGTGCTGATGGCTGGAACAGCACACTCTACACCAAGTTGAGTGACAGAGCCAAGTGGTACATACCTCTCCCCGGTATTAAGTTCATAGAGCCTATCTCGCCCGAGGATGTACCCACTCAACCCGAGGATAACACAGACGACGATAGCATCACCGAAGAAGGTGGTGACGATACTGCAGGCGAAGGTGTTGTTGAGGGCGAAACAACAAATCCCTAATAAAAAGCAGAATAGAGAGAGGCAACGCCTCTCTCTATTTTGTTTATGCGAGTAAAAGAGTATGAGAAAAAAGATTGTGATACTTACCGGTGCTGGTATGAGTGCCGAGAGCGGTATAAGCACTTTTAGGGGTGGTAACGGCTTGTGGGACGAATATCCCGTGGAGGCGGTTGCCACGCCCGAGGGCTTTGCGGCAAACCCCTCTTTGGTGCTTGAGTTTTATAATAAGCGTCGTGTGCAACTGTTGGCAACCGGCCCTAACGAAGGGCATCGTCTTGTGGCGGAGCTTGAAAAAGAGTACGACGTAACTATAGTAACCCAGAACGTAGATAACTTGCACGAGCGTGCCGGCTCTACCAACGTTATTCACCTGCACGGCGAGCTTATGAAGGTGTGCTCCTCGCGCGCTCCGCAAGACTTGCGCTATGTGCGCACTCTGCAACCTTCGGCGCCAACAATTGCGATGGGCGACCTTGCTGCCGACGGCTCGCAACTGCGTCCTTTTATAGTGTGGTTTGGCGAGGCTGTGCCTCTTATGGAACAGGCTATAGCTGCTATGCGCGACGTAGATATCTTCATCATCATAGGAACGTCGCTCAACGTTTATCCTGCTGCGGGTCTATTGAATTATGCACCTGCCGGGGTGCCAATTTTTCTCATCGACCCCAACGATGTAAACGCATCCCTTCCCTCAAACGCAGTTCACATACGCAAAGGGGCTTCTGAGGGTATGCGCACCCTGCTCGATATATATTTGAGCCCTAAAAAGTAGGGGAGGCGGGCTGTTTTAAATAATTTTGCCCCTTTTTCTAAAATTCTTTAAAAAAAACATATAAATTTGAGCAGTTTTTTTGTTCCCGCCGAACAAAAACGTGTTTAAATGTGTTTTATTAAAAAAGAATATGGAAAAATATTGTTGTACAGTATGTCGTTGGGTCTACGATCCCACAATCGGTGATCCTGAACAGGGCATAGAGCCCGGTGTTGCTTTTGAAAACCTACCCGAAGATTGGGTTTGCCCATTGTGTGGTGTGGGCAAAGATGAATTTGAGCCTGTAGAATAAAAACAGGTATGCTTTCTTTACAAAGAAGATGCAGGAGCCTTTATGGTCCCTGCATCTGTTTTTTATAAGCCTAGTCGCTTTAATAGGTCGTTGCGGCCAATTTGCCGCAGGATGCGCCTTATCTCTTGTCGCTCCTCTGGTTTATACCAGAAGAAGAACTTTCTTTGCGCCTCTTTGTCGCGCATAGAGCGTGCTGTGTAGACTTTCTCGCCTGTCTCGGGGTTTACACCCGTGTAGTACATCTCCGTTGCCATAGTCATGGGGGTGGGGGTAAAGTCTTGCACCTGCTCAAGGTGAAAGTTAAGCTGTTTTGTTTCGGCAGCAAGTTCGGCCATAGACTCTATAGTGCTTCCCGGGTGGCTGCTTATGAAGTAGGGGATAAGCTGTTGCTTAAGGTTGTACTTGCTGTTTATCTTGTCGAAAATCTTTTTAAATTCGTGGAACTGCTTGAACGAGGGCTTGCGCATAAGTTGCAGCACGGCATCGTTGGTGTGCTCGGGGGCAACCTTTAAACGCCCGCTCACGTGGTTGCGTATGAGCTCCTCGGTATATCTCTCGCTTGCCTCGTTACACTTCTTGTCGGTGCCGCGATGCAGCAACATATCGTAGCGCACACCACTGCCTATAAAGCTCTTTTTAATCTGCGGCAGGGCGTCTACCTTTTTGTAAAGCTCGAGAAGCGCGCTGTGGTCCATATTGAGGTTGGGGCACACTTTGGGCTGTATGCACGAGGAGCGCGAGCACTTGCTACACATCTCAGGCTTGTGCCCACGCATCATATACATATTAGCCGAGGGTCCGCCGAGGTCGCTCAAGTATCCCTTAAAGTCGTCCATCTTCGATATACTCTCAATCTCGCGAAGTATACTCTCGGTGCTTCGGTTGGCTATGAACTTTCCTTGGTGTGCCGATATTGTGCAGAAGGCACAACCGCCGAAACAGCCACGGTGAGTGTTTACCGAGAATTTTATCATATCGTAGGCGGGTATGCGCTTGCCCTTATATTTGGGGTGGGGCAGGCGTGTGTAGGGGAGGTCGAAGCTGCGGTCGAGCTGCTCGGTAGTCATAGTGGGGAAGGGAGGGTTTATAACAACCACGCCCTCATCATATTCTTGCAGCAACCTTTTTGCGTTAACCTTGTTCGACTCCTTTTCTATAGCAAGGAAGTTTGCCGCCTGTTTCTCCTTGTTCTTGAGGCACAGAGCGTGCGGTGCAAGTACCTTGTCCTCGCCCTCTTGTGGGTTGATGCTCTTTTTGGCAGCAAGGTATCCTGTTTGTCTTATATTCTTGGTTATCTCTCTTGCTTCCTGGGCTGTGATAAACTCCCCGCCACTGCTCTCGAGCTGTTGTTTCATAGCTCGCGCTATGGCAAGTATAGGCTGCTCGCCCATACCATAGACTAAAATGTCGGCATTGCTGTCGACGAGGATACTCTTTTTTAGTTGGTCTTGCCAATAATCGTAGTGGGTGAAACGTCGCATAGAGGCCTCTATGCCGCCTATAACCACAGCCGACTCGGGGAACAGCTTCTTTATGGCCTGCGAGTATACCGTGGTAGCATACTCGGGACGCATGCTGTGCTTGCCGTCGGGCGAGTAGGCGTCCTCGGAACGGAACCTCTTTGCTGCGGTGTATTTGTTGACCATAGAGTCCATACACCCGGCCGAGATACCGAAAAAGAGACGCGGTCGCCCCATCTTTTTAAAGTCGCGCAGGTCGTCTTGCCAGTTGGGTTGCGGCACTATGGCCACGCGCAACCCTTCGGCCTCGAGCAGACGGCATATTACCGCCGCACCGAACGAGGGGTGGTCTACATAGGCGTCGCCGCTGAAAAAGACAACATCAAGTTCGTCCCACCCTCGCAACTCGGCCTCTTTGCGCGTTGTAGGCAACCAATCTGTAATTTTTCTTTCAGGCATCTTCGTTACACTCTTTTTCCTGCTCAAGTTCGGCTTGCAGCCAGTTGTTGTAGTGTGCCATAAGGTTGGCAAGCCCCAGAGCCTTCATATTCTCGTCGTAGAATATGGGGCATATGTCGAGAAGCTCCTTTGCGTTCATCTCTTGCGATGCTATGAGTGCTCGCAAGGTGAGGCGCAACTTGGTGAGCGTCTCCTCGTTCACTGTGCCCACACTGCTTTTAACTCTGTCGAGCAGAGAGTACTTTTTTATTATTCTTAATTGTTCCTCGGAAACCTCTATAGTTCTTGTTCCCGATGCGTTTGCGTTTATCTTCATACCGCTTAAATATTTCGGTTAATCGTTAAATGTTATCTTTATTGTGCGTGAGGTGTCTTCTTCCTCAGTAATCGTAACCTTTACAGCCTCCTCGGGGAGCAGCTCCTCTATAAGCTCGGGCCACTCTATAAAGCAGTAGGCGTTGTTGTATAGATACTCTTCGTAGCCCATATTGTAGACCTCGGCTATAGATTTTATTCTGTAAAAGTCGAAGTGATATATGGTCTCTCCTTCCTGGCTCTCATACTCGTTTACTATGGCAAACGTGGGTGAGTTTATGGCCTCTTCCACCCCCATCTCCTCGCACACGCTTTTTATAAAGGTTGTCTTTCCGCTTCCCATACCGCCGTAGAAGGCAAATATGCGGTTATCCCCCATAGCTGCGATGAACTTTTTTGCCGCGGAAGGGTACTCTTCCAGATTATTTATTTTTATAATTTCTTCTCTCATCTCTTTATTTTGTTTTGGGGCGTAGTTTTATAAGGGGCACGAGCATCTCCTCGAGTGAGATGCCACCGTGCTGAAAGGTGTCTTTGTAGTACTGCACGTAGTAGTTGTAGTTGTTGGGGTAGGCAAAAAAGCTGCTTCCCGTGGCAAATATGTAACTTGTGCTTATGTTGGGCTGGGGCAACATAGCTTTTGCAGGCTCTTTAATCTCGAAGATATCTTTGCTGTTGCAGTTAAGCGCCTTGCCAAGTTTGTAGCGCAGGTTTGTGTTTGTGTTTTTGTCGCCTATAACCTTCACGGGTGTGTCCACCTGTATGCTGCCGTGGTCGGTTGTTATAACCACGGTGTACTCCTCCTCGGCAAGCTCTCTGAACAGCCTTTTTATTGCCGAGTGACGCAACCAAGATAGTGTGATGGAACGGTAGGCTGCCTCGCTCGATGCAAGCTCACGCACCATGAGCGACTCTGTGCGCGCGTGCGAGAGCATATCGATGAAGTTTATAACAAGCACGTTTATGTCGTTCTTCAGCAGGGTGTGTAGCGAGTCGAGATACTTTTCGGCTGCAGCCGATGTTAAAACCTTGCCATAAGAGAAGCTGTCCTTGCGGCGGTAGCGTGTAATTTGTGTCTCTATGAGTGCCTCCTCGTTAAGGTTTTTACCTTCGTCTTCCTCCTCGTCTACCCACAGCGAGGGGAACATATTTTTTATTTGCAAGGGCATCAACCCCGAAAATATCGCATTGCGGGCATACTGTGTGGCTGTGGGCAGTATGCTTGTGTATAGCTCCTCCTCAATGTTGTACTCGCTGTTGAGTTCCTCGGCAAGAACTTTCCACTGGTCGTAGCGGAAATTGTCGATGATGATGAAAAAGACCTTCTCTTTTTTGTCGAGCAGGGGGAAGATGCGCTCGCGGAAGATGTCGTGGCTCATCATAGGGCGGTCGCCTCGCTCGCCAGCCAACCAAGAGAGGTAGTTTTTCTTTATAAACCTGCCAAACATATTGTTGGCCTCCTCTTTTTGTGCTTTAAGCATCTCTTGCATCTGGCTGTCGGCGTTTTCGAGCTCAAACTCCCAGTATACAATCTTGCGGTACACCTCTTGCCACTCTTCCATGGAGCGTGCATCGCCTATCTGCATCGCTAGCTTGCCGAAGTTCTGTTGATAGGCGCTGTTGGCCTTTTCGGCTACAATCTCTTTCTTGTGTATATTCTTTTTCAGCGTGAGCAAAATTTGACTTGGGTTTACAGGCTTTATAAGATAGTCGGCAATCTTGGAGCCTATAGCTTGCTCCATAATATCCTCCTCCTCGCTCTTTGTGACCATAACCACAGGCGTGCCGGGGGTTATCTCCTTTATCTGCGTGAGCGTTTCAAGGCCTGTTAGACCGGGCATATTTTCGTCGAGTAGCACGAGGTCGAAGGTCTCGCGCTTGCAAGCCTCGATGGCGTCGAGGCCGTTTGTAACTTTTACAACCTCGTAGTCCTTGGATTGCAGGAATATTATGTGGGCGTTCAGTAGCTCTATCTCGTCATCGGCCCATAAAAGTCGGTATGCCATAGTTTCTCTTTCTTTAGTTTTTAGTTCTCTCTTTCTTCGCCATAGTCGGGCTCGTCGAGGGTGTATCCGTCAATCTCAAGCTCCGGTATGCCCAGCAGGTGCTTCTCGTAGAACTCTTCGTAATCGGCAAAACTGTAGTGCTCTAATAACAAATCGAGGTTCGATTTTGATATTATATATGAGTTTATACCCTCGAGCAGGGTTGCCATCTCCTTGTCGCCATAGAGGCGTTTGCGGTAGATAAAGGCCTCGTCGAAGTTTAGGAACTCTTTAATTTGGAATATTGTTATGTGCGACAACTCTTTGAACTCCAGCGTGAAATTACGCACCATATAGTGCGAGAAGTTGTGGCGTGCCACCTCGAAGAGCAAGCGTTTTTCGTCGAGCGAGTCTTTGGGGAAGGCAAATATAAAGTAGTGCGGGGTGTTGCGGTCGGTTGCAAACGAGGGTAGGGTGTCGCCTGCGCTCTTTATGGTACCGTCGCTCTTGCGCTCCCATATAGAGGTCGATATACCGCTACGCAGTAGTCGTCCTTCCATAATACCGGTAGTTATGCTCTCGCCTATGCGGCTTATGCTGTCTTTTCCAAATTTGTCGACAAGGAGCTTGAGGCTCTCAAGGGCAGCTTCTTGCTTGCCGCTGTAGAGCTTGGACATAGCGTCGATAAAGAGGAAGCGTGCTCGGTGGTTGCCTTCGGGGTATCGAACCTCGGCTACGGTGTTCTCTTGTTCCACTGCCGAGTATTCCATATTCTTGTAGTGCTCGTATGCCTTCACATATATGGAGTCTTCGTTGTGCTTTCTTGTGGCTGCACTTTCGAAGAAACCTGGTTGCTGTATGCGCAAGGTGTACTCGTTGTCGGGGTATTGAGTGAGCAACAGATTTTTGTAGTAGTCGGCTTTTTCGGGCTCGTCCCAGCGCGAGCAAGCGAGGAAGAGGTGGAAGTATGTGTCGGGCATCCTTTCAAACTCGGGGTAGTTGTTTACAACCTTTTCCAGGTGTGCAAGGGTTTGCTTCTTCTCTCCCGCCTTGTCTTTGAACACTATGCCGGCCTCGTAGAGGGCGTCGCGCAAGGCGTCGTGTGCAGCTTGTTTCTGCTCGGGTGTTCGTGGTATTTGTCCCAAGTAATACTCTCGCGTGGTGGGGTCGTCGCTTGTGGGCTCACTTGTTGCCACACTGTCTACGGCTATGCTATCGCCCATAGCAAGGCTGTCGGTTGCTATGCTGTCGTTGATGCTTGTCGAGTCGTTCTCGTAGTCGAACTCTTCTTCGCTGCTTGTGTTTAGCACAACACCGGCTTTGAGTCTCCAAAAATCTTTCAGCTCGCGGTTTTCCCAAGTGCGGGCAAAAGTTCTTATTCCCTTGCCTACAAGCGTGGGGTTATAGAAGTACCATTTAGAGCTCTTGGAGAAACGGCTTGTTGCCATATCGGCTGCTGTGCTTGCGTTTGCAAGGTCGTCGGCCCTCTCTTTTCGCTGTTCTTTTTTCAGAGCCTCTTTCTCCTCTTTTTGGCGCTCCTTTTCCTCTTTTATCAGCTCGTCTATAATGGGGTATAGCTCCTTCTCGCTGAGTGTTGCCCAGTAGAGTAGCTCGTTCTGTTTCTCAATTATGTCGGTGTGGGCCACAAGGTCCTGCAAAACTCCGCAGCGGAAACTTATCTCCTTCTCCTCGGGCGTGTCGTTTCCTAGGAGCTGGCGTGCTTGGTCGTAGTTCTCCTTCGATTTGGAGAACTTTTCTTTTTCCCAATAAATCTTTGCAAGCGACAGGTGCAACATACCCTTGCCGTAGTTGCTGCTCTCGCTCTCCTTTACACCTTTCTCATACACTTTTGTAGCTTCGGTGGTGTCTTTGTCGCTCAGGTGTATGTTGCCTATCGCATAGTATATCTGCGACAGATATTCTTTGTTTTTGGGGTTGCGTGCCATCCTCTTGAGCTTGCGCAATATGCTTTTCTTGCTCTCGTCGGTGCGGCTCTCTGTTTGGCGTATGCGTGCGTTGAAGGCGAGCTCGTAGGGTGGGTCTTGGGCTATAACCTTGTCGTAGCTTTTAAAGGCGGCCTTGTTGTCGCCTGTTTTTTTGTAGAGCTGCCCCATAAGATAGTGCTCGCGTGCCTTGTCGAGCTTGGTGGCGCTGCTGCGCTTTATACCCTTTTTTATAAGAGGCAGGGCGTCGGTGTATCGTTGCTGCTTTATCAGCAAGTTGGCCTTGGCGTGAGCATAGTCGCTCTCGTACATAGGGGGCAGGCTGTCGCGCTTTATGCGTGCGAGCAGGTCTTCGCTCTCGTAGAGCCACTCCATCTCGGTGTAGCAGTTGGCAAGCCCTATGCGTGCTTTAGCTACCACCTTGGGGTTGCTCTCGTATAGCTGAATTATGTAGATGTATGTGCTTGCAGCCTCGGTGAACTCTCCTTTCTTAAATTGCGACTCGGCCATCATAATCCACGGGCGCCACAGGAAGGGGTTGTACTCTTTTTGCTCATAGAAACGTTTTTGTTTCTCTGTCAACTTTTTGCCACGTGGCTTCTTGGGCTTGCTCTTTATTGAGTGGTTTTTTATGGCTTTTTGCGACTTTTCTATAGCTCTGTCGTAGTTCGATGCGCCTATGCCGTTTGTAGCCTCGCTGCTGTTTATTAGTAGCGGCAAGAGCTCTAGGTAGTTATCCTTGTGCCCCTCTATCTGCGCCTTGTTGCCCTCTTTAAAAGCAACCTCGCCGTTGTAGAAGGTGTTGTAACGCGCTGTAAAAGCGTGGTACAAGCGGGTTTTTGTGGTGTTCTTCTTGCGGCTGACACAACCGACGATGCAGGTTGCCATCAGTAGTATGAGAAGTATTTGTGTGTGTCGTTTCACTTTTGCGTTCTTGATGTTTTGTTCTATAACCTACAGCCGACCTCTTTATTGCAAAATGAGCAAAATTTCGTCCTTAATTTCCTGGGGTATTTCTATGCCACGTGTTTGCAGGCATTTTACCCAAGTGTCAACCTCGTTGCTCTGCATAGTGAGCAGTACGTTGCGAAACTCTTCGATATCCTCGTCGGTGTACTCCTCGGCTCTCTTGCCTTTGTGGGCGTCGAGTTCCTCATCGTCGAAGTATAGGTTGTCCTTGTCATACCCCTTCTCGCAATTAGAGTGTCTGCCGCAGCAAACACCGCTCTCGCCTTCGTGGTCGTGGTGCTCCTCGGTTACAACTCTGCTGCGGTAGAAACGGTTTAGTAAAAAGACTCCCCCGCAGAGGAATATCAATATTGCTATAAGTATGATGGTCTGGCTTGTCATAGTTTTCAGTATTTACACTACTGCAAATATACACAAAGGCGGGTGGAGAACAAAATAAGTTAACTTATTTTTTCTCCCGAGCCTGGCAAGAACTCCTGCCCGGCCTGCAAAACTGTTGAAAAACGCACCCATCTTCTCTTTGTTTGCAAAACGTTGTGTGACATTTTGTTAAAAAATGTGGTGACGGGCTGGCGGCGCTCTTCTTGTCGAAAGAGCCCTGCTTGGTGGTAAATTTTGCCTTTTTTGCTTGCAAATTGTAAATAAAATATTGTATCTTCGCCACGTTTGTAATCTAAATGCTATGCAGGCGGGTTGGCAAAATGACAAAAAATAAAACAATATAAATTAAAAGAAAATGGATAAATTCAGCTATGGTTTAGGAATGGGGATAGGTCAGAACCTACTCTCTATGGGTGTTAACAGTCTCTCAATCGACGAGTTTGTAAAAGGTATTAAAGATGTGCTTTCGGGTGCTACTACCGAAATGTCACACTCTGAGGCACAGAAGGTTGTGAGCGAGCACTTCCAGAAACTTGCCGAGGAGGCATATGCAAAAGTTAAGAGCGAGGGCGAGGCTTTCCTTGCAGCAAACAAGGCTAAAGAGGGTGTGGTCACTCTCCCCAGCGGCTTGCAATACGAGGTTATAACAGAGGGTACAGGCAAGAAGCCTTCGGCAACCGACCGTGTACAATGTCACTACGAGGGTACTCTCATCGACGGCACTGTGTTCGATAGCTCAATACGTCGTGGCGAGCCCGCAGTGTTTGGCGTTAATCAGGTTATCAAGGGTTGGGTAGAGGCTTTGCAGCTTATGAGCGAGGGCTCTAAATGGCGCTTGTATATTCCCCAGGATATGGCCTACGGCGCAAATGGTGCCGGCGAGATGATACCTCCCTACAGCGCACTTATTTTCGATGTAGAGTTGATAAAGATTGTCTGATTATCTCTTTTCTCTCTCACACACATAAAGAAGTATGAAAGCTATTAAAACTCTGTGTTTTGTGGCGTTGGCAGGGCTTTTTGCTGCTTGCGAGGGTGGTGACGCTTGCAAGAATGTAACGCTTGGCTGTATGACCGACTCGCTCTCCTACGCATCGGGTATACGTGTGTCGAGCGGTGTGCGCGGTATGGCTTACAGCGAGATGCAAGTAGATTCCACAACGATAGACGCTTTTGTGGCGGGCTTGCGTGCTGCTTTCCCGGTGAAGGCAACCCCCAAGGCTAAGGCTTATGCCTATGGTATGAGCTTGGGCGCCAGCGCGATAGATATGTACGAAGAGGTTAAAGAGGATTTTAAATCGCAAGGGGTTGACACCCTGGATGCAGCCCTCTTTCTCGAGGGTGTTGTGGCCTCTCTCTACGAGTCGGACCGCGTGATGGATGCCGCTTTGGCCACGGAGTATTTTAATAAGAAAAAATATCTCGAGGAGAGCGACAAGTTTATGCAGCGCAATAGTGAGCGCAAGGGTGTGGTAACCCTTCCTTCGGGCTTGCAATACAAGCTGGAAAAAGAGGGCCGTGGCGCCTTGGCTGCTGCAAACGACACGGTTGTTTGTGTATATAAAGGTACTCTCCCCGATGGGCGTGTTGTCGATACATCGGTTGGCGAAGCTGTTAAATTGCCCGCTTCGGGTGTTATCGACGGCTTGAAAGAGGCCTTTGCGCTCTTCCCTGCCGGCACGGTGTGTACGCTATATATACCTTGGGATTTAGGTTTCGGCCCTCATGGAGCCGACGGTGTTCCCCCTTATAGCTCGCTGGTTTTTGAGCTGGAGATAGTGGATGTTGTGAGAAAAAGATAATAAACATTGAGTATTATGGAATGTAAGATAGATAAACTCGACTTAAAGATTTTGAGTATAATTTCGAAGGATGCACGCATACCCTTCCGCAACGTTGCCGAACTGTGCGGTGTTTCGCGCGCGGCCATACACTTGCGTGTTCAGCACCTTATAGATATGGGTGTCATATCGGGCTCTTGCTACGAAATTGAGGTGCGCCGCTTGGGTTACAAAACTTGCACCTACATAGGTATACGCCTCGAAAAGGGCTCTATGTACAAGGATGTTGTGGAGCGCTTGCGCGAGATACCCGAGGTTGTTGAGTGCTGTTACACCACGGGCCCTTACTCGATACTCGTGAAGATGTATGCCCACGACAACGAGCACCTTATGCAGCTGCTGAACGGTGCGGTGCAAGATATACCGGGCGTTGTGAGCACCGAAACGATGATAGTGCTCGACAACAGTATAAAACGAAACATCCCCGAGGTTGTCTGCCTGTAAAACAAAATGGAACAATGCTGCATTGTTCCATTTTGTTTTTTTCTTTATCTTCGCACCACAATAAAAGAAATATTTGATGAACGAAAATTATAATCTGCACAGCGAGTATCTCTCGCTGCACGCCAAATATCCCGCCACAAAGCCCCGCCCCGTAGTGGGAATAACAGCCAATTTTACCGACGAGCGCAACGCGGCCCTTGCCGAGGGTTATTATCGCTCGGTGCTTGCAGCAGGAGGCTCTCCGCTTATAATACCCCCTTATGCCGATAGGGATGCACTTGTGGAGGCTCTCTCTCGCATTGATGCTCTCGTGCTGTCGGGTGGTGCCGACATAGACCCTCGTTATATGGGCGAGGAGCCCGATTATAATCTTCTGCACAAGATAAACCCTCCACGCGACGAACAGGAACTTATGCTTGCGCGCTTGGCTGTAGGTCGCGGCTTGCCCATCTTGGGTATCTGTCGTGGCGTGCAGACTCTTGCAGTTGCTCTTGGCGGTAGTGTGCACCAGGATATTTATGCAGCTCTTGGCGATGCTTTGCTCAACCACGACCAGAGCGAGGAACGTGGCGTGGCTACTCACTGGGTTGCTCTTGAGGAGGGTAGCCGCCTTGCCGGAATTTTTGGCACCGACAAACTTTTTGTCAACACCTTTCACCATCAAGCAGTAAACAGAGTGCCGCAGGGCTTCCGCGTTGCAGCCCTCTCGCCCGACGGGGTTATAGAGGCCATAGAGGCTGTTGATGGCAGCCCTGTGATAGGCGTGCAGTGGCACCCCGAAACTTTTATACTTAAAGAGAATAACGAGTGTATGCTCCCTCTATTTAGCTGGCTTGTCGACGAGGCGGCTCTCTATAGCGCAGTGAATAAAGTACACGCAAGGATACTCTCTATCGACTCGCACTGCGACACTCCTATGCTCTTTAATAAAGGCTACAGCTTTGAGCAACGTAGCGAGGTAGCTCTTGTCGACCTTCATAAGATGCGCGAGGGGTTGCTCGATGTTGTTACTATGGTGGCCTACATAAGGCAAGAGGGGCGCGACGATGCCGCTCTGGCTGCGGCCACTAATAAGGCCGACGGCTTGCTTGCAGGTATAGAGGAACGCGTGGCAAAAAACTCTCTCTATGCAGCTATAACCGACAACGTTGCAGAACTCCCAGCCTTGAAACAGATGGGTAAAAAGGTTGTTATGCTCGGCATAGAGAACGGTTATGCTATAGGCAAGGATATTACAAACATAGAGCGTTACCGCCGCAAGGGCGTGGTCTATATGACTTTGTGCCACAACGGCGACAACGATATATGCGACTCGGCAAAGGGCTCTGGCGAGCACGGCGGGTTGAGCTCCTTTGGTCGCGAGGTTGTGAGGGAGATGAATCGCGTGGGTATGCTTGTCGACCTCTCCCACGCTGCCGAAACAACATTCTACGACGCCTTGGAGCATAGCACGCAGCCCGTGGTTTGCTCTCACTCTTCGTGCCGTGCTTTGTGCGACCATCCTCGTAACCTCACCGACGCGCAGATGCGTGCGCTTGCAGCAAAGGGCGGTGTTGTGCAGGTTACGATGTATGGTGGTTTCTTGCGTAGCGAGGGAGAAGCAACCCTTGACGATTTTATGCGTCACCTGTGCCACGCGATAGAGGTTGCGGGTATAGACCACGTAGGTGTGGGTACCGACTTCGATGGCGACGGCAAGGTCGTTGGTTGTGCCGACGCCTCGCAACTGCGAAACGTTACCCGTGAACTTTTGCGTCGCGGCTTTGCTATTTGCGACATAGAAAAGATTTGGGGCGGCAACTGGTTGCGCGTGATGAACGAAGTTCAGCGCTCGTCGGGGTGGGTGAAACCCTCGTTTTAAGGCTGTTTCGCCTCAATTTGAAGGAAAAAAGCAGAAAAAGTGATATTTTTTTTCAAAGAAATTTGCAGATTGATAAAAAAGTGCTACCTTTGCACTCGCAAACAGGCACGGGATGTAGCTCAGTCCGGTTAGAGTACGCGTCTGGGGGGCGTGTGGTCGCTGGTTCGAATCCAGTCATCCCGACCGAAGGAAAACCTTGGTAATCAAACGATTACCAAGGTTTTTTTGTTTTTATGCCGTTTCCCCAAAATCGTGCGGTTGACGCGAAAAGTCAACCAAAACACTATGAATAGCAACGTTGCTATTACAAAACGCTATCTTGGTTTGAGACAGGAAGAGATTTTACAGACCTATGACTGTCTGAGTTTCTGAACTATGAGAGGGCGACATTTTTTGTGGAGAAATCTTTTTATAGACCCTGTTCAAATTTTGTCGCCGCTCTACTATTACAAGCAAAAATTATTCATAATCTGCATTACAGACTTCTACAGCAATTGTTAAAAAGTTTTTTCAGCAATTAACTTGATAAAACAAAACACCTTTATTACTTTTGCAATAACTCCAAGTTACAGCGGTAGCAAAAGAGTTATTTTTTAGTAAAAAGGTGTTATTGAAATTATCTTCTAAAGTCAAACTTCGCAACTTTGATATTGGAATGAAGATAGTAGCGGTAGCACCACATCGTTGGTTTGTACAGCCCGTAGTGGCTCTTTACATAACCTTTGGTGTGGGCTATTGCTTTATCCATTCCAAAGGTAATGCGAAGACCTGACTTTAGGATAAAGCAAATATAGTTCCCACACCTTATTTTTTATCCGCTTTCTTCGGGGAATTGGGGGGCATAATAATTTACAATATGTGGATTCTTTTAATTCTTGTTATTTTTGCTATCGGAGGAGCAATATTAGGTGCATCGTCAGGTGAGAAAGATGGGGCTGCAGGTGGTTGTCTTGCCGGTCTGTTTGCAGGAGGCTCATGTCTTGTACAGATTTTCATTGCTGGAATATCCATGCTTATTATACTTTGGCTTTTTGGACTTATATTTGGCTAATTATTGGAAATGCACAAAAATTAAAACAAAAAAGCCAACCAGCCTAACAAAGCTAGTTGGCTTTTTAGTCTATTCACAACAAATTTGTGCTATAATAAGGAATATAGAAATCTACATAATAAAAACGTCAAAATATTTATATGAAAACATATCTGTTTAACGCCATAAATAAATACAAGAAGTTTAGCGAAACTCTCGAAGTTAAAAAGGCTATATGCGACAAGGCTTGGTGGATTTTTAACGACTCAGGTGAAAAGGAACTATACATTTTTCAGGAGGATGGCACGCTATATATCACTTTGAGCGGAAAAGTAAGTAATGGAACTTGGCAATATATCACAGCAAACAAATCCATCATAATAAGCGCAAACAATCAGTCATATATGGTGCACGCGGCTTTTATGGACGATTGCATTTTTGCCCTGCAAGTTGATGGCACAGAGGAATACGCATTTCTTATAGACGAACAAAATCAACAAAACTTTCTCCCCAAAACATATTCCGATGTAATAAACTACTTTGTTGCAAAGGAACAAAAATACCTCAAGGAGGAACAAGAACAACAGTTACCACCTCTTCTTCGACCAATCCCCATAGAAGACGCAGAAGAAATATGGAAGGCGGTGTTAATACATAGAGCCCGTAAGATAAAGTTTGGTAGCATAGGTGAACGTTTAATAATAGGCACATTAAGCACTTTAGGTGTTTTGGCAACTATACCATTCTACTTTTTAGTTTTATTACCCATTTTAGAAGATTTTAGAATAGTAGATTGGCTTAAATTACCTCTATTATTTGGGCTGATTTGCTTAAATACACATATCGTGTTTAAAATTCAAAAATGGATACAAAAAAAGAATTGTAAAGATTGGAAAGAAAAACATCCCGATGACCCTGTCAATGAATATTTAGATTCAATATTTTAAGCACTCTACACAAAAGTAAGTTGGCTTTTATTACAAAGAATTGCTATATTCGCAAAAACACAAGATTATGAAAAAATATTTATTACTACTTACTTGTTTGCTCACCCTCGCATCGTGCAACTTCAAGAACAAAGCAAACAAAGCAGATGAAACAAGCTCCACAGAAAACATAGAGGTTGTTTCCAATGAGCAGACAACCACTATTGTTGCTGACACTATAGATTCAGACACAACAGAAGAAAAGAGAGGCGAAACACTCAACGACATCCGTTTTGCAGGATGGGGAAAAGCTGAATGGGTTGATAATGAATATATCCGCACAGTACGAAGATATCTTGACGCATACAACAATGGTGAGATTACAGACACCGTACTAGATGAGTACAAGGATGATATACAGGGGAAATTCATAATCGGAGATATACAGCCTTGGATGCTAGGAGGTGCTATTATCTACATCGTATTTTACGAGCACCCGGAAAAGTTGTTCTATGCAATTGTTTATAGTTCTGTCAATGTTGAAACTAGAGAGGTTTACGACTATGAATGCAGAGGCATAAGATTGGAAACTGCCGAATATGGAATTAGCCAAGACGAGATAGAAGAGTTCTTGAAAGATTGTCCAGAGCATAGAATGTGGTAAACACAAATTAGATATATCGCAGGAGGTAAAATACCACGATATACAGTAAGTCAAAACGCTTAAAAAAGATTCAAGAAAACTGTAATTATTGCTATTGATAATTGCAATATATCTTAACCGTGTTTTTGTTTGTGAACAAATAACAAAATGAAATATTAACTTATCTTTTGCACGGGTGCAAACCATAGTGAAAACCGAGAGATAAGAGTCTATGAGCTTATTTCTGTAAATCAAGGCTTTAATAATTATAATAATTACGGTCTGGGGGGCGTGTGGTCGCTGGTTCGAATCCAGTCATCCCGACCGAAGAGAAATATTTGATTTACAACCATTAAGGAGTAGATTGAATATTTCTCTTTTTTCTTGTAGTAGGGGCCTAAAAATAATTCTTTACTGCAAATTCATACTGTTCGATAAAAATTTGCTTAAATGCAGCAATATTGTTCTGCTCATAGAACATCAACATCGCCTTCTTGTAATCAATCGAATCTACAGTGCGGAAGGATAAAGGACAATACCCCCACGCCATAAAAATGGCATTGCTGCAGATTCTTGCTGTTCGCTTATTGCCATCAGTAAATGGTTGTATGTAGGACAACAATACTAAAGCAAGTAGTACTTTCTCGAAAACATCTTCTTTGCTGTTAATCAATCGGCAGGTATCCTCCAACGCCTCACGAATCTGAAACTCGTTATCAAGAGGACGATAATTAGTTCCTGTTATGCCGACACGTCTTTTACGAATACCACTGCCTACAGCCAACTCTTTTGTAAGTATAGAATGAATATCCTCTATTCTTCTTATAGATAGCTCTTTGAGATAATCAGGGCAATCAAGAATAAAATCTAGAGCATCCTTATGATTTAACAACATCACAGCCTCTTCTTTTGTCTTTCCCTGTGCTGTTTCTTTTTCTTTCAGCAATCGTTCTGTTTCAAGAAGAGAATATGTATTTCCCTCAATCTGTGACGATTTCCAAGACAAATCAATACCCAAGCGCTCCATCTCCTTACGGTATTCCAATTCGGAGAGTGTAGACATATTCGCCAAGAATGTATTATGAGCATTGCTCAACCTTGATTTCTCTTCAGCTGTAAACAACGTTACATTTGGCAAGACTTCGCATATCAAATTGAAATTGTAGCCTTCTTGAACGCGTCGCTCATCTACATCATTAATAAAATAAGTGTCGATATTCAGTGGCATCATCAAGTGTGCCTGTGCAGATAAGGAATATCTTGTTGCCTTACCCTTACCGCTGACCACAATATCACCTTTTTGCACACACTCTGCAATGATTCGCTTCAAGGTTCTTTCGTTGGGTGCATTTGTCAAAGCCTCTGCAATTTTCACCCTGCTCGATGATGGATTGTAATGCAGGAATTGCAATATTTCTACTTGAGTTTTCATACTTTTTAATTTGCGTTCGGGACAAATGTAGCATTATTTATTTAAATTACGGGACAAAACAACCAAAAATTGTCCCGAATAAGAGTGAATTTTGTCCCGAATCGAAAAAACGCGATAAGTTCTCTACCATTTTAATAAAATAGCCTTACATTTAAGTTGTCCTTGTCGTGGGTTCATCGGTTAAAATTTTCTGCAAAAGTAAGAAATAAAGAATTAGAATTGCGATTAAAAGCTAAAAAACAATCTTTAAACAATCACGAAATAAATTTTAAACAACTTCTAAAGTTACAACTTTTTAAAGATACAATCAAAGATTGCAAAGTGTTTAAAATGAGACAAGAGGCTGACCAAAAAATCAGCCTCTTGTCGTACCAAATAAAATCTCTATAAAAAAATTCTCTGTTAATGTTAATTCTTATTCCAAAGATCTCCCCATTCGCCGCGATGAACGTTGGCATCGGGACGCGAGGGTGTGTTGCCAACATCCGTTGTTACAGAACCGGACAATATCGTTGTATCAGTGTTGAGTTCCACACTCTCAACAGTAGGCTTGTTATATTTCAATTTCATAGTAGCTTTTTCTATTCAAATAATACTTTCTTGCCGTTTACTATATATATACCCTTATTGGGGTTTGTTACGGGGCGGCCCTGCAAGTCGTAAATAATTTCAGAATCCTGTTTTTCAGCATCTGAAATATTGTCAATGGCAGTTGTTCCATCGCCGGTATCCTTGCCTATTACACGCATTCTGATGTTCCGTGCAGCCTGCATATTGCCATCGCGGCTCTCTATATTCAAGTAGAAGCGGAAAGCACCGAGTGAAGCGTCGTCGGCAATAGGTTGCCATACGCCACTACTTAAAGCATAGCAACCGACGAGTGCAGCAGCATCCATTGTATTGTAAGTGCCGGAGAAGATATATTTCTCGTGTATCGATGAGCAGTCGATACTGTTCTCCTCTGTTGCGTAGAGTGTGGCATCGGTCACTGTAATATTCTTCTCTCCAATTTCCTTTGCACGAATAAGATAAGGGTAATTGGCTTTTAGCACTCCATTGGTAACCTTGAAGGCCTCTACAACTGTCTCATCGGCAACGCCGTCATCATCGCGGTCATATTGGCGTATGTCATTAAGGTCGGCCACCTCAAACTCTGCAAGGAACTCCTCGGTCACAGCAATTTCAAAAGGCACATACAGAGCCTGCCATTCGGTATTGTTGAAATTACGTACATAAGTAATCTCTTCAAGCTCTTCATCTTCAGCCTGTACATACTCGGCAAAACTATCCAGCAAGAAGCGTGAATCTGTAGAACCAAGATATACAAACTCACTCCATCCTTCAGCCATACGATACGCCTCAATCCCGTCAATAGGGACATATACGGGGGCGGTTCTATCTACACCGGCAAAAACATTCGTTCCACATACAGGGGGTGTCACTGCATACGAAGTTATAGTTCCCAAACTGCTGAAATCGGCAAAAACCTCATCAGCGAAGCCGGTCACACCCTCTGCAATCACAAGCGTTCTAACCAGTTCTTCATATCCCTCCCAAGGAGTGTCGGTAATGACGCCCTCGCCACTAATGATCAACTTGCCATTAGGCCATAACTCACAAGTGAGTTCTTCGCCACAACCGGTAGTGCCTACCACATAATCAAAGTTTTTCCAGTAATCGGCTGACTGATAAGTTGAAATTGTAGCAAACGGAACATACAAAACAAGTTCTTGCTCCGGATTCCAAAAAAGTTCCCCATCACATACCGGAGGGGTAACCCCTTTGCACACAACAGAAGTGAGTCTTGTACAATAATCAAAAGCATACCTGCCGACTGATGTTACATTGGCAGGAATGGTAATCGTGGTAAGATTTTGACACTCTGCAAAAGCCATTTCCCCTATTCTTGTCAAATTTTCAGGAAGAACCACCTCTACCAAATTCGGAAGATAAAAGAATGCCATATCCTTAATTTCTGTTACATTCCCACCTACAATCACTTTGGTAAAGTTTCCGCCGGAGAGGAAACCGCCCATCATCATACCATCCGATGATTCAGGTATAGAATTGAGGTATACTTCACCTGTACAGCCCCAGAAAGGTTCCATCCCGGCTGTTGTTATGCCCTTTGGAATGGTTACAGTAACCACCTTGTTGTAACCTCCAAATGCATTGTCGCAAATAGAGGTTACACCTTCTTTAATAGTGATCTTTTTAATGGATTCTCTAAATGCACTCCAAGGAGCACCGGTCATTGCACCCGTACCTTCAATTATAAGTTCGCCCTCAACGGTCAACTTCCAAGTGAGATTGTCGCCACAAGTACCCATTGGAAGTATATTTGCAAACTCTTTCCAATAGTCGGCAGTCTTGTAAGCCTCAACAGCGGAGTACGGAACATATACAGGAATGTTTCTATCTACACCATTAAAGACAGTCTCTCCTTCCAATGCCGGAGGAGCCGATGCATAGCTGGTAATAGTATTTAGACTATAACAGTATGAGAACGCATATTGGCCAATTATAGTAACATTCTTAGGAATAGTGATAGAAGCAAGATTTTCGCAGTTGGTAAATGAGTAATCTCCAATCTCGGTCATGCTCTCCGGGAATACAACAGATGTGAGACTATTACAAGAAGCAAATACCCACCCATCAAGTATAGTCATTCCCTCAGGAATGGTAAAAGATGCAAGACTGGTGCAAGAGGCAAATGTATACGCTCCTATATGAGTCAGTTTTGAACCTTCAGCGATAGTAAAAGATGAAAGACTGCTACAACCCTCGAATGCTCTACTTATCGTAGTTACACTCGCTGGAACGGTGACGGTGGCAAGGTTGGGAAATTGATGAAATGCCCAATCACAGATAGAAGTTACCCCTTCCATTATTGTCACCTTCTTGATAGCATCCTTGTATTGACTCCAAGATTCTCCACTATTCATTGCACCCGCACCCTCGATAATCAATTCACCGCTATCAATTATTTTCCATGTAAGGTTGTCGCCACAGCTACCAGAACCAATGATTATTGGCTGGATGTTGGTAAACCGGCTCCAGCCATCGGCTACTTTATATGACTCAACCGATACTGTTGGCACATAAACAGGAATATTGCTGTTTACGCCACTAAAAGCACTACTTCCGATTGATGGTGGGGTTGTTGCTTTACAAGTGATAGAGGCAAGGTTGTAAGCTCCCTTTAAAGCCCAAGGACCTATCTCCGTCAGACTGCTGGGAAAAGTAATAGAATTAAGGTTGGGGCAGAATTCAAAAGTATCGCTTCCAATTATAGTCATTCCCTCGGGTACAGTGATAGTTCTTAATGCATTACAATAGAGGAATACGCCTGTTCCCAATTGAGTCAAACCTATTGGAAGAGTAATTTCTTCCAATATACTACACTCCCTGAATGCGTCACCGCCAATAGTTATTACACTCTCTGATATGGAGACATCAGTAAGAGCCGAACATTGAGCGAAAGCCCAACTTCCAATGCTCGTCACACCATCTTTTATATTCACGCTCTTTATTGAGCCTCTATAACTGCTCCACGGTGCTGCAGGATTATTAGAATAATTGTACATATCACCTGTACCCTCAATAACTAACTCATCGCCATCAAGATACTTCCAAGTAAGATTATCGCCGCAAGTTCCCGAATCAATGATTATTGGCTGAATGTTTGTGAACGCACTCCAACCATCAGCCTCCTTATATGCATCAACTGCTACCGCCGGAACATATATAAGAGCCGACGCATCGGTACTGGGGAAAGCATTACCTGCCGAAGGTGGTGTGACAGCATTACAAGTGATGCTGGTGAAGTTGCAAGAGTAAAATGCGAAATACCCTATACTTGTCAAACTTGCCGGGAAACTGATAGTGGCAAGACCAGCACTTTCGTGGAATGCCCAGTCGCCAATAGTTGCCAACTGCGAGTTCTCGGGGATGATAAACGAAGTGAGGCCTGTACGCCAAAACGCGTCGCCTTCAATTGCAGTAACACTGGCAGGGAGTGTGAATGAGGTGAGGTTGCTGCATTCCTTGAAAGTAGAGGCTCCGATAGTTGCCAACTGCGAGTTTTCGGCAATGGTGACCGATGCAAGGCTACTGCAGCTCATAAAAGCATAACCTCCAATTGTAGTCACACTGGCAGGAATTACAACAGAAGTAAGGTTTGGATAATATCCGAAAGCCCAGTCACTAATATTCGCTACACCTTCTCCTAATGTTACAGTTGATACCTGTTCGCTGTAAATACTCCACGGCGTACTGGTTATCTCGCCTGTGCCTTCAACTATCAGTTCATTTTCCGGTGTCAGTCGCCAAGTAAGGTTGTTGCCACAAATACCCATTGGTTGGATGTTTGTAAACCCGGTCCAGCAGTATGCCGTCTTATATGCCTCTACAGCGGAGTAAGGAACATATACCGGAATATCCTTATTACAATCCAGGAACGGGTCTCCATCAAAACCGGCAAGCATCGACGGAGGTGTGACAGCCTTGCAGACTATGGAAGTAAGATCGCAAGAACGGAATGCATACATTCCTATTTCTGTCAAGCTCTCAGGCATAATTATGGAGCCAAGTTTACAATCAGAGAAAGCATAATTGCCTATTTCTTTCAGACCTTCGGGGAGTGTTACAGTAAGATTATTACAACCATAAAACGATCCCCAACCAATTGTTGTCAATCCAGCCTGGAGAGTTAAGGAACTGAGTTTGTCGCAATATTGGAAGGCTTGTATTCCTATTGAAGTTATACCTTCGGGGAGGGTCACTGTAGTAAGTTTGCTGCAATTACCTACTGCATAATTACCAATCGTAGTTACACCCGGCTTTATGGTCACCGCCAAGATATCATCTTTATAAGCAAACCACGGAGCCGAATGTTCTTCATAGTTTGTCATCGTGCCTGTACCTTCAATTATAAGCTCACCCTCAGCAGTCAGCTTCCAAGTGAGATTTTCTCCACAGATACCCGAGGCGAGAGTCGCTGTTGCACCTTCAATAAACAAATAGGGGCTGCTCTCTGCCATTGTAGCCGGCACTTCAAGGTAGGCTTTACCGGCTTCTGCCAAAAAGCAGTTCTCCATTCCATCAACCTCAACTGCGGGAAACCAAGCGCATTTATCCTCATCAAACACGTAGTAGTTGCAATCAGAGGAGATTGTCACATAATTGCTAGCGGATGTTCCCACAAGCAGATTATTACCAACCTCGGCAGCCACCCCTGCAATCACGAACTCATAGATGCCGGCAGCAGCATTCAACAACACGGGAGTTGCCGCGGCAATAACATCACCTTCAATCTTATTTAAATTTACATAACCATCCGATACAGATGCCACCACATAAGCTTCCACACCTTCCGGAATTTGAACATTCACAGGAATATAAAATGTTCTCCATTTTGATTCGCCGATAGTCACCTCAAGGGTTGCTGCGACAATATTGCTTACACAAAGCAATATGGCGGTCATTAACAATAAAACTCGTTTTTTCATAATCAGTAGAACTTATAGTAAATTATATTTTTAGTTTTTCTTATGCCTATAAGTTCCCTGATTCGGCTGAATATTTCTTGCTGTTATATAAACGAAAAAGCGTGAGAACCTGTACCTGTTACTCATTCCGCTTTTCGAGGCTCTGGCATGCCCATTGGAGTAGAACGAGCAACGCAGAAACCTCACGCTGTATGTATATAACAAACCAATACACCTATAGTTGTCAATGGTGTATGTAACACCAACAACCTTAGTGTGATCGGTATGTATAAACACACCTCAAGGCATCTACCATTGCTTCATCCTTGACTCCAATTGAAATTTACCAGATTTCGAAAAGCCAAGAAAGAGCGTCAGTAAACGCTTTTCAATAAAATTTGCACCCTCCCACATAACCCACATTGTGGGCTTCTGCAAGCGATATGCAAACGCAAAGATAAATGAATTTATTTAAACAAAGAAACTTTATTAAATAAATAGAAGAGAAACATCCATAAGTTGTTGATAATCATATTTCTCAGTCTTATATCCGGGGAGTCTGGGGGCGTGTGGTCGCTGGTTCGAATCCAGTCATCCCGACCGAAGGAAAACCTTGGTAATCAACGATTACCAGGGTTTTTTGTTTTTATGTAAATTGCTTAAAAAGGGGCTCAACGTAAAAAAGTCTAGGGGTGTGTAAATAGTTGTATAATCTTACTTTAAAATCCTCGGTGACCCGAGAGATATTCTCTCAATATGCTTATTCTTTTCTCCTTCTTTTCGTGCGACGAAAAGGAAGCAAAAGGCGCAGCACGCGAGTAAGATTAGTCGTTCCCTCCTCCTGCTCGTGAATTGCCCATAAGGGGCAATATAACTCGTTCGTCGCTCACTTGCCGCGTGTCTCTTTCTCACATTTACAGGGTGCTGCGCAACTCGTTCAGTTATCCGCGCTATGCACGTATAACTACACACTCACACAATGCTCGCACTTTTTCCTGTAAATGCTCGGATACACGCTGTAACCTTAACGGTGCTGCAGTTTTTAAAATAACTCTTGCTATGGTTATTTTAAAAAGAAAAACCGGCACCGTAAGTAACACAATTAAAGGCCGTTGCAGTTTAGGATATAAGCGAGGACATAGTGCGGTATGCCGTTATTTTACTCACAACGCAATACCGCACGCTCCCGGAGCGCCTAAACTGCAACGAACAGCCTTT
>JAZKYU010000008.1:0-5471 GCA_045612305.1 Bacteroidaceae bacterium
CGCAAGGGTAAGGGTGAGAAGGTGGGGTAAGAGCCCACCGGTCGTGCAGCGATGTACGAGCCGTGCGTCTTGGAGGCTGCAAGTTCATGTAAACCGGTGTTTGAGGGTTGCTCGCCCGAGCCGGAGGGTAGAACGCTTTAGCAACGTGGTGACACGCTGTATAGATGAATGACAGGCACCCTGCAAAGGGTACAGAACCCGGCTTATAGGTCGGCTGTGAAACCATAAAGGAGATATGCACGCGCATACCTCCTTTTATTTTTTACGAGCAACTTAATCAAAAACAAAAAAGCAACCGTTTGTGGTTGCTTTTCTTGTCGTGGAGCATACGAGAGTCGAACTCGTCACCTTTTGACTGCCAGTCAAACGCTCTAGCCAGATGAGCTAATGCCCCGTGTCTGTTTTTTTCGACGGCGCAAAGGTATAAAATATTTTTAAATACACCACCATTTGCTACGCGTTTTTTTGCGCCAGAATAGCAAAAAGAGCATCTCAAGCACTCAGCCCACCCCAAGGTCGGTGTTTTCCATAAGCACCTCCACCCTGTCGTCGTCTTTTAAAAGCGGATACACCTCTTTCACAAACCAAGTTGCAAGTTCGTCGTTGCGCTTTACCGGGGTGCTGTTGTTGCAAAAAAGATTTACGCTGAAATATTCAAAATAGTGCTTTGCGGTCTCAATATCGGCAAGGATGCGCTCGCGTGAGTCGTCGTCGGTGCAGCACAAAAGGCAGATACCCGAAAAATATTGCGCTACATCGACTGCGGTTACCCAAGCAGGCACGCCCTTATCCCAACGTTTGCGTTGCTCGGCGTCGAAGCTCTCTACACCGCAGCGGAATTTAACCTTTGCAGGAGCAAACTGTGCAGCAAAAGCCTCTAATTTGTTGCGATACATAAAGTGTGCCTCAAACCACAAAGTGTGTATACCCTTCTCGCGCACTACCCTCTTCAATAGTTCCACGGTGAGGGGGTCAAACTCCATAGCCGAGCCCGAATTTATAACATCGAGCACGCCATACACACCTGTCACACGTTCGAGCACCTCTTTGTTCACCTCGTAGGGATGGGAGCTCACGTCTGTGTGGTAGTCGCAAAACGTGCAACGCCCCCAACGACAGCCCTCGCCTTGCAACAACACAAATTCGCGGGGCATCTTTGTGTGAATAACGGAATACCTATCCATTATGCCTTACTTTTAAGATAGAACGTTTGAGAGCAAGTATCACAGCATAGGCCATAGGGGTACCCAAAATCACCTCTATACCAAGTTTCATCGTATACTGGAAGAATATCATCAACAACAAATCGCGCGTGCTGACAATACCTGCAAAAGCGATGAGTACAAAGGGCAAGGTGTCGAATATATAGCCCACCATAGAGCTGCCTATAGTGCGCATCCACAAAAAACGTCCGCAGGCTTTCTTTTTCATACGCTCCATGAGCCACGCATTAGATAGCTCACCGAGCAAGAAACCCACCAAAGAGCCCACAACCACACGCGGCACGTAGGTAAACACTGTGTTATAGGCTGTAGCGGTGGTGTCGAGATAGTGAGGCGAGGGCAACCACACACCAACTTGCGTGCACGCCACCATAAGCACGTTGCACAAAAAAGTCATAAAGATAACCTTACGCGCAGTGCGATAGCCCCAAATTTCGGTAAGCACATCGCCAAGCATATATGCAAAGGGAAAAGTTATTGTACCTGCATCGAAGTAAAAAAGCCCGAAAAAGCTTATTACTTTCACTGCCATCACGTTCGACACCAGATAGAGTGTCACAAAAAGAGTTGCAACAACCATAAGCGGCATATCGCCGCCTGTTCGGTTTTTGAAAGGGTTTTCCGATACCTTGTTCATAAAATATTTTAAAAATTTCTGCAAAAATAGAGTTTTTTCGTGCTTTTAGAAAACTTATTAACTTTATTTAACCACAAACCATACCTGGCATTTTAATTTCAACAGCCCCGCACCCCTCGCTTGCCTGTTTTCTCCTTTTTTACTAATTTTGCGAACGCAACACACATACATATTTAATAATAATGAAAAAAACATTCTATTTTTTATCACTAATCACAATTATGCTCACAGCACAATCTTGTACAAAAACAGAAAAGAACGCCCTTCTGCGAGAGAGTAAAGAGGCTTTTGGAGCGCCCGAGTTTCACCTCTACAGCGTGGCCGACTACAAAGAGGGCTTCGACAAGGGTATCGCCGAGAAGAGAGCCGATATAAAAAACATTATCGAGGAGAAGGCAGCGCCCACATTTGAAAACACCATAGAGGCGCTTGAAAAAAGCGGCAAGTTGCTCGACAAGGTGTCGAATATATTCTTCACCCTGAACGAGAGTGACAACAGCGACGAGATGACCGAAGTTGAAAACTATGTAATACCCCTGCTCACCGACCTTGGCGGTTACATCTTTATGAACGACACGCTCTTTGCCCGCATACGCACTCTACACGACACAAAAGAGAGCCTCGGCCTTAACGAGGAGCAAACAATAGTGCTCAACAACTACTACAACTCTTTTGTACGAGGTGGCGCCTTGCTCGACGAGGCCGGCAAAGCAAAACTTCTTGAGATAAACACACAACTTGGCCTCGCAGGCATAGAGTTTGGCAAAAACCTTTTGAACGACAACAAGGCCTACAAACTTGTGATAACCGATGAGAAAGATTTGTCGGGCTTGCCCCAGAGTAGCATCGACGCTGCTGCCGACGCTGCAAAAGCCGACAGCATCGAGGGGTGGCTCTTCACTCTCGACAAACCCAGCTGCATCCCCTTCTTGCAGTATGCCGACAATCGCGAGCTGCGCAAACAGGTATACAAAGCCTACTACGGACGTGGCGACAACAACAACGCAAACGACAACAAAGCGATAATTGCCAAGATACTTAAATTGCGCCAAGAGAAAGCGAAGCTTCTTGGTTTCGAGAGCTACGCACACTTTGTGCTCGACGAAAAGATGGCAAAAACACCCCAAGCTGCGCTCGACCTTATGAACAGCATATGGGCTCCTGCTATGGAGCGCGCCAAAGAAGAGTCGGCAGCGTTGCAGGCTATCGCGGGCCACAAGATAGATGGCTGGGACTGGTTTTACTACACCGAAAAGTTGCGTAAAGAAAAATATGCCCTTAACGACGCCGACATAAAGCCTTACTTCCAGCTCGACAACGTGCTCCAGGGAGCTTTCGACTGCGCAAGCAAGCTCTACGGCGTGAAATTTGTAAAACGCACCGATATACCCGTGTACTACGAGGGCGTGGAGACCTATCAGGTGATTGACGAGGAAAACAACCACCTTGGAATTTTCTACACCGACTTTTTCCCCCGCGCCTCTAAACGTCAAGGTGCGTGGATGGTAAACTTTGTAAACCAGAGCAATATAGGAGGCAACGAGGTGCGTCCCTTTATTGTGAACGTGTGCAACTTTACTGCTCCGCAGGGCGACACCCCCGCGCTGCTCAACATAGACGAGACACGCACACTCTTCCACGAGTTTGGGCACGCCCTTCACGGCCTTCTCACACAAGCACACTACCCCAGCGTTAGCGGCACAAGCGTGAAACACGACTTTGTTGAGCTCTTTTCGCAAGTGAACGAAAAGTGGGCCATCGACCCCGAAGTTATGCGCACATACGCCAAGCACTACAAGACAGGCGAGATTATCCCCGACAGCCTCATAGAGAAGATGAAGCGCAGCTCGCACTTTAACAGCGGTTTCGAGACAAGCGAGGTGGTTGCTGCAGCCCTGCTCGATATGAAGATGCACCTTATTGAAGACTACACCAACTTCGACTGCAACGCGTTTGAGAACGAGCTTCGCAAGGAGCTTGGCTTTATCGACGAGATAGAATATCGCTACCGTAGCACAAACTTCTCGCACGTCTTTGGTGGCGGTTACGAGGTTGGTTACTACTCTTATCTTTGGGCCGAGGTACTCGACTGCGACGCCTTTGAGCTCTTTAAAGAGAAGGGTATCTTTGACGCCGAGACTGCTAAGAAGTTCAAAGTTCTCTTGCAGATGGGTGGCACAAAAGATCCTATGCGCGAGTATCGCAACTTCCGCGGCGCAGAGCCCGACCCTGCTGCAATGTTGCGCACAAGAGGCCTCATTTAAATACTAATACGTGGTGCACCTTTTTTAGCAAGGTGCACCATACTTTTAATAAACAAACACTATGGAAAAAAGAATAGAACGTGCTGTTGAACTTTTTAAAGAGGGTTACAACTGCAGCCAAGCTGTTGTAGCAGCTTTTGCCGATATGTATGGTTTTACACACGAGCAGGCGTTAAAGATGGCAGCCTCTTTTGGTGGAGGCATCGGCCGTATGCGCAAGACTTGCGGTGCCGCGTGTGGGCTTTTTATGCTTGCCGGGCTTGAGACAGGCTGCACCGATGGCAAAGACCGAGAAGGCAAGGAGGCCAACTATATTTTAGTGCAGAGCCTTGCCGAAGAATTTAGAAAGCGTAACGGCTCCATAACCTGTGCCGAGCTTCTGGGCCTGGAGAAAGCAGCCCCCACACCCGCAACCCCCGAGGCACGCACAGCCGAATATTACCAAAAGCGTCCTTGCTCTAAAATGGTTGAAGAAGCTGCAAGAATTTGGGTGGAATATCTGCAAGAGAAACAGGGTGCAAAAAACTAAAAAAAACTAAACTTATTGAATATTACGAATTTTTGTTTTTTAGTTTACGCAAATTTTCATATCTTTGCGCTCAATTTAAAAAGCCTTTCACGCGAGAGGCTCTATTTTCAACTTAAAAACGATACAATCTTATGATGATTACAGAACAGGCTGGCGAGTTTGCAGGCCGCATTTGGACAGCCCTTAACGAAACAGAGGGTTTGACTTTGAAAGAGATTAAAAAGGAGGCTAAACTTAAAGAGAAAGAGTTGTATCTCGGTCTCGGTTGGTTGCTCCGCGAGGACAAAATCTTCTCTTGCATCGCAGGTGAGGAGGAAATCTTCGCTTTGAAGTAATTATTTAAGTTGCTTTAGAGAATTTAATATGAGTCGGTTTTTTCAAAGCCGGCTCATATTTTTTTACACATCTTTGTGCGGCTCACCTGCAAAAGTTGGCTCAACGTAAAGTTTGAGGAGTAAAAAAGTCTTTAACTCAAATTCTCGGTGTTGTTTGGCGGTAGTTATTTATAAATTTATTTAATCTCCTTTCTGTGCCGACAGAAAGGAGCAAAGAGCTCTGCGCATAAGGCGCCTTTTTAACGAAAAACATAGTTGAAGTTTTTGGGGCTCCGGAAGCGCTCGGTATTGCGCTTTGTAGAAAATATAGTGGCATACCTCGCTAGGTCCTCGCTTTTCCCCAAAAACTTTGACACTTGTTTTTCTAAAAGCTTTAATGCGCACCTCTGGACTGCGCTGATGAGGGTAATTTTTAACCCTTGCAGCACCCTGTAAAATTGAGACATCCCTCGTTCGTTCCTCGCTTGTCATTAAAGGCTGTTC
>JAZKYU010000009.1:0-10863 GCA_045612305.1 Bacteroidaceae bacterium
GGCAGCATCATCTAATCGTGACCCGCACTATGTGCGACTTATCACTGATGATGCTACCGATTTTGCAAGCAAAATTCGCTTATATCCTAAACTGCAACGGCCTTTAATTGTGTTACTTACGGTGCCGGTTTTCTTTTGAAAATAACCATTGCAAGAGTAATTTAAAAAAACTGCAGCACCGTTAAGATTTGAGCGTGTATCCGAGCATTTACAGGAAAAAGTGCGAGCATTGTGTGAGTGTGTAGTTATACGTGCGTAGCGCGGATAACTGAACGAGTTGCGCAGCACCCTGTAAATGCGAGAAAGATACACGTGGCAAGTGACCGACGAACGAGTTATATTGCCCTCACAGGGCAATTCACGAGCAGGAGGAGGGAGCGACTAATCTTACTCGCGTGCTGCGCCTTTTGCTTCCTTTTCGTCTCACGAAAAGAAGGAGAAAAGAACAAGTTTATTGAGAGAAAGGCTCGCGGGCCACCGAGGATTTTAAAGCAAGATTATACAATCATGGTGCTCTTTTGCTCTGCAATTAAGAAAAGAGTATGTCGCGCTTTGAAGAGAGGGGGGGATAAATATAAAGGAGTATAAATCGACCTAACTCTTGCATACTTCCCTAAAGTTTGCTAGTCAACCGGTTTTTCCTTGTTGAATATTTTTTGTATCTTCGCAAACAAATAAAACAAAAGAAGATGCAACAAGAACATAACCTAAAAAACATAAGCCAAGGAGCTATGCGCTATGGCACGTTGCTTGGCGCTGCTATGATACTTGCCAACATATGCTACCTCATAGGCCTTAAATCGTCACTCTTTTCGGTACTTTTCCTCGCTCTGTTTGTAGCTACACCTTTTATCGCAGGGCGCCTCACTGTAGCCTATCGCAAAAAAGAGCGCGACAACAAACTAAGATTTGCCGAGGCGTGGCTTTTTCTCTTGATAATGTTCCTGTGCGCAGCAACACTCACCGCTGTAGCGCAGTTCCTGTACTTTTCTCTCCTCGACGGGGGTTACTTTATGGAGTTTATACTTGAACAATTCAGCACCCTCACCGCAATGGAAGAGGTGGACCCCGCACTAAAAGAGCAGATTGCAGCCACAGCCGAAATTATGAAAACCCTCACACCTCGGGACATTGTTTTGCAATTTTTTGGCACAAATCTCACAATTTCGCCCATAATTACAGTTCTAATAGCTATCTTTGTTACACGAAAATAAAAAAACAAAATAAAGAGTATGGATATTTCCGTAATTATTCCGCTATACAACGAAGCCGAGTCGCTGCCCGAGCTCACCGCGTGGATAGAGCGAGTGATGGTGAGCAACAACTTCAGCTACGAAATAATTTTCATAAACGACGGTAGCACCGACAACTCTTGGAGCGTTATAGAACAGCTTAAAGAGAAGAGCCCCCACGTGCACGGCATAAAGTTCCGTCGCAACTACGGAAAATCTCCCGCGCTTTATTGCGGTTTCGAGCGTGCACAAGGCGACGTGGTTATAACTATGGATGCCGACCTGCAAGACAGCCCCGACGAGATACCCACACTCTACAATATGATTGTAAAGGATGGTTACGACCTCGTGTCGGGCTACAAGCAGAAGCGCTACGACCCCCTGAGCAAAACCCTGCCTACAAAGCTATTCAACGCAACAGCGCGCAAGGTGTCGGGCATTAAAAACCTGCACGACTTTAACTGCGGCCTCAAAGCCTACCGCCAAGAGGTTGTAAAGAGCATAGAGGTTTACGGCGACATGCACCGCTACATACCCTACCTTGCAAAAAACGCAGGTTACTCAAAGATAGGTGAGCTTGTGGTGCATCACCAGGCACGCAAGTACGGAAAGAGCAAGTTTGGCATAAGCCGTTTCTTCCACGGCTACCTCGACCTAATGTCGTTGTGGTTTCTATCGAAGTTCGGTTACCGTCCTATGCACATATTCGGTTTGTGGGGTACCATAGTATTTTTCATAGGCTTTATAGCGTCGTGCATACTAGGAGCGAACAAGCTCTACTGCCTTGCCGCACACGAGCCCGCACGCCTCATAACCGACTCACCATACTTCTACATAGCACTCACTATGATGATTATGGGCACCCAGCTCTTTCTCACCGGCTTCATCGCCGAACTTGTGAGCCGCACCTCGCAGGAGAGAAACAAATACAACATAGCAAAAGAGATTTAACCCACCCCTATGAAGATAACAAAAAGCATAGCCGCACTACTCCTTATAATAATAGCAGCAACAAGTTTTGTTTGTTGCGACAGCGGGTACGACTGCAGCTTAAACAATACATCGTACGAGAATATCGGCTTCTACACCATCGACGACAACGGCAAAGAACAAGCACACTCTATCGCCAACCCCTTAACCGTGTCGCTTATGATAAACGGCACAGAGTCTGTAATGGTAAACAACATAACCGACGCCGGCTCCGTGTCGCTCCCTATGAGCTACACACAAGAGCGCGACACTGTAATATTCCGCTACCACGACGCGAGTTGCGACTCTCTTTTTGTAAACCACACAGCCCACCCCTACTATCAGTCTATGGAGTGTGGCGTGCTTATGTTCTATCAAATAGACGGAGTTGAGAACACCAACGTATGGATAGAAGATGTAAAAATTGTAAACAAGAGCGTAAATTTCGAAGGCAATGAAAATATTAAGATATATTTTTATCAGTAGCCTGTTGCTGCTGTTAACCGGCTCGCTTGCCGCACAAACAAGCTCTGCCGAAAAGAGCTCGTCACTCACCTTTAAAGGGATAGGCGTTTCGGTCGATACTTACGGTTACATAAACACCCTGTTCGACGACTATATGAGCAGCGAGGTTGCGCTATACGCCAACCTGGGCAACCGCTTTTTCCCAACCATAGAGGTGGGATACGGCAGCACCGACACTACCGACGAACTCACACTCATAAGCTACAAATCGAGCGCACCCTACTATCGCGTGGGCCTTAACTACAATTTTCTCTACAAGAAACCGGGCAAATTAAGCAACTACAAACTCTATGCTCTTGCCCGCTATGGCTGGACAAGCGTTAAGTACGACGTAAAAAGCCCTGCAATCACCGACCCCGTATGGGGCGGCACCACCGACTTTGAGCTCTACGGCGAGAAGGCCTCTTGCTCGTGGTTTGAGCTTGGTGTGGGCGTTCAGGTGAAAGTGTGGAAAAACTTCCATATGGGCTGGAGCGTGAGATATAAAACCCGCCTGAAGGACGGCGATGGCGAAAACTCTAAAGTGTGGTACATACCCGGATACGGCGAGAACAAAAGCTGTTGCTTCGGTGGCACCTGCAATCTTATAATAGACATACCTTTTAGCAAAAACTAACCTCGCACGATGAAAATCTGGCAAATTTTATTCCTGCTCTTTCTTGTAGCAGGCAGCATCTATGTGATAACCCGCAACGTCCCCTACAAAAGGGCCGAGGGAAGAATATTCGGCACATACTACAGCATCATATACCAAAGCAATGACGACCTGCACACAGAGCTCAAAGCCGCTATGCAGCAGGTAGATGCGTCGCTCTCCACGTTCAACAAACAGTCGACCATAACAGCTATAAACAGCAACAAAGAGAGCAAAGCCGACGAAACATTTTTAGCGGTATTCAACCTTGCTCAAGAAATTTCGCAGCAAACCGACGGAGCCTTCGACATAACCGTAGCACCGCTTGTCAACGCGTGGGGCTTCGGCTTTAAAAAAGGCATACCCACCGACTCGGCCACAATAGACTCCTTGATGCAATTTGTAGGCTACAGCACTGTGAGCAACCACAACGGCACAATTACAAAACAGCACCCCGAAACCATGCTCGACTGCAGCGCTATAGCAAAGGGCTTCGGTTGCGACGAGGTTGCACGCGCACTCGACAAAAAAGGTGTTAAAAACTATATGGTTGAGATAGGCGGGGAGATTGTTGCAAAAGGCAAGAACGACAAAGGACGCAGCTGGGCTATAGGCATAAACAAACCCGTTGACGACCCCACAGGACAAGAAAAAGATATCCAAGAAATTATACGCATAAGCAACAAGGCTATGGCCACATCGGGAAACTACAGAAACTTCCGATACATCGACGGCAAAAAGGTATCGCACACCATAAACCCCAAAACAGGTTACCCCGTGAAGCACAACCTTCTTTCGGCAACCGTTATAGCCGACGACTGCGCTACAGCCGACGCCTTTGCCACAGCCTTTATGGTTATGGGGCTCGACGCTTCCCTAGCCCACTGTAGCACAGCCGGCATAGATGCGTTCTTCATATACAGCGACAGCGCAGGCAACCTGCAAACAAAAGAGACACCTACCTTCGTAAAATATCGACAAGAAAAATAAAAAACAACAAGAAAAAAGGCGCACTTCAAAGTGCGCCTTTTTTGTATATCCAAAACTGCAAAAGACTAATTGTTGCTTATGCTCTCGATGAGGTAAGAAAGGTTAGATGTAAACAATCTCACCGATATAGCCAAGAGGATGACACCAAAGAACTTGCGAATAAAATACAAGCCTCCTTTTCCTAGTATGCGGCTTATGCGTCTGGTTGTTATCAAAACCACAAACACCACCAAAGCGTTTGTAAACAGAGCCGCCAAAATATTTGTCGAAGAATATTCGGCCTTCAACGACAAGAGCGTGGTAAAAGAGCCCGCACCCGCAAGCAAGGGGAAAACCACAGGCACATAGGTTGCATCGTTACCGGCAACAGCCGTGTCTTTGAAAATTACAATATCGAGCACCATCTCCAGAGCCAGCAAAAAGAGCACCAACGCACCGGCCACAGCAAACGAGTTGATATCCACACCTATGAGCCCTAACAGCGCATCGCCCACAAAGAAAAAGAGCAACAAAAGGCCAAAAGCATAAATAACCGCCTTGCCCGATTTTATAGTCTTGCCTCTGTCGCGCAAACTAATAATAACAGGGATAGCTCCTATAGGGTCAATAACAGCAAAAAGCACACTAAAAGCACTCAAATAGTCAACCCAGCTAAAACTCGATAACATAAAGCTAAAAATTAAATTAATACCATAAAACGGGGTACGTTTCACGCACTTCCACCGCAAATTTAAACATAAAACAAAATAAAAGAAGAAAAACTTCGAAAAAATGTACGCTTCACGTTCTTTATTATAAAATAATTAACGAAAATGCGCGGTAGTTTGGCAAAAAAGCAGTATCTTTGCGCCCGAATTCTATCAACATAATGTCTAACTCATTAAAGAAAACAAATTATGAGCACAGAAATTTTAACAGGTACACCCGATTTTAACTGGGATTCGTACGCAAAAGGAGAGAACATCTCAGGTCTCTCACAAGAGCAGTTGGAGCAGGCTTATAACAGCACTCTCAACAAAGTATCAAGCCGCGAGGTTGTTAACGGTACAGTTATCGCTATCAACAAACGCGAAGTTATTGTAGACATCAACTACAAGCAAGACGCAATTATCCCCGTGAGCGAGTTCCGCTACAACCCCGACCTCAAGGTAGGCGACCAGGTTGAAGTTTACATCGAGAACTTGGAGGACAAAAAAGGCCAGCTTAGCCTCTCACACAAAAAAGCACGTGCAAGCCGTTCTTGGGAGCTCGTTAACAAAGCTATGGAAGAGCAGGCTGTTGTTAAGGGTTACATCAAGTGCCGCACAAAGGGTGGTATGATTGTAGACGTATTTGGTATCGAGGCCTTCTTGCCCGGTTCACAAATCGACGTTAAGCCCATCCGTGACTACGATGCATACGTAGGCCAGACAGAGGACTTCAAAATCGTTAAGATTAACCAAGAATTCAAAAACGTTGTTGTTTCTCACAAAGCACTCATCGAGGCTGAGCTCGAGGAGCAGAAGAAGAAAATCATCAGCACATTGGAGAAAGGCCAGGTACTCGAGGGTACTGTTAAGAACATCACATCTTACGGTGTGTTCATCGACCTCGGTGGTGTTGACGGCCTTATCCACATCACAGACCTCTCTTGGGGTCGCGTTAACGAGCCCACAGATATCGTTTCTCTCGACCAGAAGATCAACGTGGTTATCCTCGACTTCGACGACGAGAAAAAACGTATCGCTCTCGGCTTGAAACAACTTACTCCCCACCCCTGGGATGCTATCGATGCAGACCTCAAAGAGGGCGACGTTGTTAAGGGCAAGGTTGTTGTTATGGCCGACTATGGTGCATTCATCGAGATTGCTCCTGGCGTAGAGGGTCTTATCCACGTTTCTGAGATGTCTTGGAACCAGCACCTCCGTTCAGCTCAAGACTTTATGAAAGTTGGCGACGAGGTAGAGGCAGTTATCCTTACACTCGACCGCAACGAGCGCAAGATGTCTCTCGGTATCAAACAGCTCAAAGAGGATCCCTGGTCAAACATCGAGGAGAAATACCCCGTTGGCTCAAAACACACTGCAAAAGTGCGTAACTTCACAAACTTCGGTATCTTCGTTGAGATTGAGGAGGGCGTAGACGGTCTTATCCACATCAGCGACCTCTCTTGGACTAAGAAAGTTAAACACCCCTCTGAGTTTACACAGATTGGTGAGGCTATCGACGTTCAGGTACTCGAGATAGACAAAGAAAACCGCCGTTTGAGTCTTGGCCACAAACAGCTCGAGGAGAATCCCTGGGATGTATTCGAGACTGTATTCACAGTAGGCTCTATCCACGAGGGTGTTATCACAGAGCTCATCGACAAGGGTGCTGTTGTTTCTCTCCCCTACGGCGTAGAGGGCTTCGCAACTCCCAAACACCTTGTAAAAGAGGATGGCTCACAGGCTACAGCCGAGGAGAAACTCTCTTTCAAAGTTATCGAGTTCAACAAAGAGGCTAAGAGAATCATCCTCTCTCACAGCCGCATCTTCGAGGATGCTGCTAAAGCAGAGGAGAAACAGGAGAAGAAAGCAGCTGCAGCAGCTCGCAAGACTAAGAAAGCCGAGGAGGCAACTCCCGCTATCCAAAACCAGGCAGCTTCTACAACTCTTGGTGACATCGACGCTCTTGCTGCATTGAAGAGCAAGCTCGAGGGTAACGAATAATTAAATTATTCAACATAAACCTGAAAGGGTGTGTCTTTTTAGACACACCCTTTTGTTTTTCCCCACGAGCTACCTCCTTTATATATTTATATGCAGAAAGCCACAAATTAAAGGCACAAAATACTTTGCAAGTGAGGCAAAACTACTATCTTCGCACAAACGTAACACAACGATGGAAATTTTCGAAGTACACATACTTGGATGCGGCTCGGCACTGCCCACAACACGTCACAACGCAAGCTCACAAGTTGTGAGAGTGGGTAACAAACAATTTATGATAGACTGCGGCGAAGGCACGCAGTTGCAGTTGCGTCGCTCACACGTTCACTTCTCGTTCATCAACCACATATTTATATCGCACCTGCACGGCGACCACTGTTTCGGGCTCATAGGTATGTTATCCACCTTCGGGTTGCTAGGGCGCACCGCTCCGCTACACATTTATGCCGACAAGATGTTGCGCATAATACTAAAACCGCAGCTCGACTTTTTCTGCAAAGAGATGAAGTACGATGTGGTCTTCCACGACATAGACGCCACCGAGCACAAGCTTATATACGAGGACAGCAGCATCACCGTGCACACACTACCACTAAAGCACCGCATCCCCTGCTGCGGTTTCCTCTTCAAGGAGAAAGCAAAGAAAAGACACATAAGGCGCGATATGATAGACGCCTACAACATACCCGAATATAAACGCCAAGCGATAAAAGAGGGCGAAGATTACACCACGCCCGACGGCCAGGTTATCCCCAACGCAAAGCTCACAACCGACGCCGACCCCTCGCGCAGCTACGCCTATTGCTCCGACACGCTACCTTGCCCCGAACTATGCCAACTTATCGAAAACAGCGACTTGCTATACCACGAGGCCACATTTGCCAAGAGCGAGACCGCACGTGCCGCAGCCACCTTCCACACAACCACCGAGCAAGCCGCAACCATCGCAAGGGATGCGAATGTAAAGAAACTTATAATCGGGCACTTCTCTTCGCGCTACGACGACGACACTGCCCTGCTTGTCGAAGCGCAAGAAATTTTCCCCAACAGCGACCTCGCTTCGGAGGGTAAATGTTTTAAAATTTAATCCTAGCGATTAAACTTTACACACCCAAAGAGGTCAAAAGAAAAGAGGAACACACAAAAAAAGAATGAACGAGAAACGCAGCACAAAAAACGAACAAGATATTATAGCCCGCCTCAGGGACAATAATACCAAAGAAGCTGCCTTCTCGGCAATAGTAAAGCTATACAGCGAGCAGCTATACTGGCACATAAGGCGCATGGTATACTCCCACGACGACACCAACGACCTGCTGCAAAACACCTTCATAAAAGCGTGGAACAGCATCGACTCCTTCCGTGGAGAGTCACAAATATCTACCTGGCTCTACCGCATAGCTATAAACGAAGCGCTCACCTTCCTGGGCAAAAAGCAAAACAACACAATATCCATCGACAGCAACGAAGGAGAGGCCGCATACGACCTCGAGAGCGACGCCAACTTCTGCGGCGACAGCGCCGACCTGCTCTTCCAAAAAGCGATAAGCCGCCTGCCACAAAAGCAGCAACTTGTGTTTAATATGAAATATTTTCAGGATATAAAATACGAGGAGATGTCGCAAATCCTCGACACCAGCGTGGGAGCATTAAAAGCGTCGTACCACTTGGCCGTAAAAAAAATTGAACAATTTCTACAGGACAACGATTAAACTTTTATTAAAAAAGAGTATCAAATATACGAAGAGCAGCAAGATGAAACTAGACGACTATAAAAACAGAAACCCGTTTAAAGTACCCGAGGGCTACTTTGACAACCTCGCGAGCAACATTGTGCAACAGTTGCCCAAGGAGCCGTGCGAGCAGAAAAAGAGAAAAACCATCTCGTTCACAAGACACTTGCGCCACATAGGTTACGCCGCCACTATAGCCGTTATACTCTTCTTGGGCGCGACAGCCATAGTAAAAACGACGGGCGAGAGCACAAATATTGCGGCAAGCAACAACGAGTATTACAACAACGAATACATAGACGAGTTGCTCGAAAACTACACATTCGACGACTACACTTTTTACTGTTACATAACCGACAACAACTAACCTTATTATGAACAAACAGATATTTGCAATACTTTTTCTCTTGCTAGCACAACTACCCACCTTTGCACAAGAGAAGAGAGAGATACCCGGAAAGAAGAAATTTTCGCGCGAGCAGTTTCAGGCAAAGCAACGCGAATACATAACAGAGAAAGCCAGCCTCACAATTGAAGAAGCCGACGCTTTCTTCCCCCTCTTCTTCGAGCTGCAAAAAGAAAAATTTCACATAGAACGCGAAGCACGTGGCAAGGTAATTAAAGAGCGCGGACAGAAACTCACCGACGAAGAGTGCAAAGAGCTGCTATCGCACACCGCCGACGCGAAGATTAAAATTGCAGAGCTTGAAAAAGAGTATATAGCGAAATACTTGAAGGTTATATCGCCCAAAAAGTTGCTCGACATACAACGTGCCGAGCACTCATTCCAAGGGCACATTATAAAAACTATGACAAGAGGCCGAGAGGGCAAAGAGCGCTTCGAACGAGGCGAGAAACGATAACAAAAAACAAGATTTCTCCCATTGAGCCTAAACAGCTCAATAAAAGTTTTTCATAGATTTTTAAGGTGGTGGTGGCGACTAAGTTTAGTCGCCATCATTTTTGGGTATAAAAACAGGGGGCTTTGTGGCCCCCTGATAAAACATAAATATTTCTTTAAAAACCTTTTACAGCCCCTGCGCCTTGGCCTCGTTCCAAAGAGCATCCATCTCGCCCAGAGTCATATCGCGCAACGCTTTTCCAGCCTCCTTCGCCTTCTCCTCGACATAAGTAAAGCGGCGACGGAACTTTGCGTTGGTGTGCTCCAGAGCAGTATCGGGATTCATCTCGTAGAGACGGCCCGCATTAACTATACTGAAGATAAAGTCGCCAAACTCTTTTTCGGCGTTTACCTTGTCGCCACGCTCCATCTCGACCTGCAACTCATCGAGCTCCTCGCGCACCTTTTCCCACACATCCTCTTTTTTATCCCAATCGAAGCCCACGTTTGCAGCCTTCTCCTGCATGCGGAAAGCCTTTATGAGCGAGGGCATAGAGGCCGGCACACCACTTAAAATTGTTTTGTTACCGCCCTTCTCGGCCATCTTCAGCTGCTCCCAATTTTTGCACACCTCACCGGCAGTTTCGGCCTTAACCTCGCCAAAAACGTGGGGGTGACGGTAGATAAGTTTCTCGCACAAACGGTCGCACACGTCCTTTATATCAAACGCGCCCTGCTCTTGTGCAATCTTTGAATAAAAAGCAACGTGCAACAGCACATCGCCCAGCTCTTTGCACACGTTGGGGGTGTCGCCAGCCACAAGCGCATCGGATAGTTCATAGACCTCCTCTATAGTGTTGGGGCGCAAGCTTTCGTTGGTTTGCTTTCTATCCCAAGGACATTTTTCGCGCAACTCGTCGAGAACATCCAAAAAACGGCCAAAAGAGGCCAATATTTCACTTCTACTATGCATATTTTCTTATTTTTTTACCCTGCAAAGGTAATAAATTTAATAATAAGAGTTAACTTTGCAATCAAGTTTAATTTTTAACTTTAGAATAATAATATATTTAATATAACACTATGAATTTAGCAACCAATTATATCCCCGCAGAGGTTGAGGAAAAATGGTACGAGTATTGGATGAAAAACAACTTGTTTCATTCAGAGCCCGACGATAGAGAGCCCTACACTATAGTTATACCCCCGCCCAACGTTACAGGCGTGTTGCATATGGGACATATGCTCA
>JAZKYU010000010.1:0-5545 GCA_045612305.1 Bacteroidaceae bacterium
AGTAGCCGAAAAAATAACTTCCGTTCTGCATTGTACGTGTCCCGATGTATGCTGTTACTCTTCCGTCTACTTTTTCTACTTTTCCTTCGAAAGTTGCGCCGTCGTTTAAACGCATTTTAACTTCTGTGTATGTGGGTATTATGGGCTTATACTCGTCCATGTATGTATTGTCGATGAGAGAGGGCCCCCACAAATCGGCTTCCCAATTTTGCGCTTGTGCGCTGCCTGCAAAGCAAAAGAATGCTACGAGGCTGATAATAAAAGACTTTTTCATGGTTTTTTGTGTGTTTGAGGTTATAAAACCCCTATGAGGCTCAAGTAGATGAGTGCGCAGGGGGTTGCAAGCAAGGTGCTGTCGAAACGGTCGAGCATACCGCCGTGGCCGGGGAGTATGTTGCCCGAGTCTTTAATGCCCATCTCGCGTTTCATACAAGACTCTATTAGGTCTCCATATGTGCCGGCTACAGCCACAACTGCGGCCATACCTATCCACTGCCACACATTGAGCTGTGTGAAGAAGATAGACATAACATAGCCAGCTATCATGGCTACCACAACACCGCCTATAGTGCCTTCCCAAGTCTTTTTGGGCGATACGCGCTCCCACATTTTGTGGCGGCCTATAGAGCAACCTACAAAGAAGGCGCCCGAGTCGTTGCACCAAATGAAAACAAAGATTGCAAGCGGCAAAGCGTAGTTGTATGTGCTGCTTGTTGCACCCACGGTCGACAGAATATTTAGCATAGCAAAAGGCAGGGCTGCATAAACTTGTGTGAGGGCAAAGTATGCGTAGTTGTCGAGCGAGCTCCCCTCTGTTTTGTATAGCTGTATCACAAAGATGTAGGCAAGCAACATAATGTAGGGCATAAAGAGAGCCACGCTACACGTTGCGCCCAAGTGTGCCACGGCGTAGAGGACAAAGAAAAGGTATCCTCCGCCTATAACAGCCAAAAAGGTGCTGAAGGTTGTTTTCTTATACTCGTGAATGAGGTTGCTCAACTCGTTCACCGAAAGCATAGTTACAAGTGTAAAGAGGGCAGCAAAAGAGGTGTGCCCGTAGAGAATAGCACCCAACAGGACTATGCCGAACGCGGCTCCTGTGAGTATGCGTACAAGTAGTTTATTCATTTTCTTTAGTGTTAGTATTTGTTGTTGTTTCTTCTTCTTTGGTGGTTGGGGTAGCCGGCGCCTGCTCTTGAAGCTCTTCGGCGGGTTGCTCGTTTTCGGGCGCGGTGGTGTTTTCTTTCTCGAAAATCTCCTCACTGCGCGATGTCCACGGGCGCTTGCCGAATATTTTTTCCACATCTTCGGCAAATATAACCTCTCGCTCCATAAGTATGCGTGCAAGCTCGGCGTGCCCCTCTTTGTGCTCGGTGAGGAGGGCTTTTGCACGCTCGTACTGCTCGCTTATCATCTTGTGTACCTCGCTGTCTATAAGCTCGGCGGTTTTTTCGCTATAAGGGCGGTTGAACGAGTACTCGCTGTTGTTGTAGTAGCAGAGGTTTGATAGCTTGTCGCTCATACCGGCGTATGCTATCATACCGTAGGCCTGCTTGGTCACACGTTCAAGGTCGTTCATAGCGCCGGTTGATATGTGGCCGGTGAAAAGTTCTTCGGCTGCGCGGCCACCAAGTATGGCACACATCTCGTCGAGCATCTGCTCTTTGGTGGTTATCTGTCGCTCCTCGGGCATGTACCACGCTGCACCAAGAGCACGGCCGCGGGGCACGATGGTAACTTTTATGAGGGGGTTGGCGTGCTCCAAGAACCACGACAGGGTAGCGTGTCCGGCTTCGTGTATAGCGATGGTGGTTTTCTCCTTCTCGGTCATAACCTTGGTCTTTTTTTCAAGGCCGCCTATTATGCGGTCCACTGCGTCGAGAAAATCTTGCTTCTCCACAGCGCGCTTGTTGTTACGGGCTGCGATGAGGGCTGCCTCGTTGCAGACGTTTGCGATGTCGGCACCCGAGAAACCCGGAGTTTGGCGTGCAAGGAGGTCTACATCTACCGAGGGGTCGAGCTTTAAGGGGCGCAGGTGCACTCCGAAGATGGCTTTGCGCTCGTTGAGGTCGGGGAGGTCGACGTGTATTTGGCGGTCGAAGCGTCCTGCACGCAACAAGGCTTTGTCCAAGATGTCGGCACGGTTGGTTGCTGCCATAATTATTATACCGCTGTTTGTGCCGAAGCCGTCCATCTCTGTGAGCAACTGGTTTAGTGTGTTCTCGCGCTCGTCGTTACCGCCCATAGAGGGGTTTTTGCCGCGTGCACGGCCCACAGCGTCTATCTCGTCTATAAATATTATGCAAGGAGCTTTCTCTTTTGCCTGGCGGAAGAGGTCGCGCACACGCGATGCGCCCACGCCTACGAACATCTCAACAAAGTCGGAGCCCGAGAGCGAGAAGAAGGGTACATCGGCTTCGCCGGCCACAGCCTTTGCAAGCAGGGTTTTACCCGTTCCCGGAGGGCCTACAAGCAACGCTCCCTTGGGTATCTTACCACCAAGCTCGGTGTATCGGGCAGGGTTTTTGAGAAAATCAACAATCTCTTTAACCTCTTGCTTGGCACCCTCTTGCCCTGCTACATCTTTAAAGGTTATTTTGTTGTTCTCGCCCTTCTCAAAGAGCTTGGCTTGCGACTTACCCACGTTAAAGACACCGCCCTGCGAGCCTCCACCGCTCATGCGGCGCATTATAAACATCCACACTGCAATGAATACGATGATAGGTAGCACATTCCAGAGAAGCCCACCCCAGTAGTCGGGTTTCTTCTCATATTGCAGGTTGCCTGTGAAGTTACCCAGCGTCTCCTGTGTGTCTATAAAGTTCTCGAACTTCTCCTTAGAGCCTATGAGCGATGTAACCATAGGCTCCGCACCAATTTTGTCGACCTTGCCCTTGAATATGTGCTTCGCCGAGTCGGTGATTATTTTAGCTTCAATATCGTTGTTGTCGTACACGGTGATGCTCTTGACATACCCTTTCTCTATGTACGATGTGAGCTCGGAATAATTAACCTTTTTTACTATCGATGCGTCTCCTTCGCCAAAGAAGAAGAGGTATAAAAGCACAGCGGCTGCACCTATGTAGAGCCACGTGATGTTGAACTGTGGTGTTTTCTTGTTATTTTTTGTAGTCATAATCAGTTTTTAGTCAAGGTCGGGGATGTTGGTAGTCTTAGCGTCGGCCCACAAGTGCTCTATATCGTAGAACGCGCGCACATCGGGCAAAAATATGTGCACGAGCACATCGCCGTAGTCCATCGCCACCCACTGAGCATTTCTCAAACCATCTATGGCGTAAGGCTTGCGGCGGCACCCTGTGCGCACCATATCCTCTACCGAGTCGGTTATAGCTCCCACTTGTGCGGGGGAGTTTCCTTGGCATATAACAAAATAATCGCATATACTGTTGCCAAGCTCTTCCATATCCACTATGGTTATCCCTTTACCTTTTTTTTCTTGTATCGCTTCTATTATTTGATCTATAAGTTCTTTGCTTGTCGCAATCTCTTTTTCTTGCATATATTGTTCCTTAATAATTCTATTTTTGCAAAGGTAATTATTTTTGAGTAAAAAGTTTTAATGTGTTTCCTAATTAAATTAAAAAACTACAATCTTGAACTCTAAGTTAAAGATTTTGTTACAAAGAAACGATTTAAGTTTGTAAAAAGGAATATATTGTGTTACATTTGTGATTGTAATAAATGAAAATAGCTAGTGTGCAGTCGTTATATCTCTCGTAATTATAAATCAATATGTTTCAGTGAGAGAAAACGTTGTGAAAATAAATAAAAGGCTTGCCGAGGGTTACTATTTTAAGAAGGCTGTAACGACGGCTATTGAGTTGCTTGTATAATAAGTCGGATATCTTTTTTATAGTTATGAAACATTACGATTATCTTATTGTTGGCTCTGGCTTGTTCGGCGCGACATTTGCTTATCTTGCAAAGAGGGCCGGGAAGTCTTGTTTGGTTATTGACAAACGTAATAATCTTGGTGGAAATATTTATTGCGAGAATATTCAAGGTATAAATGTGCATAAATATGGTGCGCATATTTTTCACACTAGCAACAAGAAAGTGTGGGATTTTGTGAATGATATAGTAGAATTTAACCGTTACACAAATTCTCCCGTGGCCAACTATAAGGGTAAGTTTTATAACTTGCCTTTTAATATGAATACGTTTTATCAGATGTGGGGAGTGCGCACCCCCGATGAGGCTACAGCTATGATAGAACAACAGAAGAGCGAAGCTTTGCAAAGCATGCAGAAACAAGGGCGCACAGAACCGCAAAATTTGGAAGAGCAAGCCTTGTTACTTGTGGGTAAAGATATTTATGAGACACTGATAAAAGGGTACACCGAAAAGCAGTGGGGGCGTAAATGTGTCGATTTGCCTCCGTTTATAATAAAGCGTCTGCCTGTGCGTATGGTTTATGACAATAATTATTTCAACGATAAATACCAAGGTGTCCCTGTTGGGGGATATAACCGCTTGATTGAGGGCTTGCTAGATGGTGTTGACACGCTTGTTGATGTAGATTTCTTCTCTGACCGTGACAAGTGGAGTGCTGTGGCCGATAAGATTGTCTTCACAGGAAAGATTGATGAGTTTTACAATTATTGTTTCGGCAAATTGCAATATCGCACAGTCTCTTTTGAACAAGAGATTGTAGAAACTCCCAATTATCAGGGTAATGCTGTAGTAAATTATACAGAACGCGATGTGCCCTATACTCGCATCATAGAGCATAAGCACTTTGAACAGTTTGGTGACGAGGTTTATGCTATACCGAGGAGTGTTATATCTCGTGAATACTCTACGGAGTGGAAGGATGGTATGGAGCCTTATTATCCGGTTAACGATGATGCGAACACCGAACTTTATATGAGGTATAAGGCTCTTGCCGATGCTGAAAAGAATGTGGTTTTTGGTGGTCGATTGGCTGAATATAGATACTATGATATGGCGCCGGTTATTGAGCAGGCGATGCTTAAGTTTGAAGAGCAAAATAAAAATTTTTAGAATTTGTGTAAAAAAAACGGCAAAAACATTTTTTTTAATGAGAAAATGTGTATCTTTGCACCGCATTTGAACATTGGGCTATGGTGTAATGGTAACACTGCAGATTCTGGTCCTGCCTTTCCTGGTTCGAGTCCGGGTAGCCCAACAAAGAGGTCTTGCATAGAGCAAGGCCTTTTTTGTTGTGTATATCCTTGTCGTACGTATAGCTTTTTCTGGGGCGTAAAAACGGCTCGCCAATAAAGTCTAGGGGGATATGCAATTTCCTTAATATTTATCCTTCTCTTCAAAGCGCGACATACTCTTTGCTTAATTGCACGGCAAGAGTTTTTATAATCTTGCTTTAAATTTCTCGGTGGCCCGTGAGATATTCTCTCAATAAACTTGTTCTTTTCTCCTTCTTTTCGTGAGACGAAAAGGAAGCAAAAGGCGCAGCACGCGAGTAAGATTAGTCGCTCCCTCCTCTTGCTCGTGAATTGCCCTGTGAGGGCAATATAACTCGTTCGTCGGTCACTTGCCGCGT
>JAZKYU010000011.1:0-27493 GCA_045612305.1 Bacteroidaceae bacterium
CAATATAACTCGTTCGTCGGTCACTTGCCGCGTGTCTCTTTCTCGCATTTACAGGGTGCTGCGCAACTCGTTCAGTTATCCGCGCTACGCACGTATAACTACACACTCAAACAATGCTCGCACTTTTTCCTATAAATGCTCGGATACGCGCTGTAATCTTAACGGTGCTGCAGTTTTTTTAATTACTCTTACAATGTTGTGGACATTGCGCAAGTAGTTCTGTGTCAGGAAAAGATTGTGCTGTCATTGTTCTGCCACTTGCCACGGGTGAAGTCGGGGATTTCTACGGGGGTGCCGCCATTGCGGGCCGAAGTATCGGTGAGCTCCACGAGGCTGCTCCACAGTACCGCGTCGTATACGTTCATATCGAGAGGAAGCCCGTTGCGCAGGCAGTGTATGAGGCGGCTGTCCATAGCATAGTCTATCCAACGACGGCCACAAAGTTCCTCGCCACGCTCTTTGTATTGTGCAACGAAGGGGTGGCGGTGCTTTTCCATAATCTCGAGGCTTGCATCGCCTGTGATGGTGGTGTCGCTGTCGGGGGCGAAGGCAAAGTGTGGCAGAGGGTATTTTTGTGCAAAGCCTTCGGTGCCACTCACAAGGAAGGAACGGCTGTAGGGGCGTGGCAGGGTTATGCAGTGCTGAACAACTATTGTTTTTCCCTTTTCGGTGGTTATTATAGAGCTGTTCATATTGCCTTGCAGGGTGCCGTCGGTTATGTTTTTCGATGAGCAAGAGACTATGCTCTTCATCCTGTCTCCGCGGTTTATGCCCATAGCAAGAGCAACAGGCCCCAGCCCGTGTGTGGGGTAGGGGTTGCCCACGTGGGTGTTCATAAACTCAACCTGCCAGTTGTTCCATCGACGGCCACCCTCGTCGTTTGTGGCGATGCGCTCTCGCAGGTCGTGCAGGTAGGAGCCCTCGGCGTGTATAATCTCGCCCATAATACCCTTTTGTGTCATATTGAGCACGCATAGCTCAAACTCGTCGTAACAGCAGTTTTCGAGCATTATAAAGTGTCGGCGAGTGTTCTCGGCGGTGTCGACTATGCGCCAGCAGTCGGCTATGGTGGTTGCGGCAGGGACTTCGGTTGCAACGTGCTTGCCTTGTTGCATAGCATAGATGGCTATGTCGGCGTGGCTTGCCCAGTCGGTGCAGATGTATACAAGGTCTATAGAGGGTATGCGGCAGAGTTCTTTCCACCCGTCGGCTGTGCCGAAACTATGGGGCGCGTTGCCACCGTGCTCTGCGATGATGTTTTTTACATCTTCTATGTTTTCGGGGACAAGGTCGCAGATTGCGGCTATTTCGCAACCCTCGATGTGCATAAAGCGTTTTACGGCGCGTTTTGCTCTCACGCCCAGCCCTATGATGCCTATGCGCACCGTCTCTATGGGCGCGCAACTAAGGTTGGCTATGTTTATGCTATCCTTGTTCATCGTTTTTTATTCCTTGCCGAAGATAAATAAAAATCTTCTTCTCTTGCAAAATTACGGTTTGTTTTTCTCTTTTTTAACAGCTCACGCCTCTTTTTTGTCTTTTTTCATCTTTATGAGAGCAACAACAAGTATCGCCGCGGTTACAACGCCACCCAAGATGTAGGCTTGCGTTCTGTTCTCCATCCCGGCCATTATAGGTGATATGAAGATGTAAGAGGCGCAGACATACGTCATAAACAGCGCAGGAACAAGCCCTATGAGCACCGGCTTTTTATGCTTTGCCAAGTAGATGGTGATGCACCACAGAGTTATGCAGGAGAGTGTTTGATTCATCCACGCAAAGTAACTCCATATAGTTTGGAAGGGGAGGGCAAAGATAATGAGCAGGCCTATAACAAAGAGCGGTATAGAAACGTAGATGCGCTTCATAAGCCCATCTTGAGGAATCTTGAACATATCGGCAACAATGAGACGTGCCGAACGGAAGGCTGTGTCGCCCGATGTGATGGCGCAAGCAATAACACCCACAACCACAAACACTGCGATGATGCTGCCAAGTGTCTCCTCCGATATAATATTTACCAAGCGGGCTGCGCTACCGCCATACTCGGCTATCGCTTTGTTGAGCCCCTCGACACCACCCCAGAAGGCCATACCGATAGCAGCCCAAATGAGTGCGATGATACTCTCGGCTATCATAGCGCCGTAGAATATGGAGCGACTTTGTTTTTCGTTGGTCATACATCGTGCCATCATGGGCGACTGTGTTGCGTGGAAACCCGATATCGCACCGCAGGCGATGGTGGTAAAGAGCATGGGCACTATGGGGAAATTACGAGCATCGGCTATGCAGTTTTTGAGCGATGTGAGCTCGGGTATAGTGTACCTGCTGCTCTCGAAGAGTAGTACATAGAGTATACCCACAGCCATAATGAGTAGTGCCAAACCAAAGATGGGGTAGAAGCGTCCAATAATCTTGTCTATGGGTAGTATGGTTGCCAGAATGTAGTATATGAGTATAGCTATGAGTACAACAAACACCTCGATGCTCATATTGACCGAAAGTGGAATTTCGAGTGAGGGGAGGGAAATGTTTGCCGCGATAAGTTCTGCGGGTTGCGACATAAACACAGCGCCTACAAGCACCATAAGCAGCACCGATGCTATGCGCATAAACATTCTTGAGCTCTTGCCCATATATTTACCTATAATCTCGGGGAGGCTCTCGCCGTTGTTCTTCAGTGATATTACACCTGCTACAAAGTCGTGCATAGCTCCCATAAAAATTCCGCCCAGGGTTATCCATAGGAAGGCTACGGGGCCGTATGCCGCGCCAAGAAGAGCACCAAAGATGGGGCCTAGGCCGGCGATGTTCAGAAGTTGTATGAGAAAAATTTTCCATCGTGGCATAGGCATATAGTCTACACCATCGTGGAGGGTTTTAGATGGTACGGGGTTTTTTGAGTCGATGTCGCAGACTCTTTCAAGGTATCTGCCGTATGTAAAGTATGCTGCAATGAGTGCTGCAAGGCAGGTTAAGAATGTTATCATAGTTTTTGTTTATTTATTTGTTATTTATGCTGGCGCAAAATTATTTTGTTTTTCTGTATAAAAACGTTTTGATGTTATAAATTTTTCAAAATTTCGGCAGCTTCTTTGTTCCCGGCGTCGGCTGCGGTGCGGTAGAGGTCTTTTGCAAGTTTTTTGTTGCGTTTTACGCCCTGACCGTTGTTGTAACAGTCGGCCATGCGCTTGGTGCCTTCGTGGCGGCCTGCTAGTGAGAGGGCGCGGGCTTGGTTGTAGGCCTCGGTGTAGTTACCTGCAGCATACTCGTACTCCATAATGTATATTTGTGCGTCGGGAACACCCTTGTCGGCTGCTATGCGCAGGCACTCAAGCGCATCGCCCACGCCTTCGGCTTTTTGCGCATCGGGGTACTCTTTTATGTACATAGCATACTCGTACAATCCTTCGGGCATGCCGCTTTGAGCAACTTTTATCATAAGGTTGTTGGCCTCGCGGAGTTCTTCGTCGCCTCCCTTGTTTATGAGGTATTTTGCTATGCTGGCCATAGCGCGGGGCTCGCTGTTCTTGCTTGCGCGCAGCATCCAGGTGTGGGCAAGGGCTTCGTTGGGGGTGCAGCCTATGCCGTTGCGGTAGATGATGGCAAGCTCGTACTGGCTTGTGGCATCGCCCTCTTTTGCTGCGTCTTCGTAGTATTTTTTTGCATACCCGAGGTTTTTTGTAACTCCTGTGCCGTCGATGTAACACTGTGCTATGTGTCGGTAGGCAGGTGTGTAGCCATACTTCGCAAGCTCCACCCACAACATTATGGCGTTGCGGTAACGTTTTTGCTTGTAGTGTATGAGTGCAAAGTTGTTCTGTTTTTCGCAGGCCTTCTCAACCTCGGGGTCCAAGGGGGTGCTTGTGTAGCTATCTTCTTCCTTCTTGGCCTCCTCGTCGTGCTTGGTTGTTACTGCGGTTTTGGGGCTTATGCGTGTTGTGGTTACGTGGTCGTTGCTGTAGAAGGTTTGCCCATCGCGGCCTGCAATTTCCACGTTTATGTTGTTGCAAACGCTGCTGTTGTATAGCTCTATCTGTAGCGTGCCGTCGGCGCTGGGTTGCAATGAGGGGCTCCACAGCAGGGTGCGGCGGTAATCTTTTCTTTCGGTGGGCTTGGCGTGGCTGTAGTCGGGGGAGTAGAATTTTTTACTTTCGTTGTAGCCTTGTATGCTGGTGTAGCGCATGGTGCCGTTGCTGTTGGCAAGGTCGGGGATGATACCTTTTCTAGAGCTTGTCTCCTCCTCGGTATAGGGGATGAAACAAGCTACATAGTTGGGGTTCTTGGGGTATGAAATTCCGGTTCCTAGGCCGGTGTTTAATTGAGCGTGAAATGTTTCGTAGCTGGGGAAACCATCGATGCCCGGTGTGGTCGATACATGGTGTCGCGAGTAGAAACCCATATAGAAGTTTTGCAAGGGGTAGTATGTGTCGAGTCTCTTTCCTTTTGGTACCCAAAAGTTTGAGGTGTTCTCAAATTGCTCGCGCGTCTTTTCATCGCTGCGTATTACAAACTCCTTAAAGTTCATCATCTTCTCGGCGTCGGCTTTTCCGTGCAAATACTCGTTGTCGGGGCGGGGCGTGCTATTTGAGTCGTACTCTCCTGCCACCACCATAAGGTATACCCAGTAGGCCCAGTTGTAGTTGTGGCGGTGCATTGCACTGCTCACTACATCGGCGGCATTGAGTGAGTAACGATGTTCTTCTTTTGCACTTAAATTTGGTATAGGGTCATCTTTACCGCCGTAACGTACATTACCTATATACATTACTTGGTCCTTTTCTAGGATATTGCCACCGTTGAGGATACCCGACGGCGAGTTTACGATATTAAAATCTATGGGCTTATCATTTTTATTGGCCTCTTCGTAGAGTTGTTCCAGGAGTTCTTTTTCTTGCAATAGGTAGACGCCGTCTTTGTAGCTTTCAAACTCCCTTAGGTATGTGACATCTTGGGCATACTCCCACTCGTCGAGAAAGTCGAAGCGCATCTCGCTGTGTGGGGGGCGTGACAGGTAACTCTCTTTTGCCTTGCCCACAATCTCGACCGAGGAGAGCATATAGGCAAAGGGGTTTATCTGCACGAGGCTGTCGAGCCTCTCTTTTTCTTTTGTGTCGAGGGGCTTGCCGGTGTTGCGCTCCCAATAGTCGTAGAGACGGAACGAGGGCGAATAGTAGCGGTCGAGAGCGAAGGTGTATTTTATGTTGTCGTTCTGTCTTAATATTGTTTGAGGGCTGAGGGCTGCTATCCTCTTGCCAAAGAAGTCTTCTGTCTCTATGATAAATTCTCCCAAGCTGTCGGTGCGGAAGGTGTTTGTTATAATGTTCTCGTCGTACGCGATGTCGAAACGGGTGAGGTTGTCTTTTTGTGGTATGAGGTCTATTTTTGTCTCTTTACCAAATTTAAAGCTACTCTTGTTTTTGCGGTAGAATACTCCTTTGAGTGTTATGCCACGCTCTATGGGTTGCAGGTGTTGACGGGTGGCTCTTGTGAGTTCTTCCCAGTCGTATGCTGTCCAGCCGTTGGTGAGCATCACAAGGTCGAGGTGAGCTTTGCGGTTTTGGTTTTGGGGGTCGAAGTACTGTGCCGCGTCGGGTATGTAGCCCTTAATCTCGGAGCCGAGCAGGAGGTAGCTGTACATATTGTAGCTCCACGAGGTTGTAACCTTGCCGGCAGCATCGCTCACTGCGATGCTGAGGTTGGCCGACGCGGGTATGGGCTTGCCGTCCTCGCGTTTTACATCGATTATTATTCTTTCGTGGGGCGAAAATTGCACTTCCTCTAACTTGTAGTTGTTGCTTTCGATGTTGAGCTTGACTGTGTTGCGGTCGTTTTTTTGCAGGGTGTCGTGCATCACAAAGAAACAGCGTTCGGCAAGGGGTATACTGCCGCTGAAGACTATAGCTTTGTTCACACCTTCGGGTAGATCGTCGAGAGGGAGAGTGAAGTTTTTTTCTTTTTCTGTATCGCCTATCTTTTTGTAGTAACCTATGGCACCACGGTAGAGTATACCGAAGGCGATGTCCTTAATTGTGTCGTTCTTGGTGATGTTGCTTTTTATGTCGAAGGTTATCTCATCGTTGCTTTGAGTTGTCGATATGACTACGCCCTCGTCCTGAACTTGTGGCAGGGCAAATATGTACTCTTTTGTCTTGTTTTTCTTGTTTACGATGCTTGTTTTTGCCCAGTATTTTACCCCGCTTTTGGGTGTAAGGGAGAATAGTCCCTTGCCCATATGTTCGGGTGTAGTGGTGAGCAGGGTGCTGTCTCCTTCGTATATGGTTATTGTATTCTCTATGGGCTCGCTGTCGGTGCCACGTAGTTCGTAGGCTACGGTGCTTGTGAGGCCTGCGACCAGGTTTCCACCCTCGGGGTAGAAGGTAAGGCTGGGCTCGCTTGTCTCTTGGCTTATCCACTGCCCGTTGCGTGCGAAACCTCGCTTGCGGTCGAGCATATTTTTAAAATCCCAATTGTCGCCGTTAACCTTGTCGAAGATGGGGAACACACGGCTGAAGATAGCCTCTTTACCCCAATTGAGCATATAACGGGTGTAGGCACGCACCTCGTAGTATCCCGATAGCAACAAGGGTTTCAGCTCAAAATCTCCGTTGCAGCAACCGTTGTCGTCGAGCTTGTATTTTTTTGTCTCCACAACATAGCCCTCGGGCGCTACAAGCTCTACATAGAGAACTTTGCTTGGTGTTGTTGTGCGGTCGTTGTTGCCGTAGCTCACATATGCTTTGAACCACATAGTCTCGCCCAAATAGTATGCGCTGTTGTCGAAGTGCAGGTAGACACGTTCTTGCTGTATGGTGTGCCCCATCTGCATAGCGCGGCGTGCCGCTTCGTCGTTGTTGGTTTGTGCGGCAAGTGTTATGGGAACAAAAAGGAGTAAAAGGGCGAGGAGAGTCTTCATAGGGGGTGTGCTTTTGAATTAAGGTGCGCCAAAACTTGGCGCACCTTAAACTATGTTCTTTGTTGTGTGTGTTACTTTACAGCGCTTATGCGTAGCTTGTAGCTCAAGGGCTGGTTGGGCACGCTGTAGATGGGCATTGTGCCTACATCGTGTCCGCACGATGCGTTACCTATACCTCGCATAAAGGCGTCGAGGTGGAGCACGGTGTAGGGGCGGGGTGTTAGCTCCCACATATGCTGTGTATCCATAAGGTCTTTGTCGGTAAATTGCAGTGCCGAGAAGTTTACTTTGCCCTCGGTTTCAATTTTTATACCCTCGCCCTTGTCGTTTGTGAGGGTGAGCTCGCGCAAGCCTTCGCGGTTGCCGGTACTCTGGGGTTTTACATAGCGCTCGGGCATCTCGGCCACAGTGGTGTTGTAGCGTCCCACGGTTACGCCGTCGATGCGGTCGTTGCTGTTCTCCCAGGGGCCGTATGCATAGTATTCAATGTTTTTTAGTGTTGAGTCGATGCCACATACAAGGCCGGCACGGCGAAGCTCGCTTGTGTGGGGGATGAACTTGGCGTCTACATCTACGATACCTTGCGGGTAGATGGTGTAGTTAATCTCTGTGTCGCAGAGTGAGCCCTTGCGTGTAGTTTTCACAACGGTGTTGCCGTCGATGACCTCCACGGTGCAAGTACCTTTAGCTTCAAGCCCGTTAGAGGTGTTGTGGTAGCGGTCGTTCTCTATCCAGCGATGGTTGTCGAAGAGGAAGCCCTCGCCTTGTGCTATAACATCTTTGCCGTTGAAGGCAAGGTTTGTGAGGCGGCCGGTTTCGGGGTCGAAGGTTACCGAAACCTTGCTGTTGCCTATCTTAATTTCGTGCAAAGCAGATGTCTGCATAAGGGCCTCGCCTGCGGGTGTAATTTGGGCAAGAGGAGCACGCTCGGTTATGGCATATTGTGCAAGTGCAACCTCGTGGCCGGCCTCGGCAAAGAGCTGTGCCTGGCGGTGAACGGCGCGTAGGTTGAGCATAAGCTCGTCGCCCGCTTTCTCGGCTTTTGCGATGTTTACCTTTGGTAATTTAATTGTGAGAGTTACCTCCCCACCTGTTGTGGCTGCGGGTAGCTTGGTCTTTTTGCCGCTCACAATTTTACCGTTCTTCACGCTTTCGTAAACGAGCATAAACTCGTCGAGGTTGGTGAAGTTATAGGTGTTCTTAACTTTGATAGTTGCTGTGTTCTTCTTTTTGTCGATGCTCACGAGTGAGAATTTGATAAACTGGTGTGCACCCTTAACCTCTTTGAGCTTAGCGCTCTCCTCGCGTGTTGCGGGGATAACACCGTTGCTGCAGAAGTTTCCTTGGTGAGGGCCGGGGTAGTCGTAACCTGTGTGCAAGCGGAAGATGCTGTCTTTAATCTCGTAGGGGTCGAAGATAGCTTGGTCCACCCAGTCCCAGATGCAACCGCCGATGCAAGAATTTGAGTTTTCAATGTGTTCCCAATATTCGCGCAAGTTACCTATGGCGTTACCCATCGCGTGGGCATATTCACAGATAAACATAGGCTTGTCGAGGTTGTTGGTGTTTTGTTTCATCCACGCCTGGCCGGGGTACATCTTCGAATAAAAGTCGGAGAAGCGGCCACCACCGTAAGAGCCGTTGCTACGGGTGCCCTCGTAGTGTACGGGGCGGTCGTCGAGTCGTTTTGCTGCGTCGTAGCAGGGGCCGAAGTTGTTACCGTTGCCGGCTTCGTTACCAAGGCTCCACATAACTACAGAGGGGTGGTTGCGGTCGCGCAACACCATACGGTCGATGCGGTCGACAAAGGCGGGTATCCACGACTCGCGGTCCGATATACTTTGGTTGGCGTGGTCCTCGAGATCGGCCTCGTCGCAGCAGTAGAGTCCGTAGTAGTCGAACATAGCGTACATACGTGCGGGGTTGGGGTAGTGGCTTGTGCGTATGGTGTTTATGTTGTTTTGTTTCATCAACAGCACATCCTGGAGCATAGACTCTGTGGTTACGGCACGGCCGTAGAGGGGGTGTGTATCGTGGCGGTTTACTCCTTTGAAGAATACTCTCTCGCCGTTTATGTAGACGATAGAGTTTTTAATCTCAATATCGCGGAAACCATATTTTGTTGAGAAGGCCATCTCCTCGGCTCCCTTTTCGTTCATCTGCACCACGCGTAGGGTGTAGAGGTTGGGCTTTTCGGCACTCCAGAGGAGTATATTCTTAACATCGAGTGTGGCTGTTATCTGGGGTGCTGCAATCTTGGCTTTCATAGCTTGGCGCACGGTATCGATAGCTACAAGCTTGCCCTCGGGGTTGTAGAGGGCTACTTTAATCTGCTTGCCTTCGGCCTCAAAGTCGCGGTTGTCGATAGTGAGCTGCACGTTTAGTGTAGCGTTTTTGCGGTCGGCGTCGAGGGTGCTTGTAAGGTAGTGGTCGCGCACTGCTGCTTTGGGCACGTTGTAGAGGTATACATCGCGGAAGATACCGCTCATACGGAACATATCCTGGCACTCGAGATAAGAGCCGTCGCTCCAGCGGAACACCTGCACGGCGAGCTTGTTGTCACCTTTTTTCAGGAATTTTGTTATGTCGAACTCTGTAACGTTATTAGCGCCTTGTGTGTAGCCCACATACTCGCCGTTGAGCCACACGAAGGCTGCAGAGTATATACCGCCAAAGTGTATGAAGGTGCGGCGGCCGTCCCAGCTTTCGGGAACATCGAAGGTGCGCACATACGAGCCTACGGGGTTTATACCGTAGTTCTTGCCGCCGTCGTTGTAGCCGGGGCGTGCCTTGATGAAGGGAGGTGTGTTAGAGTGGGGGTACTCTACGTTATTGTAGATGGGGCGGTCGTATCCGTGCATCTCCCAGTTTGAGGGTACGGGTATCTCGTCCCACGCATCTACGTTGTAACCCTCCTCAAAGAAGTCTGTGGGGCGCTGCGAAGGCTCGGGAACGAGGTTGAATTTCCAAGTTCCGTTGAGGCTCTTGTAACGGTTGTTAAGGGGCTCGGTCCAAGGGGTTGCATAGTATGCTGCGTCGGCAAGCATAGCTGCCTCGTTCTCGTAGGGCATATATGTGGCAACACCTTGCTCTTTGTTTTCGGCAAAGATGGTTTCGTCTTCCCAGTAGGGTGATGCAATCTTGGGTTTTTCAACTTGCTCGAAGGTAAACCAAGCGTTTTTGTCTGTTGCATCTTTTGCAACAAGTGTCATGCGGTTGTTCTTAAGGGTGTACATCTTGTCGCTCTTTCCTTTAGACACGATGATGTATGTGCCTTTCTGTCCTTTAACAGGCTCGAAGGTAAACTTCGCGTTGTTCCACACGCCTGCAACTGCGGGCCACTGAAGCAGGTAGTCGATAGAGGGGTTGCCGCCACCGTCGTCGAAGTTCTGGCCGTAGAAGGCGTTCTCCACAGCGAATGTGAAGAGGTCTATAGTCTTTATGCTCCAATATTGTCCGCGGTTTTCGGCATCCTCAACCTCGGCTACGATGCGTGCGTTGTTCTCGCCCGAGTCGCCGTTACCAAGCACTTGGTTGCTCTCTGCTGCCGAGCGTATGCGGTAGGTGAGGTTGTCGTCGAAACCTGCAAAGTCTGAAACCGTGAAGGTGAACTTTGCGGCGGGGTTTTGCGCTGCCTTCTCTTTTTCTATAAGCCCTATGCTGCCGTCTTTCTCTTTCACTGCAGCTACGGTGGGGTTGTTTGTGGGTATGAGCAGGCCGTTTTCAACCTTCCACAACTGTGCTTCGTCAGAGCCGTTGTTCTCGCCAAGCTCCACCTTGTTGCCTGCCGCGCGCATAGCGTGGTCGGTTACAGGGTTTATTATGCGCCAACTGCCCGAAAGCTCCGACACCTTCCAATATTGAGCAGCGTTGCGCTCCTCGTAATCGGTTGTTCCCACTGCGTTGCCTTTTTTCTCGGTGACAACGTTCTGTTTTTTTCCTTGTGTGTAGATGTGATACAACTTGCCTTTTTCAAATTGTACCTGCGCAGCACCGCCTATTGCAAAAAGAGCAAAGAGGGCTGCAAGTGCAACGTGTTTGATTTTGAGCATAATTTATGTTGTTTTTAGTTATTCTTATTTTCGTTTGTGGCTTTTGTCCCATATTGAAGGCAAATATAGAAAAAAAAGTTTAAAAAACATTGTAAATTGTGGGGAAAAAGGAGCTCGAAGTTGAAGACTTATAGAAAATTAACAAAAAATTCCCCACACGGTTGTGCAGGGAACTTTAAGTATTGTTTTTTTATTTTATTGCCGCTTTTCTTGGGCGGGTGGGGTGTGCGCGCAGGGGTGCTTCCGGGTGGGTTACTTACCAAATTTTCCACCCATCTTGGCGCCGTTTTTTGCACCGCCACCGCTGTTGCCTTGTGCAAAGATGTTGTCGCCGTAGTTTACAGCTTTAAAACCGGCGTCTTGCTTGCGGCGCAGGGCTATCTCGATGAGCTTGTCGACAAGTGTGCCGAAGTTGTAGCCGCTGTACTCCCACAAGTAGAAAGAGAGCGAGCCAGGGATGGTGTTTATCTCGTTTACAAAAATTTCGTCGGTTGCTTCGTCGATAATAAAGTCGATGCGGGCTACACCGTCGCAAGAGAGCGCACGGAAGGTGTCGCACGCCGCTTTTTGTATGAAGTTTGTGGTCTCCTCGGGGAGGTTTGCGGGTATCTCGCGCACGGTAGACTGCATACCTTGACTTTGCTTGCCGCCTCCGTTCATATATTTGTCTTGGTATGAAAGAATTTCGCCGCTACGCACGGGTACCTCGCACACCGAGGGCTCGCACTCGTAGTAGTTACCAAGCACGGCGCAGTTTACCTCTTTGAGCTTCTGCACATATTTTTCGATGATTACACGGGTTGTGAAGGAGATTGCGTAGTCCACAGCCTCTATAAACTCCTCGCGGTTGTGTGCAGCGCGTATACCCACGCTCGAGCCGCTGTTGGCGGGTTTTACAATTACGGGGTAGCCAAGTTTCTCTTCAACTGCGGCGATGGTGGCCTCTTGCTTGTCGCTCCACTCTTTATCGCTAAACCAACTATAGTCGATAACGGGTATGCCGCACTCTTTGAGTATCATCTTCATGGTTATTTTGTCCATACCGTTTGCCGAAGCAAGGGTGTTGCAGCCGGTGTAGGGTATGCCACAAAACTCCATAATGCCCTGGAATGTACCGTCCTCGCAGTTTGTGCCGTGCAACGCGGGGAGTATTACATCGAGCTTTGTAACCACAGCTTTGCCGAAGAGGCTTTTTTTGCAACGGTAGAGGTTGGTGTCGCCGTATATAGGGCGCATATATACCTCTTCGCACATAGCGAGAAGTTTCTTTGTGTTGCGGTAGTTTGCTACGTTGAGCAAAGCCTCGCCGCTGTACCACTTACCCTCTTTGGTTATGTATATGGGGGTTATGTCATATTTCTCTTTGTCCATAGCGGCCATAGCTTGGTTGGCCGTGATTACCGAAATTTCATTCTCGACGGAGCGACCGCCGAACACTACTCCTACATTGGTTTTCATTGTCTTGTGTATATGTTTTTGTTTGTTTTTCTTTACTTGAAGTTGTCGGGGAGGTCGTTCTCGTAGAGCACAACATCGCCGGCGCGCAAAATGGTTGCAAGGTGCGCGTGTGCGTGGTTGAGATTGTCGGCGAGGAAATATTTCTCGGCTGGCATATTACCCTCTTTTATACCTTGCTCTATAGCTGCGCGGTTGGTTATGTTAACCACTATGGCGTAGTCGGCACAGCGGGCAATATCTTTCCCAAGTTCTTGGTTTGCTGTAGCTTGGCGTATGCCCATCTCGACAAAACCCGGGGTGATGACGATGCGCTTGTTGCCCTCGCCCGCGGTGAAGTTCTTGAGTACCTCCAGGGCCATCTTTGCTCCTTGCGGGTTTGAGTTGTAGGCGTCGTCGAGCACGGTTACGCCACCCGATTTACGCATAGAGAGACGGTGCTCCACAGGCTGCAAGCGTGCGATAGCGTTTTTTTGTTTCTGCAAAGGAACTTGCAGTATGTCGGCTACGGCGGTTGCGGCAAGTATGTTTAGCAGGTTGCCCACACCAAGCAGGCGGCTGCTGAATTCTTCGTTTTCACCACCTTGTTTCGATAGCTCGTAGGTTACGCCGCTTGCGTTGTATTTAACGTTTGTGGCGCGATAGAGGGCACTGTTTTCCACACCGTAAGTTGTTATTTTGCAGGGGAAGTTGGTCTTCTTGTAACTTCTTATGTGGGGCGAGTCTATGTTTATAATTCCGTAACCGTTACTAGGTAGGGAGTTTATTAGCTCAAATTTTGTGTCTTGTATGTTTTCGACGCTTTTGAACGTTTCGAGGTGCATCTCACCCACTGCAGTAACTACACCTATAGTGGGGTGTACAAGGTCGCATATCTCTTTTATATCGTTCTTTTGTTTTGCGCCCATCTCCACTATGAACACTTGGTGATAGGGGCGCAGTTGCTCGCGCACGGTGCGTATAACGCCCAGCAGGGTGTTGAAGTTTCCTGGGGTTGCCAGCACGTTGTATTTTTCGGCAAGGACGCTCGCAAGGAAGTTTTTTGTGCTTGTTTTTCCAAAGCTGCCTGTAACACCTATGATGATGAGGTTTTTATTGCTCTGGAGTATTCTTTTTGCGTCGTTATAGTAGTGCTGGTTTATGGCTTTCTCCACGGGGGTGTTAACTATGTTGGCAAGCAACATAACAAAGTCGGAAAAGAGGAGCAAGGCTGTTGCGACAACCACAAATGCTGTGGTTGAAAAGAGGGCGGCAGCGATGGTTGCTCCTGCATATATAATTGTGGTTGTGGTGTAGAGGCGCTTAACTCTTGGAGTAAAAACCAAGGGAGTCTTTTGCTGCTCCTTTTTCCTGTTTATAACAAGGCTTGCGATGAGCAGTATGGCGAAAAGCGCGAGCTTGTACTCTTCTTTTGTTGGAATGTTCACAAGCAACATAAGCAAGGCGCAAACGCGGGTGCGCGAGAGTATGTTGTGGGGCGCAAGCCAACGAAAATAACGGCTGTATCGGTAGGATGAGAGTTGGAACATATGCAGGTCGTGCTTCACGGCACAGAGGGTGAAGAAGGTTATAAATGCGACCAGCAGGGTTATGGTAAAAATGTTCATTTATGGCGTTTTTCTATGTTCTTAACAAGTATACAAAGGTAGGTAAATTATCCGATACAGTGTATCGTGTTCTCCTATTTATTCTTGGTGCTGAAGAAATTTTTCATCGTTTGTGTAAAGAGGCCTTGGTTTTCAAGGAACGAGAAGTGTCCTGTGCCGTGGGCTATCACAAGTTTGGTGTTAGGTATGAGGCGTTCCATCGTTTTTGCGTCGGTGAGGGGGGTAGCTGTGTCGAGGTTGCCCCAAAAGAGGAGGGTGGGGGCTTTTATCTTGGGCAACAGCGGTGTGAGGTCTTCGTTGACCACCTTGGAGAGTATAGCACGCATCTTGGGTGATGCGTTGTTGTAGTCGGCCGAGCCTGCACCTTTGCGGCGTTTTTCTATTATGGCGTCGGCGGTTTTTTTAGGTAACAAGGTGTAGCACACCTTCTTGAGTAGCTTGTAGCTGTATACCTTATAATAATATTTAAAGGGGCGCTTGGGCTTTATGCCGGCTGCGTCGACAAGTGCTACACGGCTCGTTTCGTTGCGCGAAGCAAAAATTATGCTTATGCGCCCGCCAAAAGAGTGCCCAACAAGCGACGGAGCTTGCAGGTTCTCGTCTTTCACAAACTGCTCTACAAGGCGTGTGTACTCCTCGGTGCCCCACACCTCGCGTGGCTCGTCGGATGCTCCAAACCCCGGAAAGTCGAAGTTGTATACCTTGTGGCTCTGTGCAAGAATTTGTTGTATGTGTCCGAAGGTCTGGTGACTGCACCCCCAACCGTGTAACAGAAGTATGGGTGCGCCCTCGCCGGCAACCTCTATGTTTACGTTTATGTCGTTGTAGCGATATATCATTTGGTTGTTGTGTTTTTTTTGTTTCCGCGAAGATAGTTATTTATATTCAAATTACTGTTTTTTGTCTTATAATTATTGTGCAAAAAAAGGAGCTCCACGGCAATATAGTTGTTGCAAGGGTAAGGGCCTTAAAGCTTGTTCTTTTCATTTTCATAAGTTTATGTTTTGTAAATAATTCTCGAAAAGAACTTCCTCGGCACGTGCTGTGCCAATTAGTTGCAAAATTAAACAAAATATGTGGCTATTAAAGATTATTTTATAAATAATTGGCGTGCGCGGGCGATGTGTGTAAATATGTTGCCGAAAATTCTGCGTTTCAGAATATTTTGAGTTATCTTCGCTCTGTTTTTTGCGATAGCCCCAAAACTATGATATATCCCCGTAATTTTGAAAACAAGATAGAGTTTGATGTTGTGCGTCGCCTGCTCAAGGAGAGGTGTCTTTGCCTTTTGGGCAGGGAGAGGGTAGATGATATGTGTTTCCTCACCGATTACGATGCGGTTATGGCGCGTTTGTCCGAAACCGAGGAGTTTGTGCGCATTTTGCAGGTGGAGCAGAATTTTCCATCCGACTTTTATTTCGATGTAAGAGAGCCGCTCAAGCGCATCCGTGTCGAGGGTATGTATATGACCGCCGACGAGCTTTTTTCTTTGCGTCGTTCGCTCGACACGATAGGCAAGATTCTCTCTCTACTGCGCAAGCAAGGCGACGGTAACGGCGAGGGTGACGATAATCCTCTCTATCCTTCGTTGCGCAAGCTTGCCGGCGATGTTGAGGCCTTCCCGCGAATAATAAGGGATATAGATGCTATAATTGACAAGTTTGGAGCAGTGAAGGACAGTGCTTCGCCGGCTCTTGCCCATATAAGAGGCGAGCTTGTGCGCACATCGGGCAGTATATCGCGCACTCTTAACTCTATTTTGCGTCGTGCGCAGGCCGACGGCCTTGTGGAGAAAGATGCTGCGCCCACCTTCCGCGACGGGCGTTTGGTTATCCCCGTGGCTCCTGCGCTCAAACGCAAGATGGGTGGTATTGTGCACGACGAGTCGGCAAGCGGAAAAACAGTCTTCATAGAGCCTGCCGAGGTTGTGCAGGCCAACAACCGCATACGCGAGCTCGAGGCCGAAGAGAAGCGCGAGATTATAGCTATACTCACAGCTTGCTCGCAGAGCTTGCAGCCCGACGTGCCCGCGCTGTTGCAGGCATACGACTTCTTGGGTGAGATGGACTTTATTCGTGCAAAAGCCGAGCTTGCAATAAGTTTTAACGCCATAAAACCTATTGTGGAAAACCGTCCCCTTGTCGACTGGGGCACGGCGGTGCACCCCTTGCTCGAAATTTCGTTGCGCAAGCACGGACGCAAGATGTCGCCGCTAGATATTGCGCTTGAGGGCGATGGCCGCATATTGTTAATATCGGGCCCCAACGCGGGCGGTAAGTCGGTGTGCTTGAAGACTGCAGGCTTGTTGCAGTATATGTTGCAGTGTGGTATGCTTGTGCCCCTGCACGAACGTAGCCGCGCCGGAATTTTCAAGAATATGTTCATCGACATAGGTGACGAGCAGAGTATAGAGGACGACTTGAGTACCTACTCGAGCCACCTGCAGAATATGAAATTTACGCTAAAAAACTGTGACGGCAGGTCTCTTATCTTGATAGATGAGTTTGGTAGCGGAACAGAGCCTCTCATAGGTGCTGCTATAGCCGAGGCGCTCTTGAAACGTTTCAACAATCGCGGGGCGTATGGTATAATTACCACACACTACCAGAATTTGAAACACTTTGCCGACTCGACACCCGGGGTTGTGAACGGCGCGATGCTCTACGACCGCGCGGCTATGCGCCCTCTCTTTCAGTTGCAGATAGGTAACCCGGGAAGCTCTTTTGCTGTGGAGATTGCGCGCAAGATAGGCCTCCCGGAGGAGGTTATAGAGGACGCCTCGCAAATTGTGGGTAGCGACTACATACAGTCGGATAAATATCTGCAGGATATTGTGCGCGACAAACGTTACTGGGAAACAAAGCGCAAGAACGTACATCAGAAGGAAAAAGAGCTCGACGAAATATTGGGCAAGGTGCAGGAGTCTTCGGAGGATTTAAGAAAGAGCCGCAAGCAGATTTTAAAGGATGCTCACAACGAGGCCGAGAAACTTTTGCGCGAGGCTAACGCTAAGATAGAGAATACTATACGTTCTATAGTGGAGGCTAAAGCCGAAAAAGAGAAAACCCGAAAGGCACGCCAGGAGTTGCGCGATTTTGGCAAGGAACTCGAAGAACTTGCCAAGCAGAAACAGCAGGTGCAGGTGGACAAGGAGATGGCAAAAATTATTGCCCGCCAAGAGCGTAAAAAGAGCGGTAAAAAGGAGAAAACTGCGCCTGAGAGCAAGGTGGTGGTGGCAGCTGCAAAGCCTATACCCGAAATTAAAACGGGGATGTTTGTGCGCATCGATGGGCAGCAGGCTGTGGGCGAGGTTATTGCTATAGGCAAGGCCGGGGCCACGGTGCGTTTCGGCGCTATAAAATCGACCGTTTCCATCGACCGTTTGCGCCCGGCCGACGCACCTAAAGAGGAGGTGCGCAAGGTCTCTTTTCTCACTAGCGAGACACAGGAACAACTACACAACAAGCGTTTGAACTTCAAGTCGGACATAGATATTCGTGGTATGCGTGGCGATGAGGCTGTGCAGGCGGTTAATTATTTTCTCGACGATGCGGTGGTGTGCAACGCCACGCAGCTGCGCGTGCTTCACGGTACGGGTAACGGCATTTTGCGTACCCTTGTGAGGCAATATTTGAGCACCGTGCCCTTTGTGCGTTCTTTCCACGACGAGCACGTGCAGTTTGGTGGCGCGGGCATCACGGTGATAGAACTCGATTGAAAAGATTCTTTTTCAAAAATTGTTTTTGTTAAAAATTCTTGCTACGTTTGCGTTGATAATCAATGCTTTTTTAGTTATGCGAGTTAAATTGTTTTTTCTCTTCTGCCTTTTGTGCGGTGGAATAGCTGCGCAAAAAAGTGCTACCATAAATAATGTGTGGCACGAGAGCAATGTCACGAGAGACGGTAAAAAGGGTCTGCTCATACACTCCGATTTTAATGTTATTGGTATGAAGGGGTATAAAGTGCAGTGTATAATATCTTTTTACGATGCAAATTATAATGAATTAAAAACAACCTATCCGGGGTATTGTACTACCAGTAACACGGCTTGTACTTACGACCGCGATGAGGTAACATTTGAAAATAGTCGCTACAGCGACTGGCCTTTGTTCATCCCCTACGAGGCTCTGAACCTGCCTGCCGGCAAAAAAACATATTACTACAAGGTGTTTGTGCGCGACGAGAATTATAATACTTTAAAAAGTTCTCAATATTATGCGTTTACGGCATCGGGGAAGAATATAACTCGTCGGGCCGATGGCTCAATTGTTGAAATTTGTTATAATGACGATGGTACACAAACTACTATTACACGCAGTACTTGCTATATGTGTAAAGGTACTGCGGTTTGTTCGGTGTGCCGTGGTTTTGGTGGATCTCCTAACATTCCTCGTAATTCTGTATATTGGAGACCGTGTGGTGCTTGTTATGGCTCGCTAAAGTGTAAATTCTGTGATGGTAAGGGTGTGACTGAAACAACTATGGTGACTGATATGAAAACGGGCAATTTTAATTATTACAATAATTCGTTGAGTAATCCATATCATTCATCTGGCAATATTTATGAAAAGCAAAATTCTTCAACTGATGATGATGATGACTATTCAAGAGTGGGGTGCAATCAATGTAAAGGTGAAGGTTGGTATTGCAAATATAGGAGAACTTATGGTAGTGATGGAAAATGGTGTAAATATTGCCAAGAATTTATTTCAGGAGGTATACATTTTCGCACACGTTGTGATATTTGTAAAGGTAAAGGTAGCTATTGATTCTATACAAAAAAAATCGGCGCAAGCCGATTTTTTTGTTATTATTCTTCCTTCTCTTTCTGCAAAAACTTGATGTTCACATTCACATTCACGCAGTAAGTAATCTTCCCCACCTCAATCTGCGGCCTCCGTGGCAAGGCTTGCCTCCTCCATAGCTATGTTGTTGCGGGCTTTGTAGAGACGGGGTTGCGTGCTGCCGTTTTGCGCAGTCCGTGAGTTTATGCTCAACGCCGAGCTTGAACACGTGCTGTTTGGCGGCGCGGGCATCACGGTGATAGAACTTGATTGAAAATATTCTTTTTCAAAAATTGTTTTTGTTAAAAATTCTTGCTACGTTTGCGTTGATAATCAATGCTTTTTTAGTTATGCGAGTTAAATTGTTTTTCCTTTTCTGCCTTTTGTGCGGTGGAATAGCAGCTCAAAAAAGTGCTACCATAAATAGTGTGTGGCACGAGAACGATGTCATGAGAGACGGTAAGAAGGGTCTGCTCATACACTCCGATTTTAATGTTATTGGTATGAAGGGGTATAAAGTGCAGTGTATAATATCTTTTTACGATGCAAATTATAATAAATTAAAAACAACCTATCCGGGGTATTGTACTACCAGTAACACGGCTTGTACTCACGACCGCGATGAGGTAACATTTGAAAATAGTCGCTACAGCGATTGGCCTTTGTTCATCCCTTACGAGGCTCTGAACCTGCCTGCCGGCAAAAAAACATATTACTATAAGGTGTTTGTGCGCGACGAGAATTATAATACTTTAAAAAGTTCTCAATATTATGCGTTTACGGCATCGGGGAAGAATATAACTCGTATGGCCGATGGCACGAGTATTGAAGAAATAGAAAATAGTGATGGAACTACTACAAGAATAACGCGAAAAGTTTGTTTTTCTTGTCGTGGAACAAAGACGTGCGGTTCGTGTCGCGGTGCAGGTGGCTCTACCACAGTTCCTCGTAATTCTGTATATTGGAGAATGTGTGAAATATGCTCCGGTAGTGGAATTTGTAGTAGATGTGACAAGAATGGAATGACTACAACCTATATGACGGTTAATAACAAAACCGGTAATTATGAATTTGTGGGTTACAACGGCGCTTATTACGACCAAGGACATGTTAGCAAATTTTCATCCTCTTCAAATAATAGTGAAGGCTCAAGTGGTAGCACGTTGAAAAATCACACGTGCTCTACTTGCAACGGTAGTGGAAAGATGTGTAAAGATGTTCCCTTAACTTTGGGGGATATTTATTATTGTTCTTTTTGTGGACATAATGGATATGGTAAACATATGCAAGTACGTTGTATCCCCTGCAACGGAAAAGGTAGTTACCGTTATTGATTAGTTTCTTCTTTACCCTAATAAAAAAAACGGCCGAGGCCGTTTTTTTTATTAGGGTAGGTAAGTGGTTGTTATTCTTTTAGCAGAAAGCGCACATTCACGTTTACGCTGTATGTGATTTTTCCCACCTCAATTTGTGGCTCGTTGCCGGCACCGGTGGCAAGGTCGGCGCTCTCTTCAACTGCAAGGTTGCGGGCTTTGTAGAGGCGGGGCTGGGTGGTGCCGCTGCTCGATGTCCAGGAAGTTATGCTTAACGCGCTGCCTATGCTTTGGCCTATGGCTCCGGCGAGGGCTGCGGCCCCTTCTTGTGCTTTTTTCATAGCCTCAATGCCAAGTTCTTTGTATATCTCGTCGGGCTTGCTGTAGCTTGTGCGGGTGAGTTGTGTGTTTGTTATGTCGTTGGCCTCGAGCGCGCTTATTACTCTTTGCATTGTGCCGGCATCGGTGAGTTTTAGTGTGTATGTAGCTGTGGTGCGTGGTACAATGTTGCGGCGGAAGGTTGTGTAGCTTACTTCGCTGCCCATAAAGTTGAGGGTGAGCTCTTTTTCTACATTTATGCCGAGGGTTTTAAGTGTCTCTATCATAGTGCTTTGTAGCTCCTCGACGGTGGTTTTCCCTTTGTTGTCCTTCTCGCTTATGGTTATGCTCAAGAAGAGTTCGTCGGGGGTGACTTTGCGCTCGGCTTTTGCGCTCTGTTCTATGCTGGGCTGGGTGCTCTGTTGTGCGCATAGAGTGGCGGGGACGAGGGCGATGACTGCTATCGCTATGGCTTGTGCAATTTGTTTCATCTTTTTCATATTTTTGTTTTATAGGGGTTATTTGTGCCGCAATTTGGGGCTTTTATAACAGAAAAACAAATGGCGCAACTCTTTTTTAATGAGTTTTAACGCCATTTGTTCTGTTGGCTTTACTATTTAAACATTATTAAATATTGTGGTTGCTAAAATGTGCCTTGTATCAAGTTTTTTAAGTGTCTCGTATAGCTCTCTTGCGGAACTCAAGCGGGGCTACACCTACCTTTTTTCTAAAGAAGGTTGAAAACTGTCCTAAACACTCGAAGTGCAGTTTTTCGGCAATTTGTGCTATGCTCATATTGGTAGAGTAGAGCAACTCTTTGGCTTTTATGAGCTTTAGCTCCTGGCGATACTGCCCTGGCGATGTGCCGCACATGCGCTTGAACTCTCGACGGAAGAGTGAATAGCTTATGCCAAGCGACTCGGCAATGTCCTCTAGGTCGTGTGCACCGCTGGTGTCCTCTTTAATTATGGCTTTTGCTTGGTTTATGATGCGTGTCATATAGCTGTCGCCGAAAGAGTGGTTGAGGTCTTCGTAGTATACTCTGCCGATAAGTGAGAAGGCGAGCCCCGCAGCCATCTGCTGGTATCCTTTTCTCTCGCTTGTTACGATGTCGAGTATGTCGTGATAGGTGTCTATGATGTGCTCGTCTACACCTATGCGGAAAACACAGTTTTTAAATGTGAAGAAGCCGGCTTTTATTTTGTCGTCGATGATGCTGCCGTTGAAGCCTACCCAATGATCGTCCCAACCGGTATCTTCGGCGGGGTAGAAAGAGTGCCACTCTCCGGGGAAGAGCATAAACATGGTGCCGGCCTCAATCTTGGTTTTTGCGCAAGAGGCGCTTTCGAAAAAACCGGAGCCGCGTGTTATGTACACTAATTGATATTCGTTGAGAACGCGCTTGCCGTCTTCGGAGAAACTGTAGCCGTCGGGGTGGGCGGATACAGGGTATTTACAATGTGGGGGGACGTGTTGGTAACCGGCGGTGGTTACGGCCAAGCCCCAGGATTTATCTTTGGGTGAAATTTGCAGGTATTTGAATTGTTCTACTTTGTTCTTGTCCTTAAAGTCACTTTCTTTCATTTTATTGTTTGGGGGAATACGTTACTATCCTTAATCACAAAGGAAACTAAAATTCTGAATATTTCTACTTTTTTTACAATAATTTTTTGTGAAGTTTTAAAAAACGAGCTGTGGTTGGTGTTGCACCTCTTTATAATTTACGCGTGGGCGATGCTGTTTTTGCGTGTGGGTAAACTTTTTTCTTTTTGGCTTGTTCTTTTATCTGTAAACTTTCAAACAAATAAAATTATGAAAAAACTTTTAAAGGTAACTTTGTTGTGTGCGTTTGTAGCTCTCTTTGTTGATGAAGCTCGTGCGCAAAAGTGGGTTAAGACCGATGATGAGCCTGTTTCTTTGATATGTATTAGCGAGACGGTGAACGAGGCGCCCGACGTGGTGGAGATTTTCCAAACTACTCAAAGTAATTATTATCACGACCCTCGTGCGCCGCGTTTTGTGTTGGTGGACCAAGAGGGTAAGTGGGGCTTGGGTATCGGTGGATACTTGCAGGTGAAGGCTGAGTATGATTTTTCGGGCTCGGTGGATAATGTAGACTTTTTGCCCTCTGATATAGACCGCAGGGGTGTTTCGTCGAGTCAGTTTCAGATGGACATGACAAACTCTACTATCTTTCTTAAACTGGTGGGCAATAGCCGCTTGCTTGGCGACTTTTATGTCTACACATCGGCCAACTGGCGTGGCGATGGAGATAACTTCCGCTTGCACAATATGTATATGAGCAGTAAATATTTGTTGCTCGGTTACACTGTGGGTACCTTTATGGACCTTGACGCCTCTCCCGTGACGGTGGACTATGGTGGCCCTTGCGGTATGGCTTTTTATCGCACAACGCAGTTGCGCTTGAGATATGCTTATGACTGGGGTTTGTCGATGGGCCTGGCTCTTGAGGCTTCGAAGCCTTATGGCTCGTCGAACGCTTCGGTAGCTATCACAAGCCAGCGTATGCCCGACGTGCCTTTTTATGTGCAATATGCGTTTAATGAGAATAGTCACTTTCGTGTGGGTGCCGTGGTGCGCAACCTCTCTTATCGCGACCTCTTGAGCGGCAAAAAGCATAACAAGTATGCGTGGGGTACCCAGGCGAGTATGCTTGCAACTATGGGTAAGTTTCAGGTGAAAGGACAATTTACTATGGGTAAGGGTATAGGCTCATATATAAATAATGTGTCGAACGTGGGTGTGGATCTTGTGCCTGCTGCCGAGGATGGCAAGATGACTATGCTACGTACCGATGCTTGGTATGTGGGGTTGCAGTATAACGCAAGCTCTCGTTTCTTTGCAACTGCTACATACAGCCAGACAACCTTGCACAATAACAGCGGTTATGCCGAGGCTTACCCGGGGGCTTATCGTCGCGGGCAGTATGTTGTGGCAAATATGTTTATGAACGCGTCGAAGAATATGCAGCTTGGTGTGGAGTATCTCCACGGCTGGCGCACCGACTTTAATGGTGAAAAGTGCCAGGCCAACCGCATAAACCTCTCTGCAAGATATAATTTCTAATATTTTCTTCTTTGCCTGTGTGCCCGGTGTCCCTGCTTTTGTATGGGGCGCCGGCTTTTTTGTGGCACTGCGCGTGCTGTCGTTTTTTTTGTTTTTTTATCCTTGTGTGTTTGTAATCTAAAATATTTATATATTTTTGTAGCAGATTAGCTCCGTTGCGCTGAGTGCGCGGTAGCTTTTTTAAAGACGCAAACGATAAAACAATATTATATAAGAACGATTTATGGATTATGCGTATCTTTTTGTAGTCGTGTTTATGTTCTCTTTGGCTATACTCGACTTAACGGTGGGCGTGAGCAACGACGCGGTGAACTTTTTGAGCGCTGCGGTAGGTAGTAAGGCTGCCAAGTTGAAACACGTGTTGCTTGTTGCAGCTGTGGGAGTTTTTATTGGAGCGACCTTCAGTAGCGGTATGATGGATGTGGCACGCCACGGAATTTTTGCACCGCAATACTTTAGCTTCAGCCAGGTTATGTGCATTTATCTGGCAGTGGTGATAAGTGATGTTTTCTTGCTCGACTTGTTTAACTCTCTTGGTTTGCCCACCTCAACAACGGTTTCTATGGTGTTTGAGTTGCTTGGTGCGGCCTTTATCACAGCGCTGATAAATTCTAGCGCGTCGCAGGCGGGCTTTATGGAGATGCTCAACACCGACAAGGCACTCACAATTATAATCTCTATTTTTCTTTCGGTAGCTATAGCGTTTTTCTTTGGTTTGCTGGTGCAGTGGATAGCTCGTGTGATATTCACGTTCCACTATCGCAAAAACCTCGGTGCAAAGATAGGTATATACGGTGGTCTTGCTATTACCTCTATCATCTACTTTATGCTCATTAAGGGTTTGAAGGGTAGCACTATTGTGCCGGACGAGGTACGCGAGTATATAAACAACCACACGGGGATGATACTTTTGGCGGCGTTTGTGTTCTTTGCTGTGTTGATGCAGATTTTGCACTTCTTAAAGGTGAACGTTCTCAAGATTGTGGTGCTCGTGGGTACCTTCTCGCTTGCGTTTGCCTTTGCAGGTAACGACCTTGTGAACTTTATCGGTGTGACGCTTGCGGGCTTTGAGTCGTTTAAAGATTTTACGGCTAACGGTGCAGGTTGTACTGTCGATAGTTTTATGATGGACTCTCTTAAATTATCGGCAAAGACTCCTGTTTACTTCCTTATAGGTGCCGGCGCGGTTATGGTATATGCTTTGTGGACAAGCAAGAAGGCGCGCAAGGTGTTGCAGACTTCTATTAACCTCTCGAGCCAGCAGAATGACGATGGTGATATATTTGGAACCTCTCCCATAGCTCGTAACCTTGTGCGTGCCGTCACAAAGATGGTCGATGGTATTTCGCAGGTGACTCCACAGGGTGTAAAAAATTGGGTTAATACTCGTTTTAAACCGCTCGAAGAGCGCGAGGAGGTGGCTTTTGACCTTGTGCGTGCGTCGGTAAATCTTGTGCTTGCTGGTTTGCTCATTGCGTTGGGTACTTCGTTCAAGCTCCCCTTGTCTACCACGTATGTAACATTTATGGTGGGTATGGGTTCTTCTTTGAGCGACCGTGCGTGGGGCCGCGAGAGTGCTGTGTACCGCGTGACCGGTGTTGTGTCGGTTGTGGGCGGTTGGTTTATTACAGCCGGTGCTGCGTTTATTCTTGCAGCGACTGTTTCGGCGGTTATGAACTACGGTGGTATCCCTGCGATGTATGCGATGATTGCCTTGGTTATATATCTGCTCATTCGCAGCCACATACAGTATAACAAAAAGAAGGATAAGGAGAAGGCCGACGAGGATATGAACATAATTCTTCGTTCCGAAGACCAAAACGAGGTGTGGGAACGCTTGCAAAGCCACACCGCAAAAACCCTTACTCAAACTCTTACATTCTCGGCCGATACATACAAGGGTATGTTTGAGGCGTTTGCCAAGGATGAACTTCGTCCTCTAAAATCGGCGCTCATAAAGATTGTAGAGGAGAAGGGGCATATGAAAAAGGAACGTCGTGCCGAAACACGCGGTATGCAACGCATAGACCAGCAGTTGGCATTTGAGCGTAGCACTTGGTATCACTTGTGCACCAACAGTTGCCAGCAGATGTTTAACACTCTCACACGTATATGCGAGCCTATGAAGGAGCACGCCGACAATAGTTTCTCACCTATGTCGAAGATGTATGTAGAGGAGTTTACACCTTATTGCCGCGATGTGTATAACGTGCTTAAGGATATAAACGATATAATAGCTACGGGCAAGTATGAGATGTCCGACGAGGTTTCTTCTCGTGCCAAGGATTTGAAACACGCGCTTGCAAACTTGCGCAAGACACAAACTATGCGTCTGCACCAGAGTAAAGGTAGCTTGCGTATGGATTTTGTCTACTTGAATCTTATTCAAGAGTCGCACGAGTTGCTCAGTGAGGTGCGTAACCTCTTGCGCGGTGGTAACAAGTTCTTTGCCCCCGTGGAGGAGTAATCGGCGTTAGTAAAGCGAAATTATTGTAATATAAAAAGGTTATCGGCAGAAAGATTGTTAATTTCTTTCTGCCGATTGCCTTTTTTCGTATATTCGCACAAACGAAAAAGAAAAAGATATGAAATATATAGGTGCTCACGTGTCGGCAAGTGGGGGTGTGGAAAATGCTCCGCTTAATGCAAAGGAGATAGGTGCTAACGCTTTTGCGCTGTTTACAAAAAATCAGCGCCAGTGGGTGTCGGCTCCACTCACCGAGAAGAGTATAGCCGCATTCAAGGCAAACTGCGCTGCGGGTGGTTTTGATGCGCGTTACATACTCCCTCACGATAGTTATCTCATAAATCTTGGTAACCCCGACGAGGAGGCTATGCAAAAGTCTCGTGCGGCTTTTATCGATGAGATGAAGCGCTGCGAGCAGCTTGGTCTTTGTATGCTTAACTTTCACCCAGGCAGTCACCTGAATAAAATTTCTATCGAGGGGTGTCTCGACGCTATAGCAGCAAACATAAACCTTGCTCTCTCGATGACAAAAGGCGTGTCGGCCATAATAGAAAACACTGCAGGGCAGGGGAGTAACGTGGGTAACCGCCTTGAAGAGATACGTTATATTATAGACCGTGTGGAGGACAAGAGCCGTGTGGGTGTCTGCATAGATACTTGCCACTTTTACTCGGCTGGTTACGATATTGTTAACGACTACGATGGTGCTTTCCGCGCTTTCGACGAGATTATAGGTTTGCAATATTTGAAGGCTATTCACTTGAACGACACGAAAAAGGTGCTTGGCTCGCGTGTCGACAGGCACGAGAGTATAGGTCTTGGCTTCCTTGGTATCGACTTTTTCAAGCGTTTGATGCAGGACGAGCGTTTCGACAACATACCTATAATTCTTGAAACACCCGACGAGAGTCGCTGGGCCGAAGAGATAGCTCTTTTGCGTAGTTTTGAGCAGTAAAAAGCTGCTTCGAAAAATATTTTAGCAAAATTTGATAATATTTTTCGGTAAACGCTTGTGAGTTTCAAAAATATGTCATACCTTTGCACCCGTTAAACGAAACGACCGCGTTTAATTCTTTACTTTTTGGAAAGGTGGCAGAGTGGTCGATTGCACCGGTCTTGAAAACCGACGTACTGAGAGGTACCGGGGGTTCGAATCCCTCCCTTTCCGCTGAAGAGAAACAACTTAAAGTTGTTTCTCTTTTTTGTGCTTTGCGGTTATATTTTCGGCTCGCCAGCAAAAGTTATACAAAAGTTATGTTAATTTATTCCTTAATATTTATCCCCCTCTTCAATGTGCGACATATTCTTTACTTAATCGCACGGCAGGAGTTAATTGTATAATCTTGTTTTAAAATCCTCGGTGGCTCGAGAGTTCTTCTCTCAATATACTTATTCTTTTCTCCTTCTTTTCGTGAGACGAAAAGGAAGCAAAAGGCGCAGCACGCGAGTAAGATTAGTCGCTCCCTCCTCCTGCTCGTGAATTGCCCTGTGAGG
>JAZKYU010000012.1:0-5684 GCA_045612305.1 Bacteroidaceae bacterium
GCCCCAAAAACTTCAACTATGTTTTTCGTTAAAAAAGCGCCTTATGCGCAGAGCTCTTTGCTCCTTTCTGTCGGCACAGAAAGGAGATTAAATAAATTTATAAATAACTACCGCAGAACAGCACCGAGAATTTGAGTTAAAGGGTTTTAAACTCTCACTAACTTTTGTACAAAACCTATACAAAAAAAATAAAGTCTCGGAAGACCGAGACTTTATTTTTTCCTGCCGAGCCTTTCATTCATACGCTCGGAGTAACTCCTTCATTTACCCTCCTCAGGCAACATAAATGAAAGGATTGCATAGATAGCAATACCAAGAACGCAACCGGTGAAGAATGTCACCACAGCATAAAGAATGCGTACCAACTTAGCATCGAGACCAAACTCCTTTGCCAAACCTGCGCAAACTCCAGAGATTTTCTTGTCGTTTGAACGAAATAGTTTTCCCATAGTAAAGATTTATTAAAAAGTTATTTAAAAAAAGTTCTGTCGAAGAAACTGTGCAAAAATACAAATTATTGGCAACTTTATATGTTAAAAAATATATTTTTCACATCTTTTTTTGCAAAACTTCTAAAAATCGAGTACAAAATCGACCTAAATAGTATATTTTTGTAGCGAGTTTAGGACGAGTAGGCTCTTTACAAATTGTTTTATGAATATAATCACCCACAAAAACTGCCCGTTGTGCGGCAGCAGCACCATAGAAAAGCGCTTTGCCTGCAAAGACCACTTTGCCACAGGCGAGGTGTTCGACATTGTTCGTTGCAAGGAGTGTGGCTTTGTATTCACACAAGACATACCGTCGGAAGAGTGCATCGCGAAATACTACGACTCACCCACCTACGTATCGCACAGCGACACAAAGAAAGGCCTTGTAAACAGCCTCTTCCACATAGTGCGCAAAATTATGCTGCGCCGCAAAGCCGCGCTCATAAAAAGGCTCACCTTGCTGCAAAACGGCAAAATACTTGACTACGGCGCAGGCGTGGGAGCGTTTGCCAACACAATGCACAACAGAGGCTGGGATGTTACCGCTATAGAAAAGAGCGAGGCGGCACGCAGGGTTGCAAAAGAGAAGTACGGCATAGAGTTACTGCCCGAAGAAGCGCTCGGGAGCGTGGAGAGCGGCTCGGTCGATGTAATAACCCTGTGGCACGTGATGGAGCACCTGCAGCAGGTCGATGCCTTCTGGGACGAGATGCACCGCATACTCGACGAAACAGGCATAGCGGTTATAGCCGTGCCCAACTGCTCCTCCTACGACGCCGACAACTACCAAGAGCACTGGGCTGCGTACGACGTGCCGCGCCACCTGTGGCACTTTACCCCCAGCACCATAATGCGTTTGGGCGAAAAACACGGCTTCATACTCGAGCGACAGTACCCTATGCCCTTCGACGGCTTCTACATCTCAATGTTGAGTGAGGGCTACAAAGGCTCGCGCCTGAAAGCCTTGCGAGGTGTGTGGAACGGTTTTTTAGGCCTGTGCACCACTATGGAAAAGTGCAGCGCAAGCAGTTCAATAATATATGTTTTTAGAAAGAAAAAATGAGTAAATCCATCTTCAAAGTACAAACAATAAGTGTCTACATAAGCACAACTATGGTCCTCCTGCTCTTGGGAGTTATGGGGCTGTTGTTTGTGACAGCCGAAGCCTTGTCGCGCCACATAAAGCAAGACCTCACCCTCTCAGTTATAATAAAGAACGAGACAACCACCCCCGAGATACTCAAGCTAAAGAAAGAGATGGAAAAAAAGGCCTACGTGCAAAAGTGTCGATATATCTCGCGCGAAGAGGTGCTCGAGGAACAAAAGAAGGAACTCGGCACAGACCCCGTAGAGTTTCTCGGTTACAACCCCTACGAAGCCTCGCTCGAGCTGACACTAAAAAACGAGTATGCCAACAACAAGAGCATCGCAAGCATTGAAAAAGAGATAACAAAACGTAAAGAAGTGAGCGAGGTCGTGTACCAGAAAGAGCTCATAAACATGGTGAACAGCAACATACGCAAAATAACCCTTGCTCTTACAGTGCTCCTTGCCATGCTCACACTCATATCTTGGTCGCTCATAGGCAACCTTGTGCGCCTATCTATTTATTCAAAAAGATTCCTCATGCACACTATGAAACTTGTGGGGGCAACTTGGGGTTTCATACGCCGCCCCTTCCTCCTGCACAACCTAAAGATAGGGCTCTTTTCGGGCATCCTGGCCAACTTGTTGCTCGCCGGGGGGCTCTACCTCCTGTGGCAAAAAGAGCCCGCTATAGCAACCATCCTGCCCATAGAGCACCTGGCTATCGTTGCCGCAGGCACCACACTCTTTGGAGTTATCATCTGCACGCTGTGCGCCTACCTCTCGGTAAATAAATTCCTGCGCATGGGCAGCAACGACCTCTACTTTATATAAAAAACAGAAAAAGAACGATGAATAAACGAAATTTCGCATTCGACAAAACAAATTACATACTGCTCATTGTGGGGGTTGTAATAATCATAGCAGGCTTTGTGCTGATGTGTGGCCCCGGTTCCACCGAAACACACTTTGAGCCCGAAATTTTCAGCGTAAGAAGAATAAAAGTTGCACCCACGGTGTGCTTTTTTGGTTTCCTCTTCATTATGTACGCCATACTACACAAGGGTAACAATAAAAAACAATAAACAAGCACTATGAGCACACTCGAAACAATAATAATTGCAATAGTCGAAGGGCTTACCGAGTTCCTGCCTGTGTCGTCTACCGGGCACATGATTATAACCCAAAACCTGCTGGGTGTTGAAAGCACCGAGTTTGTAAAGGCATTCACCTTTATAATACAGTTTGGTGCCATACTCTCGGTAGTTATCCTCTACTGGAAACGTTTCTTCAAACTAAACAACGCACCCGCACCCCAAGGAGCGTCGGGCCTTGCAAAGTTCCTGCACAAGTACAATTTTTACTGGAAACTGCTAGTAGCGTTTATACCCGCAGCCGTGTTAGGCTTGCTTTTCAACGATATTATAGACGAAATGCTCGAAAGCGTAACCGTGGTAGCCGTGACACTTATTCTTGGCGGAATTTTTATGCTTTTCTGCGACAAGATATTCAATAAAGGAAGCGAGGAAACAGAGCTTACCGAGAAGCGCGCCTTCTGCATAGGTCTTTTCCAGTGCATATCTATGATACCCGGCGTGTCGCGCTCTATGGCCACCATCGTGGGAGGTATGTCGCAAAAGCTCACCCGCAAAGCCGCTGCAGAGTTCTCGTTCTTCCTTGCCGTGCCCACAATGTTTGCAGCAACCCTCTTTAAGTTGCTCAAAATATTTATGGAGCCCGGTGGTGCCGAAATTTTAAAGGCCAACCTGGGCACGTTGCTTGTGGGCAATGCTGTTGCCTTTGTTGTGGCCCTGCTCGCCATAAAATTCTTCATAAGTTTTGTTACAAAATATGGGTTCAAAGCCTTCGGGTGGTACAGAATAATCCTCGGTACCATAATACTCGCAATGCTTCTTTCGGGCCATAACCTAACTATTGGATAATGGATTTTACAACAGGAGAGATTTTGGCCGTATACAAGCCCTACACTTGGACCTCGTTCCAAATTGTAAACAAGATACGCTACCACTTGAGCCGCAAGTACAAAGTAAAGCGCTTCAAGGTGGGGCACACAGGCACACTCGACCCCCTCGCAACAGGCGTGCTACTTGTGTGTACGGGCAAAGCCACAAAAAAGATTGAGGAGCTACAGAGCCACACTAAAGAGTATGTAGCCGAGCTTATGCTGGGTGCAACCACACCCTCATACGATATGGAGCACCCCGTGAACGCCACATACCCCACGGAGCACATAACCGAGGAGAAGGTGAGAGAGGTGCTCGCAACCTTCACCGGCGAGATAGCACAACGACCGCCCCTCTTTTCGGCCTGCAAGGTCGACGGTAAACGCGCCTACGACCTCGCACGCAAAGGTAGCGATATGGAGCTTGCACCAAAAATCGTGAGAATAGACGAGATAGAGTTGCTCAGCTGCAACCTGCCCCAAATAAAAATACGCGTAGTGTGCGGCAAGGGAACCTACATACGCTCGCTTGCACGCGACATAGGCCTCGCGCTCGATAGTGGAGCCTACCTGACAAGTTTAACCCGCACCAGAGTTGGAGACTACAAGGTTGAGCAGTGCATCAACCCCGACGACTTCCAAGACTGGTTAGAAAAACAAATAACAATATGAGTATCATCGACGACAACAATTTCATCAACTCGCAGCACATGAAGCTGTCGCAGTTCAAGTACAAACTGCCCGATGACCGCATCGCGCTCTACCCCGCAGCTTGCCGCGACGAGTCACGCCTCATGGTTCTTCACAAGAAAACCGGCGAAATAGAGCATCGCATCTTCAAGGAGATTATACACTATTTCGACGAAAAGGACCTTTTTGTTCTAAACGACAGCAAAGTATTCCCCGCCCGCCTCTACGGTAACAAGGAGAAGACCAACGCACAGATTGAGGTGTTCCTTTTGCGCGAGCTGAACGAAGAGTTCCGCTTGTGGGACGTGCTTGTAGACCCTGCCCGCAAAATAAGAATAGGAAACAAGCTATACTTCGGCGAGGACAACTCTATGGTTGCCGAGGTTATCGACAACACCACCTCGCGTGGCCGCACACTGCGTTTCTTGTACGACGGCCCCCACGACGAGTTCAAAAAAGCACTCTTCTCGCTTGGTGTAGCTCCCCTGCCCGACGACTTCAAGCGTCTGCGCAAAGAGGAGCCCGAAGACCTCGAAAATTTCCAAACATACTTTGCAAAGAAAGAGGGCTCGGTTACCGCATCCTTCGCAGGTCTCCACTTTACACGCGAGCTTATGAAGCGTATGGAGATTAAAGGCATCGACACCGCATATGTAACTATGCACACAGGCCTCGGCTGTTTCCGCGAGATAGATGTTGAGGACCTCACAAAACACAAGATGGACAGCGACCTCATAAACGTGGACACAGAGGCTGTAAACCTCGTGAACAAAGCAAAAGCCGAGGGACGTCGCATATGCGCCGTGGGCACATCGGTACAGAGAGTGCTGGAGACAGCAACCCTCACCGGCGGTATGCTCAAGGAGTACGAAGGCTGGACAAGCAAGTTCATCTTCCCCGAATATGACTTCCAGGTAGCAAACTGCATGGTAGCAAACTTCTACGCCCCCTACTCAACTATGCTCATGCTCACAACAGCCTTCGGCGGTTACGACAACGTGATGAACGCATACCAGGTGGCACTGAAAGAGGGTTACCGCTTTGGCCTCTATGGCGACGCAATGCTCATAATCGACTAATGAACGAAAAAAAGAGAATATATCTGGGGTTGGGTAGCAACCTCGGAGACAAAAAAGAGACCCTGCAGCGAGCGATAGAAAACCTATCGCTCGCTCTTGGCTCACCCGTAGCCCTCTCCTCTTTTATGGAGAGCGAGCCGTGGGGGTACACATCGAGCAGCAACTACATAAATTGCGTAGTAGCCTTCGACACCACCCTCACCCCCACCCAACTACTCGACACCACCGAGGAGGCCGAAAGAGCACTTGGCCGCACCCGCAAAAGCATCGACGGGCAATACAGCGACCGCCCCATCGACATCGACATACTCTTCTGCGGCAACCAAGTAATAAACACCCCACCCCCCCCCCCCCCCCCCCCCCCCCCCCCCCCCC
>JAZKYU010000013.1:0-26503 GCA_045612305.1 Bacteroidaceae bacterium
TGTCGACGCCTGTCATTGTGAGGTATGTGAACTTGCCTTCGTCGTCGTTGTAGAAAGCGCTCTGCTGCACGGCGTCCTGTATGCGTGTGTAGAAACCGCTTATCTTGGCTGCTACGGGGCCGTACTTGACAGCGTATGAAATTTCTCCGTTCATCACCTTCTCTGTCTCTAGGCCTGCTACAAAGTCCTCGCGTATGCGGGGGGCGACGAAAGAGTTGTAGGCGAGGGGTGCACGGTGTGAGTATCCTCCACCTATCATAAATTTGTTGTTTCCGTTAATATCCCACTGGAACGATGCTTTAGCACCACCACCAAGGAAGCTGGCAACATCGCCTTTTCCTTTTGAGATATTCTGCATAACACCGTTCTTGTCGATGTAGCTACCACGGCCGTTACGCATATTACCTTCGCGCTGCATTGTGGTACCGTTGATGTTGGCTCCGGCATAGAAGTGTATGCTGTTCTTGTCGTACTGGTATTGTGTGAAGAGGTTTACCTTGTTCACATAGATGTTGTAGTCGTAACCGAAACGGTCGCCTTCGTATATGCGGCGGTTGGGGTTGTCGAGGTCGTTCTGTACTACGTAGCTGTCGGCTCCGTGCTCACCTACCGAGAATTTGTCGATGTCGGTATATTTGTTTGCACCCAAGAGGTCGTTCATCTTCTTGTAGTGCATACCTTTTGTGGTGTTTATGTTTACGCCTATGTTGCTACGGTTGTATTTGTTAAACTCGTGCTCGAGTACCGAACCGATGCTCAACATCAACTGGTCGTTGTGACGCTCTTCAACATAGTAGAGGCACTCGCCGTCGGTTGCGTTGGCCTGGCGGTTGGCAAAGTACATATAATCCCAGTTGAGCTGACGGTTGGCCTTGCTGCTTCTCCAGTAGTTGTAGAGGCGGTTCCACTCTGCAAGGTTGTCCTCTTTGTTGCGCGCGTTTTCCTCGTTATTGTAGTAGTCGAGGTCCCACACGTTGTAGGCCGAGCTGGGGAGGTTTTTGTAGTAGTTGGGGCGGGGGTCGGCTGCGTTACCATTCCAGCCGAGGGCTGTTTGCCCGTAGATGCTGTACTTCAAAGCTGCCGATGTGGTGAGCTTGGTCTCGCGGTTTATCTTGTAGTCCCAAGTGAAGAGCATTGTGGGCTCGAAAGATGTAACCACGCGTGCGTTACGTTTCTCGCCGTTCTGGTATCCCCAGTTGGGGTTGTAGTAGTGGTCGTTGGCAAGCCAGTAGGCCTCTTCTGTGGCTGCACCTTGCTGTCCGCGCTCGGTGGGAGAGCCCCAGGTTGCTATAGATATGCTGTGCTTGTCGTTTATAATCTTTTGTGCGCTCAGGTAGTAACCGAAAGAGTTGTAGAAGGTACCCTCGATGACACCTTCGTTGGCCCAACGATAGGATGCCGATGCTGTGAACGCCCATCCGTTGCTCTTGAGGCCGGTAGAGTAGGTGTACATCAAGCGGGCAAGGTAGTTGCGGTTGCAGGCTACAAAAGACATCTTGTGGCCGGCTGCATATTGGCTTGCACGCATATTTATGTTGCTGGCACCGCCTACCTCGCTGTAGCCGTAGCCGCTGTTCTCGAGGAAGGTGCTGCTCTCTTGGTTGCGGGTTGCGTCGTTAAGACCACCTATCATACCGTAGCTGAAGTTGCCACGCTCTGCATCGTTGAGCAAAGCTCCGTTGGCATATACATTATTATATTGTGCGTCGTAGCCGCGTACCTTGAAGCGCATAGAGCTCCAGCGGTAACCAACCTCGGAGAGGAAGTAGTCGTCGCTCGAAGAGGTCATAGCCGATGAACTTTGTATAACATCCTCGTCTTCGTCGTGCATCTCCTCGGTGAAGGTAAACTGTCCTTTGTCAAAATCGTTGATACCTGTAAAGTCGGGGGTAACCATAGTTACAACGTTTGAGTTTGCGGCCGCGGTGGTTTGCCCAACTACGTGCGGGGGCATCTTCACTATGTCCGAAGTTTTTTTAGCGGGCTCCACGGGGGTGGCTGCTGTTGTTTCTGCGTGTGTTACAGCTGTTGCAATCTCGGCCTTTTTGGCCTCGGGGGTTACAACTGTTACAATAACCACGTTTTTCATACCGTTAAACTCACCGGTGTTGTTTGTGGTAGCAAATGTGCTCTCTGTTACGCCTGCACGCAGAATAAGTTCCGATTTTACTCTGTTGCATCGTATCATCGATGTTTTTTTGTTGTCGCTGTACCCGTCGACATATATAGAGCCGTTACCGCCTGCACTCTCTTTGATGATATCGCAAAGAGTGTCGAGGTTGTCGCCGTTCTTGTCAAAAGGTACATAGAACATGTCGTCCCCGTTTACAAATCGAAAAACGACTTGTATGGGGTCTTTCTCGTCGGTTAACGCTTGGGCGCTGTGGCCGCAAGCAAAGCAGGCGAGAAAAAGCACTGTGTACTTAATAAACTTTCTCATTTTGTTTTAAATATTTTTATTGTTTGAACTTTTTTGCGTTTCAAAGTGTTGTTGTTATGGGGCACTTTGTGCCGTCGTTTTAAACAACTCACAAAGATTGCAAAAAAATGTTTATAAAGGAAACAAAAATGCCTTTTTTTAATGCTGTGGGGCAGAAAAACCAACAAAAACGCCTATTTGTCAAAAAATATTTTTTTTAATCGTTTAAATGAAGAAAAAATACTACTTTTACGCGCCTTTTACTTTCTTGGGGCGATAAATTATATTATATGAAAAGAATTTTTAGCACAGTTATTTTGTTATGCTGTCTGGCTCTTGTGTTGCAGGCGCAGACAAAGCAGAAACGTTTTGAGTTGTATGGCGTGGGTTTCTATAACTTGGAAAACCTTTTCGATACTATACACGACGAGGGCAAGAACGATTTTGAATATCTGCCCGACGGTACCAACAAGTGGGGTACTATGAAGTATGTAAACAAAGTGAAGAATATGTCGGAGGTGCTCTCGGAAATGGCCACCGATATGTTGCCCGTGGGTATGGCAGCCGTGGGTGTGTCGGAGATTGAGAACAGCCGTGTGTTGCAGGCTCTTGTCGAGTCGGACGCGTTGGCTGCCCGTGGCTGGAAATTTATTCACGTAGAGGGCCCCGACCGTCGTGGTGTCGACTGTGGTTTGCTCTATAACCCGGCTCTTTATCAGCCCTATGCCTACCAGCTTGCTCCCTATCTCTTGGAGAACGGTAGCGACGAGTATAAAACCCGTGGCTTTCTCATTGTGAGCGGCTTGATGAGCGGTGAGCACGTGCATATGATTGTGAATCACTGGCCTTCGCGCTATGCAAAATCGCCGGCTCGTGAGCGTGCGGGCGTGCAGGTGCGTGCGCTGAAAGATTCTTTGATGAAGGCCAACCCCGACTCGAAGGTTATAATTATGGGTGATATGAACGACGACCCCGACGACAAGAGTATGAAAACTTGTCTGGGTGCTATGCGCGACCGCAAAGATTTAAAGGAGCCCTCGGACTTGTATAATCCGTGGTGGAAAATTTTGCGTGAGGACGGTGTGGGTACTCTCAAGTATAAGGGTAACTGGAATCTTTTTGACCAGGTTGTCTTCACAGCCAACCTCGTGGGCAAGGACAGAACAACGCTCAAGTACTACAAACCCGAAATTTTCTCGCGTAACTATATGTTCCAGACCGATGGAAAGTACAAAGGCTCGCCCAAGCGTACGCACGCTGGTGGTGTGTGGTTGAACGGTTACAGCGACCACTTACCGGTGATAATTTACCTGGTAAAAGAGGTGCAAGAATAAGAAGCTGTTTTAATTTCTAAAAATCTTGGCGATATAAATTAAAACAACTTTTAAGAGATAAAGCGCGAGGCTCCACGAAAAGCCTCGCGCCTCTTTTTATATGCTCAAGCGGCTTTCGACCATCTCCCAATCGACGATGCTCCACAGTTGCTTCACGTGGTCGGCACGACGGTTTTGGTAGTCGAGGTAGTAGGCGTGCTCCCACACATCTATGCCGTAGAGCGGTGTCATTTTGTGGCGTATGGGGTTGTCGCCGTTGCGGCAGGGCAGTATACAGAGCTTGCCGCTTTCTTCTTGTGCAAGCCACACCCAACCAGAGCCGAAAAGCGACGCGGCAGCCTCTTCCATCTTTTTTTTCAGCGTGTCGAAGCTACCAAAATCGAATCTTATGGAGCTTTGCATCATACCTTCGGGGCGGTTGTTGGCCGGTGGGGTGGGCGTAAACTGCTCAAAGTAGAGTGAGTGATTAAGTATCTGCCCTGCGTTGTTGGCAAGGGGGCCGTCGGGGGCTTGTTCCACAATTTCGCGCAGTGTCATCTCCTCGAACTCGTTACCTGCGATGAGCTCGTTGAGCTTGTTTATGTATGCCTGCAGGTGCTTGCCGTAGTGATACTCGATGGTCGCTTGGCTTATTGCCGGCGACAAGGCGCTTGTGGGGTAGAGCAGGGGTGGCATCTGAAACCCCGTGCTGGTGCTTCTTACTATTGTACTCATTGTTGGTGATAATTTGTCTTTTACTTACTAAATAAACAAGCTTTGGGGTTTTATGTTCGCTCTTTTCTTTTTTTTGAGTATCTTCGCATAGTTTTGTGAAAAGGTATTTATATAGTACAAGGTAATGGGAATAAATTTTGAAGAAGAACTTAATGGGGCACAGCTCGATGCGGTGCGTTACTGCGATGGCCCTTCGTTGGTTATCGCCGGTGCCGGCTCGGGCAAGACTAGGGTGTTGACCTACAAAATAGCCTATCTCTTGCAGATGGGTTATGAGCCGTGGTCTATCCTTGCCCTCACCTTTACCAACAAAGCAGCCAAGGAGATGAAGGAACGCATAGCGGCAAGAGTGGGCCAGATGGATGCTTCGGCTATATGGATGGGTACTTTTCACTCTGTTTTTTCGAAAATTTTGCGCAAGGAGGCTCAATATCTTGGTTTCGACCCAAACTTTACCATATACGACCAAACCGACTCGCGCAGCCTCATAAAAAGCATAATAAAGGAGATGCAGCTCGACGATAAAATTTACAAGCCTGCAGCTGTGGGCGAGCGCATTTCGAGTGCAAAGAGTAATATTATATCTCCGCAAGCTTATGCTTGCGATGCGGGTCTCATAGGCGACGACCAACGTTCGCGTATGCCTTATCTGCATAATATATACAGCCGTTACTGCGAGCGTTGCCGCCAAGCAAACGCGATGGATTTTGACGACCTTCTGCTCAATACATACCGCCTTTTCGAGGAGTTCCCCGAGGTGCGCGAGAAGTATGTGCGTCGTTTCCGCTATCTGCTTGTCGATGAGTATCAGGATACCAACTCCTTGCAGGCTGCTATTGTGTGGCAGCTTACAAAGGAGCGCCAAGCGGTGTGCGTGGTGGGCGATGATGCGCAGAGTATATACTCTTTCCGCGGGGCAAACATAGGCAATATCTTGGGCTTTACACAGCGCTACGATAATGCTAAGATATTTAAGTTGGAACAAAACTATCGCTCAACCAAGATGATTGTGGGGGCGGCCAACAGCCTTATACGCAAGAACTCTAACCAGATAGAGAAGAGCGTCTACTCGGAACGTGGCGAGGGCGAGCCTCTCTCGCTCCACACCGCATACTCCGACTTTGAGGAGGGCGAGATTGTGGCAAACAAAATAGCCGAGCTGAGACGTCGCGCTGGGCTTCTCTTTAGCGATATAGCTGTGCTCTATCGCACCAACGCACAGTCGCGCATCTTTGAGGAGGCTTTTCGCAAGCGCTCCTTCCCATATCGCATATATGGTGGCCTCTCGTTCTATCAGCGCAAGGAGATAAAGGATGTGATAGCATACTTCCGTCTTTTGTGCAATCCTCACGACGAAGAGGCCTTGAAGCGTATAATAAATTATCCGGCGCGAGGCATAGGCGACACCACCTTGCAGAAGGTGAAAACCACGGCCATAGAGCACGAGGTGAGTATGTGGGAAGTTCTTAAAAACCCCCTCTCTCACGCTCTCGATGTAAACAAAGGCACGCTTGCCAAGTTGCTTGGTTTTGTGGGCCTTATAGAGTCTTTTGCCTCCGAGGTTACTACAAAAAACGCTTTCGAGCTAGCCTCGCTTGTTATGCGCGAGAGCGGTGTGCTTGCCGATATTGCCCGCGACAAAAGCGTGGAGGGCAAGGCGCGCCAGGAGAATATAGAGGAACTTATGGACGCTGTGAAGGAGTTTGTGGATATGCGCCTCGAGGAGGGTAACGAGAACAACCTCCTGCCCGACTTTCTTGCCGAGGTTTCGCTTCTGTCCGACCAAGAGACAGGTGACGAGGACGACGATAATCACATAACACTTATGACGGTACACTCGGCCAAGGGACTTGAGTTTCGTGCTGTGTTTGTGGTGGGGCTCGAGGAGGAGCTCTTCCCCAACCAGTGTGCGCAGACCTCGCCCCGCGAGATGGAGGAGGAACGCCGTCTCTTCTATGTAGCCATAACCCGTGCCAAGGATTATTGTTTCTTGTCGCACGCAAAAACACGCTACCACTATGGTAGCACCGAGTATCACGAGCCGAGCCGCTTTATAGAGGAGATAGACAAGAAATTTTTCTCGGGTGGTGCGGCGCAACCCCAACAACGCCCCAGCACTCTGTTTGGTGGCACAAATATGCGCGGGGGTGCGTTCTCGCAACGCAGCGAGAGACCGCAGTTTGGCTCGCGCTTCTCAGCAGCACAGCCCGAAAGGCCACAACCCACGCAAAGAGTTATTCACGCTTCGGCGTTTAACGAAAAGCCCAACCTGCGCCGTATGTCCGACGTTGCGCGAGATTTTTCGGCTCCAAAGGGGGTAAGCGTTGCCTTGTCTGCTGGTATGGTGGTGCAACACGACAGGTTTGGTGTGGGCGAGGTGCTCACAACCGAGGGTGTGGGCGAGAACGCAAAAGCGGTTATAAGGTTTAGAAACGCAGGAGAAAAGACTCTTCTGCTTAAATTTGCAAAATTGAAAATTGTACAATAATGAACGATGTTTTGGTAAAAAATGTGCCATCGCCCTGTTATGTGATGGAGGAGAGTTTGTTGCGCCGCAATCTTGGGCTCATTAGCCGTGTGGCAAGTGAGGCCGGTGTGGAGATAATCTTGGCGTTCAAGGCTTTTGCGCTGTGGAAAACCTTCCCTGTTTTCCGTGAATATATAAACTCGGTTACGGCAAGTTCCATCTACGAGGCTCGCCTGGGCTACGAGGAGTTTGGCAGCCGTGTACACGCCTTCTCGCCTGCATACACCGACGCTGAGTTTGCCGAGATGATGCGCTGCAGCAGCCACATATCGTTTAACTCTCTTTCGCAGTACGAACGTTTCTACGAGCGTACCAAGGAGGCAGAACACAAAATTTCGTGCGGTATAAGAATAAACCCCGAATATTCCGAGATTGAGACAGAACTCTACAACCCTTGCGCTCCCGGTAGCCGTTTTGGTGTTACAGCCGACCTCTTGCCCTCTCTCTTGCCCGAAGGTATAGAGGGCTTTCACTGTCACTGCCACTGTGAGTCGGACTCTTATGCGCTTGAGCACACACTCGAGCACATAGAGGCGAAATTTGGTGCGTGGTTGCCCAAGATTAAGTGGCTCAACCTTGGTGGCGGTCACCTTATGACACGCAAAGACTATGATGTGGAGCACCTTATAGCTCTGCTCAAAGGGTTGCGTGGGCGTTATCCCAACCTGCAGATTATTCTTGAGCCGGGCTCGGCTTTTGCTTGGCAAACAGGCTCGCTTGTTTCTACCGTTGTGGATATTGTGGAGAGCCGTGGAATACGCACAGCTATACTCGATGTGAGCTTCACTTGTCACATGCCCGACTGCCTTGAGATGCCCTACCAGCCCAAGGTTACAGGTGCCGAAACTCTCGATGCCGACGCTGTAAAGGGTGCTCCTCTTTCCGAAAATATTTATCGCTTGGGTGGTAACAGCTGCTTGAGCGGCGACTATATGGGTAGCTGGCGTTTCCCCGCCCCTCTCAAAGTTGGCGACAAGGTGGTTTTTGAGGATATGATACACTACACCACGGTAAAGACAAATATGTTTAATGGTATATCGCACCCCTCGATAGCTTTCTTGCGCGAAAGCGGCGAGCTGCAGATGTTGAAGGTCTTCAGGTACGAAGATTACCGCGACAGAATGTGTTGATGCGAGTATCACTCTAACTTTTATAAAGGTTAAAAAGCTATAAAAACGATGTTTTTTATAGCTTTTTTCTCATTTATGGCTATATTCGCACAAAGCGATGAAGTTTATGGAACGTCTGTTGCAGATAGAGGGTTTGTGGAGCTACATATACTTGTTCAACGTTATTGTAGCTATGCTCATTATGGTGCGCGTGGTGCTAAACAACCGCAACCCCATAAAAACCCTTGCGTGGATGATGGTGCTGCTTTTTCTTCCTCTCTTGGGCTTGCTTCTTTATTTCTTTCTTGGGCGCGACACAAGGCGTGTTAAGTATATAAACAAGCGCTCTCTATCGCAGATAAGGCAGCGCAGCCACCTTTTTTATAGTTCGCAGGAGCCCGTGGTGGTGTCGCCTGCATACTCTTCTCTCGTTACATACCTGGAAAACGTAGCCTCGGCCTATCCTGTGTCGGGTAACGATGTGAGGGTTATCGACGAGCCTGCTCTTTTTGTCGAGAGGCTTCTTGCTGCAATAAAGTCGGCAAAGGAACACATACACCTGCAGTTTTATATTTTTGAGAACGACGAGCTTGGTGGCAGGGTGCGCGATGCTCTTGCTGCAAAGGCACGCGAGGGCGTGGAGGTGCGTGTTATATACGATAGTGTGGGGTGTTGGCGTGTGCCGAAAAGTTTTTTCGAGCCCATACGTTTTGCGGGTGGGCAGGTTGAAGCCTTCTTGAAAGTTTACTTTCCCGTGCTTGGCAACAGGGTAAACTATCGCAACCATCGCAAACAGGTGATTATAGATGGTTGTGTAGGCTTTGTGGGTGGTTGCAATCTTGCCGACAGATATATAAAAGGTGTGGGGCAGGGGTGCTGGCGCGACACTATGCTCGAGATACGTGGTAACGGTGTCCACGGCTTGCAAACCTCCTTCCTTGTAGACTGGTACTTTGCAAACGGCTCCTTGGTGAGTGGTGGGCGATATTTTCCGCCTCTTCCCTGCGAGGGCAGCGCTTTGTTGCAGGTTGCACAGTCTAACCCCGTGGGGGCGAACAGGGTTATTATGTCGGCCCTGATAATGATGATAGCAACCTCCCGCGAGTATCTGTATATGCAGACACCTTATCTTATGCTGAACGATGAGGTGAAGCTTGCTATAAAGAACGCAGCTCTTGCGGGCGTGGATGTGAGGCTTATGATACCTCGTCGTTCCGACAGCGTTATATCGACCTATGCATCTTACTCCTATTTAGGCGAGCTCTTGGAGGCTGGCGTCAAGGTGTTTCTTTACGACCAGGGTATGTTGCATAGCAAGGTGGTGGTGTGCGATGATGCCCTCTCCACGGTGGGGTCGGCAAACTTGGATTTTCGTAGTTTTTACTACAATTTCGAGGTTGGTGCTTTTGTGCACGACGCAGGTGTTGCCCGCAAGTTGAAGGGTGTTTTCCTTGCAGACGAGAGGGGCTGCACCCAGCTTACTCTACGTGAATATGCGTCGCGCTCCTTTGTGCGTCGCTGTGCCGAGTCGGCTGCAAGGCTTCTTTCTCCCTTGTTGTGATAGTTTTTACTCCTCTTTCTTGAAGAAACTGAAGTTCACACTTCCGTAGGCTATGTGGCGGAAAAAGTGTGGGTCTTCGCTGAAGTTGTTATCCTTGCCGTGCTCAAAAACAAGCAGGCCTCCGGGTTTCAGCATATTTGTCTGCATAATAAGCGAGGGTATCTCCTTTAGATCCTTTAATGCGTAGGGAGGGTCGGCGAAAATAAGGTCGTAGCTGTTTGTGCAACGGCGTATGTAACGAAAAACATCGTCGCGCACAAGTTGCCAACTGCTGTCGTTGAGCGTGGTTGCGGTTTTGCGTAGGTGTGTAAAGTGCAGAGAGTCCATCTCTACCGATGTTACCGACAAACAGCCACGCGAGAGTAGCTCAAGGCTTATGCTTCCCGTGCCCGAGAAGAGGTCTAGGGCGTGAGTCTCCTCAAAATCCACAATATTGCAAAGGATGTTGAAGAGGTTTTCTTTTGCAAAATCGGTTGTGGGGCGCGCTTTGAAGTTGCGTGGTATGTCGAAGTGACGACCTTTATATTTTCCGCTAATTATTCGCATAGTAGTAGTGCTTGAATATCAAAAGGGGTGTTGCCTATCCTGTTGAGCAGGTTGGGCGGGAAAAGTTCGTTGGGGTTTATGCGCACACGGTTGCGTATAAATTGTGATATTATGCCCGATAGCTCCTCGACACGTTTGTCGCCACAGAGGTAGAGGGTGTCGTCGGTTTGCGAGAGCGCTTGTGACTTCCATATTGCCAGCAGATAGTATAGCTGGTTGTGGTTGTCGCTGGTGCCGAAGCTGTTTATGAGCTCTACTTTTCCGTTGTTTATAGAGGTGAGCAGCGAGCCTTCGTTCATGTAGTATGCGAGCAGGTATTTGTCGCTGTCGAAGGTGTGGCGTGCTATGTAACCGAGTATGATGCTCGCGGGGGTGTAGTAGCTTACATCGCCCATCTGTGAGAGGCGGTTGTATATGTTTTTCTCAACGGGGAAGAGTATGGTTATGTTCTGCGCCGTGAGTCGGTTGGCTACAATCTCCACATTTGTGTCGGCTTTTGGGAAACAGTAACGGTAGAATATCTTGTGTTGGCTCTTGTTGTCGTGTTCCGCAGGTACCGTGGTGAAGTCGCCGGTTACAATTATGGCCTTTATGTGGTCGATGTTGTCGAGCTCGAGCGGGCACTCTTCTATGGCTTTGCATAGGTTGGCATAGAGAGTGATGCTCTTGTCGGTTTTGTAAAAGTGTATCTGCACGGTGTTGGGGTCGCCTCCCGTGTAGGTGCAAAAACAAAATCCATCCGTACTGATACGAATGGATAATGTTTTGTATGGTGTGGTTTCTCCTTTCATCAAAGAGAGATTATTCCCAGTTACCAGCGTTGTTGTTGGGGTTCTCAACATCACCAACCTTCAAACCGCAGTAGCGGTCCATCTTCTTCATCTGGTATTTGAGGTTAGCAAGCTCTTGCTCGTTTAAATCCTGGAGGTATGTCTCGTAGGGAGTACGTGCCTCGAAGAGGTACTGTGCGCTACCCGATTTTGTGGTGTCGCAGCTTGTGAGAAGCTCAAATTTCTCACCTCTACCGAAGGGAACGTATGCCAAAGAGTCGGCTACGAAGGTCTTGGGGTAGATGGTGTCGAGAAGAGCTATCCAAGAGGTGTCGCGACGGAAACCACGCAAGCCCTCTTTGTCAACCTCGGCCCACTTGCCGGTTTTCTCGGCTTTCTTAATCATAGCGAGAGCTTTATCCTCGGTGAGACCACGCTCGAGCTGTGCGTCGTCGAGCTCACCCACCTTAAGGATGATGGGCATCTGTGCTGTTTTGAGGAAGTCTATCAAAGAATCGAAGTTGTCGGCATATGCGCCTTGGTGGTTGTTGCGGTACTCGATTTGCGCTGTACGTATGTCGATGAGGCGAGCTACAATTTGTTTCTCACGCTCGGCACGCACCTCGGAGAACTCGATGGGGTCCATAATACTGCGATAGCTGATGTATGCAAGGCCTGCAACAACTGCAATAAGTAATACTTTTAATAGGTTTTTCATTGTTACTATATTTAATTTGTGTATATTCGTGTTGCAAAAATAAAATAAAAAAACGAAAATACGTTTTGTAGTTTATATTATTTATTGAGTAATTGTGATAAATAAATATTTAACCTCGCAAATTAAATCAAATTTTCCCTTTGTTCCAACAAAAGAACAGGAAATTTCTATAGAAAAAATTGCCGATTTTATATTGTCGGGCGATGATAGAAAGGTTTTTCTTCTTTGTGGTTATGCAGGAACTGGAAAAACCTCTATTGTGGCTGCTCTTGTGAAGACTATGTTGCAACTTGAGCGTCGCACCGTGTTACTTGCTCCCACAGGGCGCGCGGCAAAGGTTTTCTCCTCTTACTCGGGTATGTCGGCCTACACTATACACAAGTGGATTTACAGGCAGAAGAGTATTATGGACGGCTCGGCCTTCTCGCTTATGGAGAACAGGTCTACAAACACTTTGTTTATTGTGGACGAGGCCTCTATGATAGCCAATGAGGGTGTGTCGGGCTTCGGGTCGGGCGCGTTGCTCGACGACCTTGTGGAGTTTGTCTACTCGGGCAGGGGGTGTTCGTTGCTCTTGCTTGGCGACACGGCGCAGCTTCCTCCGGTGGGGGAGCTTCTTTCCCCGGCTCTCTCGCCCGACTATCTGCGTTCTATGTTCTTGGATGTGCAGGGCGTGGAGCTTACACAGGTTATGCGTCAGCTCGACGGGTCGGGCGTGCTGCAAAACGCAACAATGCTGCGTCGCGTTATAGCGTCGGGCAGTGCGGGTGTGCTGCCGCAAATAAAGTTAAAGGGCTTTGCCGATGTGTGCCGTGTGCAGGGCGAGGAACTTATAGAGGCCATCGAAGGCAGTTACAGCGATGTAGGCATAGACGAAACTATAATTCTTTGTCGCTCTAACAAGCGAGCAAACATCTATAACGAGGGTATACGTCGTCGCATCCTCTACCGTGAGGAGGAGCTTAACCGTGGCGATATGCTTATGGTGGTGAAGAATAACTATTATTGGCGTGAGGAGCTTGGCAAAGAGGACAAGAGTATCCTTGAAAAGATAGATTTTATTGCAAACGGCGATATGGCCGAGGTGGTTTATGTGGGCTCGTCGGAAGAGATGTACGGCTTCCGTTTTGCCGATGTTACGCTCTCCTTCGGCGACTACGAAGATTGTGAACTTGATGTGAAAATTATGTTAGGCACGCTCACAAGCGAGTCGCCCTCGCTCACCCGTGCCGAGAGCGAGGCTCTCTTTGCTGCGGTGTGGGAAGATTACCCCGAAATAAAGTCGAAACGCAAGCGTATGGAAGAGGTGCGCAAAAATCCATATTACAACGCCCTGCAAGTGAAGTATGGTTACGCGGTAACCTGTCACAAGGCGCAGGGCGGGCAGTGGAAGCGTGTCTTTATAGATCAAGGATATATAACTCCCGAGATGGCTACAGCCGACTATTATCGTTGGCTTTACACGGCTTTTACCCGTGCCTCGGAACGTTTGTATTTGGTTAACTGGAGCGACAAGCAGGTGGCCGATTAGTTGCTGCTCCACAGGTGATTCCACCCTCGTTGTTCTGCTTCTTTGCTGGGGTGTATACGTTTTTTACTCTGGTTGGCCGACGAAGCTGCAATAATGTCGCATGTGCTTATATCTATAACTTTTATACACGGCTTTTGATACTTTTTTTTCATTGCTGTTATTGTTTTTAGTGGTTTGTAAACTCTATTAAAAACAATAACAACGCAGGTGTTGTAAAGTTCAGAGCCTGGGAAACAAAAAGCGTGGTTGCTAAGAATGCAACCACGCTTTTTGTTATTTAAATTACCGTAATTCTTAGATCTCGGCAATCTCGAAGACTTTGTCCATAGCGGCTTTTATGCCTGCGGGGTTTTTGCCACCTGCCTGCGCAAAGTGTGCCTGACCACCGCCGCCACCTTGCATCTCGCGAGCAGCCTGGCCCACGATTTTGCCGGCGTTTATGCCGCGCTCCACGAGGTCGGCACTTGCCGATATTGTGAGCTGGGGCTTGTCGTTGTAGACACTACCGATAACGATGAAGAGGTTCTCGGGTTGCTCCTGGCGCAACGCAAATACTATATCTTTTACGGTTGCGGGTGCAATGGGCAGCATAGCGCTTATGTAGCGCACGCCAGCACGCTCTTTAACCTCTTTCAAAAGGTCGTTCTTCATAGAGAGAGCCTTCTCTTTAGCATACTCCTCAATCTCTTTCTTGAGCTCGGCGTTCTCGGCGATAGATTTTACGATAGTTGCCTTGAGGTTGGGCACGTTGTTGAAGAGGGCGTGTATCTCTTTCATAAGGTTTTGCGCCTTGTAGAGGTGTGCCTCGAGTGCCTCGCCTGTGATGGCCTCGATGCGGCGCACGCCTGCGGCTACAGAACTTTCTGATGTTATTTTAACCATACCGATGCGGCCTGTTGCGTCGACGTGTGTACCTCCACAGAATTCTATAGAGCTACCGAACTTAACAACGCGTACGTGGTCGCCATACTTCTCGCCAAAGAGGGCGATAGCACCAAGCTGTTTTGCCTCCTCGATGGGGATGTTGCGGTAGTCGGTGAGGGGTATGTTCTCGCGTATGCGTGCGTTAACGATGCGCTCGACCTGCTCAATCTCCTCGTCGGTTACCTTCTGGAAGTGTGAGAAGTCGAAACGTATAGCGTCGGGTGTCACAAGTGAGCCCTTCTGCTCAACGTGTGTGCCAAGAACTTGGCGCAAAGCTTGGTCGAGCAAGTGGGTACAAGAGTGGTTTGCGGCGCACGCGTTGCGCTTCTTTGTGTCAACCTCGGCATGGAAGGTTGCTGCAGCGTCGGCGGGGAGCTGCTTTGTGATGTGTATGGGGAGGTTGTTCTCCTTCTTTGTGTCGATAACCTCTATGCGCTCCTCGCCGCAGATGAGGTAACCTGTGTCGCCCACCTGGCCTCCGCTCTCGGCGTAGAAGGGTGTCTCTTTCAGTACAATCTGGTAGAGGGTCTGGTTTTTCTGCTTTGTTTGGCGGTAGCGGAGTATAGTTGTCTCGCTCTCGGTTTTGTCGTATCCCACAAATGTGCTGTCGCCCTCGCTCACGTTCACCCAGTCGCCGTTCTCCACGGCTGCAGCGTTGCGTGCACGGGTTTTCTGCTTGAGCATCTCCTCGTCGAACTGTTGCATGTTTACGGTGAGGTTGTTCTCGCGCAAAATGAGCTGTGTGAGGTCGATGGGGAAGCCGAATGTGTCGTAGAGGGTGAACGCCTCAACGCCGCTTATCTCGCTCTTGCCCTCGGCCTTTGTAGCTGTGATAACTTTGTCGAGAAGGTGCATACCGGTGTCGAGTGTGCGAAGGAAAGAGTCCTCCTCCTCTTTTATAACCTTTGTGATGAGCTCTTGCTGTTGTTTGAGCTCGGGGTATGCGTCGCCCATATTCTCTATGAGGGTGGGTACAAGCTTGTACATAAAGGCTTGCTTCTGCTCCAAGAAAGTGTAGCCGTAGCGTACGGCGCGACGCAAAATGCGGCGTATAACGTAGCCCGCTTTTGCATTTGAGGGGAGCTGGCCGTCGGTTATAGAGAAGGCTATGGTACGTATGTGGTCGGCGATAACACGCATAGAAACATCGACCATCTCCTCTTTGCCGTAGCTCTTGCCGCTTATCTCGCCTATAGCTTTGATGATGGGCTGGAATACGTCGGTGTCGTAGTTCGACTGCTTGCCTTGCAAAGCCATACAGAGGCGCTCGAAGCCCATACCGGTGTCGATAACCTTTGCGGGGAGCTCTTCGAGGTGGCCGTCGGCCATACGGTTGAACTGCATGAACACAAGGTTCCAAATTTCGATAACTTGGGGGTGTGAGCCGTTGACAAGCTCGCGGCCGGGGATAGCTTTGCGCTCCTCTTCGCTTCGGAGGTCGATGTGTATCTCGGAACAGGGGCCGCAGGGGCCTGTGTCGCCCATCTCCCAGAAGTTGTCTTTGTGGTTACCGTTTATAATTCTGTCGGCGGGGAGGTGCTTGCTCCATATAGCAGCAGCCTCGTTGTCGCGCTCAAGGCCTTCGGCCTCGCTGCCCTCAAACACGGTGGCATACATACGCTCGGGGTCGAGCTTTGCAACCTGTGTGAGGAACTCCCACGCCCAGTTTATGGCGTCTTCTTTAAAGTAGTCGCCAAAAGACCAGTTACCAAGCATCTCGAACATGGTGTGGTGGTAGGTGTCGTGGCCCACCTCCTCCAAGTCGTTGTGCTTACCGCTAACACGCAAACATTTTTGCGAGTCGGCTACACGCTTGCTCTTGGCGGGGCTGTTACCGAGGATAATATCCTTAAATTGGTTCATACCCGCGTTGGTAAACATAAGTGTGGGGTCGTCCTTAACAACCATAGGAGCCGAGGGCACTATAAGGTGGCCTTTCTCCTGGAAAAACTGCTTGAAAGATTCTCTAATCTCTTTTGATGTAAGCATATTGTTTTGTTTTTAAATTATATTTTCTGTCTTTGTCGATACAACCTGCAAAGATATAATAAAATGGTGTAAAAAAAGAAAAAACAGGTGTAATAATGCAGTAAAAAGCCACACTCTCCCCGCGTTTGTTATTCTCTGTTAATGAGTGTGCCGATAAAAGCCTAAATAGTTGCAAAAAAAGATAGCTTTTAGTATTTTTGCAAAGGATAAAGGAGAAACATCGATGCGAAAAGTCTATTACATATTTAACCCGGCGACGCGCACTTACGACCGCGTTTATCCCAACCTAGCACAACGTTTTCTCACAATATTGCGCCGTATGTTGCTTTTTGTGATATTCGGTGGCTTGTCGTTCCTCATATTCTACCTGCTTATAGAGACCCCCTCGATGACTGAGCTGCAGCAAGAAAACTCTAAACTTCTTGCACAATATCGCATTATGTCGCAGCGTCTCGATAACGCTATGGATGTACTCGAGGATATTCAACAGCGCGACGATAACCTCTATCGTGTGTTGCTAAATTCCGACCCCGTGCCCTCTTTTGCGCGTCAGTCGGGCTATGGAGGTACCGACCGCTATGACGAGCTTATGGATATGAACAACTCTGCTCTGGTTGTGGAAACAGCGCAGAAGATGGATATGCTCGACAAACAAATTTACTTGCAGATAAAATCTTTTGACAAGCTCGTGCAGCTCGACGCCGAGAAAGAAGACTATCTGCGTCACCTGCCGGCCATACAGCCTATAGCCAACCGCGACCTCAAACGCACAGCGTCGGGTTATGGGTGGCGCATCGACCCTGTCTACAAAGTGCGTAAAAAGCACAACGGTATGGACTTCTCGTGCGACAACCGCACACCTGTTTATGCTACCGCCGACGGAACTATAATTTCGGCAAAGTGGCAATCGGGCTACGGTTATACGGTGAGGATAGACCACGGCTACGGCATAGAAACTCTTTATGCCCACCTCTATAACGGCAAGTTTATGGTTAAGCCCGGGCAAAAAGTTGTGCGTGGCGAGCAGATAGCCTTGAGCGGTAACTCGGGCAAGAGTACAGGTCCGCACCTGCACTACGAGGTTATAGTAAAAGGTGTGCACCAAAACCCCATAAACTATTATTTTATGGACCTCGATGCCGAGGGCTATGACCAGATGTTACAAATGGCCGAAAACCACGGAAAAATTTACGATTGATAACACACTCTCTATGGCGCTCTCCAAAGATAAAGACCTAAAGATGTATTACTCCATAAAGGAGGTTGCAAAAGAGCTTGGCGTAACCGAGCCCACTTTGCGTTATTGGGAAACTATGTTCCCACAATTATCGCCTCACAAGGGTGCCAACGGGGTGCGTCGCTACACTAAAGATGACTTAAAAGTTGCCCGCATGATATACCACCTTGTGAAGGAGCGCGGGCTCACTCTTGCCGGCGCAAAGCAGCATCTTAAAGGGCTGGGTAACAAAGAAAAAGCCGACCTTTCGGCCGATGTTATCGACCGCTTGAAGGCTGTGCGCGAGGAGCTGTTGGGTATTAAAGCGCAGCTCGACTTCTTGTAATTATTCCCCAAAAGAAAAAAAGAGATACGCTGTGTGCGTATGTTGCACAGTAAGCTAAAATAAAAAAGGCGTAGTTTACCCTATGCGGGCTATGGTTTTTATGCTCTCTATCTTCTTGAGGCTTGCGCACAAGTTTTTTACATCCTCTACATCGTGAACATTAACCCAGAAGGTGCCTTCGAATATGCCGTCGCTGCTCTCGAGGTGCAGTTTCTGTATACTTGCATTAAATTCGCCCGATGTGATGGCTGTTATCTCGTTTAGCACACCAAGGTTGTCTATACCTTTTATTTGTATGGGAACTATGAAGTTTAGTTTCTTGTGTGTGTCCCACTTGACAGCAAGTATCTTGTCGCCGTGGCTGCTCTTTAGTGTGTTGGCTACGGGGCAAGAGCGCTTGTGTATGGTTATGTGTTTGTCGTCGTCGTAGTAACCAAGCACGTCATCGCCGGGGATAGGGTGGCAGCAGTCGGCAATTATGTAGTTGTTTTTAATGTTCTCGTCGGTGAGGTTTATGGGTACTTTGCGGTCTATAGTATCGAAGGTTGTAACCTCTTTCTCATCCTTCTTTTTCTCCTTGCCAAAAGAGAAGAGCGATTGAAAACTGAACTTTTTGTTGCCCAGCAAGGCGTCTTTGTCGTCGCTGCCAAGTGTTATAACCCCTTCGCCTATAGCTGTGAGCAGGGCGTCCTTGTCTTTGAGGTTATGTAGCTTCCACAGTTTTTCTATGTTCCCTGTGTAGTTGCCCAGGTTTTCTTTCTCTAAGAATTTGTTTAGTATCTCCTCGCCGTCGCGCATAAAGAGACGTTGCTTGCGGCGCAGGGCTGCAAGGATCTTGGCTCGGGCCTTGGCTGTGGTTACAAAGGAAAGCCAGCTCTCGTCTACGCGTGGTGCGTTCGATGTTATTATCTCCACCTGGTCGCCGCTCTGCAGCTGGTGGTTTAGGGGCACGAGACGGTGGTTTACCTTTGCGCCTATACAGTGGTTGCCCAGGAAGGTGTGTATGCTGTAGGCTAGGTCGAGCGCTGTGCAGTTTTGCGGCATAGTTTTTATGTCGCCCTTAGGGGTGAAGACAAATATTTCTGTTGCGTATAGGTTGAGCTTTATGGTGTTGAGGAAGTCGAGGGCGTTGGGTTGCGGGTCGTCGAGTATCTCTTTTATGGTGTGTAACCAGTTTTCGAGTTGTTCGTCGTCGCTACTATCGCCTGCGTTTTTGTACTTCCAATGTGCGGCGATACCTTTTTCGGCAACTTCGTTCATCTTCTCGCTGCGCACCTGTACCTCTATCCACTCGCCGCGCTTGCTCATAAAGGTGGCGTGCAGGGCTTTGTAACCGTTGGTGCGTGGCTTGTTAACCCAGTCGCGCAGACGGTCGGGGTGGGCGTTGTAGAGTTTTGTCAGGGCGATGTATATGTTGAAGCACTCGTTGTTCTCGTCTTTACCCTCGCGTGGGGTGAAGATGATGCGCACGGCGAGTATATCGAAGATGTCCTCGAAGGCGACGTGCTTCTTTTGCATCTTGTTCCAGATGGAGTATGGTGACTTTACACGGCCTATGATGCGGTAGTTGAGCCCCATAGCGTCGAGCTCGCTGCATATGGGCGATGTGAACTCTTTGTATAGTATGTCGCGGTTGCGTTGTGTGTTTTCTATGAGTTTCTCTATCTTGGCATACTCCTCGGGGTGCTCGTAACGGAAGCTCAAGTTTTCGAGCTCGGTTTTTATTTTGCTCAAACCAAGGCGATAGGCTATGGGGGCGTATATGTAGAGAGTCTCGCCTGCTATCTTGTACTGCTTGTTTGTGGGCATAAACTCCAGCGTGCGCATGTTGTGCAAGCGGTCGGCTATCTTTATGAGTATTACGCGTATGTCCTCGCTCATAGTGAGCAACAGCTTCTTGAAGTTTTCGGCCTGCTCCGAAGCGTGGGCGCCAAATACTCCTCCCGAAATTTTTGTGAGGCCGTTTACTATCTCGGCTATGCGGTCGCCAAAGAGGTTTCTTATATCTTCTACGGTGTAGTCGGTGTCCTCGACCACGTCGTGTAACAGCGCGGCGCAGATGGAGGTCGATCCAAGGCCTATCTCCTTGCACACTATGGTTGCAACCTCTAGGGGATGCATTATATATGGCTCGCCGCTGTGACGGCGCACCCCTTTATGTGCTTGGCGTGCAAAGTTGAAGGCTTTTGTTATGAGCTCAACTTTTTTGCGGTGTTGCGAAGCCAAATAGATATCGAGCAACTCCTTGAAGGCGTCGTTTATGGCTTTCTCCTCGTTTGCTATTTTAATATCCTCGCTGTTCATTGTTTTTTAATATATTTTCAAACGTTTGCCGGCGCGTATGTTGGTATTCTTCATATTGTTCCAACGCATAATCTGCTTCACCGTTACGCGATATTTGCGAGCTATACTGCCGAGCGTCTCCCCGTTGCGTATCTTGTGGTACTTGAGTGTGCCGTGCCCGTCGTCGTTGGCCTTGGCTTGCTTCAGCATTTTGGCTATGTCGCTCTTGGGGAAGAAGGTTTCTTTGTCGTAGTTGTATATGCTGTCCTCGTTGCTTATAAATTTTGTTATAGCATCGTTGGGGAGGCGCAGAACATACTTTTCGGCCTCTCCGGGGATTATGTCTTTGAGATACTGCGGGTTTATAGCTCGTATATCCTCTATATTTATGTCGCAGTATTGTGCAATTTGTTTAAAGTGCAGGTTTTTTGTTATGTGCAAGGTGTCGGTGCCAATGGGGATGTTGGGTTCCATGGGGCAGATACCGTGCTCCTCGTGGTAGGTCATTATGTAGTTTGCTGCTACAAGCGCGGGCAGGTAACCGCGTGTCTCGCGTGGCAGGTAACGGTAAATCTCCCAGAAGTCGGTTTTGCCGCCCGAACGCAGTATTGCTTTTTTTACGTTTCCGGGGCCACAGTTGTAGGCTGCTACGGCGAGGTCCCAACGGTTGAAAAATTTGTATAAGTCGCGCAGATAGTGGAGGCCTGCGCGAGTTGCTTTCAAGGGGTCGAAGCGGTCGTCGATGTAGTTGTTCGACTTTAGGCCGTAGAGCTTGCCTGTTGTGAACATAAATTGCCACAAACCTTTAGCTCCAACGCGTGACACGGCCTTGGGGTTAAGTGCCGACTCTATCACGGGCAGGTATTTAAGCTCGTGGGGCATGTTGTGCTTGTCTATCTCGGCCTCTATCATAGGCATGTAGAATTCCGAAATTCCAAGCATATAAGAAACAAGTGTGCGGTTGCGGGTTGCGTAACGGTCTATACACTGACGCACCATGCTGTTGTAGGGCATATCGATTATGCAAGGCATGTCGCGCAGGCGTTCTGCATAGAGGGTGTCGCTCACCTTTATGTTTTCCCATCCGGTTGTTTCGCAGTCGAACGACTTTAATAGGTTGCGTGCCTGCCAGCCGTTTAGAAGGCTGTCTATGTCGGCTGTCATGCCCTCGGGGAGCATAAAATTCAAGCTGTCGGAAAGGGCGCTTTCTCTCTCTATCAACGTGGTGTCGAGTGTTACTATGTCGTTGTCGGTTACGAGGCTCTCGTCAAAAAGGGAGCTGCTCGCGATGGTATCGAGAGCAACTTCTATGCTGTCTTGCGCTTTTGCTGTGGACAGAAACAGTATTGTGGCTATTATGAGTGTTGTGTATCTGTGCATTGTGGGGTTAGAAGGTTATGTTGCAGTTGAGCCCGTATGTTCCTTTGTTTATCTTGCTTGTGCCGCTTAAATCGGTGCTCATCATTATATCGGGTTGTATGGTGAGGTTTATATCCTCGCTTATGTCGAAACTAGCAAGCTGCGCATCGACGTAGGCGTCTATAACCGAGAGTACATAAACGCCTATGAAAGCGAAGATACTCAAGTCGCGCCAACGACGGTAGCGGTCTTTTCTTTTCTTGAACACCTCGGTTATGTAGTCTTTGTTGGCCTCAAAGTCGTACCCGGGGCGGAAGAAGTCTTTGTAAGAGTCGCTGTTGGGGTTGTTGTCCATAATATCGAGGTAGGCCTGTCGATAGTCGCTATACATCTGGCTGTTCCAGTTGTAGGCATACAAACAGCCTATGAAACCTCCGTACACGATGGGTAGTTTCCAATATTTGCGGTTGTATATTTGTCCACCGCCGGGGAACACCACGGCTAGCCACGTAGCTTTTGTGGGGTCGGGCTTGAAGGGCTCTATCACAGGCATAGTCTCGCTGTAGCGTTCTCTTTTGAGGGCGGCACGGCTGCTGTCTTGCGACAGCGCGAGCTCGCTGTAAAGGTTTTCTATGGCAAGCGAGTCGCTGTGCAAGGTGCTCTCAACTATAGAGTCGTTGCGCAACTCGTGCATCTCTTGCGCTGTGCCGTGCCCTGCAGCTGCTATAAACAAGGCTATGAAGAGGGCGGCAATTTTTTTATATGTAGAACGTATATTTGTCACAATGCTAGTTGTTTAGTTTGTCAAATATAGTAATAATTCGTTCAAGTTCCTGCTCGTTTTTGAATTTTATGCTTATTTTTCCGCTACCTTTTGCCGAGCAGGTGAGTTGCACGGGTGCTTGGAAAAAGTGTGTGAGCTGTTTCTTTAGTTGGTGAAACTCGGGGCTCTGCTGCTTGGCTGCAGCCTTTTTGGCTGCCGGGGTTGCTTGTGCTCCCTCTTTTATGTTGCGCACTTTCTCCTCAACCTCGCGCACCGAGTAACCGTTGGCCTCAATTTCGTGGAAGAGCTTTATTTGCTCGGCAGGGCTTTCGAGCGAGAGAAGGGCGCGTGCGTGGCCCATATCTATCTTTTTCTCCTTGAGTGCCATCTGTATTGTTGCAGGCAAGCGAAGCAGACGCAAGAAATTGGCTATTGTGGCACGTCCTTTGCCTATGCGCTTGCTCAGTTGCTCTTGCGAGAGATTGTGCTGCTCTATGAGTTGCTGGTAGGCTAGGGCTATCTCGAGGGCGTTAAGGTCTTCGCGCTGTATGTTCTCTATAAGCGCCATCTCCATAGTGTCCTCGTCGTCGGCCTTCAATATGTATGCTGGTATACTGCTCTTGCCTGCAAGCTGCGATGCGCGGTAGCGACGCTCTCCGGCAATAATCTGGTATTTGTCGCCGCTTGTCTTGCGCAGGGTTATAGGCTGTATAACGCCTAGTTCCTTTATAGAGTCGGCAAGTTCTTTGAGGGCCTCCTCGCTAAACTCGCGACGGGGCTGGTTGGGGTTGGCCTCTATGAGGTTTATATCTATCTCGCCGATAGACTGTGAGCCCGATGTTGACACGGTTTCTGTTGATATGAGCGCGTCGAGCCCTCGGCCTAGTGTGAATTTCTTGTTAGGTGCCATTATTCGTTGTTTCTGTCTATAATTTCTTGTGCAAGTGAAAGATAATTTTTTGCTCCGGTTGAGTCGGCGTCGTACATAATTACGGGTATACCCATACTTGGTGCTTCGCCCAAGCGTATGTTGCGCTGTATCACGGTGTTGAACACAAGTTCGCGGAAGTGTTTTTTTACCTCGTTGTACACTTGGTTGCTCAAGCGCAAGCGCGAGTTGAACATAGTGAGCAGGAAGCCCTCGATGTCGAGCGAGGGATTGAGGTTAGATTTTATAATTTTAATCGTGTTCAGCAACTTGCTTATACCCTCGAGCGCGAAATATTCGCACTGCACGGGTATTATAACCGAGTCGGCTGCGGTGAGCGAGTTTACGGTTATGAGGCCCAGTGAGGGAGAGCAGTCGATGAGTATGTAGTCGTATTTGTCCTTTATGGGTGCAAGCGCCTCGCGCATAATTTTTTCGCGGTTGGGCATGTCGAGCATCTCTATCTCGGCTCCCACGAGGTCTATGTGCGAGGGAATTATGTCGAGCCCGTCGATGCAGGTCTTTTGCACCCCCTCGGTTATGGCTGCTTTGTTTATGAGGCACTCATAGATGGAACAATTTATTTCGCGTATGTCTATGCCGAGGCCCGACGAGGCGTTTGCCTGCGGGTCGGCGTCAATAACAAGCACTTTTTTCTCATATGTGGCCAGTGATGCGGCAAGGTTTATAGCAGTTGTTGTTTTTCCAACTCCGCCTTTTTGGTTGGCAAGTGCGATTATTTTTCCCATATATGTGTTTAGAATATGTTGTCTGTTAATATGCTTGGTGTTTTGTGGTAGTGTGTAGTTACTCCACGCTACATTTATTCTGCGAAGATACGAAAAAAAAAGATTGAAAATTATTATTTGCCGTTTAGTTATGAACAGCTTGCAACAAAATTTCATAAAAAATGTTATCGCGGCGGTGAAAACAGGGCAGGGTAGCGCCTGCTCCTTGGGTTGTTTTGCCTCGTGAAGATGCGGAAGGCTCATATTTTTTTCTATTCAAAGCTGTTGTGGCTTTTTTTTCTTGTTGCTTTCTACTATCTTCGCAGTTGAAATTTAATTGTATTATATGGAAAACAGACCGCTTATACTTGTTTCTAACGACGACGGCTACAAAGCCAAGGGTATAAATTGCCTCGTGAGGGTGTTGATGGAGTTTGGTGATGTTGTGGTGGTAGCGCCCCACACAGGTCGTTCGGGCAAGGGTTGCGCTATAACTAGTGAGGTGCCCATAAAAGTGTGGGAGGTGGCAGCCGAGCCTGGTTTGCAGGTTTATGCTTGCACGGGTACGCCTAGCGATTGTGTAAAGCTTGCTTGCCACAGCGTTCTTTCTCGCCGCCCCGATTTAATTGTGGGAGGTATAAACCACGGCGATAACTCGGCTGTGAATGCTCACTATTCGGGCACTATGGGCGTGGTTATTGAGGGTTGTATGAAGAATATCCCTTCCGTGGCCTTTTCGCTTTGTTCTCACGACGATGATGCCGATTTTTCTCCCACATATCCCTACATACGCAAGGTTGTAGCCGAGGTGCTTAAGCGCGGCCTCCCCACGGGTAGCTGTCTTAATGTAAACTTCCCCGACAGCCCCTCCTATGCAGGTGTTAAGGTGTGTCGCCAGGCTGTGGGAGAGTGGGTAAACGAGTGGGAAGCTCACACACACCCGCGTGGCGGGCAGTGGTGGTGGCTCACGGGTGAGTTTGCCGTGAACGATACTTATGAGGCTGCCGACCGTGTGGCTCTCAACAACAACTATGTGACCATAACCCCCACAAAGATAGATTTTACCGATTATACCCTGCTCGACGAGATGCAAACCTGGGGTTTTTAAACAAAAAACTTCTGCAATAATGAAATATTATCTTATAGTTGGTGAGGCTTCGGGCGACCTGCACGCTTCGAACCTGATGAAGGCTCTCAAAGAGCGCGACAGCAATGCAGAGTTTCGCTTTTTTGGTGGCGACCTTATGTCGCAGGTAGGCGGTACTTGTGTGAAACACTATCGCGACTGTGCTTTTATGGGTTTCTTGTCTGTGCTGTTAAATCTGCGCACAATATTTGCCAATATGGCTATGTGCAAAGCCGATATAAAAGCGTGGGCACCCGATGTACTTATCCTTGTCGACTACCCGGGCTTCAACCTATCCATTGCCCGCGACATACACGCCACAACCAAAATCCCCGTCTATTACTACATAGCTCCCAAGGTGTGGGCGTCGCGTGAGGGAAGAATAAAAAACATAAAACGTGATATCGACGAAACGTTCTCAATACTCCCCTTCGAGGTCGATTACTTTAAAAAACACAACTACCCCATAAACTACATAGGAAACCCTTGTGTGGACGCTGTAGACGCCTATGTGAAAGAGAATCCTCGCAATGAGGCTGCTTTTCGTGCCGAATTTAATCTTGGCGAAAAACCCATTGTGGCCTTGCTCGCAGGCAGCCGCAAACACGAGATAGCCGACAATCTTCCTATGATGCTTGCCGCAATGGAGCGTTTCCCCGGTTATCAGCCGGTTATAGCGGGTGCACCGGGTATAGATAAAGAGCTCTATGCCCCCTATCTTGTTGCGGGTGCAAAGATTATCTTTGGCGAGACCTATCGCTTGCTTGCTCACTCTCACGCAGCGCTTGTTACATCGGGCACGGCAACTCTGGAGACGGCTCTTTTCCGTGTGCCACAGGTTGTTTGTTACAGCACCCCTGTGCCTTGGCTTATATCGAAACTTATGCCACTCTTCTTGAAGGTAAAGTTTATCTCTCTTGTAAACCTTATTGCCGACCGTGAGGTGGTGCGCGAGCTTGTTGCAGCCGATATGAAGGTTGAAAACATCGTTGCGGAGCTTGGCAAGATTTTGCCGGCCTCGTCGCCTGAACGCATGGCGATGCTCGACGGTTACGACCGTATGATAGATATTTTGGGCGAGCCCGGTGCTTCGCGACACGCAGCCGAGAAGATGGTGCAGTTGCTCAAAAAGTAATTTTTGTAGATAACTAAAACAGCCGATAGCTTTTAAAAAACTATCGGCTGTTTTGTGTTATAATCTGCTGTTTTTTAGCGGCAATATGTGCAATTGATGTGTATGTGCTGGCTCATTGAGGTTTCTCCACATTCGTTGCAATAATATTTTTTAGTGCTTATTCCGTAACCGCTAACATTGGGAACGCTCTTTTCCAGCCTTCCGCTTCCGTGGCACGCGTGGCATTGACGCCTATGATTGTTGCTTCTGTTGTATGAATTATTGCTAGAACTTCTATTGTTGCTGTTATTATAGCTATTGCTATTATTATTGTAGCCCGAAACATAACTATCTTCAAAGTATCTTATACCAGACTCTCCCGGGTCTAAGAAGTAGTATCTACGGCCATAAGTTTCTATCCTTTTCTTGCTTATGCAGTTGCCATAATTATCATAAATCTGGTAATATGGTATATTATTTTCTACGTACCATCCTCCT
>JAZKYU010000014.1:0-59475 GCA_045612305.1 Bacteroidaceae bacterium
CAAAAATTATAGCATCGCGTATTGTGTCGGACAGGGTGTTTACGGTGTTGAGAATGTTGGCCGATGTGTCGATCATAATCTCAAGCTCCACATGCGAGGGAAGGCGCTTTTGCAGCTTGGGAAGTTCCTCCTTTATTGCTTTTGAGATGGCTACGGAGTTACCACCGCTCTGCTTCTGAACAATAATCATTGCTCCCTGCTGGCCTTCGATAAAGGTGCGCTGTGAGCGCTCCTGCACGTTGTCTACGATGCGGGCGATGTCTTTGAGGTAGACGTTGGCACCGTTGTGGCTGCCCACAACGAGGTCGAGCATCTGCTTGGGCTCTTTGAACTCACCCTCGACACGCAGTGTGTAGGTGTTGTTACCGATGTCCATATTACCGCCGGGGATGTTGCGGTTTTCGGCCGAGATTATGGAGCTGACGGTCTCGATGGGGATGTTGTATGCCTCCATCTTGACGGGGTCCATATAGATGTTTATCTCGCGCTCGGGTGCTCCGGCAATAGAGACAGAGCCTACTCCGTCGACACGGGCAAGGGGGTTGGCCACGTTGTCGTCGAGTATCTTGTAGAGTGCGCTTTGGCTCTCTTCGGCCTTCACCGACATTACAACGATGGGAATCATGTCGGTAGAGAATTTGAAGATGATGGGGGTGTTGGCCTCATCGGGGAGTGAGGACGATACCATATCGAGTTTGTCGCGCACGTCGTTGGTGAGGGCATCGATGTCGTATCCGTACTCAAATTCCAAAGTTATTACCGACACGTTTTCGCGTGAGCTCGATTTTATGTGTTTTAGGTGTTCCACGGAGTTTAGTGTGTTCTCCAATGGGCGTGTGACGTTGTTCTCGATATCCGAGGCACTTGCACCGGTGTAGTATGTGAATACCATAAGGGTGTTTGTCTCGATATCGGGATAAAGGTCGATGGGGAGTTTCGATAGTGAGTAAAGGCCGAACAGGGCTATGGCTATGAAGCATAGCGATGTCATAATGGGCTTTTTCACCGCGTTTTCATATACACTCATATTGTACTCTATTTATTTGTTCTTTATGGGTTTATTATTCAATTACTTCAACCTCTCTGCCGTTGTTGAGGCCTGCGTGTCCTGCAATTACAACGTAGCTGTCGGGGGAGATACCCGAGATGAGCTCGTACTTGTCGCCCAAGCGACGACCAACTTCTATTTTGTTATATGTTACCTTACCGTCGGCATATGTATAGACATAGTAGTCGCCTGCACCGGCTTGTTTCACAACTGCTTGGTCGGGGACAACGATGTGGTTCTTTGTTCCAAAGTTCACGGTTACGTGTCCAAACATACCGGGGCGCACCTTGCGGTCTTTGTTGGCTATTTTAATTTCCACGGGGAAGGTGTGTGTAGCGGAGTTTATTGTGGGGTACACAATGTCGATGTTGCCCTGGAACTCCTGGCTGCCGTATGTGTCGAAGGTGGCTGTTACAGGAAGGCTTTTGTTGGTTTGGGCGTAGCGGCTCTCGCTCACGTTTATCTTCATTTTGACAGGTGATATTTGCTCCACAACAAGGATGGGCTGTGCACCGTACATATCGCCGTTGTCGTAGTTACGTGCCGATACCACACCGTTGATGGGGCTTGTGAGCACGGTGTTTTCGAGCTTGTTGGCGAGTGCTTTTTTGTTTATCTCGAGTTGTGTTTTTGCATTGTCATACTCGGCTGTTGATACTCCGCCAACTTTGTATAGTTCTTCGATGCGCTTAAAGTCTATCTCTTGGTTTTCAACCTGCAGTTTGAGCTGGTCGAGGCTGCTCGCGTCGAGCTCTACAAGTTTTTGACCCTTGCTCACGTTGTCACCAACTTCTACAAGAATCTTTTTTATGCGCAGTGCCGAATTGGGGATGATGTTGTTCTTCACCTCGGCTTCTACTATGGTTGTGAATTCTTCGAGCTGTGCTACATCTTGCGATGTTACTTGTGCAATTTTTACTTTGTGCTTCTCGTCTTGCAATTGTTGTGTGGTTTCTTGTTTCTCGGAACTGCCGCAAGAGCACAAGAGTGCTGTGGTGGCAAATGCGATGAGTGTCAGATTTCTTTTCATAATCGTCTATATGTTTTTATTTATTTTTTCCCATTATTGTGTTAAGCTCTGATTTTGCTATCAGATAATCGTATATAGTGTTGTTGTATGTGAGCTGCACGTTTGTGAGCGATACTTGTGAGTTTGTGAGTTCGAGTATGGTACCACGGCCCACTTCGTAGCGTTTCTGGCTTATGTCGAGGCCTTTCTTTGCAAGCTCCACGGCTGTTTTGTTGCTTTCGAGTTGTTCGGCACTCTTTGTCATATTGTTCAGGTAGCTTTGTGCCTGCATACCTAGCATGCGCTCTGTGTTGGCACGTGTTTCGGCAAGTTGCCACTGCTGTATTTTGTTGCTCTTCATCTTGGTGAAGTTGCTTGCCTGGAACAGGGGAATTGTGAGGGAGAGCGCGATGGATGAGCTATTGGTCCATTTATAGTCGAGCACTTTCCAGTCTTCGTTGTATTGCGACTGGTATTGCAGGCTTCCGCTTAATGCCAAGGTGGGCATAAAGTTGGTTTTCAACAGGCTGCGCTGTTTCTTGAGAAGTGCTGCCTGTAGGTCTATGGCTTTGAGTGTGGAGTTGTCTTCGAGGGTGATGCTTTGTGTGCTGGCATCCTTGTTCATTGCTGCCTCGTAGTTCTTGAGGTTGTCGTCGATTACGATGTTTACATCGGCTGTGATGCCCATAAGCACTTTTAGTTGAAGCTGGGCTATCTCTACAGCGTTCTCACCGCTTACAACAGAGGGCCAGGCGTTGTTTTTTTGCACTTCGGCACTTATCTTGTCGTACTCGCTAACGCTACCTTGTTGGAATTTTGCGTTCACAATATTGAAGTTCTCCTCGGCGAGTTTGTAGTTTTGCAGGAGCACGTCGTAGGAGTCTTGTGCAAGCAGTAGTTGGTAGAAAGCTTTGGTTACTTGGTTCACCATATCGATTTTTGAACCGCGGCTTTTCTCGGCTGCAAGCTCCACATCGGCTTTTGTGAGGCTCATTGTTTTGTATATTGCGGGTGCAAAGATGGGGAGCGATACTTGCAAAGTTCCGTTCCAGGTGCTTGCATCGTCTTTACCTAGTTTTATTGGCTGACCACCAAAGTTCATCTCGGCAGCTTTAATGGTGTAGCTCATGCTACCGGTGAGCGATGCTGTGGGCAGAAGATTCATCCACGCTTCGTTTTGTGCCACTTTCTTGAGTTCAATCTCTTTGTCGGCAACTTTGATTGTGGGGTTTTCGCTCAAGGCAAGCTCTATGGCTTTGTCGAGAGTGAGGTGCATTGTGGGGGTTGTCTCTTGTGCTTTTGCTGGTGACAAAGCTGCAAGTAAGGCAACAGCTGTTGTTAATAGCGTTTTCAACTTCATAATTATATAATTGTTATTTATTACTTTTTATAAATTCTTCTATCTTTTCACGCCCCTTGGCTGTGGCTATACCTCGCAGGTAGAAGAGGATGAGCAGGCGGCCTAGCTGGTCGGGGGTGTAGTTGCTGAGCTCGTTATCGGGTGTTTGCTTGTTTATGGTCATAATGAGCTCGAGGTCGCGTTTTAGGATAAAGGCGAGGATTTTAAAGTCGGCATCTTCGCGAAAGAGGCCTTGACGGCGACCTTCTTCCATCCAAGCGATGAATTTTTTTTCGTTTCTCTTGTCTCTTTCTTTGTTCCTGTTGCGCACGTCGGGGTAGCGGTCGAGGTCGGTAAAGAATTTTTTGTTTATGTTTTTAAGGTTGTCGAAGTATAGGTTGTAAAGACTTAAAATAACGTCGAATATGTCGGTTGAGCCTTTTATAATTTCGCGTGCTTTGGCGTGCATTATTTGTTGGTGATGCTTGAGTGCCTCGGCCACGAGTATCTCTTTGTCGGTGAAGAGTTCGTAGATGGTGCGCTTGGACACTGATATGTGCGATGCGATGTCGTCCATCTTTACATCTTTTATACCGTGCTTGAAGAATAGCTCGAGCGTTGCCTCCACTATCTTTTGTTTTGCTTCGCTACGGTTGTTTTCTTCTTTGCTGTTTTTCATCTTTTCTACCGAATTTCTTTTACGTTGCAAAATTACACAGAAAACTTTTTTCCGCAAAAAAGTTTTCTAACTTTATTTTTCTTCTTTGGTGATTTTAGTTTTTTTAGCATTTAAGCGTAAAAAAAGCGCATAACACTTTTTTGTTATGCGCCTTTTTATCGATTATTTTTCCAAAATCAATCCTCGAGCAGGTGTTTGAGAAATTCGTTCATCTCCTCGTCGAAGCCTTTTAAGAGGTCTTCGTTCAAGATTACGGTGTCGTCGTCTATGTAGAGCAGGTCTACGATAGCCTCTTTTTCCTCGTCGACAAGCACGAAGGAGTAGGGTTTTGCTATGTTTAAGCTATCGAATATGCCATCTTCTTGCATTTTGCCTAGCTCGTGGCGAAGCTCTTTCTCATACTCTTTTTCGTCGTGCGTGCGTTCCCACTCTTTAATATGTACGCGCGCGAGGGGCTTGTCGTCATCGTTGTAGATGGTGAGTGTGCCTGTTTCGCCGTTTACATAGAGGTGAAAATCGGTTACGCTTGTCTCCTCGGCTGTGATGAAGCTGCGCGCCATCTCTTTTATGGCGTTCTTGAGGCTCTCTTGTGTTTGTGTGCTTAATGGCATATGCGTGGCTTTTTAAATGTTTTTACCGTGGCAGTGTTTGAATTTCTTACCGCTTCCGCAGGGGCAGGGGTCGTTGCGACCTACTGTTTTTTCGGCTCTCACAGGCTCGCGGTGCTCTGCGCGGGTGTCGTGCTGAGCTGCGGCTTGCTGGTGCGCGTCGTTGAGGTCGACTTTTGTTTCGTTGTATTTGGGTTTTTGCTTGCTGCGTTTGGGGTCGGGGGCCACATGTACATCCTGACGCTCTTGTACGGGTATCTGCCCGCGTAGGAGGATGGATGCTGTCTGGTCGTTAATTTTGTTGACCATCTTGTCGAAGAGGGTTACCGACTCGAGCTTGAATATCAAAAGCGGGTCTTTTTGCTCGTAGCTTGCGTTCTGTACCGAGTGCTTAAGCTCGTCGAGGTCGCGTAAGTTCTCTTTCCAAGAGTTGTCGATGGTGTGGAGGAGTATGGCTTTTTCAAAGCACTTAATCACCTCTTTTCCTTTGCTCTCGTATGCTGCGGCAAGCGGCACGGGTATCTGGTATATGTGTCGGCCGTCGGTTATGGGCACGTATATGTGCTTGTCGCGCATAGCTTCGTTGTTCTTGTAAATGTACTCTATGTAGGGGAAAGCTACCTGGGCCATACGCTCGGTCTTCTGTTTGAAGTTTTCCATAACGGCCTCGAAGCATTTTTCGGCAAGTTCGTTGGTGTCGAGCTTTCTGTAGTCGTCCTCGTTGGCAATGGGGAGCTCTGTGGCAAGCACGCGCAAGAACTCCATCTTGGCGTCCTCGTAGTAACAGTTTTCTACAATATTGTAGCAACGGTCCCATATGATGTTCACAATGTCCATACCTATGCGCTCGCCGATGAGTGCGTGGCGGCGTTTGGTGTATATTACGGTACGTTGCTTGTTCATCACATCGTCATACTCGAGAAGGCGTTTACGCATACCGAAGTTGTTCTCCTCAACTTTTTTCTGTGCACGTTCTATGGAGCTCGATATCATAGGATGCTCTATCATATCGCCGTCTTTGAAGCCCATAAATTTGTTGTCGAGCAACTTGGCTATTCTCTCGGAACCGAAGAGGCGCATAAGGTTGTCCTCGAGCGACACGAAGAATACCGAAGAGCCCGGGTCGCCCTGACGGCCTGAACGTCCGCGTAGCTGGCGGTCGACACGACGAGATTCGTGGCGCTCGGTACCGATGATGGCAAGACCGCCTGCGTCGCGTACCTCCTGGCTTAGTTTAATATCGGTACCACGGCCGGCCATATTGGTGGCGATGGTTACTGTGCCCGAAAGACCGGCTTTTGCTACAATGTCGGCCTCTTTCTGGTGCAACTTGGCGTTGAGCACGTTGTGTGCTATGCCACGCATTGTGAGCATGCGGCTCAACATCTCCGAAATTTCTACCGATGTGGTACCTACCAACACGGGGCGTCCTTGTTTTACAAGGCTTTCTATTTCCTCGATAACGGCTTTGTATTTCTCGCGCTTGGTCTTGTAGACACGGTCGTTCATGTCTTTGCGAGCGATGGGGCGGTTTGTGGGTATCACAACCACGTCGAGCTTGTATATATCCCAAAACTCTCCAGCCTCTGTTTCGGCGGTACCGGTCATACCCGAGAGTTTGTGGTACATGCGGAAGTAGTTTTGCAGTGTGATGGTGGCAAAGGTTTGCGAAGCGGCCTCTACCTTCACGCGCTCTTTAGCCTCGATGGCTTGGTGCAAGCCGTCGGAGTAGCGGCGGCCTTCCATGATGCGGCCTGTTTGCTCGTCGACGATTTTAACTTGCCCGTCCTCGGTTACAACATACTCGACATCGCGGTCGAACATGGTGTATGCCTTGAGGAGCTGGTTTATGGTGTGTATGCGCTCCGATTTTACAGCATAGTTGGTGAGGAGCTCGTCTTTCTTTGTTGCTTTCTCCTCGCCGGTGAGGGTGTTGTCGTTCTCTAGCGCCGACAACTCTGTGGCTATGTCGGGGAGCACAAAGAGGGTTTGGTCTTTTGAGTTGCCGGTTATGAGTTCTATACCTTTGTCGGTGAGTTCCACGCTGTTGTGCTTCTCGTCTATAACAAAGTAGAGCGGCTCGGTGGCCTCGGGCATACGTTTGTTGTTCTGCTCTATGTAGTACTCTTCGGTCTTGAGGAGGCCTGTTTTAACGCCCGGCTCGCTGAGTAGCTTTATGAGTGGCTTGTTCTTGGGCAACGCCTTGTGTGTGCGGAAGAGTGAGAGGTAGCCTTGTGTAACCTCGTCTTTGTTACTTGAGTATATGAGCTTGCGTGCCTCGGCAAGGAGCTGGGTTGCAAGCTTTTTCTGTGCGTCGACGAGACGCTCTACCAAGGGGCGGTACTCTTCGAACATTTGGTCTTCGTTGCGGGGTACGGGGCCCGATATAATGAGCGGGGTACGGGCGTCGTCGATGAGCACGGAGTCTACCTCATCGACTATGGCGTAGTTGTGCATACGCTGCACGAGGTCGGCCGGTTGTGTGGCCATATTGTCGCGTAGATAGTCGAAACCAAACTCGTTATTTGTACCGAAGGTGATGTCGGCAAGGTAGGCGTTGCGGCGTGCGTCGGAGTTGGGCTCGTGTTTGTCTATACAGTCGACACGCAGGCCGTGGAACATATAGAGGGGACCCATCCACTCGGAGTCGCGCTTTGCGAGGTAGTCGTTGACGGTTACCACGTGCACACCGTTACCTGTGAGCGCGTTGAGGAAGACGGGGAGGGTTGCCACGAGGGTTTTACCCTCACCTGTTGCCATCTCGGCTATGCGGCCTTTGTGCAGAACAACTCCACCAAAGAGCTGTACGTCGTAGTGTATCATGTTCCACACGGTTTCGTTGCCACCAGCTTTCCAGCGGTTTTGGTATATGGCTTTATCGCCGTCGATGCTCACAAAATCGTATTTTGCGGCGAGCTCGCGGTCGAACTCTGTGGCTGTAACCTCTATCTCTTTGTTCTCGGTAAAGCGGCGGGCTGTATCTTTTACTATGGCAAAAGCCTCGGGCAGGGCCTCGTCGAGCGCTTTGTCGAGCTTCTCGAGTACCTCTTTTTCGAGTTTGTCTATTTGGTTGAAGATGCTCTCGCGTTTCTCGAGCTCTGTATTTTCTATACTTGCCTTGAGCTCTGCAATCTTTTTGCGCTCGTCGGTTACTGTGCTTTGAATTTTATTCTTTAGCTCTGTGGTTTTTGCGCGTAGCTCGTCGTTGCTAAGTGCGCTTATGGCAGGGTATGCTGCCTTTATCTTTTCTACCCAGGGGGTTATCTCTCGTCTGTCGCGGCTTGCTTTGTTGCCGAAAAGTTTGCTTATAAATTCGTTAAATCCCATATGTGATATTATTTTTTTCTTAATTCAAGTGCCGCTTGTGTTGCTGCGGCGCTGCAAATGCAATTACAAAGATATAAATATAATTATGAATATCGAAACAATAACTCTTTTAATTTGTGCAGAAAAACACTCTGCTGATGTTATTGTTGCAAAAAACGTGCCAAAGTTTTTGTACTATTGTGGCGCTGTGGTTAATCTTTTTTGTTTATCTTCGCAGAAATAATACTTGAATCCCGAAAAACATATAAAAGATTATGAAAAAGATACTCTTGTTAGCTGTTTTTGCAGCTTTGTTGCTCACAGCTTGTACTCCCTGCAGGGGGAAAATATATTATGCTCGCGATTTTGGGGCTGTGCCTAACACGGGTGAGGATATGACAAAAGAGGTCGCTCTTGCCATAGATAAAATAAAGGAGGAACGCGGTGGCAAGCCTGCTGTGTTGGTGTTTGAGGCTGGTGCGTATAATTTTTACCCCGATAGTGCAAACGTTAAAGAGTATTACGTATCAAACCACGACCAGGACAATCCCAAGTTGGTGGCTGTTGCGCTCGAGGGTGTGAAAAACCTTAAAATACAGGGCTGTGGTGACATTTTGGCAGACGGCGCTACAGAGTTTCTTATGAACGGCCGCATGCTCCCCATTGCTATGGTGGGTTGCGAAAACTGCACGCTCGAGAATGTGCTTGTGGACACCCGTGTGCCGCAAATTACTCAAGTGGAAATTATTGAAAACAATAGCGAGGAGGGTTACATAACATACCGCATAGCTCCTTATGTAAACTATAAAATTGTGAATGGGCAACTTGTTGTCTATGGAAGTAATTGGGAGATTGTGCCCTCGTGGGGTATCGCTTTTGAAGGCGAAACAGGGCGTGTCGTTTACCGCACAAGTGATATAGGCGTGGGAACACGCAACGTGGAGGAGATTTCTCCCCGTGTGATACGTGCTCCGTGGCGCGATGCTCGTCTTGCTCCAGGGACTGTAGTGGCTATGCGTTCTTATCAGCGCCCCGCGCCCGGTATCTTCCTTTCGCAATGCAAGAACACCACTATAGAGAAGGTTAACGTTTATTATGCCGAGGGTATGGGCCTTTTGGCACAAGTTTGTGAGAATATAAATCTTTCTCGTTTCCAGGTGATACCTCGCAAGGGGGTGGGGCGTTATTTTAGCACACAGGCCGACGCTACACACTTTTCGGGCTGTAAGGGCTTGATACGCTCCGAGAAGGGCACTTACGATGGTATGATGGATGACGCTATAAACGTACACGGCACCTATCTGCGCGTTGTGCAGAGAGTAGATGATTATACTCTCGTGGGTCGTTATATGCACTCGCAAGCCTATGGCTTTTACTGGGGTGGTGCAGGCGATAGCGTGCAATTTGTTCGTTCCGATGTTATGGAGCTTGTTGCAGGCAACGTTGTGGAGAAGATTGAGCCCTACGACAAACCCACAATAAAAGGCGCAAAAGAGTTTAAAATAACATTTAAAGAGCAGTTGCCCGCCGATGTGGCAAACGGGAAGTATGGTGTGGAAAATCTTGAGTGGACACCCGAGGTTATCTTCGCTGACAACGTGATACGCAACAACCGTGCGCGCGGTGCGCTCTTCAGCACCCCGAAGGATGTGCTTGCCGAGGGTAACTTCTTCGACCACACATCGGGCACGGCTATCCTCCTTTGTGGCGACTGCAACGGTTGGTTTGAGACGGGTGCTTGCCGCAATGTGCTCATACGCAAAAACCGTTTTGTGAATGCTCTTACAAATATGTTCCAATTTACCGACGGTATAATTTCTATCTACCCCGAAATACCCAACTTGCAAGGGCAGACAAAATATTTCCACGGAGGAAACGGCACGGGCGTGGTTATAGAGGATAATATCTTCGAAACCTTCGATGCTCCCGTTGTTTATGCAAAGTCGCTCGACGGTCTTGTGTTCCGTGGTAATAAAATTATTCAGAACGAAGATTTTGAACCCTTTCACTGGAATCGCAACCGTTTTCTTCTAGACAGGGTTGTGAATGTTACCATTGAGGATAATGAGTTTTCAACCGGTTTCGATGCAGAAAAGGACGTAAAACACCGTTATTGATGTTTCACACATTTAAGACCGATGTTTCGCAGGTAGAACTACCTAAACTTTTTAATAACCCTTTTTTCTACCGCCCGCACAAGTTGTGCGAGATTGCGGCGCGCGAGGTGCGTGAGCGCCTTAGCGGTAACCCTCTGTGGGCTGCCGATGTTGCAAAAGGCAAGATGCTGGGGGTGCTTGTGGTGTGTGATAAGGCGGGTCGTTTGGGTTACCTTGCAGGTTTCTCGGGGTTGTTGGCAGGTTGTAACAGACAGGAGGGTTTTGTGCCTCCAGTTTTCGACTTTCTAGCTCCCGACGGTTACTTTAAGTGTGAGGAGAAGAAGATTTCCGATATAAATATTGAAATAAAACGCATAAAGCAGAGCCCGGAGTATGCTGCGGCGCTAAAATCTCTTGCCGAGGCCGAGGAGGGTGCAGCCCTTGAACTAGCAGCCCGCCGTGCCGAGTATGCAGCAAACAAGGCTCGCCGTGCCGAAAAAAGAAACTCTGCGGTTTTGTTGCCCGAAGAGGTGGCTTTGCTTGTGAGGGAGAGCCAGTTTGAAAAGGCTGAACTCAAAAGGCTTGTTGCCCGCTTGAATACCAATGTGGAGGAAAAAAGAGCCGCGTTACGTTCTCTGGAAGAGGGGCTGTTGAGCCTTTCGGCCGAGAGAAAGAGCCGCTCGGCGGCGTTGCAAAAGTGGCTTTTTACGCAGTTTAAGGTGCTCGATGCGAGGGGCTGTGAAAAAACGGTACTTGAAATTTTTTCGGAACAGCGTGGTTGCCTGCCTCCTGCCGGAACGGGGGAGTGTGCTGCACCAAAGATGTTGCAGTATGCCTATAAGAACGCTTTGCAACCGCTTGCTATGGCCGAGTTTTGGGTGGGTGCATCGCCGCAGGGTGAGGTGCGTCGCGATGGTAGCTTTTATGGAGCTTGTATGAGCAAGTGTTACCCTCTGCTTACATATATGTTGCAGGGTCTGGCTGTTGAGGCTTCGGCGCTGGAAAAAGGTGGCGATGATGTTCTCGGAACAAAGATAATATACCAAGACGACGATATTGTGGTTGTGGACAAGCCCTCGGGGGTGCTTTCGGTACCCGGTGTTGTGGGCGGTGTGAGCGTGCAGGATTATTTGCGGTCGACCCTCAAGAGTAACGAGGTTTTTGTTGCGCATCGTTTGGATATGGCAACATCGGGGTTGTTGGTTGCTGCAAAGTCTGTGGAGGTTTTTAAGTGTTTGCAGGCTCAATTTGCCGAACGCAGGGTGGGCAAGCGTTACAAGGCGTTGCTCTCGGGTGTGTTGCAGAGCAGTGAGGGTGTTGTGGAGTTACCCTTGTTGCCCGATTATGATAACCGCCCGGCTCAAAAGGTGGATTTTCAGCAGGGCAAGGCTGCAAAGACTCTTTACAAGGCTGTTGAAAATATCTGTTTTAAGGGGAAGATGTGCTCTCTTGTTTCTCTTGTGCCCGTTACGGGGCGTACACATCAATTGCGCGTGCATTGTGCTCACGCTTCGGGGCTTGGGCTCTCTATTGTGGGCGACACACTTTATGGTGGCGATGCCGCCGAACGTCTTATGCTCCACGCCGAGTATATCTCTTTTTTGCACCCTGTGAGCGGGGAGCAAGTGGAGTTTACTTCTCCTTTTGAGCTTCTTTCTTGATGTAGTTTATAAAGAGCAGATACTCACCCTCGGCTTCGATGGTGAAACTGTCGCTTGTGCACTCGTTCAGTGTGCCTTGCCACCAATTAGTAAAGTCGTATATGGGATAGAGAAGCCCTGTGCTTTTAAACCCGCTTGCCGTGAAGTTTATGATGGAAATTTGTTGCCCTTTTTGCGAAGGGAAGGTGCAGGTTCCTTTGCAGGGGATGAAGATGCCGTGGTTTGTGTAGCAGCGAACTTCGGCTCCTTTACTAGCATACTCCATAAGCAGGCTTATATTGCCTAAGGTGTGGTCTTCGCGTTTGCCTGTAGCTCCAAAGATTGCGATTCTTTTCATGCCCTTCTCTAGCAGGTAGCTGACGGTTTTTGTGAGGTCGTTGCTCTCTTGCTCTGTTATGCGGTGGAGCAAGTGTGAGTACTTTGCGCGGTTTTCTTCGCTCAGGGAGTCTCCGTCTCCAATAATTATGTCGGGTGTGCCACCATGTGCTATAAATTCGTCAGCTCCACCATCGCAGCAGGCGGCGAATAGCGGTGTGTTTAAAATTTTTAAAGCTTCTTCGGTTTGTGGGTACTCGCCGTTTGCAACTATCACTGCATCAAATACTTCGCTATTCATATTTATAGTGTTTTATAGGTGTTTTGCACCATCTTTTTCCATTTATAATATCCAAAGATAGAAATTATTGCGTAAAGTGCATAAAGCGTGGATGTAAAATAGAGCTCTTTGTGTATGTATAGCCCTGCACTTGTGATGTCTACCACCATCCACACCCACCACTGTTCTACATATTTCCGGGCAAGCATCCACATACCTACCACGCTCAAGGAGGTGGTGAAGGAGTCCCATAAAGGGACGGTGCTGTCGGTGTAGAGAACGAGGGTTGTGTATATAATTATTTGTGTTGCCAGATAGGTGAAAAGGAGCTTTGCCCACACCTTTTTAGGGGTGTGGGTTATTGCAAGCTCCTCTTGTTTTTTGTTGTTACCGAAAAGGTGAAACCCGTAGCGCCACGCAAGCCACCCATAGAGGGCTATAAGCAGGTAGTAGATGTTTATGCCAAAGTCGGCATAAAGCCCGGCGTTGTAATAAATGTATAGATAAATTGCGGGCATAACTATGCTTGCTATCCACAGATAGATGCTTGCGCGATACTCGAGCCAGAGATAAATGAGGCCCACGAGAGTTCCTGTTATTTCGATAATTTGTTCCATAATTTTTTACAATGCGATGGTTATGTGCCCAAGGGCGTTTATGCCTGCTTGTGCGGCGTAACCAGCATAGTTGTAACGCACTTTCTTCTCGCCCTCCTTGCTGAAGCCGCTACCTGCGTAGCCGTTGTTTTCGTACTCGTGGTCGAAGAGGTTGTAGATGGTTGCTCCTACGGTTATGCCTTTTGTGTGGGGTGCGTCGAAGCTGTATGCAAGGTGCAGGTTGCTCACAAAATAGGCGTCGAGTATGTGGTCGCTCTGTTTAGAGTTGCTCATATATTGCTTGCTCACATATTGTGAGTGAAGCGAGGCCTCGAAGCCTTTGTGGCTGTATTTTAAGATGTTGTTTGCTACAATATCGGGCGAGAAGGCTATGGGGGTGTCGCCGTGGTTTATTGTCCAACGCTCGCCGCCCACCCACTCGTCTTCGTAGAGTGTTTCGGTGAAGTTCTTCACACGGTTGCGGCTGAAGGTTGCATTGGCCTCCCACTGAAAGCCCAAGGGGAGCTTTGCGCCTGCCATAATCTCTATGCCGGTGCGGTAGCTTTGGGGGGTGTTTGCTGCAAGCATCTCGCCTATCTCGTTAAGCTCTCCGGTGAGGAGGAGCTGGTTTTTGTAGTCCATAAAATAGATGTTTGCGCCTATGTGGAAGCCCTCGTTGCAGTATGTGTAGCCCACTTCGTAGTCGAGCAGACGCTCGGCTTTGGGGTGCTCGTGCAGCTTGCCGTCGGTGTAGTTGTTGCGGGTGGGCTCTTTGTGGGCTACGCTCACCGAGCCGAAGAGGCGACTGTTGCGGTTTATTTGCCACGAGAGGCCTGCTTTGGGGTTGAGGAAATTGAAAATTTCGTTTATGGCAAGCTGTTGTAGGGCGTTTGTGGCATCGTTCCACTTATCGTTGCACCCATCGATGGTGTATGATATGTGGCGGTACTGAACATCGGCATAGGCGTTGAGGCTTTTTGTTAGCTTTATATCGCCTTTGAGGTATATGTTGCCGTCGGTTTTGCGCCCCTGGTTGCGGTAATATTCGTGGCTGGGGGTGAGTGTGCCTATATAGTTTTTGGCCCACAAAACTTGCCCGTAGTGGTCGCCTACATAGCGGTTAAGGGCACCGCCTAGCGATGCACTCACGCGGTCGCTGTGGTAGTTGAGCGAGAAAATTCCGCCTCCAAAGTGGTTGCTCATAGCTTTTTTGCGCACAAGGTCGCTACGTTTTACGGTCTGCCCATCGAGCTCGTATGGCTGCAAGGCATACTCTTGCAGTTTGCGGTTTGTTTTGTACTCTTGGTAGTAACCGTCGCCTTTTGTGTAGTGCAGGCCAACGTTTAAGTTCCAGGCGGGTGAGAAACTGTGGTCGACGAGCAGTTGGTAATTTTCTTGTTTGTAGTTGTCGGTCTGGTCGTCGTAATAGTGTGCCTTGCCGTTTTCGTCGGTGAACATATACCCACAACTGTTGTATCGTCGGCCATATTTTTCCATCTCCTCCTTTGAGGCGTAGTTCCAAGCGTGGTAGGTCTCCTCTTGGCCGGTGAAGGTTATGAGCTTGACAGTTGTGTTATTGCCAAAATAACTGCCTTGCAGGTAGTGCGACTTTAGGTTTGTTTCTCCGCGGTCGATGTAGCCGTCGCTGCCTATGCTCGAGAGGCGTGCGTCTATGGCCCAACGGTCGGCGATGAGGCCGCTACCGACCTTGATGGTTGCTTTGTGGGTGCCGAAAGAGCCGCCCGAGCCGCTAAATTCGGCGTAGGGCTTGCTGCTAAACTCGCTCACTTGCATATTTATGCTTGCGCCGAAGGCTCCTGCGCCGTTTGTCGATGTTCCTGCGCCGCGCTGTATCTGCACATCTTTTACCGATGATGCGAGGTCGGGGAGGTTGACCCAGAAAACAGTGTGGCTTTCGGCGTCGTTGAGGGGTATACCGTTGGCTGTGACGTTAATGCGTGTGCCGTCGGTGCCGCGTACTCTTAAAGATGTGTAGCCTATGCCTGCTCCTGCGTCGCTTGTGGTTAGTGCGCCGGGTGTGGAGTTAAGAAGGTATGGGAAATCTACACCTGTGTTTTGTTTTTTTATCTCCTCCTTGCCTATGTTGGTGAAGGCGATAGGGGTTGTTTCGGTTGCGCGTATGGAGAGCACCTCAAGGTCTTGCAGGTGTACGGCGCGCAAACTGTCTACTTGGGCTCCGTCTTTTTGTGCATACAGAGCCGTGGCCGCAAAAATTGTGCAGCATAGCAACGTTTTCTTTTTCATTGCAATCTCAAAAATTTAGTGGAGTTTGGGGTAAAAAAAAGAAAACCTCCAAACTCCGTGGTTAAACGGAAAATGGGGTTTTTCCAGCTTCTTGCCAAGTGTGTGCACGCCACCTGGCTCCATCCCTACGCCGGCATTACCCGGATCAGGTTCTTGGGTATGATCTCAGCCCGTAATATTAAGGCACCCCGTTATTGAAATCTGCGACAAAGGTAGTGCTTTTGTGTGGTTTTGCAAATTTTTAACACAAAAAACTTTTTATTCTTACTTGAAGATGTTTGTTATGCGGTCGAAAAAGCTTCCTATGGGAGACTCCTCTTTTGTGGGTTGTATGCCGGGGTTTATGCGTGCGTTGAAGAAGTTTTCGAGTGGTATGTCCCAGGTTTTTTCGTCCATCTCTTGCTCTTTGTTTATGTAAGACCACAGTAGTTGGGCGTTCTTGTGTACGTGGGCGTTCTGCGCTTCCTCGATGGCTTCGCAGTTTGCTCCGGCTTTGTCGAAGAGGGTTATGAGCTCGCTTATTGTGCGGTGACGGTACTCGGGTGCTATGCGGTAGGTGTTGCGGTTGTCTACGGCGGTAAAAATGCCGCGGTTTATCATAGAGGTGGTGAAGACGCTTGATATGTGTGGCGGTATGTCGTAGGCGCTGTTTATGACACCCGAGATGTATTCTATGTCGAAAAACTCTTTGCCGGTGAGCGAGCATAGCTGTTCGGCCTTGTCGAGTATCATAAGGCAGAGGAATTTTTGGTAGTTACTGCTTATGCCTGCAAACTTTTTCTCGCGTACCAACTTGTCGGCGCGTTGCAATAAATAGTTCCATCGGCTGCCGGCCATACATATTGTCCAGGAGAAGTATATGAGCAGCAGGAATATTATGAGGCTTGCAAGGTCGCCGTAGACGTTGCGGTAGTTGGTGAACATCGATAGTATGAGGTAGCTAAAGTATTGCATAAGGGCAAAAACCGAGCTACACACCAAGGCTGCAATTGTGGCATATTTTATATCTACCTTGGCGCGGGGTATGAGCTTGTATGCTCCAAAAAGGCATACAAAATATGTTCCCACAGAGAAGAGGAAGACATTTAGCTCGTGTATGATGCTACCTTTAAGGTAGGACGACATGGTCCACCATATTGCAAGCAGAATTATAGCTACAAAGGGTATGAGTAATACTATGGCAAAGATGCCGAGGAGCTTCGCAAAGTCGCGTCCGGGCATGTTCCACAAAGCGTTGAAGGTGGTGTCTATGGTTCTGAATATAGAAAATACAGAGTAGAGCAACAATATAAGGCCTATACCTGCACCTAGCCAGAAACTTACCTGTGTGTTATTGAGGTAGCTGTCGGCGTAGTTGAGCAGGCTGTTAGATATTAGGTCTTGCCCGTGGAAAAACTCTTGCACCTGCTCTTTGAAAATTTCGCCGTATCCCAAAATCTTTGCTACGGCAACCATAAGGGCCATAACGGGCACTATGGCAAAGAGGGTGTGATAGGTGAGGGCTGCCGAGGCTTGTTGCAACTTGCCGAAACTGCTACAAAGTTTTATTATTGCCCACAGGTTGCGGTTGTTGTCTATGTTTTTATCGTTGTCGAGGTCGACAATTGTGTTCCAGGCTTTTTTAATCTTGTTAATCATATAGCTGTGATGCTGTTTTTTAACTATGCTTAATTACTGCAAATGTAATCTTTTTTTGTCAATAAATATGTGATAGCTCTTTTTATTGCTTTTTTCTGCCATTTTGGCGCATTTTTTAGTGTTCGTTATGTGATATTTGCTATTTTTGCCAGCCAAAGCTGTTAAAAACATTTTTGGCACACTTTTGGTTATATAAATAATGTGTCGCAATGTGCGGCATAGATTTTAAAAATAAACATTTAAAAATTAAAACAAAATATTGTTATGAACATTAAACCTTTAGCAGACAGAGTACTCATACTGCCCATGGCAGCAGAGGAGAAGACTATCGGTGGTATAATTATCCCCGATACAGCAAAAGAGAAACCCCTTCAGGGTAAAGTGGTTGCGATAGGCAACGGTACAAAAGACGAAGAGATGGTTATTGCAGTGGGCGACCAAGTTCTCTATGGCAAGTACGCAGGCACCGAGCTTGAGTTCGAGGGCGAGAAATATTTGATTATGCGCCAGAGCGATGTTTTGGCTATTTTAGGATAATAAACAAGAGTAATTATGGCAAAAGAGATTCTTTTTAATATGGATGCTCGCGACCAACTTAAAAAAGGTGTCGACGAGCTTGCAAATGCGGTTAAAGTAACCTTGGGCCCCAAAGGTCGCAACGTTATCATTGAGAAAAAGTTTGGTGCTCCCCACATAACTAAGGACGGTGTTTCGGTAGCAAAGGAGATAGAACTTTCCGATGCTTATATGAACACAGGTGCACAGCTTGTTAAGTCGGTTGCGTCGAAGACCAACGACGATGCAGGTGACGGTACAACAACTGCAACTTTGCTTGCACAGGCTATCATCACAGAGGGCTTGCGCAACGTAACTGCAGGCGCTAACCCTATGGATCTTAAAAGAGGTATCGACAAGGCTGTAGACAAGGTTGTAGCTTCTATCAAGGAGCAGAGCGAGACTGTGGGTGACAACTATGACAAGATTGAGCAGGTTGCTACAATCTCTGCCAACAACGATAGCGAGATTGGTAAGCTTATCGCCGACGCTATGCGCAAGGTTACAAAAGATGGTGTAATTACTATTGAGGAGGCAAAGAGCCGCGACACTACAATTGGTGTTGTTGAGGGTATGCAGTTTGACCGTGGTTACCTCTCTCCTTACTTTATAACCGACACCGAGAAGATGGAGTGCCATATGGATAGCCCCTATGTGCTCATCTATGACAAAAAGATTACAAACCTCAAGGATATGCTTCCCATCTTGGAGGCTGCAGTGCAGACAGGTCGTCCTTTGCTCATAATTGCCGAGGATGTTGAGAGTGAGGCTCTTACAACACTTGTTGTTAACCGTTTGCGTTCGCAGTTGAAAATTTGTGCTGTGAAAGCTCCCGGTTTTGGCGACCGTCGCAAAGACCTTCTCGAGGATATTGCAACGCTTACAGGTGCTATCGTTATAAGCGAGGAGAAGGGTATTAAGCTCGAGCAGGCTACACTTGAGATGCTTGGTACTTGTGGCCGCATCACCATCAGCAAGGATAACACAACTATCGTAGATGGTAACGGTGACAAAGATGCTATCGCAGCACGCGTGGCACAGATTAAACAGCAGATTTCTACTACAAAGAGCGACTACGACAAAGAGAAACTCCAGGAGCGTCTTGCCAAATTGGCCGGTGGTGTGGCTGTTCTCTACGTGGGTGCTGCTTCGGAGGTTGAGATGAAGGAGAAGAAAGACCGTGTGGATGATGCTCTTTGCGCAACACGTGCGGCTATCGAGGAGGGTATCGTGCCCGGCGGTGGTGTAGCTTACATACGTTCTATCGACTCTCTCGAGAATCTTGAGGCTGCAAACGCTGACGAGAAAACAGGTATTGCCATTATTAAGCGTGCGATAGAGGAGCCTCTCCGTCAGATTGTGGCAAACGCTGGTAAAGAGGGTGCTGTTGTTGTGCAGAAGGTGCGTGAGGGCAAGGCCGACTATGGTTACAACGCTCGTGCCGATGTTTACGAGAACCTTTTTGCTGCGGGTGTTGTAGACCCTGCTAAGGTTACACGTGTGGCTCTTGAGAACGCTGCCTCTATTGCAGGTATGTTCCTCACAACCGAGTGTGTGATTGTGGAGAAGAAAGAGGACAAGCCCGAGATGCCTATGGGTGCTCCCGGTATGGGTGGTATGGGCGGTATGATGTAAAAACATACAACCTCTTTAAATCATAAGTGATGAAGAAGGTGCACAAATTTGTGCACCTTCTTGTTTTTTCTTTGAATAAAGAGTATTTTTGAACTCGCTAAACGATTTTATGGCTCACGAAAGAAAGAAAACTGCGGTTATCATTGGTGCCGGCCCTGCAGGGCTTTCCGCTGCTTACGAGATGGTGAAGCAGGGGTGTGCTGTGCCTGTTTTGATGGAAGAGGCCGATGTTGTGGGTGGTATAGCTCGCACGGTTAATTGCGGTGGTAATCGTATGGATATTGGCGGGCATCGTTTCTTCTCAAAGAGCGACAGGGTGATGAGTTGGTGGTGCGATGTGTTGCCGTTGCAGGCTGCTCCCGCGCTCGACGAGATTTTGCTGGGTGCGCAGGCCTGTGCCGATGCTCCCGACCCCCAGAAGAGCGACCGCGTGATGTTGCGCCGCCGCCGTGTGTCGCGCATATACTTTTTGCGTAAGTTTTTCCCTTATCCTTTGACGGTGAGCCTTTCTGTGCTTGCCGATATGGGGTTGTGGCGTTCTTTAAAGGCTGCTGCAGGTTTTGTGGCTGCGAAGATGTCGCCTCGTGTTGAAAATACACTTGAAGATTTTTATATAAACCGCTTTGGCAAGCCCCTGTATGCTATGTTTTTCGAGGATTATACCCGCAAGGTTTGGGGTGTGCATCCCTCGGAACTTGGTGCCGACTGGGGGAGTCAGCGTGTTAAAGGGCTCTCGGTGTGGGCGTTGCTCAAAGATGCTTTGCTGAAACGTTCTCGTGGCGGCGATATAGCTCAAAAGGGTGTGGAGACTTCCTTAATAGGGGAGTTTCTCTATCCAAAATATGGCCCGGGGCAGCTGTGGGGCATTGTGGCCGACAGAGTTGTGGAGGGTGGTGGTCTTTTGCATAAAGGGCATCGCGTGGTGCAGGTTAACGTTGAGGGCAAGCGCGTGGTTTCTGTTGTGTGCTCTCTTGCCGGTGGCGAGTTGCGCACAGTGGAGTGTGACGAGCTTTTCTCGTCGATGCCTCTTAAGGAACTTGTCGGGGCGTTGCGTGGTATTGAAGTGCCGCAGGCGGTTAAGCGCGTTGCCGAAAATTTGCCTTATCGCGATTTTATAACCGTGGGGCTCTTGGTCGACAAATTGAATATAAAGAATAGTACGAAACTTTGCACGTTTGCCGACAGAATACCCGATACTTGGATTTATATTCAAGAGCGAGGGGTTAAGGTGGGCAGAATACAGATTTTTAATAATTGGTCGCCCTATATGGTTGCCGATTATGAGAATACAATATATCTGGGGCTTGAATATTTCTGTAACGAGGGCGACGAATTGTGGTCTATGAACGACGCCGACTTTATATCTATGGCTGTTGCCGAGATGGAAAAAATAGGTGTTCTTAAGGGGGCTTCTCTCTTGTCGGCCAATGTGGAGAGGGTTAAAAAGGCCTATCCGGCTTATTGGGGTAGTTACAAGGAACTTCAGGTTGTTCGTGAGTTTCTCGATAAAATAGAAAATCTTTATTGCATAGGCCGTAACGGACAACACCGCTATAATAATATGGACCACTCTATGCTCACAGCCTTTGCGGCTGTCGACGCTATGCAAGGCTGTGCTAGCAAAAGCGATGTGTGGGGCGTGAATGTTGAAAGAGAATATCACGAGGAGCGATAATAACAGATACATATATATAAGGATAAATGAAAAGCGATAATAATGCCGAGGTTTTCCCCGTAGTAGATGAGGCTGGTGTTGTTGTGGGCTCTGCAACGCGTGGTGAGTGCCACTGTGGGAGCAAGTTACTGCACCCTGTGGTGCACCTGCATCTTTTTAACGATGCTGGGCAGCTCTATTTGCAGCAACGCCCTTTGTGGAAGGATATACAGCCTGGTAGATGGGATACGGCAGTTGGTGGACACGTAGATTATGGCGAGGAGGTGCCCGATGCGCTTGTGCGTGAGGTGCGAGAGGAGCTTGGTATAGATGTCCCCGAGCCTCGTTTCTTGTTGCGTTATGTTTTTGAGAGCGAGCGCGAGAAAGAGCTTGTTTATGTGTATAGCGCGGTCTACAATGGTGAGGTGCGCCCTAGTGAGGAACTTGCAGGTGGTCGCTTTTGGGGTATAGAGGAGGTGCGCGATGCTATTGGATGCGGCGTGCTTACTCCAAATTTTGAACAAGAATTTATAAAGATAATGAGCATAATAGAGGGATAAGGGAGTTGCTTTTCCTTCCGAGGTGCTGTTTTGGGTGCAAAAAAGGCTTTTTTGCGAAAAAGTTTCGAAAATAATTGCAAATATGCTTGCGTATTAAAGAAAAGAAGCGTACCTTTGCATCGCAAAACAAAGGGTGTAGGTTGCTTCACTTGGAAGTTTGGGTGAGTGGCTGAAACCAGCAGTTTGCTAAACTGCCGTACGGGTTACCGTACCGGGGGTTCGAATCCCCCAGCTTCCGCTCTGATTTTGCATTTGGCGCTTTCGTCTAGTGGCTAGGACACATGCCTCTCACGCATGGAACACGGGTTCGATTCCCGTAGGCGCTACAAAAAATATATTTTTAATAAGTTCTTTATTTGGCGCTTTCGTCTAGTGGCTAGGACACATGCCTCTCACGCATGGAACACGGGTTCGATTCCCGTAGGCGCTACAAAATCTTGAAAAGCAAGTTACATAAAGTAACTTGCTTTTTCTTTGTGTGCTGTTTGCCTGCTAGGGTCTGCTTTTATAAATACTTTTTAATTTCTTTGTGGAAACGTGTGCTGTAGAGCAAGGCCGCCATAGTGAGCCCGACTGGGAGGCCGTAGGCGACGCCTATGCAGCCGAGGTTTAGTGTGAAGCCAAAGAGGTAGCTTGCGGGGAGGGCTAGCAGTATATATGCGATAAAGGCGTATATGCTCATAGGCTTGGTTACAGCGATACCGCGCAACGCGTTGGCGTAGTTTATCTGTATGCCGTCGCTCACTTGGTAGGCGAGGAGGGGTATCAGCAGGGTTGTGAACATCGCTTGTATGGTGGTGTCGGTGGTGAAGATTGAGGCTAGCTCGCACTTGAAGGCTGCTATGCCTGCCGATAGTATTGCTGCGACTAAGAATATTATGTGCAGGCTTGCATTGGCTGTTTCGTTTACTTTGTGCCACTCTCCACGGCCCCGATAGTGGCTTATGCGTATGCAGGCTGCAGCTGCTATGCCGTAATATACAAGGAAGCAGAGTGAGCCTGTTATGCACATTACTTGGAAGGCTGCAAGTTCTGTGGCACCTAACCAGCCCATAAGCAGGGAGGCGAGGGAGAAGGATGCGGTCTCCATCCCCATCTGTACAGCTAGAGGAGTACCTGTCTTAAATAGTGTTTTTATGTCGTGTGGGTGGCTATGCTTGGCTTTAAATCCTCTTTTGTAGATGCTGAATTTTTCTTGCTTAGCGATGAGTTGGAGGAAGAGTGCCACCATAAGTATTCGCGAGATGAGGGTGGCTGTACCTGCGCCTAAAAGGCCTAGCTCTGGGAGGCCATAAGCGCCGAAGATGAGCAGGTAGTTAAGCAGTATGTTTGTGATGTTGCCGGCAAGTATTACCCACATTGCGGTTTTTGTGGCTGCAACGGTGTCGGTAAATTGTTTAAAGCTGTTGAATAGTACAACAAATGGGAGCGATGCGAGCAGGGTTAGGAAGTATGGGCGCATAAGGGGGAGTAACTCTTGTGGCTGGCCTATGTTCCCTAAATTGAGATATAATGCGCTGTAGACGGTTATGACTATTGTGCCGAAGAGAGTGTTAGCCCATATGCTGTCGCGGAAAGAGCGACCTACGTTGTCGTTTTCCTTGCGTCCGTAGAAGGCTCCTATTATGGGTGTTGCACCGTAGCTGAAGCCTAGTAGCGCGAAAAGTCCCAGGTTGAAGATGCTGTTTACAAAACCGGCGGCGGAGAGCGCCTCGCCGCTGTATTGCCCCACCATTATGGTGTCGATAAATCCTAGTATTACGTTGCCAAGTTGCCCGAGAACTATGGGTGTTCCCAGGGTTATTATCTTTTTGTAGTGGGCGCGATAGCTGTTTATGGTTTTTATCATCTTCTTTTGTCTTTGTAAATTGCAACAAAAAAGCCTACACAACTAATGTGGCAGGCTTTTTTGTGTTTTGTTTTTGGAAGATGTGCTTATTTTACCGGTATGGCTTCTATTCTTGCGATGTGTCTGCCACCTTCAAATGGGGTGTTAAGGAAGGTTTCAACACATTTTTTAGCATCATCTTCGCTGATGAAACGACCGGGCATAACGAGCACGTTGGCGTCGTTGTGCTGGCGGGCGAGGGCTGCAATCTCGGGTAACCAGCAGAGAGCACCGCGTATGCCTTTGTGGTGGTTAAGCGACATATTTATGCCGTTACCGGTGCCACAGATAGCTATGCCGCAAGTGTGGTCGCCTGCTTCGATAGCTGTGGCAAGAGCGTGTCCAAACTCGGGGTAGTTGCAGCTTTCTGTGCTGTGGGTGCCGTAGTCTTTGTAGCTATAACCCATGGCGGTGAGCCACTCTTTTACTTGTTCCTTTAGGGGGTAACCTGCGTGGTCGCTTGCGAGCCCTATTATTTTGTTCATCTTTCTGTCTTTTTTAGTTATAGCATTGCTTTTACTTGCTCGTAAACGTTTTGTGCGGTGAAACCGAGTTTCTCGTCGAGCACTTTATAGGGAGCTGAGTAACCGAACGAGTCAAGGCCGTATACCTTGCCGTAAGGGCCTACAAGGCCTTGCAGGTTTACGGGGAGGCCTGCTGTGAGGCCGAATATCTTGGCGTCGCGGGGTAGTATGCTCTCCTGGTATTGTGTGGGCTGTGTGCGGAAGAGTCCCTCTGAGGGCACCGACACGATGCGGGTTTTTATGCCGTCGGCCTTGAGGAGCTTGGCACCATCGACAAGTGTGGAAACCTCTGAGCCCGATGCAAGGAGTATCACATCGTAGTCCTCGTCGGAGCCGGCGATGATGTATGCGCCCTTGCTTGTATCGGCGTAGTTTGTACCTTCGGGGAGGTTGGTGATGTTCTGGCGTGAGAAGATGAGACCTGTGGGGGTATTGTCGTTCTCCATTGCGAGTTTCCAAGCTTGTGTAGCCTCGTTAACATCGGCGGGGCGCAAAACGAGCATAGAGTTGCGGCCGTGATGGTTTTTAACCTTCTCCATGAGACGCACCTGTGCCTCTTGCTCCACGGGCTCGTGGGTGGGGCCGTCCTCGCCTACGCGGAAGGCGTCGTGTGACCAGATGAATTTAACGGGTAGCTCCATAAGGGCTGCCATACGTATTGCGGGTTTCATGTAGTCGCTGAACACGAAGAATGTACCGCAAGCCGATATAACACCGCCGTGTAGTGCCATACCTATGCAGAGGCAGGCCATAGTTAGCTCCGAAACTCCGGCGTGCAAGAACGCACCGCTAAAGTCGCCGGGGGTTAAGGCGTGGGTGTTTTTGAGGAAGCCGTCGGTTTTGTCGCTGTTGCAGAGGTCGGCCGACGAAACTATCATATTCTCATATTTCTGTGAAAGTATGCCAAGCACGGTTGCCGAAGCGTTGCGTGTGGGGCCGTCGGCTTTTTGCTCTATAGCGTCCCAGTCTATTGCGGGGTGTGTGCCTGCAAACCACTCGGCCATCTTGATGGCTTTGTCGGGGTTGGCTGCTGCCCAAGCTGCTTTCTCTTGTTTGCGCTCGGCAACTATTTTGCGAAGCTCGGCAAGGCGGTTGTTGTACATCTCTTTTACCTCGGGGAAGAATACGAAGGGGTTTTCTACATCACCACCAAGGTTTTTGATGGTGTTTATGTAGGCGTCGCCGCCGAGGGGTGCACCGTGTGTTGCACAGTCAAACTCGTAGCTGCTGCCGTCGGCACGGCGGGCACCTTTACCCATAACGGTGTTACCGATGATGAGGGTGGGGCGCTCTTGCTCGGCTTTGGCCTCGGTGAGTGCTGCGCGTATAGCGTCGCAGTCGTTACCGTCGATGGTAATTACCTTCCAGCCCCAGGCCTCGTACTTTTTGGCTGTGTCCTCGAACATAACCTGGTCGCAGCGAGTTGAAAGCTGTATTTGGTTAGCATCGTAGAACATTATGAGGTTGTTGAGCTTTAGATGACCAGCTACACGGCCTGCGCCTTGTGAAATTTCCTCCTGCACGCCACCGTCTGATATGAACGCGTAGATTGTTTGCCCCATAACCTCTTTGCCCAAACGAGCCTCGAGGAACTTGGCTGCGATAGCAGCTCCCACCGCGTAGGTGTGTCCCTGGCCGAGGGGGCCTGAGGTGTTCTCTATACCGCGTGAGAAGTTAACCTCGGGGTGGCCCGGAGTTGCGCTTCCCCACTGACGTAGCTCTTTTAGCTCGTCCATAGTATATTTGTCGCAGAGTGCAAGCACCGAATAGAGCATGGGTGACATGTGACCGGGGTCGAGGAAGAAACGGTCGCGGCCCTCCCACAAGGGGTTTTCGGGGTCGTAGACCATAAACTCAGAATAGAGTACGTTAATAAAATCGGCTCCGCCCATAGCTCCACCAGGGTGGCCTGATTTTGCTTTTTCAACCATTGCTGCAGATAGTATTCTTATGTTGTCTGCGGCTTTGTTCATCAGTTGCTTGCTGTTCATACCTTTATATTTGTTCTTTTGGTAAGTGATTTTTTTAGTTGTACCCGCTCTCTTTACGGGCTTTATTCATTAACTGCAAAATTACTACTTTTTGTTTGAAACTTAAGCATCTTTTTACAACGATTTTTCAACAATTATGTAAATAGATGTGGTTTTTCGATAAAACGATGCAATATGTGTGCAAGTTTTAAAAAATACCCCACCAACTACCGGTTTTTGGTGTTGATGGGGTGTTAATAGGGGATGTGTGTGGTTTTAAACCGCCTTGAATATCTCTTTCCAGTTATACTCTTTCTCGCGGAAGGTTTGAACAAACAACCTTGAAACGCATCGTGTGATATATGCGAAAATAATTATGAGCAAGAATGTTGCTATGTAGTTTAACGGGAATTTGAGCCCTATGTTTAGCCTGATGAGAATACCTTGTGTTATGAGTACCTCCAAACACAGACCGCCAACAAACATCACAATCCAATTTAAAACTTTTGAGTTGAGGAGTCTTATGGCAAAGCTTGAATTACAGAGACGGTATGTGTAATATGTGATTAAAATCAAAGGGATTATAGAGAGTATCTGCAAGTTGAATATTGCTGGTATTCTGGTTGTAGACATAAGTATAGCATAAAAAGCTATGGTGCTTGTTATCAAAATAACCCCCGATTTTACAGCGCTACACTCTTTGTGCTGGCTCTTGCCAGCTATTGCGCCAGAGAGCATAACGATGAAGAAGGCTATCCATTTAAAATAGTTGTCTCCATAGATTCTAAAATCGTCGGGTTTGTTCCAGAATATGTAGGACACGACGATTATTATCGATGTAAGTATGAAGGCAAGAGATAGTCTCTTTATCATAGTTTTTGCAATTAACCACAGGAATATGTAGTATATCATAATGCAGTCCAAGAACCATCCACCTGCTGTGTGGAAGAAAAGCTCTTCGACTCTGATGTTTGTTCCTAAAACAAGGCAGCGTATTGCAGCTAAAGCGAAGATAGAGGGGTATATTCTATTTATTCTTTTTTTGTAGAAGGTGTCGAAACGGCCTACAGGTTTCAAGAAAAGTGTGAAGCCCGAACAGAAGAAGAAAAATGCATCGCCAATAGCTCCTCCTGTGCCAAGTATTGAAAGCGAGGGTGGATAGAATATATCCATATGCGAGTTTGTGATTAGCAATACTGCTAAAAATTTCATAATATCGATGCCTAGATCTCTTTTCATAGTTTTTATGGGTTGGTTTAATTAAAAATTACACAACACAAACAACTAATAACCGCAGGGAAAGGCTCAAGGATGGGAGGTGCTTGCTGCGATATGTGCCAACAAATGTTGTGTGCTCTGTTCTTTATTTATTATCGGTGGTGTATTTCCCGCCTTTTTCGGCTACTGCACGCAAGAAATCTTCACCCTCGTTGTTGGTGTACTCGGGTGTGAGGTTTTTATTTAAAGCTCCGTCGCGCATTTGCTCAATTTCGTCAACTTCTTCGGGTGAGAAATATTCGAGAAGTTCTTCGCGGGAATACATAAATAGCGCAGCGGCATCGCTCAATAGCACTTCGCCCAAAGTTCCATCCTCTTGTAGCTCCTTCAACAACTCGCGACATTCATCACCGGTGGCTCTGCAATCGATAAATCTCAAAATTCTCTCTTCACGTTCCATAAATATAAAAATTTAATGCGGGGTTAATCGCTGTTTTAATATGTTGCTTTTGTTGCTAATGCAAAATTAAGCACGAAACGAGGCAAATGCAAATTTATTTTGATAATAGTTTGCGATAGAGTTCAATATATTTGTCGTACTGTGTCACGGAGAACTCTTTTGCGCGTTTTTGGCAGTTTTCTTTGGTATATATGTCGCGGTTTTCGCACACCTCTATTATTGCCTTTAGCGCTTGCTCTCGGTTGCCTTTCTCTACTACAATGCCGCAGGTTTTGTCGATAGCCTCGGGTGAGCCGCCTGTGTTGTATGTTACTATGGGAAGGCCGGCTGCAAGAGCCTCTATGTTCACCGTGGGGAAGTTGTCAATGTGTGTGAGGTTGGCAAAAACGGTTGCATTTTGGTACAGGGATATCAGCTCATCAACCGATGATGTACGCGGCAGGCATATGACGTTGGGCGGCACCAATTGGGCGTCGCTCTCGGATATATACCCCACGAGTACTAATTGATAGTCGGCCGGGAGGTTGCGGCTCACCTCTATCAAGTCGTACAAGCCCTTGTATTTGCCCATAAAAGAGGCAACACACAAAACAATCTTCTTGCCTTTGTTCCCCTCTATAACGGGGTGGCTGAAGGTTGTGGGCACAGAGAAGTTTGTGGTGTTTATACCGTTGTGTATAGTTTCTATGGTGTGTTGCTTGAAGTATGATTTTTTTACATATTCCTCCAGCCAATGCGACGGTGTTATAATAGTGAGGTTTTTAAGCTTTTTAGAGAGTTTTTCTCTTATCTTCCACTGCAAGTGTGTGTTGTTGAGCAAGGTGGGCCAGTACTCTTTGGGGTGTTTACACTTTTTGCAGCCGGTTTCCCACTCGAAACAGTTTACTTGTTCAAAATGTGCGCAACGCCCTGTGAGGGCGCGACAGTCGTGCATAGTCCACACGACGGGTATCTTATGCTTGTTTACATAGCGCACAAAGAGGGGGAAGTTTATGCACCAGGTATTTACAACGTGCAGGTGTATAACATCGGGTTTTACTCTTTTTAGTAACCACAAAAGATGCAGTGTTTCAAAGAAAGAGAATATATCTTGCACACCAAAGAGCATATATAGTCGTCGGTGTATGTGAAAGTTTAGGTACGTTCCCCAAAATATTTGCTTGGGCTGGGGACGGCGCTTGTTTGTAAAGTTTTTGGGGCTCAAAAGCACGCATTCGTCGCCGCTTTTTTCAATAGCAGCCAAGTAGTCCTTGTACATACGGGGGAAAAACCCGTCGTTTACGGCATTTATGAATGCAATTTTCATAACTTAATTATTTTTTTGTTTTAAACATTTCGTTTATATCCTTGTTGCTATAGCCTAACCAAGTCTTTGAGAGGCAACACCCCATAAATACAAACATTGTAAATGAGAACACACCGAATATGTGATATGTGCTGATGAAATTGCATAAGTAAAGGCTTGCAAGCATTGCTCCTGCACATCGTATAAATTTACTTTTTCCTTTGAAGGCAGCCATTAGTATAGCAATAACGAATAGCGAGTAGTAGAGCGTGGTATACACTATTCCGCCGCGCAGCAGGTAGTGCAAGAAGGTAACTTCGGATGTTAAGCGATAGAAGTGGTCGGCGTTCTCATTTTTGCTTAAAAAGAATGTATTTGAATAATAGTAACTGTGTGCACCCTTACCCATTAACCAGCTGTCGGTTTTTGTCAAGTCCTCGGCCATCTCTTTGTAGAGGAAGGTTCTTGTGTCGGTTGTCAACTCTTCGTCTGTTGTGTCTAGGTTATGGCTGTAATACTGAAATATAGATTCCTCATCGCCGTTGTTCAGCATAGGTATAAAGAGTATAAAGGGTAACAATATGGTTGCAATGCAGAATATTTTGTTTAAAATGCGGCTCGAGAGTGTGTAGTTTATAAAATATGCCGTAATGCATAGCGCAAGTATGCCAAATGCTGTGCGTGCTCCTCCTATTGCCGTAAAGAGACATAATATAAGGGAGAGTATTACTAATAAGGCTGTTTTTTTATTTACATATTTTTTAAAAATCAAAAAGAAAAAAGGTGTGGTTATAAAGAAATTATAGAATGGCGCGAGGGGTATTAGTGTGCAGATAAATTTCTTAACAGATGATAATATCTTATTAAGAATATTATTTGTCATTGCACAATATACAAATAGCGGAGCTATGAAGCTTATGGCGCAGTCGGGTATAGTAAATAGTGTGATGTATTTATTTCCGAGAGTGTTTAATATGGGGTCGTTGTTGAAGATTGTAACGAATATTTGATAAATTCCCAATAACAGTAGCGCCTTTATTATAGTATTTGTGAGTTTACTAAAATCGTTATATTTAAATAGCTTATATGGAAAGATGAAGAGTAAACCCCACGTCATAAATGCGTATATGACACGTGTGATCGATGCAAACGAGGTGATGCCAGAGGCCATACCTATGTATCGTATAATATTGGAGATAACTATAATTGTGATTATTAGTGAGATTTTTTTATTCATTATTTCACAAGTTAAGTTTTTAGCACTATATAATGTGTGTCATTATATAATAAATGTGGTTATTGTGACTCTAATTTTAGTAGGTATAATTTTTTATACAAGACACCTAAATATAGAACTTTTATTTGAATTTAATTATTTGTGTAAACTGTGTTAATAATCGAATTGCGATATACTTTAATCGCGTCATTGCTTTTTGGTATTTGGACATATGTTTCTTGTTTACCCAAGTTGCAGTATAATGGTGTATGCTTCGAGTATTTTCTGTAATTTTCATCTCACCAGTGTAGGCTGTTATTGGGCAAAAATAGTCATCCGGATAAATTGTTATGCCTTTAATTTTAGAGATTTTTCTTAAATCGATATTCATTTGTTTGTCCACTAAAATATCGGTGACAATTGTAACAACTGTTGCGGTAATACGTCCTTTTAAATCGAAAAGGTGTTTCTTGTGATACGTTTCGATAATTTCCTTATAAACCTTATTCTCGGGCTCAACTCCCAAACCTAATCCTGGAGCTATATATGGTACAAGTTCATTGGTTTTTGTTTTTGGAGCAATTTCGCACCCCATAAAAGCGCCTTTTGCTATGATGTCGTCCATGTTTTTTATAACCTCAACATCGGTATCGAAATATAGACCTCCATATTTGTAAAGTACCCAAAAACGTGCATAATCGCTTACAAAAGCATATTTTTTTGCTCTATATGCTTCGGCGGTGTAAGGGATGATGTTTACATCGAAGTTGTCTTCGTTCCACTCTTTTATCTCGTAGTCGGGGAGATATTTTTTCCAGGATTCTATGCATTTTACTGCTAGCTCGGGGAGGGGGTTGCGGCCGAACCAACAATAGTGAATAACTTTAGGTATCATAGTGTTTTTTATTTGAATAGTTTATAAAGTTTAAATATAGGTGCTGTTATGCTTTGGTTATTGTAAAACCACGCTTTTAGTTGCTTTTTTCTTTGGTTAAGGATGAATGCTCTTTTGTAGCTTTTGAGGTACTTGCTGTAGGCTTTTTGTGGTTTTGTAGCGTAGAGTGCCTCAAATGCTTTTTTGTTTTGGGGCATAGCGCTAGGTGCCTGTAGTCGCCCATTGCCTTCTATGGCTTCGTTTACGGGGCGCTCTTCGATGTGCATTTGTTCTTTAATCTCGTTTATGAGCGCTATGCCTTTGGGTGTTGAGGGTAGCAACAGGGATACGCCCTCTTTTTGTGGCATTGTTTTGCTCTTTAGCCCCCAAAAGTCGGCGATGGTGATATCGCTGCAGCGGTTGGGTTGGGAGTATGGGCAGGCAAAACAGTTGTCGCGTAATGTTATTAAGGACATAAAGGCGGTTATGTAGTTGTTGCTAAGAAAGGCAATATCTTTTTTAGGCAGCTGCAGACAGCCGTTCTTGTCGCACAACGAGAGCCCGTATTTAATGCCCTCTGCGTCTTTGCTGCGAAAGAGAACTTTTATCTCTTTGCCGGGTATGTTGTTTCGTTTTAAGATGTCTTCTATGTCGTCGCGCAAAAGTTTTTGAGAGGGCACGCCGTGGCACACGAGGTCGACAAGGAAGAGATTTTCATAATCCTTTCTTAAATAGTTGCGTAGGCCGGCTACTTGGCAGGGGGTGCCGGTGAAGAGTACTTTTTTGCCTGCGGCGAGGTCTTGCTTAACTTCGCGGTATATGAGGCCTATGTTGCTTTGAACGTATTTGGAGCCCTTTGTTTTGTGGGCATCTTCTTTTTTGTCAATTCGGCAGTGCGAGATTTTTTGGTAGTTTTCTTGTACGCAGCCATATATAACGCCTCCCTGGGAGAGTATGTGCTGGGAAATTACAGAAGATGCTGCTCCACTGCTGCTGCTCAAAAGGTCGGCGCGCTCTTTGCTTACTGCTGCAAATGCCTTTATGGGGGCGTTGAGAGTGACGGGGGTGTTGACGGGGCAGGTTTTGGTACACAGGCCGCAGTCTATGCATTTGGTTTCGTCTATGGTGGGGTAGGTGTATCCGCAAGCTCCCTCTTCGCGCATAGTTATGGCGTTTTTGTTGCAGATGTTCACGCAGGCACCACAGGCAGTGCATTTATTCTTTGGGCAAATTTCTTTCATATTATCTCTACTTTTTGAGGGCGTTTTCAAGGTATGCAAGAGAGGCTGCTCGCAGTTGGCTCAACTTTGCATCGATGGCGGTGTAGTTGGGCTTTTCGAGTGTTTCCACGCGCTCTATGTTTTCTTCTCCAATGAAATGTGTGTCGACACCCAGCTTTTTGAAGAGGTTTGCTATGCGGGCGTTTTGGTCGTTTTCTCCACCATCTTTAAAGCGTTTGAAGGTTACAAATTCCTTGTGGTATATGATGCTGAAGATGGAGGAGTGAAAAGAGTCGGTGAAGACTTTTTGGGCCTGTTTTATATATGAAACAAACTCGGAGGGGCCGGCGTTGATGAGCTCGAAGCCGTACTCTTTGTATATGGGGTTTGTGTTGAATATTTTCACTTTTTTGTTGTGCTTGCTTGCATACTCTTTTACATAGTCGAGGTACCACTTGTTGGGGGTAAGGAAGTAGCAGAGTATGTAGGGCGAAGTGGCGGGTATGGGGGTGGCTATTTTGTCCCACTCTGCTTGGCCAAGAAGGAGGGTGGGGTCGAGCACAACTTCTATCTTTTTATCGATGAAGGAGGATAGCATCTGCGCCCCGGCTTCTTCGCGCACTGCGATGTGAGAAAACTTCTCTATCAATGGCTTGACGTTGTCTTGATACTCTTTATTGCAGCGGCCTGTGCCCGTGCTTGGTGCGTAGGCTATTTTTTTCTTTGTGGTGAAGCCCAAGTAGTAGTAGGGGTTGAACTTGAGGTAGGGGCTCCATATTTGGTCGCTGCCGCAGAGGTATGTATCGAACTTATCGGCTATATTTTCTACACTGCCGAAATTACGCTCTAGCTTCAGATGCTTTTTTGTGAATTTACTGTAGGCATTATGTACTTTTCTGCTACGTCCCTTAAGTATATCTATGATGCGGTTTTTAAATCTTATGACCGTGCCGGGTTTATAGAAGAAGGAATCGTCTATAATGTGGTTTTCGTGCCCAAGGTTTTCTATGCTTCTTTGCAAGGCGTATGCTTGAAGAAACGTACCAAAGTTTTCGTAGTAAATCCAGGTTACAGTAGCTGTCTTCATTTCTTGCCTAATTTATTTTGAATAAAGGTTTTTATGTATGTTTTCTCGTTCTTCTCCAAGCCTATGAGGTATATTACGCTTGTTGTGCAGAAGAAGGATATTGCGGTTACTGCTATGAGGCTGGCAAGGTTGTTGTTCAAGAGTGTATTTGCTATGATGGGGAGGGGGAGTATGATGCAGGTTATTGTGATGAGCTTAAGAGTTACTGTTTTTACGAAGCGTCTGACGGGGAAGTTTATCATCTTCTTTAGTAGTAGCAGGCGCACGCATAACAAGGCTATTGATATTGCTGCGTATATGATGTATGTTGTGTAGGCTGGTGCTCCTACTTTTAGCACAATGTAGGAGAGGGGGAGGTTTAGCATTAGCATAAATGATACGATGAACTGGTAGTTCCTAATTTTGCCGTAGGCTTTTACTACGCTTGCCAGGAGGTTGGAAAGTGTGTCGAGCATACAGTTTATGAGTATGAGCCTGCAGAAGATGGGGGTGCAAGAGGGGTAGTCGCCAAGCCATAAATCGAGTATGTACTCCATTTTTAATATTATGGGAAGCGACAAGATGAGTATGAGGTAGTACGAGAAGTTTGTGCTGCGGAACACCAGGGTGTACATACTCTCGGTCTCTTTTGCGGCATATCTCTTGGTTATTTGTGGGTTTACTGCTGTTTGGAAACTGGACACGAATTTCATTACTGCTGCTTGCACTTGTGCGGCTATGCCTCTTGCGGTGTTGACGATGGGGCCGAAGAAGATGTTGAGTACAAAGCCTACGCCTTGGAGGGTGAAGACCCAAGAGAGCTCGCCCATTGTGCTCCAGCTTGCAAAACCTATGAGTTTTTTAAATATCTTATTGTCCCAAATGAGACGGGGTGACAGGTCTTTGAATTTTCTATAGCAGTATGCTGTGTAGCAGGCCGATGTGAAGACTGTTGACACAAGGTGCAGTGTGGCGTAAAGTTCGAGCCTGTCGCTCGAGCATATTGTGAGCAGATAGGCGATGAGGAGGGCTGTGATGGCGTCGAAGATGCTTAAATATGCATATACGTTCATACGTTCGTAGGCAATGATGGCTGCGTTGAATGGTACTCTTATTATGCCAAGGCTGCAGGTGATTATGCTTATGTGGTAGACGTATTTTGCGGCATCGGCTCTTTCGATGGGTATGTTTAGGGTGTCGAGGAGGAGATAGCCAAGTGTGCAGGCGATAGCTATTATGATGAGCGCAATGATGGCGTGTATGTGGATGGACATATTGAATGTCTTGTTTATGTTTGAGGCGTTTTTTTGCCCCATTTCAAAGGTTAAAAACCTTTGTACGGCTATAGACATAGAGCTGTTTATGAACGATAGAGAGGTTACGATGCTGCCTACAACGTTGTAAATTCCCATATCGACAACACCTAATGCTTTCAAGATTACTCGGCTTGTGTAGAGTGAGATAATCATCATCACTATCATACGTAAGTAGAGTAGTGCGGTGTTTTTTGCTATTCTTTTATTGCTATCGTTTGCCATATTTTTTACCTGTTTTGTTTCCACGCCCACGGATGTGTGGTTGTGGATTTTAGTCTTTGCGAAAAATATCGCGGGTGTATACTTTGCTTTGTACGTCGTCGAGGGTGCTGTCGTAGCGGGTGGCTATGATGGCTTGTGGTTGATTTTTAAACTCGTCGTGGTTGTTTACTATTTTGCTGCCGAAGAAGGTTGTGCCCTCTTCGAGGGTGGGCTCGTATATTATAACTTTGGCTCCTTTGGCTTTAATGCGTTTCATTATGCCTTGTATGGAGGAGTGACGGAAGTTGTCGCTGCCGCTTTTCATTGTGAGGCGGTAGACGCCTATGGTGCACTGTCGTTCGGCCCCGGTGTTGTAGTCGCCGTGGCTGTAGTAGTCGTAGTATCCGGCTTTCTTTAGCACTTGGTCGGCGATGAAGTCTTTGCGGGTTACGTTGCTGTCGACTATGGCTTTTATGAGGTTTTGCGGCACGTCGTTGTAGTTGGCAAGCAACTGCTTGGTGTCTTTGGGGAGACAGTAACCGCCGTAGCCGAAGGAAGGGTTGTTGTAGTGTGTGCCGATGCGGGGGTCGAGCCCAACGCCTTGTATGATGTCGCGGGTGTTGAGACCGCGTATTTCGGCATAGGTGTCGAGCTCGTTGAAAAAGCTTACTCGCAGGGCCAGGTAGGTGTTGGCAAAGAGCTTTACGGCCTCGGCCTCTGTGGTACCCATAAAGAGTGTGTCCACGGTGGGCTTTTGTGCTCCTTGTTTGAGCAGGGTGGCGAAGGTGTGGGCCGCGTGGGCTCGTTTTTCGTCGTCTTGTGGGTAGCCTACGATGATGCGCCCCGGGTTGAGGTTGTCGTATAGTGCTTGTCCTTCGCGAAGAAACTCGGGAGAGAAGAGAATGCTTGCGGTGGGGTACTTTGCGCTTATTTTACTTGTGAAGCCCACGGGCACGGTGCTTTTTATCACTATGGTGGCGGTGGGGTTTATGTGTGTAGCCTCCTCTATGACGCTTTCCACTGCTGTGGTGTCGAAGTTGTTGCGTGTGTTGTCGTAATTGGTAGGGGTGGCTACTATTATGTAGTCGGCTTGGCTGTAGGCTGCAACGGAGTCGGTTGTGGCTGTGAGCTGTAGCGCCTTCTCGCGGAAGTATTGTTCTATGTAGTCGTCTTTTATGGGGGATATGCGACGGTTTATCATATCCGCTTTCTGGGGTATGATATCTATGAGTGTTACTTCGTTGTGCTGCGAGAGTAGGGTTGCAATGCTTAGGCCTACATATCCGGCGCCTGCGACTGTTATTTTCATTGTGTTCTCTTTTTCGAGGTTACTTTTGGCCGTAGCCGTAGTGGTAGCTGTTGTGGTAGCCGTAGCGATAGCTGTACTTGTAGCCGTAGCGGTTGCTGCCGGTGTATACTCCGTTTAGTATAACTGCAATGTTTTTGAGTTTGTTCTCGGTGTACACAGTGTCTAGCTCGTGTAGCTTGCTGCGCTCCATAACGTTGGCACGAACAAGGAAGAATGTGCGGTCGGCAAATTTTTCTATGATGTGTGTGTCGGCAACGATGTCTATGGGCGGGCAGTCGATGAGCACGTATTTATACTCTTTTTTGAGTTCGTCTATGAGTTGGGCGAAGCGTGCGCTCTCGAGCAACTCTGTGGGGTTGGGAGGTATGGTGCCCACGGGTAATATGTGCAGGTTGGGGTATTTGCTGTCGGGTATTGTAACATCCTTTATGTTGTTAATCTCCCCTGCAAGGTAGTTGCTTATTCCCTTTTTGGGCGAAGATACATACTCGCTGAGTGATGCGTGGCGCATATCGCCGTCGATGATGATTATTTTGTCTCCTTTTATGGCGAGGGAGATGGCGGTATTGAGCATGCAGAATGTTTTTCCGCTACCGGGGTTGAAAGAGGTGCATATGATGGTGCTGTTCTCTTTGCCACGGGTGAGGAACTCTATGTTGGTGCGCAATACTCTGAAGGCTTCGTTTATGATGTTGCGGCTACCGTCCTCTACTATGGCTTTTATTTTCGCTTTAGCGGTTTTCTTCTTTTTCCAAGGCAGGATGCTCGCTTTTTCGCTGTCGGGTATTTGTGGGATTTCGCCTATGATGGGTGCTGTTATATTCTCGAGGTCTTTGCGGCCGCGTACTTTGTTGTTGCTTACCTCGCGCATAACGATGAAGGCTGCAGGCAGTGCAAGGCCTATTATGAAGGCCATCATAAACGTACTGTTCTTCACGGGTGCGGTGGGTGTTACGCTACCGGTGGGCGAGGTGATGATGCGGGTTTTGTAGGCGGTGAAAGCTTGCGAGAGCTGGTTCTCTTCGCGTTTTTGTAGCAGGAAGAGATAGAGCTTCTCCTTTACACTTTGCTCGCGCTCGGCCGAAGCGAGATATTTTGTTTGCTCGGGGTTCTTTGATATCTCTTCTATGGTTTTCTTGGTCTCTTTCTCGAGTGTTGCTATCTCGGTTTCTGTTTTCTTGATAGTTGTTTTTACTGCGGCGATGATAGCTTCGCGCTTTGCAGAGAGGGCTAGGTCGAGCTTGCCTATGATGGGGCTGCTTTCGTTGCTCTTCTGGGCTTGCTCGTTGCGGGTGATGAGCGCAGCGTTGTAGTCGGTTATTTGGTTGTTGATGTTGGCGTAACCGAGTGTCTCGCCAAAGGGTAACATCTGGTTGCCCCTGCTTTCTTGCAACTTGTGGAGCATGTCTTTGAGGACGAGCAGGTCGTTGTTGAGCTTTTGCAGGCTGTTGATGTTGTCTCGGTTTTTGCTTATGTGCATAGACGCCGTGGCGCTTATGTCGGGCAGTAGGTTGCGGCTCTTGTAAGAGGAGATTGAGTTGTCGACGTCGTCGAGCTCTTCGCTGATGTATGAGAGACGCTCTTCGATAAATTTCAGTGTGCCGTCGGCCGCTTTGTTCTTGTCTTCTATCCAGTTTTTGTTGTATACATCGATGAGGGTGTATAGGATGTCGTTGGCGCGGTCGATAGAGTGGTCGTTTATTGTGATGGTTATAATTTCGCTGTCCTCTCCTTTGAGGCTGAAGGCAAGTTTGCTGCCAGTGATGGCTGTGGCTGCCTGCAGGCCTATCTGCTTGGCTTTTATGGTGCTTACGCTGTTTATGTAGCTGTTTTTGCGCACGATGACTTTGCCGAGAGGTGTCTCGACAAGGGCTATGCCGTCGGCAAGTACCCCGCTTATGGGCTCGCTTGCTATGTGGCTACCACCTTGGGCAAAGTTGCGCAAGGTGAACTCTCCCTGCGGTGTTATGTCGATGTCGACCGATGCGGTGCTCTCCTCGTCGAGGTCGTAGAACTCTACGGTTACAGGGAGCGACTCGCCGTACAGGGTATTTGTGTGGAAGGTGCCCTCGCTCTCGTACTGCATCTTGAGATTGAGTGTGCTGGCCACCTTGCTTATAATCTCCGACGATTTGAAGGTATAAATTTCGTTGTACGCGTTTGTGGTGGTGCGTATACCCATGTTGGCAAAGTTTGCCATCTGCTCGCCAAGTGAAGGTGTTTTGGCCGACGATTTTATGAGCACCTCGCAGTAGCGCGTGTAGGTGGGCTTGGTTGTGATAATTTTGTATGTTGCTACACTAAGTGCGATGACTAGCGAGATTAAGAACCAGTGCCAGCGGGTGAGGCAGGCATAGAGTATCTCGGTGATGTCTATGCTTGTTTCGTTTGCAAATGTTTTTTGTTTTTTTTGTGTCGCTTTCATTGCAATTGGGGTTTATTCTTGTGCTTTTATTTTTTTCTTTTTGCTTGCCGGCCTGTTTTAGGGGCAACTCTTGCAAAGATAAGTTTTTTTTATATTTAGACATAAATATTTCCTATTTAATTTTTAAAGGGTGGTAGCATTTGTGTGTGTAGTTGTGTTGTAGAAAGGTTGTTTTGTAAATAAAATTTACTTTGCGTTTGCGGTGCCTTGCGTGCGCGTACATATATAGTCGATAATAAGTGCTGTGTGGGGCGTGTTTTTTATTGTTTGTTGCTGATAAGGGCTTTTAGAGGGGTTGTGAGGCGCTTTTTTGATGAAAAAGAACTTTTTTTTGAAAAAAGACGCAAAAAAAAAGGCAATAATGTTTGTTTCTAATGTTTTTTTATATCTTTGCACATCATTAACCTTATTAAAGAATACATTATGAAAGAGCTTATTGAAAAAATTCAGGAGGCTTACGCTGCTTTTGCAGCAGATGCAACTGCACAGGAGGAGAAAGGTAACAAAGCTGCCGGTACTCGCGCGCGTAAAGCTTCTTTGGCTATTGAGAAAATGATGAAGGAGTTCCGTAAGGCTTCTTTGGATGCTTCTAAAAACTAATTTAGTAGCTTAATAGCACGTTTTATATAAAAAGACCGCCAAAGCGGTCTTTTTATGTTTTTATGCCAATGCTCAATGCGTTGGCTTTTTTTGTTACCGGGGTAGGTTGTTTCCTGTTTGTAAGATAAAATTACTGCGCAAAGTGCTTTTTTTGTGGGCGCGGTAGTGTGGCGGCTTTTTTAGTTTGTGGTCTGTCTTTCTTGGCGCGCTGTTGCGCCTTCTTTAGTTAGTTTACGCGCTGTTGCGAATTATTTATATTATATAATTTTTATTTATCGAAAAAAAAGTGTATTTTAGCAAGCGATTTGTGCAGTTTGTTGGAGGAGTGCGTGCTGTGCAGTCTTTTTTTACGTTTTAAAAATTTTATGTTTAATTTATAATTAACTGTTTATGAGAAAAAAGATTCTTTCTGTGTTGACGGCAGCGCTCTTGGTGTCGTCGTTCTCTGTCGGGCAAAACCTGAAGGGGTTTGCTTATGGCGACGTTGAGGCGCCGGCAGGTAATGAATGGGAAAGTCCTACAAAACTCTCGTTGAACAAGGAGCAGCCCAAGGGTTGGTTCTTTACTTTTGACGAGGTTGAGGATGCTCGCAAGGTGCTTCCCGAGGCGAGTGAGTATTATCTCTCGCTCGATGGTACTTGGGATTTTAACTGGGTGGGTAACCCCGGTGAGCGTCCTGCCGATTTTTATAAGACCGACTTTGATGCTTCGGCTTGGGACAAAGTTGAGGTGCCTATGAACTGGAACGTCTATGGCTTGCAGTCCGACGGTAGCCAGAAGTATGGTACTCCTATCTATGTTAACCAGCCTGTTATCTTTAAGCACCAGGTTGCTGTGGGTGACTGGAAGGGTGGCGTTATGCGCGAGCCTGCTCCCCACCACACAACATACAAACATCGTAACGAGGTGGGTTCTTATCGCCGTACCTTCTCTGTGCCTGAAAACTGGGATGGTCGCGAGATTTACATTAACTTCGATGGTGTTGACTCGTTCTTCTATCTTTGGATAAACGGCCGTTACGTTGGTTTCTCAAAGAACTCTCGTAACCTTGCTGCGTTTAACATTACAAAGTATTTGGTTAAGGGTGAGAACCTTGTTGCTGTGGAGGTGTATCGCAACAGTGATGCTTCGTTCCTTGAGTCGCAGGATATGTTCCGCTTGCCGGGTATCTTCCGCACTGTCTCTTTGACATCGACAAACCCTGTGGAGATACGTGACTTCCGCGTGACTACAGACCTTGACGAGGAGTACAAAGATGCTGTGGCAAATATCGCTGTGGATGTGCGCAACTTGTCGGGCAAGAAGGCTAAGGGCTACTCTGTGAAGGCTATGCTCTACAAGAATGAGCTTTACAGCGACGATAATGCTCTCGTTGAGGGTGTTGGTGCTGCTGCTACCGTTGAGTTGATGGAGAAGGGTGCAACAGCTACCGCGAAGATGGAGATGCCTGTTGCCGACCCTGCCAAGTGGAGCGCCGAGCAGCCTAACCGCTATACTTTGATAGTGCAGTTGCTCGACAAAAAGGGTCGCGTGGTTGAAACTGCTTCAACCTACATAGGTTTCCGCGAGGTGGAGATACGCGATACAAAGGCCGAGGATGATGAGTTTGGCCTTGCTGGTCGTTACTACTATTTGAACGGCAAACCCATTAAGATGAAGGGTGTTAACCGTCACGAGAATAACTTGGAGCGTGGCCACGCTGTTACTCGCGAGCAGATGTTCAATGAGGTGATGCTTATGCTCAAAGGCAACATCAACCACGTGCGTAATGCTCACTATCCCGATGCTCCTTACTGGTATTATCTCTGCGATAAGTATGGTATATACCTCGAGGACGAGGCAAATATCGAGAGCCACCAATATTATTATGGTGAGGCTTCTCTCTCGCACGTTCCCGAGTTCTGCGATGCACACGTTGCCCGTGTGATGGAGATGGCACACGCCACGATGAACCGTCCCTCGGTTGTTATATGGTCGCTTGGTAACGAGGCCGGCCCCGGTGTTAATTTTGTGGAGGCATACAAGGCATTAAAGGCTTTCGACACATCGCGCCCCGTGCAGTATGAGCGTAATAACGACATCGTGGATATGGGCTCTAACCAGTATCCATCTATAGGCTGGACACAGTATGCTGTAACAGGTAAAGCTCCCATCAAATACCCCTTCCACATATCGGAGTATGCTCACTCTATGGGTAACGCAGTGGGTAACCTCAAGGATTATTGGGATGCTATGGAGAGCACAAACTTCTTTATGGGTGGTGCTATCTGGGACTGGGCCGACCAGGCTTTCTGGAACGTTGATGCAAAAACCGGCGACCGATATATGGGTTACGGTGGTGACTTTGGCGACCGTCCCAACGACCACACATTCTGTATGAACGGTATTGTGTTCCCCGATCACTCTCCCAAACCCCAATATTGGGAGGTGAAGAAGGTGTACCAAAACGCAGGTATCTCTTTGAACGACAAAGGTGAGATTGAGATTTTCAACAAACGCTATTTTGAAAGCTTGAGCGACCTCGACATAAAGGTAACTCTTTGGGAAGATGGTAAAGAGATAGATTCTCGTTTCGTGCCCGACCTCGCTATCGCTCCTCGCACAAAGAAGAGCTTCAAGGTGGATTTTGGCAAGGAATTGAAAGCTGACTGTGAGTACTTCATAAAGGTGCAGTTGTTGCTCAAGAAAGATATGCCCTGGGCAAAGAAAGGTTATGTGCAGATGGACGAGCAGCTTCCTTTGAAGGATGCTGTGAAGAGCATTTATATTGCTGAGGCTGCGAAGGGTGGCAAGGTTAAGGGTGCTGCCGCAAAAACAGGTGTAGATGGCAAGAGAACTTTGACAGGTGATGCTTTTGAGATTGTTTTCGACGATAACAAGGGTGTTCTCTACAGAGTTGTTTACAACGGTACCGAGGTGTTTGCTGCAGGTAACGCTATGACGCTTGGCACATATCGTGCTCCCGTAGACAACGATAACTGGGCTTGGAACAACTGGTATGTAAACGGCTTGTATAACTTGCAGGATAGCGTTATGTCGTTTGTTACAAAAACAAACAAAGATGGTAGCGTTGTTCTCCAGTACACTGTTCGTTCGCAGGCAAAACATCCGGGTCGTCGTGTGAAACTCGAGGATAACAACTTTGATGTTGTTGACGATACTCGTGAGCTTGGTGCAAACGACTTCCACTTTATTTCGAATCGTATATACACCATCTATCCCGATGGCTCTATAGAGCTTAACAGCGCTATAACAGGTAACAAGAATATTGACCTTGCACGTATAGGTTATCAGTTGCAGTTGCCTACTGAGTTTAAGAACTATACATATTATGGCCGTGGTCCTTGGAATAACTACAACGACCGTTGCACTGCTGCTTTTGTGGAGCTCTACAACAGCACTGTTGCCGACCAATTTGTACACTTCCCCAAACCTCAGGATATGGCCAACCGCGAAGAGGTGCGTTGGGCTACTCTCACAAACGATGCTGGTAATGGTGTGATGTTTGTTTCAACCGAGGGTATGTCTGTTTCGGCTCTTCCCTGGAACGATGTTGAGCTTACCGAGGCTGCTCACCCCTATCAGTTGCCCGCGTCTTCGGGTACTTGGTTGCACATAGACAAGAAGGTTAACGGTCTTGGTGGTAACAGCTGTGGCCAGGGTGGCCCTCTTAACCCCGACCGTGTGAAGGCTGGCGAGAACTCTGTAGGCTTCATCTTGCGTCCTGTTTATGCAGGTGAGTGCTATGCACAGAAGGCTAAGGTGCTCTCTTCGGGTGCTGTTCCCGTGATGTTGAAACGCGACCTTCGTGGTGTTGTAACTATGAGCTGTGGCAAGGAGAACGCAGAGATATACTACAAGATAGGCAAGAAGGGCAAGGCTAAAAAGTACACTGGTCCTGTAGATATGAGCAAGGGTGGTGAGATAAGCGTTTGGGAGAAGGAGACTCCTTCGTTGATGGCTTCTTACAGCTACGATGCTGTTACATCTATTCCCGTGACCGTTGCTTTCTGCTCTAGCCAGGAGACCGGTAGCGAGGCTAGCAAGATGCTCGATGGCGACCCCACCACAATATGGCACACTATGTACTCTGTTACAGTTGCTATTTATCCTCACTACATAGACTTCGACGCTAACGAGGAGGTTATGATTAAAGGATTTAAGTATATGCCTCGCCAGGATGGTGGTAACAACGGTAACATTAAAGACTATTCAATACAGATAAGCAACGACCGCGAGGAGTGGAGCGAGCCTATAGCTAAGGGCCGTTTCGAGAATAACTCTAAACAGCAGGTTGTGATATTTGACAAGCCTGTGAAAGCTCGTTACATCCGTTTCAACGGTTTGAGCTCACAGAATGGTCAGGACTTTGGTTCTGGTGCCGAGTTTGAGCTTATAAAAGAATAATCGGATACTTTAGGTGGTATGAGGGTGATACCTCATACCATCACAATTTATGTTTGCATAATACGTTATTATAATAATAAATGGCGTGTAAGCGCCGTGTAAAATTTTAGAACAATGAAAGGAATTGTATTGGCTGGTGGCTCGGGAACGCGTTTGTACCCGATTACAAAAGGTGTGAGTAAACAATTGTTGCCCATCTACGACAAACCTATGATTTATTATCCCGTGTCGGTGCTTATGCTTGCCGGCATAAAGGAGATTCTCATTATATCTACGCCTAACGACTTGCCTTCGTTCAAACGTTTGCTTGGTGATGGTAGCGACTATGGTGTGCGTTTTGAGTATGCCGAGCAACCTTCGCCCGATGGCCTTGCACAAGCTTTTATAATAGGTGAGAAATTTATTGGTAACGACTCGGCTTGTCTTGTTCTTGGTGATAATATTTTTCACGGTACGGGCTTTTCGGCTATGCTTAAGGAGGCTGTACGTGCAGCTGAGGAGGATAACAAGGCTACTGTTTTTGGTTACTGGGTTGACGACCCCGAGCGTTATGGTGTTGCCGAGTTTGACAAGGATGGCAACTGCTTGTCGATAGAGGAGAAACCTGCTGAGCCTAAATCGAACTATGCTGTTGTGGGCTTGTATTTTTACCCTAACAAGGTTGTTGATGTGGCAAAAAATATTAAACCTTCGGCACGTGGTGAGCTTGAGATAACAACTGTAAACCAGCGTTTTCTTGCCGACGGCGAGCTCAAGGTGCAGTCTTTGCAACGTGGCTTTGCTTGGCTCGACACAGGTACACACGACTCGCTTGCCGAGGCTTCTATCTTTGTGGAGGTTATAGAGAAACGTCAAGGCTTGAAGATTGCTTGTCTCGAGGGTATCGCCTTCCGCAAAGGGTGGATTACTGCCGATAAGTTGCGCGAGATAGCTCAGCCTATGATAAAGAACCAGTATGGTCAGTATCTTTTGAAGATTATTAAAGAGGTGGAACGTTCGGGAGCAAATATTTATTGATATATGGAAGTTATAAAAACAGATATTGAGGGTGTGGTTATTATAGAGCCACGCATATTTAGCGATGAGAGAGGTTACTTTTATGAGTCTTTCTCGCAACGTGAGTTTGAGGAGAAGGTGTGCCATACAACTTTTGTGCAGGACAACCAATCGAAATCGTCTTATGGTGTGTTGCGCGGCTTGCACTTTCAGAAACCGCCTTACTGCCAGAGCAAGTTGGTGCGCTGCATAAAGGGTGCTGTGCTAGATGTTGCGGTGGATATTCGCAAAGGGTCGCCCACGTTTGGCAAGTATGTGGCTGTTGAGCTCACCGAGGACAATCACCGTCAGTTTTTTGTGCCTCGTGGCTTTGCCCACGGTTTTGCTGTCTTGAGCGAGGAGGCCGTGTTCCAGTATAAGTGTGACAACTTTTATAATAAGGAGAGCGAGGGCTCTGTAGCCTGGAACGATGAAAGCTTGGGTATAGACTGGAAGATTGATATTGACAAGGTACTTTTGTCGGAAAAGGATAAATTGAGCAAACCTGTGGCCGAGGCCGATTATTTGTTCGACTATAATACAGACTATTATGCAGAATAAACGTGTTTTAATTACCGGTGCCAACGGGCAGCTTGGCAACGAGATGCGTCGTTTGGGCGCGGTATCTCCCAACGAATATCTATATACTGATGTTGCGGAACTTGACATCACCGATGCTGCTGCTGTGGCTCAATTTGTGTCGGACAACGCGATAGATATAATTGTGAACTGTGCGGCATATACCAACGTGGACAAAGCCGAGAGCGACGAGGCTACTGCCGAGCTTATAAACGCTACAGCTGTGGCTAACCTCGCACAGGCGATGAAAACGGTTGGTGGAACGCTTTTCCACGTGTCGACCGACTACGTTTTTGGTGATGAGGGTAACACGCCTCGCACCGAGGATATGCCGTTAAACCCTCTGGGTGTTTACGGCCGCACAAAGTTGCGCGGTGAGCAGGCTATAGCCGAGGTTGGTTGCAAGGCTATTATAATACGCACTGCGTGGCTCTATTCGGAGTTTGGAAACAACTTCTTGAAGACTATGATGCGCTTGACTGCCGAGCGTGAGCAGTTGAATGTGGTTTTCGACCAGGTGGGTACACCTACTTATGCCGGCGACCTTGCACTTGCAATATTCTCTATTATTGAGGGTGGAGTTTATGCTGGTAACGAGGGTGTGTATCACTTCTCGAACGAGGGTGTGTGCTCGTGGTACGACTTTGCAACCGAGATTGCGATAGCTGCAGGAAACACAACCTGCAAGGTGCAGCCTTGCCATAGTTCGGAGTTCCCCTCTCCAGTGAAACGTCCCGCTTATTCGGTGCTCGACAAAACAAAGATTAAAGAGGTCTTTGGTATAGAGATACCTCACTGGCGCGACTCTATGCTCTATTGTATAAAACGATTAAAACAACAATAATATGAAACGTAACATTATTGTAACCGGCGGAGCTGGTTTTATTGGATCGCACGTGGTGCGTCTGTTTGTGAACAAGTATCCCGATTATCACATTATAAATGTGGACAAGCTTACCTATGCAGGTAACCTTGCTAACTTGAAGGATATTGAGGATAAACCTAACTACACCTTTTATAAAGGGGATATTTGCGACCTCGACGCTATGTCGGAACTTGTGCGCAAGTATAATGTAGATGGTATAATACACCTTGCTGCCGAGAGCCACGTAGACCGCTCTATTAGAGATCCGTTTGCGTTTGCACGTACAAACGTTATGGGTACTTTGTCGTTGTTGCAGGCTGCAAAAGCTTACTGGGATACCTTGACCGAAAAGTACGAGGGTAAACGGTTCTACCACATCTCTACCGACGAGGTTTACGGTGCGTTGGAGATGGACCACCCCGAGGGTATTGAGCCTCCTTTTACAACAACCGCATCTTCGGGAGAGCATCACTTGGCCTACGGTACAGACTTCTTCTACGAGACAACAAAGTATAACCCCCACAGCCCCTATTCGGCTTCTAAAGCTAGTAGCGACCACTTTGTACGCGCGTTCCACGATACTTACGGTTTGCCTACAATTGTTACAAACTGCTCGAATAACTATGGTCCCTATCAGTTCCCCGAAAAGTTGATACCTCTTTTTATAAATAATATACGCCATCGCAAGCCTCTCCCTGTCTATGGTAAGGGCGAGAATGTGCGCGACTGGTTGTATGTTGAGGACCACGCTCGTGCGATAGATATAATCTTCCACAAGGGCGAGATTGCCGATACTTATAATATTGGTGGTTTTAATGAGTGGAAAAATATTGATATAATAAAGGTTATTATTGAGACTGTAGACCGCTTGCTTGGCAACCCTGTAGGTCACTCTCTCGATCTTATAACATATGTTACCGACCGTGCTGGTCACGATATGCGCTATGCTATCGATTCTACAAAGTTGCAGAGAGAGCTTGGCTGGGAACCTAGTTTGCAGTTTGAGGAGGGTATAGAGAAGACTGTACGTTGGTATCTCGACAACCAAGAGTGGATGGACAATATCACCAGCGGTGAGTATGAGAAGTACTACGACGATATGTATAAAAACAGATAATATCGCTTGAAGGGTATAAAGAAAAGCAACCCCCTCATCTTTCAAAGATGAGGGGGTTGCTTTTTGCTGAAATTTTAGGGTTGCTTGTGTTTTCTTATAGCAACCTTATTGAATAACCGAGTCTTACGGATATTGTTTTGTTGGCCGAACGGCCAAAATCGTCGACTTTTGAGTTGCCGAATATGTCGCTCAAACCATAGTAGTAGCGGCCTTCGAGGAAGAAGTTTCCTATCTTGGTCTTAAGCTCAAGGCCGGCGCCACCAAGGATGCCGTAGTCGAATCTTTTTTCGGCTTCTTTGCCATATATGGGGCGTATCGTTTCGGGGCGTTGTTCGATGTCGAAACCACCGCCATACTCTTCGCTCTCGCTTACAAGCACGCCTATTTGCGGGCCGAGGTTTATGAAAAATTGCAGGCCGCGAGGCTCTTTACCCCACGAGAGGTGGGCAAGAAAGGGTACCTCTATGTAGTTGAGGGTGCGGCTGTAGCTGTAGGGCACGTCCTTGTCGAACTCTTCGTTCCAACCACGTTGAGAGTAGTTTACTTCGAGTTGCGCTGCACATATCATACTGAAGTATTTTTCGCTTGTGTATCGCACAAAGAAACCGCTGTTGAGGCCGTTGAGGCTTGTTTGGCGTATCTGTGGCTGCACGTCGAGCTCGCTCATATTCAAGCCGCCGGCGACGCCCACCTCGAGTATTCTGCGGGGTTGTTCAATTTGCGCAAATGCTACTCCTGCAATAAGGGAAAGGATGGTTAAGGCTATGTATCTCATTTGTCGAAATCTATTTTTTCAATATTATAATTGGGTGTGTAGTGAACGAAGTATATTTTCTTGTTTACCATACCTCCCCAGTTGTTTACTCGCTCGAATTTAAAGCCTGTCTGTACGGGGGTGAAGGAGACGCTGTTTATCTTGTCGGGCAGGTCTTTACCCCACTTTGCAACAGCGAGGAGGAAGGGGTAGGTGGTGTCGTAGCCTAACATACCGTATCGGGGGTAGATGTTTTGTAGGTTACGGTCGTACCAACGTGCAAACTCGTCCTGAAATTTAGCAGCCTCGGGCAGCGAGTAGTGGCTGAAGAAGGAGGCGTAGAAGTATGTGTCGGCTTCGTAGAGCTGTGCGCGCATCTCGTTGGCATATATTTGCCACTCGGGGTAGCCGAAGAGCTGTGCTGCAGGCAGGCCTATGGTATCGTTCTTGAGCATTATGAGCGACGGCACGATGGTTGAAAGGGTGCTTGCGGCCGATGAGGTGGGGATGAAGATGTTCTCCTTGTCGGCTTTGAGCACGTTGGCTATGGGGGTTATGGTGGTGCTGTCGGCTTCGTGTTTTATGATGCTTGTTGCTAGGTTGGTTATATCCTCCATGGGTATTGTGGTGTGGGGAATATTGTTCTTTTCCAAGCCTTTGGCCAGGGCGTCGATGAACTCTTTTTTGTTGCTTTTTATGGTGTCTTCAACAAAAACTACGTTTGCGGTGGGGAATTTTTTTACAAAGTGGTCTATAACTTCGGAGTAGAAGTATGACTGCATTGTGTTTACCACATAGACCATGGGGTTGCGGAATATTTCGTCTTCTTTAGAGGTGAAGGGGATAACAAGGGGTATCTCCTTCTCCTTTGCGAAGCGGGCGAGCTGTTTGTTGTGCTCGGGGTAGTGCGCTCCTATGATAATGTCCATGTTGTCGAGCTTGCCGCTTGCGAGCAGGGGCTCGAGGCTTTCGTCTTTGCGCCCTGAATCGTAGGTGTTTATCTCGAAAGAGTAGCCGTAGCGTTTAAGTTTTTCCACGGCCATAAGTGCTCCTTGGTAGTACTCGACCATGCGGCCTTGCTCGTTGGGCGAGTAGGTGTCTAGTTGGAAGGGGAGTATTATGGCTACGCGTGTGTATCCTTTGTTGCTTTGCTGCGAGGTGGCCGAGCTTTTTATCTCGTCGGCTTTTGTGAATATTTCGCTGTTGGTTATCTCTATTACCTTCTTGGGTTGTTCTTTTTTAGTGGGGAAGGGGATATTGAGCGTTGTTTTCTTCTTTAGTTTCTTGCTTTTGGCGAGGTCGGGGTTGGCTGCGAGTAGCTCCTCGATGCTTATGCCGTATGTGCGGGAGATACTGTAGATAGTTTCTCCTTTGGCTACTTTGTGGGTGGTGCGTATCTCGGGTACCTTCTTCTCTTCGGCTGATTTGGTTTGCTCTACGACTGTTACGGGGAAGGTCTTTGCCTTTTTGTCGACGGGTATGAGGATAACTTCGCCGGTGCGGAAGTTATTGATGGAGAGCCCTGGGTTGGCTTCGCATATCTCGATGGGCGATACGTTGTAGGTTTTGCCTAGGCGGTAGAGGGTTTCACCAGGTTGTATGGTGTGGTATATGGGTTTTTTATCGCCTTCGTAACTTGCAGTGCTGGTTGTTGTGGGCTTGCTTTGCGGTATGCGCAGTTGTTGCCCCACTGAGATGCTTTTTTCGCTGCCGGGGTTTAGCTCTATAATCTCTTGGATGTTTTTTTGGTACATCTTGGAGATGGAGTAGAGGGTTTGCCCTTTGCTCACGGTGTGTGTGAAGTGGTTGCTTTGTTGCGCGTGGGTTAGGGCTGCTGTTAGCATCAGTATGGTTGAAAAGAGTATTCTGATGTGGTGTCTCATATTACGGCTTTTTGTAAAAAAAAGTATGGTTTTCCCTGCGAAGATACTATTTATAAATTAAAATAAGAAGTATTGAGGTTAAATATTGTGCTATGCTGGGGCTTATTATTATTAAGGGCTCTTGTTGGTGGGTTTGTTGGTGCTTTTTTGTGGAAATTTAATTGTTTTTGTTATGGTTTTTTGGAGCATAAAGATTATTTTTGTTTTTTGATTAGTGGGGCTGTTTGCGCTTGGCGCTGTGTGCCTTTTGTTTATATGCTAAAAAGTTTTGCAGATGAATATTAGAACTCTTTTATTGCCTTTTGTGCTGTTTGTGGTGTCGCTTAATGTGAATGCTCAATTTGTGACACCTGTTGCTCCATCGCCTTATGCAAAGGTGGTGGCAAAGGATGGCACTGTGACAGAAATTACTCCTGGTGATGTTGTTGAGAATGCCGAAGCTCCTCTTAATATCTCTTTTTATGCTGGCGCAGAGGATGTTGATGGCTTTTCTGTGGTGTATAGCTGGGAGTTTAAGCATAGTGGCGAAGAGTATCCTTTTCTCACTCGCTACGACGCCGATGTGCAATACACTTTCACTACAAGTGGCACAACTCTTGTACAACCTAAAATTACATACACAAGCCTTACCGACCCTAACGTGGTGTATGAGTATGGAATTTACGATTTTGAGCCTTTTCGCGTGATTATCGCCGAGTCGAGCCTAAAGGTACCTAACGCTTTTTCGCCTAATGGTGATGGTATAAATGATTTTTTCAATGTGTATGAGGTGAAGTCTATAGTGGAGTTTAATGCGGCTATATATAATCGCTGGGGACAGCAGTTGTATTCTTGGGGCATAGACAAAATGGATTGTGAGTCGTGTGGCTGGGATGGCACTTACAAGGGAAAGTCTGTGAAAGATGGGGTGTACTTTGTGGTTGTTGATGCAAAGGGTGCCGATGGTATTGTGTATGAGTATCGTGGCGATGTTAATGTGCTGCGCGGTTATATTGAAGATGCTTATAAATAATAAATGTTGAGTCTGTGGAAGAGGAAAGAGGTAAAATAGAAGTGTTTGGTGCACGTGTGCACAACTTGAAAAACATAGATGTGCAGATACCGCATAACTCGCTCACCGTTATCACGGGTTTGAGTGGTAGCGGTAAGTCGTCGCTAGCTTTCGATACAATTTTTGCCGAGGGACAGAGGCGTTATTTGGAGACTTTCTCTACTTATGCCCGTAACTTCTTAGGTGGTATGGAGCGTCCCGATGTTGATAAAATAACCGGCTTGAGCCCTGTGATATCGATAGAGCAGAAGACTACAAATAAAAACCCTCGTTCTACGGTGGGAACTACCACGGAGATATACGATTATATGCGTTTGTTGTTCTCGCGTGCTGCCGAGGCCTACTCTTATCTGTCGGGCGAGAAGATGGTGCGTTACTCCGAGGAGCAGATTTTGGAACTTTTGCTTGCAGAGTATGCCGGCAAGAAGGTGTATATTCTTGCACCGCTTGTCAAGGGGCGCAAGGGACACTACAAAGAGCTTTTCGAGCAGATGATGCACAAGGGATACATTAACGTGAGGGTTGATGGTGAGCTGTGTGAGATGGTGCGCGGTATGATGCTCGAGAGGTATAAAAACCACGATATAGAGGTGGTTGTGGACAAACTACTTGTTGATGAGAAGGATACACAACGCTTGAAACAGAGCCTTACTGTGGCCTTGCATCAGGGTGACGGGCTTGTGATGGTTATGGAGATGCCGTCGGGCGAGGTGCGTTACTTTAGCAAGAGGTTGATGTGTCCGCACACAGGTCTCTCTTATAAAGAGCCCGATCCGCATAATTTTTCGTTTAACTCGCCACAAGGGGCTTGCCCTAAATGTAAGGGTTTGGGTGTGGTTAGCTGTGTCGATGTGGACAAGGTTGTGCCCGACCGTTCTTTGTCGGTGTACGATGGTGCACTTGCTCCTTTGGGCAAGTATCGTCGTTCCTCTATATTCCAACAAATTGAGGCTGTGTTACAGCGCTACGATGCCGATTTAAAAACCCCGGTTGAGGAGCTTCCCGACGAGGCTATAAATGAAATTCTCTATGGCTCGCCCGTGCCTTTAAAATCTATAGCGGGCTCCGATGCTTACAGCGATGGCTTCTTTACCTATGATGGTCTTGTTAAGTATATTCAACTGCAGAAAGACTCGAGCACGTCGGCTAAGGAGTTGCGTTGGGCCGAACAGTTTTCGGCGATGCAGCCCTGCCCGGAATGTGGTGGCGCAAGGCTGAACAAGGAGGCTTTGCACTATAAACTTAATGGGAAGAATATTTATGAGCTTGCCTCTATGGATTTGTCGCTTTTGCAAGAGTGGCTGAAGGGGCTTCCCGCTCACCTCACCGAGAAACAACGCGCTATAGCGTCGGAGATTTTGAAGGAGATAGAGTCTCGCATAGGTTTTTTGCTCGATGTGGGGTTGGGTTATCTCTCGCTTAATCGCTCGTCGGCTTCTTTGTCGGGTGGCGAGGGGCAGCGCATAAGGCTTGCTACACAGGTGGGGTCGCAGCTTGTAAATGTTTTTTATATACTCGACGAGCCGAGCATAGGTTTGCACTCGCGCGATAACGACAGGCTTATAAACTCGTTAAAATCTTTGCGCGATGGCGGTAACACGGTTATTGTGGTGGAACACGACCGCGATATTATGCTTGCGGCCGATTATGTGATAGATATGGGCCCGAAGGCGGGGCGCAAGGGCGGCGAGGTTGTGTTTGCCGGCACACCCGACGAGATGATGAAGAGTGACACGATGACAGCTCGTTTTCTCGATGGGCGTGAGGCTATAGCTGTGCCCGAGAAGCGTAGAGAGGGCAACGGTTGCAGTATAAAAATTTTCGGAGCCTGCGGTAACAACCTCAAGAATGTCGATGTGGAGTTCCCGCTTGGAAAACTTATTTGTGTTACAGGTGTGTCGGGTGGAGGAAAGTCTACTCTTGTGAATGATACTCTGCAGCCGATACTTGCAAAACACTTTTACAGGGCGTTGCGTGAGCCGTTGCCTTATGCAAGGGTAGAGGGTGTTGAGAATATAGATAAGGTGGTGGCGGTGGACCAGTCGCCCTTGGGGCGCACGCCGCGTTCAAACCCAGCAACTTACACGGGTGTATTTTCCGATATACGCAACTTGTTTGTGGAGTTACCCGAGGCTAAGATACGCGGTTACAAAGCTGGCCGCTTCTCGTTCAATGTGTCGGGTGGTCGCTGCGATGTGTGTGGCGGTAACGGCTACAAAACTCTGGAGATGAACTTCTTGCCCGATGTTATGGTGCCTTGTGAGGCTTGCCATGGAAAGAGATATAACCGAGAAACGCTCGAGGTGCGATACAAGGGAAAATCCATAGCTGATGTTCTTGATATGACCATAAATATGGCTGTGGAGTTTTTTGAGAATGTGCCCACTATACTAAACAAGATAAAGGTGTTGCAGGATGTGGGGCTTGGGTATATTAAACTTGGACAACCGTCGACAACGCTTTCGGGTGGTGAGAGCCAGCGTGTGAAGCTTGCTACCGAGCTGTCGAAACGCGATACGGGTAAAACCCTTTACCTGCTCGACGAGCCAACTACCGGCCTGCATTTTGAGGATATAAGAGTGCTTATGGGGGTGGTGAATCGCTTGGTGGACAAGGGTAACACGGTGGTTGTTATTGAGCATAACTTGGATGTTATAAAGATGGCCGACTATATAATAGATATGGGACCGGAAGGTGGCCGTGAGGGTGGTGTTGTAGTAGCTACAGGCACGCCCGAGGAGGTTGCCGGCTGTGGTGTGGGGCACACTGCACCTTATCTTGCCAAGGAACTTGTGCGATAGTTTGCCGTTTTTTTATTTTTTTAACAATTAGAGGTGTGAGAATTTATAGAGAAAAAGCTCTATAGTGTGTAATTACCTTTCGTATTTACTCTTTTGGTCATTGCAGGTGTAACAGATGGGTATTGCATTTGACAGCCAGGTGCCGTGTTTTAATATGTTGCTTTTGTGTGCACGGCCTTTTATTGGCAGGCGAAGTTGTTGATGGAACTTTCTACTTTTCTCCTAATCTACAGCTTGCTGTGCGGTGGCGCGGCAGTCGTTTGCGGGGTGTTAAAATGCGCAAATCCCATAAAGTTTCACTGCAATGACCTATTTTTACGCCTATTTTAACAACATTTTAGTGGTTGAAGTTGTATTTGTAGATAAAAGATATTATTTTCGCAAATTGAAATTGTACTGAAAGCACAATGAGACAATTAAAAATTACAAAAAGTATCACAAACCGCGAAAGTGCTTCGCTTGATAAGTATTTGCAGGAAATTGGCCGTGAGGATCTCATTACCGTAGAGGAAGAGGTAGAGTTGGCCCAGCGAATAAGAAAGGGCGACCGTAGAGCACTTGAAAAACTAACCAGAGCCAATCTGCGTTTCGTAGTTTCTGTAGCAAAGCAGTATCAAAACCAAGGTCTCAGCCTCCCCGACCTTATCAACGAGGGTAACTTGGGACTTATTAAAGCTGCCGAGAAGTTTGACGAGACTAGAGGTTTTAAGTTCATTAGTTACGCTGTGTGGTGGATTAGACAATCGATTCTTCAAGCTCTTGCCGAGCAGTCGAGAATTGTGCGCTTGCCGTTGAACCAGGTTGGTTCTTTGAACAAGATAAGCAAGGCTTTCTCAAAATTTGAACAGGAGAATGAGCGTCGCCCATCGGCCGAGGAACTTGCCGAGCAGTTGGATTTGCCTGTGGACAAGGTTGTAGATTCGTTAAAAGTATCGGGCCGTCACATTTCGGTGGATGCTCCGTTTGTTGACGGAGAGGATAACAGTTTACTCGATGTACTTGTAAACGACGACTCTCCTATGGCCGATAACTTGTTGGTTAGTGAGTCGCTGTCGCGTGAGATTGACCGTGCGCTATCGACTCTCTCGGATAGAGAGAAGGAAATTATCCAGATGTTCTTCGGTATAGGTATGCAGGAGATGACCTTGGAGGAGATTGGTGACCGTTTTGGTCTTACACGTGAGCGTGTGCGACAGATTAAGGAAAAAGCAATTCGCCGTTTGAAACAAAATCAACGTAGTAGATTGTTGAGATCCTACTTGGGATAATCAATGATTTTATTTATTGCGGGCTGCATGTTTAATGCGGCTCGCTTTTTTATTCTTTGTTAAAAAAGTGAATTAAGTTTCTTGCTTGACGATAATTTTAGTACTTTTGCAAAAGTTGGTATTGTTTAAAAATATTATTTGACGATGAAAAAATTATATATATGTATTGTGGCGTTGTTGCTTGTGCCTGCAGTTTTGTCGGCGCAAAAGGCAAAGGATGTGGTGTATCTCCTTGGCGTTTCCTTTAGCTATAGCGACTCTATAGCTTACTTTACAGAGATACAGCCGCTAGAGGGTGTGAAGTTGCAGAAGAGGTCGAAAATTCTCCCCGACAGACAGCACTATGCATATGAACTTAAGGATTATATGAACTTCCAGGAGGGAAAGCCTGGGAGAATTTCTATGATATATTTTTCTAAGAAACGTTCGAAACTCGAAAAAGTAGAGGCGAAGGTGAAGAAACGCTTGTTGCACAAGGAGAACAAGACGGTTCTTTATTTGGGAGATAAATTTAAGTTCACTCGTCCGTAAAAAGAATAGATGAGTAGGGTTGGTGCTTTTTTCCTCTTCTTGTTGATGTTGGCGCTGGCATCGTGTGGCGACTCTCCGGGTTCTTCTTTGCCCGACGAGCCGCCTTTTGTCTGTGATCCCCCTATAGCTTTGGGCGATTCGGCTCGCCGTTCTTGTTTGGTTTATATTGCTGCCGATAACAATTTGAGCGACGCTTATATTACTGCCGATGGCGAATTGAGCAGTTTTCTTCAGGATGATTTAAAAGAGATGCTGGCGGGTGCCGAGGGCGTGCCGGCCGACTGCTATATGCTGGCTTATGTTGATGATATGAACTCACCGCGCATCTTGCGCTTCTTTAGAACGGAGATGGGTGTCTGCGACTATGAGACGATACACAACTTTGGGCGCGAGATGGCTTCGTGCGACACTACGGATATGCGTGAGGTGCTAGAGTGGGTGCAGCTTAATTGTCCGGCAAAGAAGATGGACCTTGTTATGTGGTCTCACGCTACGGGGTGGCTCTATGGCGAAGGGCGTTATCCCCAAACACGTTCTTTTGGCGACGATACTGCGCCTGGTAGCTCCCCTGTTAAGTTTATGCTTGTGGAGGAACTTGCTCGCTTGTTGCAGACTATAACTCTAAAGCCTGAGAGGCTCTTTTTTGATGCTTGTTTTATGCAGGGTGTTGAGTGTGCTTATGCTTTGCGCAATAGCGCCGACTGGATTATCGCTTCACCCGCCGAGATACCGGCTTTAGGTGCGCCTTACAACGCAGTTGTGCCTTTGCTCTTCGATGCGACGGCAAGCTTGCAGGATATAATTGATGTGTATAAGGCCGATTATGATGATAAAGGAACGGGGGTAGTGCTGTCGGTTGTGCGTTGCGACAAAATGGAGGAGTTTGCTGCTGCTACAGCCGATGTCGTTAGCCGCTTCTTCCCTCCCGAGGCTGGCCGTAGCTATGATGCTCTTTTTGCCTATTTGGGAGATTATTCTCAAAAATATCCCTATTATTACGATATAAACTCGGTGATGCTTAAATATCTCCCTAGCTCGGAGTATTATAAGTGGAAGGCTATGCTCGATGAGGCTGTGCCTTACGCTTGCGCGAGCGATAGATGGTGGTCCGACTTTATTAAGAGAAATATTTATCTCTCTCCCGACTGGTGTGGGCTTTCTATGTATCTGCCCAAGATGGGTAAGGCTTTGAACGAGGATTTTGTTTTTTGTGAGTGGTACAAGGCTGCCGGCTGGGCCGAGGCAGGGTGGTAGTCTTTTTCTGCTTGTGTGATAAACACATCATCGCCGAAGGAAACTTCGGCGATGATGTGTTTTTTTAAAGTGGTTAGAATTGTACGTGTAGCTCTATTCTTATGCCCTCCTTGTCTATACCTGGGAGGTCGCGGTAGGTGATGCGGCGTACATAGTCGATGCGCAGAACTCTGAATATGTTTTCTATACCGATACCTATCTCGACATATGGTTTTCCGGCGAGATAGTGATACTCGTCGTTCTCGTAGGGGAAACGGTATAGTGTGCCGGTGTTGTTGGGGTTGGGGCGGTTGCGTTCGCTCAGTCGGCCGTACATACCTTTGCACGATATAACTTCGCGCCAGTTAAGTTTTCTTATCAAGGGTATTCTGTTTAGTATGAGACCGTTCATATAGTAGGTGAGGTCCCACGATGCATACTCGTCGTTGAAAAACTCCATCGCGTTCATAAGGTTGTACGACTCTTCCTGCAAGGTGTAGGAGAGGTTGGCGTTGGGCATTATGAGTAGCGGAAAGGGTACTTTGTTCCATACTTTTCCGGCTTTTATTATGCAGTCGGTGTAGCCGAAGGCCGAAAACCAGAAGCGTTTCTCGAAGCTAAACTCTGTGTGTTGGTAGTTGTAGTCGCTGCCTAGTACATCTTTTATGCCTGCTGTGTGTGTGAGGGTGAAGACGGGGTGCTCGGGTTGCACTCTGTAACGGTTCCACTTCGTTTGGGCAAACTTCTCTTTTGGGGCCCAGCGTAGTTTTATCTCGGCTTCGCTCTGAGTGAGCTCTTTAGTATAGCTTATGTTTGTGACACCGTCGATGGTGGTTGCCTGCTCAAAGGGTACAAGATGTGTGCCTATGTTTTTGCGGTTGCGCAGGGTTAGCTGGTAGGAGAAGTGGTTGTAAAATTCTCTTGTGTAGGTGAACTCTGCGTTCTTTATGTAGCCTATCTTGTCGTCTTTCTTACGTTTTATGCTAAGGAATATGTTGTCCTTGTTTGTGTGTAGGTAATTTTGGCCATACTGGTAGACGTCGTTTTCGTAGCGCATCTTCACGGAGTGTATGGGAAACTCGTTGGCGTGCTCTTTCTTTTTCTTGAAGGAGTATTCGACCTCGCCCATGTATTTTAGTTTTTTGTCGTCGAGACCATAGGCCATATATCCTGTGGCGAATATCTGTGGGTGTAGGTAGGCCGAGGTCATAGCGCCGGTACGCAGGCGGTAGCCTTCGAGGGCGTTGTGGCTTATGGAGGTGTTTACGGGGCCGTAGAAGACGGGAGGCTCGTGTTCGCGCAATGGTATCCAGCCTGTAAAGAGGAAGATGAGGGCTTTTTCGCTCCAATAGTAGACGGGGTTGTTGCGCAGCTCTTTCATCATCTTGTCTACAGATTGTTCTTTATCGGTAACTTCGGCTATGCGGTTGTCGGCCCAGTATTCTTTGGTGCGGCGTGTGGAGAGGTCGTCTTCGTATACCTCGCCGGGGTGGTTGAGCACAATTTGGGCCATGCTGTCTTTTTCAAAGGAGTAGTTGCGGTATTCTACCTGGCGGTGGGCGTAGAAGCCGTTTACGCCGTCTACAACTTTAAATTCGGCAACAAGTGATTCGTTGTTTAGTATCCTGGTGCCGTCGGGGAGGCGGTCGAAGTGTTGTTTTATGTTCATATACTCTATGAAGTTCATGTTGATGTCGTGGGGTACGTTCATCTGCACGAGCTTTACAAAGTATGTGGAGTCGGTTGTTACATATATGTGCCCGGTGAAACCGAAGGACTCGGAGTTGAAGGGGGTGAAGGCTAGGTCGTAGCATCGTGTGTTTTCAATCTCCACGGTGTCCATTAAGTAGTATTTATAAAAGGTGCTGCCTAGTTTAGATAGGGGGCTTACAAATTTGTTGCCGAAGAGCGATACGTTGTCCTGGAAGATGTCGATGTCTCTGAAGGTTTCCTGGTAGATGGCTTCGAGCGACTCGTCGGACACAACATCGTCTATACCGTTGCGCTTGCGGGCTTTTACATATTGACGTGCGCGTTTGGGGTCGTTGCTGTGGTAGTCGCTACCTATGAGTTCTCGCGCCGATATGTATAATATGGGCTTGCCCGACACGAGTGAGGTGTCGATGTATTGGTCGAGGAACGAGAATTTCTTGCCAAAGTGGCTCTCTTTTGCCGAGTTGAAGTTGTTGAGCGCTATGTTTAGTTTTTCGTGGCGGTCGCGGCTGTAAAAAGGCTTGTTGCTAGGCGAGTTGTCGTTGCGTTGCTCGGTTATCTTTTTTGCCAGTATCACGGCGGGGTTGTTCTTCTTTTTGTATTTTTCTCGCTTGGGTTTTATGGTTACGCCGGCAAGCTCGTAGTTCTCGGTGCTCATTCTTATGTTGAGCGGGAAGCGTGTCTTGCTGCTGAGGGGTATGCGCACCTCTTTATATCCTATGCTCGAAATAACAAGGGTGTCGCGTAGTGCGGGCGCGAAAAAAGAGAAGTATCCGTTGTTGTCGCTGCTGCATCCTATGGTGCTTTTCCTTATACGCACCGACGCATAGGGCAGGTCTTCGTTTGTGGCTTTGTCTTTTATCTTTCCGTAAATACGTATCTTTTCGCTTTCTTGAGCGAGGAGAGATAGTGGTGCTGCTATTGTGAGTAGCAATAATAATATGTGTATGATGCGTCTGTTCATTTATCTTTTTATATATAAGGAGTAAATTGCCGGCAAAAGTACTCAAAAAATATAACTTAAGAGCCTTTGCTATCTTTTTTTGTGTTAAAAAAGAGTTTTTGCGATAAAAAAATGTATTTTTTGTTGTAAAAGTATTGCATTGTAGATTTTTTTGATTTACTTTGCCAGTCCATCGCGCTTTTAAAAGGAAGTTTTTAGCCCCTTTTCAAAACTGCACTATTTTTGCAAGTTTAGGCGTTAAAAAAGTTGTTTTTATAAGTTGCTGAAAATCAGTGATGATTGAAAAAACTGCAATTTTTTTCGAAAAAAAAGTTTCGAAAAGTTTTGTAGTTCAGAAAAAGTGCTTACCTTTGCACTCGCTTTCGGCAAGCAACTGAGTTGTGACGCTGAAACGCACGATGATCCTTGAAAACATTCCATACAGACAAGCAGTACAACGAAGACTCATTTTATATGAG
>JAZKYU010000015.1:0-3403 GCA_045612305.1 Bacteroidaceae bacterium
ACCCCCTGCTACACAAGCGCAACTTTGTGCTCACCCCGCTTAGAGAGATAGCCCCAACACTTGTTCACCCCACTCTAGGGAAAACCATAGAGCAGCTCGACGAAGAGTTAAAAAAGCTGCTTTAACAAAAAAAGAGGCAAAAGATAAACGATATTACACAAAAAGTATATACCTTTGCAACAAGAAAGCCCCTCGGGGCTTGTGTGGAAAGATTTGGATGCTTGCAACCACGGTAAAAAATGCTAAAAAACCTCTATTCTTTTTGAGGTAGGGCACTCTGCCACTTTATGCAATATCCCATCTTCCACCGTTTTTACTGGAATTATTAACCGCCCTTGCAACGGGCACAAAACTACAATTATGGGATACTTATTCACATCGGAATCGGTTTCAGAGGGACACCCCGACAAAGTTGCCGACCAAATTTCAGACGCCGTACTCGACGAACTCATCGCATTTGACCCCCAATCTAAGGTTGCTTGCGAAACACTTGTAACCACAGGACAGGTTGTAATTGCCGGCGAGGTAAAATCTTCGGCCTATGTAGACCTGCAAGACATCGCACGCCGCGTAATAAACCGCATAGGATACACAAAGAGCGAGTATATGTTCGACGGAAACTCTTGCGGCATCTTCTCGGCCATACACGAGCAAAGCGCCGACATCAACCGTGGCGTTGAGCGCGAAGAGCCTATGGACCAGGGAGCCGGCGACCAAGGTATGATGTTCGGCTACGCAACCAACGAGACAGAAAACTATATGCCCGTGTCGCTCGACCTCTCGCACCTCATACTGCGCGAGCTTGCCGACATACGCCGCGAGGGTAAAGAGATGCTCTACCTGCGCCCCGACTCAAAAAGCCAGGTAACCATAGAGTACAACGACGATAACAAACCCGTGCGCATAGACACCATCGTGGTATCAACCCAGCACGACGACTTTATCCTCCCTGCCGACAACACCCTGCAAGCACAGCTCGCAGCCGACAAGGCACAGGTGGCAAAGATACACGACGATGTGGTTAATATACTCATCCCCCGCGTGAAAACCAAAATAACATCGCCCAAGGTGCTCGCCCTCTTTGGAAACGACATAAAATACCACGTTAACCCCACCGGCAAGTTCGTCATCGGTGGCCCCCACGGCGACACAGGCCTCACCGGCCGCAAAATCATCGTCGACACATACGGCGGTAAGGGCGCACACGGCGGCGGAGCCTTCAGCGGCAAAGACCCCAGCAAGGTCGACCGTAGCGCAGCCTACGCAGCACGCCACATAGCAAAAAACCTTGTTGCAGCAGGCGTTGCCGACGAAGCCCTCATACAGCTCTCCTACGCTATCGGCGTAGCACAGCCCGTGAGCGTTTTTGTAAACACATACGGCACAGCTAAGGTAAACATGACCGACGGCGAGATTGCCCGCAAGGTGCAACAACTCTTCGACCTGCGCCCCAAAGCCATAGAAGAGCGCCTGAAACTGCGCAACCCCATATACAGCGAAACAGCAGCCTATGGCCACGTTGGTCGCGCACCCCAAACAGTTACAAAAACCTTTGAGTCGCGCTACCTCGACAAAAAGACAGTCTCTGTGGAGCTCTTCACTTGGGAGAAACTCGACTATGTCGAAAAGATAAAAGCAGCTTTCGGTATTTAATATGCTAAAATTCGGCGACTTGATAAACAGATTAAGGCACAACAGGGGGTTTGGAGTACAATCCCCCTCGGCCTTTTATTTTGTCACCCAAGTGCTGAAAGAGAAGCTCCCCTACTACGCATACAACGAGGTCGACGCAGCCGCAAAAAAACACGGCACAAAAAAGAAAAAATATTACCGTCGCCTCTTTAGGGTAGCAAACTATTTAAAGCCACAAAGCATTATCATAGTGGGCAAGGAGAGCCACGCCGCGCGCACAGCCCTCGCAACAGCACGCCAAAGCGCCACCCTGGCAAGCTTCGACGATGCCAAAGAAGCGTTCCTGCGAGCTATAACATCGGGAACACTCCCAAGCCCCCTGCTCGTCTACATAGGCGAGTGCGACAACTACGCACAAGCCTGCGACGCAGCAATAAAAAAAGCCGATAACAACAGCGCCATCATAGTAGAAGGCATACACCAAACAGCGCAAAAAGCACAGTGGTGGGCCGAGGTTATAAAATCGCCACACTGCGTGGTAACATACGACCTCTACAGCGCAGGCATACTCCTTTTCGACAAAGAGAAGCCCAAGCAACACTACACGCTCAAAATGTAACAGATGAAAAAAGCAACAATCTACACACGCCAAGGCGACAGTGGAGAAACATCACTCATAGGCGGCACACGAGTAGCAAAAGACAACCCGCGCGTCGAAGCCTACGGCACCATCGACGAGCTTAACGCAAGCATAGGCCTGCTAGCAACCTGCCTACAAGAGAGCGAGTTCCCCCTGCTCCTGCAGATAGAAAACACCCTCTTCGGCATAGGCTGTAGCCTAGCAAACCCAAGCAGCACCACCGCAACCATAAAGGAGAGCGAGGTACAAGCCCTAGAGAGCGAGATAGACAAGCTGCAAGAGGAGTTGCCCGCGATGCACAGCTTCATCCTCCCCTGCCGAGGCGAGGCTGCAGCACGAGCAAATATGTGCCGCACCATCTGCCGACGTGCCGAGCGCCGCATAGTAACCTTGCAACGAGAGCACCCCGTAGCCCCCCTCGTTGTGAAATACATAAACCGACTTTCCGACTACCTTTTTCTGCTACAACGCCACCTGAGCGAGGGCGCTGAAAAAAAGTGGGAAAAACCTTGTATGTAAACAATTTTAGACTACTTTTGCAGGCGTTATAACAAAAAACCTATAAAAAACCATTTATACTATGTACTGGACATTAGAATTAGCATCAAAACTAGAGGACGCACCCTGGCCCGCAACAAAAGACGAGCTCATCGACTATGCTGTTCGCTCGGGCGCACCACTCGAGGTTATCGAGAACTTGCAGGAGATTGAGGACGAAGGCGATGTTTACGAGAGCATCGAGGACATTTGGCCCGACTACCCCAGCAAAGAAGACTTTTTCTTTGACGAGGAGGAGTATTGATTCAAAACGAATTAGTAAATCACTGATTTTCAATAGGGAAGCAAGTAAAAATAAACTTGTTTCCCTTTTTTATTTGTTAAAGTAAACAAAATAAAAACACATTTACCCCGGCAAACTATTGACAACCGCTTTTTGAAGTTGTATCTTCGCAATAGACTTGGCAGAACAAAGTGGCAAACCAGCAACCACAATTGGAGTACCATACAATAATTTTGCGGTATTATTAATTTTCAAATTTAATCATATGGCAAATTATTTGAACAACAACCAAAAAGTACCAAGCCTCTTTGAAGAAGCAATGCTGGGAAGAATGTATGATGAGCCCAAGG
>JAZKYU010000016.1:0-33560 GCA_045612305.1 Bacteroidaceae bacterium
GTGATAAGTCGCACATAGTGCGGGTCACGATTAGATGATGCTGCCAAAGACGCATTGACAATGCTTGCTGTTCGCAACCCGCGCTACGCGCTACCATTTGCTGCAAGCATTGTCGATTAAGCAGAGCTTAATTCCGGAGCCCCAAAAACTTCAACTATGTTTTTCGTTAAAAAAGCGCCCTATGCGCAGAGCTCTTTGCTCCTTTCTGTCGGCACAGAAAGGAGGTTAAAGAAAATATAAATAGTAACCGCAGAACAACACCGAGAAATTGAGTTAAAGGCTTTTTACACCCTCAACTTTGTTGGTGAGCCTTATATTTTCCTAATGGTGTAAACTTTTTAGGTGTTTTCTTCCTTTTATATTGCAGTGCAAGAATTTGTTACCTGTTATGCGTTGTATCTCTTTCCTTTTGCTTTCTTGGGCTTTTGTGTCGGCGGGCTACGGCGGTGTTCTTGTGGTGGCTCACAGGGGTGGCGCGGCTCTTGGTGCCGAAAATACTCTTTCGTGTATGGAGGCGGCGATAGCGGCCGGTGCCGGTGCTCTGGAGGTCGATGTGCATCTTACAAAGGATGGGCACATTGTGGTGTGCCACGACGCTACGGTAGATGCTACGACAAACGGCCGTGGGAGAATATCGCGTATGTCTTTGCGCGAGGTGCAGGCTTTGCGGGTTGTGGATAATGCGGGGCGGGTGACGAGCGACTCTATCCCCACCCTGGAGCAGGTGCTGCAACTTGCAAAGGGGCGCTGCAGGGTGCTTGTCGAGGTGAAGCGTAGTTCGGGTGCAGGCCTTGAAGAGAGGCTCGTGGAGCTTGTTGAGGCACACGACGCCTCGCAGTGGGTGAGTGTGCAGTCGTTTAGCGATGCGGTGCTGCGGAGGTTGCGCGCGCTCGGTGCTCCTTTTGCACTTGAGAAACTTGTTGTTTTTAAAGTTCCCTTGCTGCCGCTTGTGTTCGATGGTGGGTTACGCTTTTTCTCGCTAAAGAAGTATGCTTATGTTTCTTCGTTCAACTTTCATAAAAGGTGCTTGCCTGCATCGCTTGCACGCAGATTGCAACGTGTGGGCAAGGTGGTTAAGGTGTGGACGCTGCGGTCGCCCGATGAGGCTCCCCGTGCATCTGTAGATGCTGTTATTGTGGATAACCCGACTTTGTGGCGCGAGCCGTAGGATGTGCAGTGTGTTAATTATTCTTTGATTTAATCTTAAACTATGTTTTTTCTATGGCAGTGAGGAAATATTTTCGTATCTTTGAGGTAAACCTCTAAGATACTTTCGCTCGTTGTGAAAAATATTCAAGTAAACTTGATATTTCTTGCTCGCTTATTCGTATCTTTGCACGTAGTAAGCAACCGCATTTGTAGCGATTGTGATAGAGGCTTTAATCTAAAACTTTATACAAATATGGAATTGAATCAGATGTTTAAAGAAGGCTTGTGGAGTAAGAAAATCGACGTAGCAAATTTTGTTTACGAGAATATAACTCCTTACGAGGGTGACGCATCGTTCCTTGTGGGCCCCACTGAGAGAACAAAGAAAATTTGGGACAAGTGTCTCGAGGCTCTTGCCGAGGAGCGTGCAAATAATGGTGTTCGCTCGCTTGATAACAAAGTGGTTTCTACCATCACATCGCACAAAGCAGGTTACATCGACCGTGAGAACGAGCTTATCGTTGGTTTGCAGACCGACGAGCTTTTGAAACGTGCCATTAAGCCCTTTGGTGGTATTAAGGTTGTTGAAAAGGCTTGCCGCGAGAACGGCGTGGAGGTTGACGAGAAGGTTAAGGAGATTTTCTCGCACTATCGCAAGACTCACAACGACGGTGTGTTCGATGCTTACACCGATGAGATACGTACCTATCGTTCTTTGGGCTTCCTCACCGGTCTCCCCGACAATTACGCTCGTGGTCGCATAATAGGTGACTACCGTCGCTTGGCTCTTTATGGTATCGACCGTCTTATAGAGGCAAAGAAAGAGGATCTTAAAGGCTTGGTAAGCCCTATGACCGACGCAACTATACGTTTGCGTGAGGAGGTGTCGGAGCAGATAAAAGCTCTTAACGAGATGAAGATTATGGGTGAGTACTATGGTCTTGACCTTTCTCGCCCCGCAACAACTGCACAGGAGGCTGTTCAGTGGGTTTATATGGCCTACCTTGCATCGGTTAAGGAGCTCGATGGTGCTGCGATGTCTCTTGGTAACGTGTCGACTTTCCTCGATATTTACATACAGTACGACCTCGACCACGGCAAAATCGACGAGACCTTTGCACAGGAGCTCATCGACCAGTTTGTAATCAAGTTGCGCATGGTGCGTCACTTGCGTATGCAGTCGTACAACGATATTTTTGCCGGTGACCCAACTTGGATTACCGAGGCTATCGGTGGTCGTTTCAACGACGGTCGCACAAAGGTTACAAAGACCTCTTTCCGTTTCTTGCAGACTCTTTACAACCTTGGCCCCTCGCCCGAGCCCAATATGACCGTGCTGTGGAGCCCCGAGCTTCCCGAAGGCTTTAAAGAGTTCTGCGCGAAGGTTTCTATAGATACATCTTCTATACAGTATGAGAACGATACTCTTATGCGCGAGGTGCGCAACTGCGACGACTACGGTATCGCTTGCTGTGTATCGTACCAGGCTATAGGAAAGCAGATACAGTTCTTCGGCGCGCGTTGTAACTTTGCAAAGGCTTTGTTGCTTGCGATAAACGGCGGTCGTTGCGAGAACACAGGAACACTCATCGTTAAGGATATACCCGTGCTTTCGGGCGAGCTTCTTAATTACGAGGAGGTGCTTTCGAACTACAAAAAGGTGCTTATGGATATTGCTCGCGTTTACAACGACGCTATGAACATTATCCACTATATGCACGATAAATACTACTACGAGAAGTCGCAGATGGCCTTCATCGATACTAACCCCACAATTAACCTTGCATATGGTGTTGCTGGTCTTTCTATCGTGCTCGACTCTTTGTCGGCTATAAAGTATGGTAAGGTTACTGTTAAGCGCAACGAACTTGGCCTCACCGAGGGCTTTGAGATTGAGAAAGACTTCCCTTGCTTTGGTAACGACGACGACCGTGTGGACCACCTTGGTGTGGACCTCGTATACTTCTTCAGCGAGGAGTTGAAGAAACGTCCCGTTTACAAGAACGCGCAGCCTACTTTGTCGTTGCTCACAATTACATCGAACGTGATGTATGGCCGCAAGACAGGTGCTACCCCCGACGGTCGCGCAAAAGGTGTCGCTTTTGCTCCGGGTGCCAACCCTATGCACGGACGCGACAAGAAGGGTGCTGTTGCTTCGTTGAGCTCTGTGGCTAAATTGCGTTATCGCGACTCACAGGATGGTATCAGTAACACTTTCTCTATCATCCCCAAATCTCTTGGTGTTGATAACGAGACACGTATTGAGAACCTTGTGACAATGATGGACGGTTACTTTACAAAGGGTGCTCACCACTTGAACGTGAACGTGCTTAACCGTGAGATGCTTTTGGATGCTATGGAGCACCCTGAGAAGTATCCTCAACTCACAATTCGTGTGTCGGGTTATGCTGTGAACTTCATTAAATTGAGCCGCGAGCACCAGTTGGAGGTTATATCTCGTTCTTTCCACGAGCGCATGTAATAAAAACTTATAAAAAGAGAGAGGCCGACCATAAAAAGCCGGCCTCTTTTTGTATAAAATATTATGATAAAAGTACATTCCTATGAATCTATGGGCACGTTCGACGGGCCGGGGCTTCGCCTTGTGATATTTTTGCAGGGTTGTAACTTCCGTTGCAAGTATTGTGCCAACCCCGACACGATAGACCTTAAAGGGCAGTGCGAGGAGACCTCGATAGAGGAAATTATGCGTATGGCGATGAACGAGAAGGCGTTCTTCGGTAAAAAAGGTGGTGTAACCTTTAGCGGTGGGGAGCCCACAGTGCAGGCTGCAGCGCTCATACCTCTTGTCAAGCGTCTGAAAGAGCAGGGGATAAGCGTTTGTATAGACACAAACGGCAGTATATGGAACAAGGATGTAGAGGAACTTTTTTCTCTTGTCGACCTTGTGTTGCTCGATGTGAAGCAGTTTAACGCCGAACGTCACCGCGAGCTCACGGGGCACAGCAACGAGCAGACTTTGCGCACTGCGCGTTGGCTCGAGGAGAACAACAAGCCTTTTTGGTTGCGCTATGTGCTTGTGCCAGGGTATAGTGCCATAGAGGCGGATATACGTGCTCTGGGCGAGGCGCTTGGGGGTTACAAGATGGTGGGGCGTGTTGAGATTTTGCCCTATCACACCTTGGGCGTGCATAAATACGAGGCGATGGGCTGGAAGTATGAGCTTGAGGGGGTTAAAGAGAATACGCCCGAGCAACTTGACGAGGCAAAAGCTCTCTTCGACGAGTACTTTCCCTGCGTTTATGTAAACTGATGCGTTTTTAGAATAAAGCAAAAAGCTCCTTGCCACGGCAAGGAGCTTTTTTAGTTATAGCTTTTTGGGTATTTACTTTATCTTTGTCCAGTAGATAGTGGTACCTATGCCCCAAATGTTGCCGAAGAGTTTAAGTTTCTTTGCATCGATAAACTCGGCCTCCACGCTCACGCGTATACCTTTTGAGGGGTCGTAGATTTTGGCATCGTTCCACTCTCCTTCGGCTTTGTCGAACTTGAGGCCTCGCACTATAACCACCTTGTCGATGTCTACGTTGCGCAGGTTTTTGTCGGGGTTTTTAACGTCTTTGCGCTTGTTGCCATTTTTGTCGAGAGGGTTTTCTACCCAAAATATTTGTGCAGTGTATGTGCCGTCGGCAGCTTTTGTTACACGCACTTTGCTCTTGCTACCGCCACGGTCGGTGAGGTACTCACCTATAATTTCATCGCCGTTCTTGTTGATGTTTTGTGCCACAGAGGGGAGTGCAAAGAAGATTGCACAGATAAGTGTAAAGATTGCTTTTTTCATTTTGTACACGTTTTTAAATTAAATATGTACAAAAATATGGCAAAAAATGCACACTTGCTAGTTGTTTGTGCAAAATTGTGTGTTTTTTGCACAAATTTAAACTTTGTGTGCAGTTTTTGTACAGAGTGTGGTTTAAAACGCCCGATTTGTGTCTCTACTCTTCGTTTTGTAGTATCATTAGGTTTACGGCGGCTTGCTCGTCGCCCATAGCGGCTGCTTTTTCAAAAGCTTTCTCGGCTGCGTGCAGACGGTGACGGCGGTAGTCTATAACTCCTTGCAGGTTTATGGCGCGTGCGTCGTGCTTAAAGTGGTGCAGTTGGTGGGCCAGCTTGTGATAGTTGGGCGCGGGGTTGTTTATGAGCTCGTTTACTATGCTGTTTATGGTTATGGCTGCGCTGTCGGCTTTGTTGTTATAATAGATGGCGTTTATTGTGGCGCCTCGGTGCTTGGCAAAAGAGGCTCTTGCAAGTTCGTGGTAGAGGGAGCCGCCATCGTAGGTGCGTAGCATAATTTCGCGTTTTGTAGCCGAAGGCTCGCTTTTGAGCTTTGCTATAAACTCGTTGGCGTCGGGGAGGTCGAGTTGTTTTATGTCCTGGTATATGAGAGCCCAGTTTTTGCCACCGTCGGAGAGCTCAAAGATAGAGTCGGGCAGGTGGTGGTGATGGCGTATGTGGTTGCGCAGGGCCACGGCGCGCTGGTAACCAAGCTGGCTGCTGCTTTGTTCGGCGCTGTCGGGCGAGGTAAAACCCACAATTTGCACGGCTTCTATGGTGGTGCTGCTGTCGGATAGTATGTTGTTTATTATGCCCATAAGCTCGTTTATGGATTTTGCATTTTGCATGTATGCAAGGTCGAGCAGGGGGCTGTTTGTGCGGTAGCGCACAATTCTTTTGTTATCGGTGAGTGCGGAGCTCTTCTCCTCCAGAGGGGTGTAGTGTTTTATGCTTTTTATGTGTGGGTGTTTCTGGGCTAGGTGGTCGGCAATGGTGAGGGCTGCATCTACCTTGTGGCAGCTCAATGAGGGGGCTGCGGGGAGCAGAATTTCAACGGTGTCTAGGTTGTAGGTTGTGCCGTTCTTGTTGCTGTACTCGCAGTATGTTACGCCCCAGATGGTGTCGCAGGCGTGCTGTTCGGGCAGGGCGATGGTGCAGCTGTTGTGTCCGCGTGCGTGTAAAGGGGGTGTGTACCCGTGTCGCTTTGCATATCTTTTTGCAAATTTCTTGCCCTGAAAGTGTCGGGCAGCGCTGCTTATACAGGTGTCGGGGTTGCAGAGATGCGATATAAACAGCATGCCGTCGTTTGATGGTATGTTGTCTACCTGGTAGTCGAAGGTTATATACCAACAACTGTCTTTGTGTACCGTGGAGTAGTTGTCGAGAGTTATTTGCGCTGTGGCCATGCAGCTTGCGAGCAGCAGGCCAAGAGGGGTGAGAGAGATTCGTTTCATAGGTCTATGGTTTTTAATTACCTCTATAAAACGAAAGTGTGGGCTCTAAAGTTCGTTTTAAAAGTCGATTAGTGCTGGTAGTTCCTCGAGCGATGATATTATGGCGCTAGGCTCGGCACCGGGTTGCACGGGCTCCTCCTCCCAACATATGTTTTTGAGCCACACGGCTTTGCAGCCTAGAGTGCGTGCAGGGTGTATGTCCTTGCGATAAGAGTCGCCTATGACCAGGATATCCTCGGGGGCAAGGTTTAGTGCCTTTACGCCGAGGGCAAAGAGGGCGGGAGAGGGCTTGCGCAGCCCCACAACAGACGATTCTATGATGTTGCCGAAGTATTTGTTGAGCGAGAACTCTTGCAACACCACGGGCATGTTACCGTAGAAGTTTGTTACAAGTACAAGGGGGTAGCGTGTCGATAGCTTCTCGACAAGGGTGCGTGTGGTTGCAAGCGTGTTGAGCACTCGTTTGTAGCAGCTCTCGGCTATGGTTTTTCTTTCTTCGGGGGTTATGGGGTGGTGCTTGGAAGCGAGGTACTCGGCTTGCAGCGTGGTCTTTTTGTCGAGTAGGGTGAAGAAGGTGTCGTCGGGGGCTATGATGGGGCTTTTGGCAAGTGCGCGTTCGGCATATACATAGGCCTCGCGGAAAAGTTCTTTGCTTATCTTGACACCGGCCCTGCGATACTCTTCCTCTATGAGCTCGCCCCAGTGTGTGCCGTTTGTGTCTATGGTGCCCCCGTAGTCGAATATTATACCTTTTATTTTCTTCATAGTCCTTTTTCTATCTTTTCGGTGAGGCGCTGGCAGAGCTTTTCGTGTTTGTAGCGCATATATACAAAAAGTATCATAAGTATCACAAGCTCGAAAAAGAGGTAGAGCCACAGCTCGCCTGTGAGCATGGTGAAGCAGAGCATTATGGCGCGGGAGTTAAAGGTGAGTATGTTGGTATACTTCATAAGCGGGAGGCTGCCGCGGCGAAACTCTTGGCGCAACTCGCGGGGTATGTCGGTGCCGTATTGCTTGCGTATGCTTGCTATGAGGCGTTGAAAGCGGGGTGTCATGCGTTCTTGGTTTTCTACATAGGCTACATATGCGTTGAGGAATATTTTCCAAAAGAAGTTACCACGCCACGGGGTTGCGGCATACTCTTTGCGCTGCGCTGTGGAGTCGTGAAATTCATTGCCGTTCTCCTCGTTTATAAAATAGAGGTGTATGTTGCGGTAGTAGTCGGCTAGCTGGCACTGCGAGCCGTGTACCCAGAAACCGCAGAAACCGCAGAGTATCCACACAAGCACGCCCCAGTTATACTCGGGGGCAAAGGGTATGGGGGTGAAGGTCTCGCGTGCGGCTATGGCAAAATATATGCAGAAAAACCAACAGTCGCCGGCAAAACCGTCGAGTATGCGGCCCCAGCGTGTCTTTTGCCCGGTGATGCGTGCAAGCTGTCCGTCGGTGCTGTCGTAAAGGTTGGCCCACATAAGCAATAAAACTCCTAGCATGTTCCATCGCAGGCTCTCTTGGTAGAAACAAGCACCTGCGGCTATGCCTAGAAAGATAGATATTATGGTTATGGTGTTGGGGTGTATGCCGCGGTTGCGGAAAAACAGGGCACAACGATAGCCCAAGGGGCGGTAAAACCAAAGGTCGAGAAACTCTTCGGTGTCTTGCGATTTTATAGATGCGTTGTATCTCTTTTTATCCTCTTCGGTCATAGCTTTTGCTTGCTTTTTTAATTAACATAGTTGCAATTTCTTTTGCGGCCTCCTGGCGCACAGCCGAGAAACTTGGAAAGTCGTTGATATCTATTATGTATATCTCGCCTTTGGGGGTGATTATAGCATCGCCGCCAAAGATGTCGAGCCCCAGGGCTCTTGCTGCGTCGAACGCGGCGCTCTTTAGTAACATTGTGCTGAAGGGGTATCTCTTTTGTGTGCCGTTTATCTTCTCGAGCCCAAATTTTGTGGTTTCTATATTGGGGTAGAGGTGGTGAAAGAACCCTCCTGCGACACCGTAGAATTTAATTATATCTCCCTCTATGTGTTTGCATATCACGGCGCTGCTACAACCGTTTGCTTTCATAGTCTCGAAGGCGGCTTGTGCTTCTGTGCTGTTGGTGACAAAGGCTACATCTTCTTTGCGGCACGCCCAGCCTTCTCCTTTTTTTATCCACGCGGGGCAGGGTATCTCCTGCAGCTCGTTTGCGTGGGTAACTATTTTGTAGGGTGGTTGCGGTATGTTGTTACTTTGCAAAATTTTCACCATCGTGGCGCGGGAAGAGTTTTTCACAGCTCTGGGGCTGTTTATCACAAGGGCTCCTTGTGCTTCTAACTCTTCGAGGTGTTGCAGTGTCTCTGCGGTGCGCGACATGTGGAGTATTATGCTGTGCTGTGGTGGTACGGGGCCTTTCTCGCTTGTGCTTTTTACCTCTGCACCCATAGCTGCAAGCTCTTTCTCGATGCTGCGCATTATGGCTGCATCGCTTTCCTGCATCTGCGGAGAGTGCTGCGGGTTGCGGTCTATGGTGACGATGTTCATCTTTGTGCGAGGAATTTTTCGGCTTTTATTATGTCGTCGGCGTGGTCTATGTCTATTATCTTTTCAAAGGGGTATGCTTTGAGCTTGAGACCGTCGGCGACGAGGGCGCGTTGAAAGTTACGCATACGCGAGGTACCCTCCTCTATGCAACTCTGAAGGGTTGCGAGGGCTTTAGGTGTGAGCCCGTATATGCCTCCCGATATATATTTAACATCGTCGGCAGGTGTGTCGAGGAAGGATGTTATGCTTAAAGTGCTGTCGGTGCCCACATAGAGGGGCTTTTCGTCGTCGATGTAGTTGGTTACGGCCATTAGCCCGTCGCTCTTGCTCTCTTCGAACGCTTTTATGTAGCCGACAAACTCCTCGTCGCGAAAGAGGGTGTCGACGGTTGTGAGGCAGAATTTTTCGTCGCCTTGCAGGTGGGGTGTGAGAGCGTGCATGCTGTGCATAGAGCTTGGCGTGTCTTTCACCACAATGTTTATGGGATACTCTTTTTGCAGCTCTTGCAGCAGGGCTAGGGTTTGCGGCTGTTGCTCGTTGACGATGATGCTTACAGAGCTCGCGTTGTGGCGCATAAAGATTTTAACAAGGCGTTCTATGATGGGAACGCCTTGTATCTCTATGAGGGGTTTGGGGGCTTTCACGCCCTCTTGTGCAAGTCTTGAGCCTTCGCCGGCGGCAATTATTGCAAATTTCATTTGTTTTTTAGTTGTCGCTTTGTAAGTTCAAGCGGTTGCTGTCGTCGCGTTTCTCAAAGTAGAGCTTGCGCAGAGGGTTGCGACGCGCGTCGTTATACATTTTGCGGTTGCGGTATATGTCTATAGCTGAATATACTGCTTGGCGGAAGGAATTTTCGTCGGCGAGGCCTTTTCCTGCGATGTCGTAGGCAACGCCGTGGGCGGGCGAGGTGCGTATTATTGAGAGACCGGCGGTGAAGTTTATGCCGTCGTTCATCCCAAGCGCCTTAAGGGGTGCCAAGCCCTGGTCGTGATACATAGCGAGTATAGCGTCGAAAGAGTTGTACTTGCCGCTACCCATAAAGCCGTCGACTGCGAAGGGGCCGTAGCAGAAGATACCACCGTCGTTCATCTTTCTTATTGTGGGCGATATAACCTCTATCTCCTCGTTGCCCAGCAGGCCGTTGTCGCCGGCGTGGGGATTGAGCGAGAGTACTGCAATCTTTGGTGCGTCGATGTTAAAGTCCTCGACGAGGCTTTTGTTGAGGATTGTGAGTTTTTCCTCCAAAAGCTCGGGGGTGATGGCTGTGGGTACATCGCGCAGGGGAAGGTGCGATGTTGCAACAGCTACGCGCAGCTCGCCGCTACAGAGCAACATAAGCGATTTTTCTTCGTTGTCGCTACACTTTTGCAAATATTCTGTGTGGCCAGGGAAGGTGAACGCCTCGTTTTGTATGGTGCTTTTGTTTATGGGCGATGTTACAAGAACATCTATCTTGCCCTCTTTGTAGTCTTTGACTGCTTGTTCGAGGGCTTCAAAAGCTGCTTGCCCTGCTTCGCGGGTATTGCTGCCGAGCTCTATGCGCACCTCGTCGTTGTTGCAGTTTATTATGTTTAGTTTGTTGTCCTCGGCATCTTCGGCTTTTTCCACAGCGTTGTAGGGTATGTCAAGCTCGAGGGCCTTGCGGTGGTATGCTGCCGACTTGGGCGAGCCGTAGATTATGGGGGTACAGATGTCGAACATCTCTGCTACGGCGAAGGTTTTGAATATAACTTCGTATCCTATGCCGTTTATGTCGCCTTGTGTTATACCAACACGTATTTTTCTTTTATCGTTCATCGGGGGTGTTATTTATTGATTATTGCTTTCTTCTATAATAATTTCGGGTATGTGGTTGCTGTTCTCAATCTCTTTGTCGGCGGGGAGCTTAAGAGAGAAGAGAGCGGCTTCGAGCTTACGCATAAGGTCGCCTTTCTTTTTGTTGGGGGCGTATATGAAGGCTTCGGCTACAATTACGCGGCCGTTTTTCTCATCGACCACCTGGTGCGACACAAAGGGGCCTCCCATCATATCGTTCTCCATCTGCCATAAACCTTTGGCTACCTGCATGTAGCGTTGGCGAAACTCCATATCGTACAGGTCGACAAACATAGTGTCGGTGGCCATGTAACGGTCGGGGCGGTTACCGGGGATGTTGACCTTCATTATAGAGTCGCGCTTTTGCAGGAAGTTTTTGCGCGAGAAGTTGTCGGTGCTTGTGTAGGGGTAGCTGTATATTACAAAGTTTTGTATGCTGCTGTTGTGGTTTGATATATCCGATGCCCACAAGAAGTCTTTGCCGCTCTTGATGCCGCGTATGTTGCGTGGAATGAGCATCTCGCAACCAAACTTGCTTTTTGCCGAGTCCATAAACTGCTCGTTGTACTTCTCTTTGAGGTCGCGCAGTTCGCGGTTCATCTCGGTGGATGTAAAGAAGTCTATTATCACCTGTGCGTTCTTGGTTACATACTCTTGAAAGTCGGTTGCACTTGGCGACTGTATGGTTAAAATCATCTGCGGTTGTGCATACTTGTCCTGGGTGAACTTGAACTTTGTTTGTGTGTACTGTGTCTTGTCTATCTTTACCTCAATTACGTTACGGAAAGATTTTAACAAACGGCTGAAGGCTGTGGGTGCTGTTTGTGATATGCGGAAGGAACGCTCCGACTGTGGGAGGGCGGGTACATCGGTGTCGAGCACGTCGTAGAGCGCGCGGCCGGCAGGGGCGTTCCACATAGCTTCGTCGCACACTACGAGAACTTCGTAGGGGAGGCCGCTCGATGCGGGCATAAGTAGTGAGCTTTTCTTGCCGTCGGAAGAACAGGCTGCTAGTAAGATGGTTGCAGCGATGAGGCTGATTATTTTTTTCATATATCTTTAGTTATTTAGTTGTTTTTCTCGTTTTTTAGTGTCGATAGCATACCGCAGGCGGCAAAGATGTCTTCTCCGCGCGAGGCTCTTATTGTGGTGAAGAGGCCGTTTTTTGTGAGGTAGTCGCGCAGCTCGGTCATCTCTTTCTCGCCCACACCTTCGAGGGGAACGCCCGGTATTGCGTGGTAGCGTATGAGGTTAATGCGGCAGTCGAGCCCGTCGAGCAGCTGCAAGAGTTTGCGGGCGTGGTATGTGCCGTCGTTCACCCCTTTGAACACTATGTATTCGAAGGTGAGCCTGCGTTGGTGGCTAAAGTCGTAGCTTTTTAAAAGTTCCACAATCTCGGTTATGGAGTAACCGCGCTCGGCAGGCATAATTTCGCTGCGTTTGTCGGGCACGGGGTGGTGCAGGCTTATGGCTATGTGGTAGTCGCCGCCGTCGAGCAGGCTTTTGAGGCCTTTGCGCACGCCGGCCGAGGAAACGGTGAGGCGATGGGGGCTCCAGCCCAGGCTGTAGTCGGCAGTGAGTATCTCTATAGTTTTTAGTATGTTGTCGAGGTTGTCGCAAGGCTCGCCCATACCCATAAACACTATGTTTGTGAGTTTTTCGTGCTCGGGCAGAGCAAAAATTTGGTTAAGTATCTCGTTTGTGGTGAGGTTTGCGGTGTATTTTTGTTTTCCGGTCATGCAGAAAAGACAATTCATCTTGCAACCTACCTGGCACGACACGCACAGGGTGGCGCGGTCGCCGTCGGGTATGTAGACTGCCTCCACAAAGTGCCCTTTGTCCACGGCGTAGAGATATTTTACTGTGCCGTCGCAGGAACGTGCCGCGTCCGAAGGGGGTGCTTGTCCTACAGCAAAGAGTTGCGATAGTTTTTCTCGGTTTTTAAGCGATATATTCGACATCTCGTCGATGCTGCTCACACGTTTCTTGTATACCCAGTCGGCTATCTGCTTGGCGGTGAAGGCGGGCATACCAGCCTCTTGCACCGCTTCCTTGAGCTCGGCAAGGGTCATACCAAGTAAGTATCTTTTGTTGCTCATCTTTGTTAATATCTTCTAAAAGGCCGGTTGAGTTACCAGTTTCCTTGCAAAAATAGGGAATATTTCCCATATAATTTAGTCTTTATATTATAATTTAATTGCCGCTGCAATTTTTGTTCTTTGCTTTTGTGTAATTACTTGCTTTTTTATTATTTTCGCATTTGTGATCATAACCCGTTAAACAGATATGAAAAATAACTCCATAGAGCTCTTTATTCCCCATTTAATCGGGGAATTTTCCGTGGCAAGCATAGCCGAATTTGTGGCGTGCGATGCGGTTAAGAGTGTTTTTGTGATGAGCGCCGGCGAACTCTCAGTGCCTCTCCCCGAAAAAGTCAGTGTGCTGCAGGTTTCGTCGTTGTCGGCAAGTGAGACTTTTAAATGTGTAGCCGGCGTGGCTACGGCTGATTTTGTGATATATTGCTCCAAGGGTATGCCTGCGGTGCAGCCTGCCGATGTGGAAAATTTCTGCGATGCAGTGCCCTCCGAAGCCTCTTTTGCTTATGCCGACTACTTTAAGATAGTCGATGGGGTGCGTTGCGAGGCTCCTACCATAGATTACCAGGCGGGTAGTTTGCGTAACGACTTTGATTTTGGCTCGTTGCTACTTTTCCGCACCTCGGCGTTGAAAACCTACCTTGCCGAGGAACTCGATAATTATGCTTATGCAGGGCTTTATCAGTTGCGTCTTGCCTTGAGCCGTGCGGGTAGTATCTTTCACTACAAGGAGTATCTCTATGCCGAGCCCGAGGACGACAACCGCAAAAGCGGAGAAAAACAGTTTGATTATGTAAACCCTGCGCAACGTGAGGTGCAGGTGGAGATGGAGCGTGTGTGCACTCATCACTTGAAGGCGATAGGTGGTTACTTGCCTGCTTGCAAGTACGATGCTATAGACCTTGCGCAAGGGGCTTTTCCTGTGGAGGCTTCTGTGGTGATACCCGTGCTTAACCGCGCCTCTACCATAGGTGATGCAATAGGGTCGGTGCTCTCCCAAGAGACCTCTTTCCCGTTTAATGTGATTGTAGTTGACAATCACTCGACTGACGGGACATCGGAAATTATCGATAAATTCGGCGATAATCGTGTTGTCCACATAGTGCCCGAGCGCAGAGATCTTGGTATAGGCGGTTGCTGGAACGAGGCGGTAAACAGCCCTCTTTGCGGCCGTTTTGCGGTGCAGCTCGACAGCGACGACCTCTATAGCTCGCCTAGTACTCTGCAACAAATAGTAGATGAGTTTTACAAACAGCAGTGTGCTATGCTTGTGGGCACCTATCGCATATGTGATTTTGAACTTAATACCTTGCCCCCCGGGGTTATAGACCACCGTGAGTGGAGCGAGGAAAATGGGCGTAATAACGCTCTGCGCATCAATGGGTTGGGCGCTCCGCGTGCTTTTTACACACCTGTGATAAGAGAAGTGGGCTTTCCCAATGTGAGCTACGGTGAAGATTATGCCGTGGGGCTGAATATCTCGCGTCGTTACCGTGTGGGGCGCATATACGATGTGCTTTACCTTTGTCGTAGATGGGGTGGAAACTCCGATGCGGCTCTCTCTCACGAAAAGGTTAACGCGCACAACTATTACAAGGACTCTGTGCGCACCCGCGAGCTTGAAGAACGCATAGAGCTAGTGAAGAGTTTTTCTGTGCCCTCGCTTGCCGATGTGAATAATTTTATTGACGAGCAACTGCGTTGTTGGGGGGGTGCTCGTGAGCGTCACGATGCGTTGAATAATGTGCGTGTGCGCGAGCTTGGTAACGGACTAACCTTGCAGTTTAACCCCTCGCGTGCAGTCTCCACGGGGGCAAAGGTTGACGCGGCAAGTGTGGCTTTGCGCCCTTGTTTTTTGTGTGCTGCCAACCGTCCGGTAGAGCAGTTTGCTATTGAGGCGATGGGCTCTTTAGAGGTACTTGTCAACCCTTTCCCAATATTGCCCTCGCACCTCACTTTACCCTTGAAAGAACACACCCCGCAGCTGTTGAGCCGTATGTATGCCGATATGTTGCATATAGCGAAGGCGTGGCCTGGTTTTGCACTCTTCTATAATGGTGCGAAGTGCGGTGCTTCGGCTCCCGACCACGCTCATTTGCAAGCTGTTAAGGAATCTTCTGTGCCTTTGCTTGGCGAGGCGTGGCGCGATGCTCTAGACGAGGGGTTGCAGCCGTTGTATATGCTCCCAGGGGCAGCCCTTTACAAGGTCGAAGGCTATGTTGTTCCGCTATTTAAGGTGGTGGCGTCGCGCGTAAGTGATGCCGTGGCACTTATGAAGGCGCTTGTAGATGCTCTCCCACTTGTCGATGGTGAGCCGGAGCCTCGAATGAACGTTATCTCGTGTTACTCGGCCGATGAAGGCTTTGTTACATATGTTATTCCGCGTAAGTTGCATCGCCCTGCTTGTTATGGCGAGCCTCTAGTGAGCCCGGGCACGCTGGATATGTGCGGGCTTGTGATAACACCGCGAGAGTGTGATTTTAACTCTATCGCAGCCGACGAGGCTCTCGCTCTTTTGCGCGAGGTTGCTCTTGACGATATTGTGGTCGATGCTGTCTGCGAAAAAATTGTTTGCGGGTTATGAGGAGTGTCGATATAGGTGTTTTGCGTTCGGCGCGCATAACGTTCGATTTAATCGGGGAGTTTACCTGTGGCGGCTCTGTTTATAAGGGTAAAAATACAGTTTCTGTAGAGGAGGGTGGCAAGATACTTTTTGGCTCCACGGTTTATGATGAACTGCGTTTTGTGCCCTCTGGCGAGGAGTGTCGCTTTTGGTTGCACGATGTTGTTATAGGGCTTGGCTTTCACTGGGAACGTAAAGAAAATCAGTTGTTTAGTGGTGAGCTTGTATTTGTGCGCGAGGGCGATGGTGTGCGGGCTATAAACCGCCTTCCTGTGGAGGACTATCTTGTGAGCGTGATATCGTCGGAGATGTCGGCTACAAGTTCTCCCGAACTCTTGAAGGCCCATGCGGTTGTGTCGCGCAGTTGGCTCTATGCACAACTTTTGCGCAAGGAGAGGGTCGATTGCGGAACTTTAGGGTGGGAAACACCCGATGAAACGGTGCGTTGGTATGCGCGTGAGGACCACACACTCTTCGACCTTTGTGCCGATGATCACTGCCAACGCTATCAAGGGCTTACCCGCGCGCTTAACCCTAATGTGACGGCAGCCGTCAATGCTACCGAGAATATGGTGCTCAAGTATGCAGGCGAGGTGTGTGATGCGCGTTTCAGCAAGTGCTGTGGTGGTGCTACAGAACGTTTTTCGGCTTGTTGGGAGGGGGTGGATTATCCTTATCTCGATGCTTTTCGCGACTATGCCGGCAAAGAGCCTTTGCCCGACCTTACAACAGAGGAGGGTGCGCGTGCGTGGATAGAGACCACGCCTGCGGCTTTTTGTGCAGAGCCCGGTGCAGAGGTGCTTGCGCAGGTGCTCAATAATTACGACCGCGAGACTGCCGACTTTTATCGCTGGCAGGTGGTCTACACGCAAGAGCAGTTGTCGCGCTTGGTGCAGGAGCGTTCGGGTGTGGATTTTGGAACTATAGAGGAATTGCAGCCGGTGGAGCGTGGAACTTCGGGGCGTGTGGTTAAGTTGCGCATAGTAGGTAGTAAGTGCACCAAGCTTGTAGGCAAGGAGCTTGAGATACGTCGCTGGCTGTCGTCGTCGCACCTCTACAGCTCGGCGTTTGTGGTGGACAAAACTATTGATAGCGCTTCGGGTAGCGTACTTTTTGTAATAAAAGGCGCAGGCTGGGGGCACGGCGTGGGTCTCTGCCAGATAGGTGCTGCAGTTATGGCCGAAAAGGGGTACTCTTACAAAGAGATTCTAGAACATTATTACCCCGATGCCGGGTTGGAAACTGTTTAGTTTCCTAAGGTTATGGGGTTAATCCTTGTATTTAAACATATTATTTTGTACATTTGTAAACTTTTTAGACAACAGAATTTTTGCTTTTTTAAGTTTTTTGTGCAATAAAAGGCCCTTTTTAGAGTTAATTATAGAGAGATAGTACAAAATAAGAGTATGGGGGAAAAGAAAAATACTATACCTTACAGCGATGGTATGAATGTCTTTGAACGTGCGATAAAACGACTTTTCGATATCGTTTGCTCGTTCTTTGGCATCCTTTTCTTGTTGCCTGTATTCTTGTTTGTGTATATACTCATACGCTGTAAAGATGGTGCTCCCGTGATATTTAAGCAAGAGCGCATAGGGCGCGGTGGAAAGCCTTTCTACATATTCAAGTACCGCACGATGAGTGTTGCTGCGGCCGACGAGGAGCCCTTCCTTGTGACGAACGACGATTGTAGGCTCACACCTCTGGGGCGCTTTTTGCGTGAGTATCACCTCGACGAGCTTCCCCAGTTGTGGAACGTGCTCAAGGGCGATATGTCTTTTGTGGGTCCCCGTCCCGAACGTAAATATTTTATCGATAAGATTGTGCAGCATAACCCCGATTATGAGTACCTCTATCTTATTCGCCCGGGTATAACCTCACCTGCAACCGTGTACAACGGTTATACCGAGACTTTCGAGAAGATGCTTGTGCGTCTTGATATGGATTTGGAGTATCTGCAAAAGCGCTCTCTCCTTCTCGACCTCAAAATAATATTCACAACTGTTTTTAGTATAATCAAAGGTAAAAAAATTTAAAAATATGCTTAAGAAAATAGTACTACCTTGCTTGCTTCTTTTAGTAGCGCAGGCTATGTTTGCGCAAACAATGATGAGCGATGATGATGTGGTGAGGTTTATTCTTGTAGAACGTGCAGCACAAACATCGGAGCAGAATATAACATCTAAATTGTTGCGTAAGGGCGTGTCGACAGGTCGCATACAAAGTGCGATAGAGGAGGTAAAAAAGCTCGAAGGTATGCATAATTTTATGGCAGATGGTGCAGATGGAGGTGATGAAACTTCTAGTCGCCTGCGTGGTGAAAGCAATATCTTTGTACGCGATAGTGTTGCGCTAACAGATACATTGGCAAAGAGCAAAGTCTTTGGTCGTGATATATTCAATAACAAGATGCTCACTTTTGCGCCGGCGTTGAACATCCCCACACCTCAAGATTATATTCTAGGCCCTGGTGACCAGGTGCTGATTGATGCTTGGGGAACATCTCAATTCAATATAAAAGAGACTATATCGCCCGATGGAAATATTTTTGTAGATGGTGTTGGTCTTTTGAGCTTGAATGGCCTTACTGTAAATAAAGCCGAAGAACTTGTTGTTGAAAAACTTGAAAACGTATATAGCGGCTCGCAGATAAGCTTAACACTTGGCTCTATACGCTCTGTTCAAGTGCAGGTGCACGGCGAGGTTGTTACTCCAGGTACATTTACCATAAGCGCTTTTTCTACCGCATTTAATGCTTTGTATGCTGCAGGTGGTGTAAATTCTGTAGGTACTTTGCGCGATATAAAAGTTTATCGTTCGGGAAAAGAGGTTTCGTCGATAGACGTTTACGATTATATCCTCAATGGAAAAACAGCTAGTGATATTCGCTTGCAGGATAACGATGTAATAAGTGTAGGAGCATACCAAAATATTGTAGATGTTGATGGTAAGGTTAAGCGTCCTATGAAGTATGAGATGAAAGTTGGTGAGACTTTGCTCGATGCTATATCCTATGCAGGTGGTTTTACCGGTGATGCTTACACAGAGAACTTTAATATTGTTCGTAAAAATGGACGTGAGTACTCGATGCACACTGTCAGCAAGCCCGAGGCTGCTGCTTTTGAACTAAAAGATGGTGACTTTGTAAACGTAGAGAAGATGTTGCCACGTTTCTCGAATATGATAGAGGTGAGTGGTGCTGTCTTTTATCCTGGCCTTTATGAACTTGGTGACAGAATATCCACCATACGTGAACTTATAGCTGCGGCAGGTGGAGTTGTGGAGGAGGCTTTCCTTAATCGTGCGGTGTTGCAGCATCGTAACCTCGACAAGACGCTGGAAACAGAGCCTATAGATCTTAAAGGTATTCTTGCGGGAACAACTCCCGATGTGAAATTAAAAAGTAACGATTTGCTTTTTATACCAAGTAGCGCCAATATGCTTGGTGAGCAAACAGTGAGTATTAGTGGCGAGGTTAATTTGCCTGGAAAATACAAATTTGCAAAAAATACTACAATAGAGGATTTGATTTTGCAGGCTGGTGGTCTCACACGTGCAGCTTCGGTAATGAAAATCGACGTATATAGAAGCCTCTTAGACCCAAAGTCTACGACCTTCTCTAGCGAATCGTCAAAATCCTTTAGCTTCTCTTTAAAAGATGGCTTTATGGTTGATGGTGGCGAGAACTTTGTTCTTGAACCTTTTGACGAGGTGTTTGTGCGTCGCACTCCGTCGTACTCGGCTATGCAGGTTGTGCAAATTAAGGGTTGTGTCAATTACGAGGGTGGCTACGTGTTACCCGGCAAGGACTATCGTTTGAGCCAGCTTGTGAAAGATGCGGGTGGCTTGAGCGAGCTAGCCTATGTGAAAGGCGCTTGTCTCTATCGTAAGATGACCGAAGAGGAACGAAAGCTACGTGAAAATGTGATGAAAACAACACAAATACAGATGCTTGAGGAGAGTTTGAAAGATAGAGACAAGGAGGTCGATATGGTTTTGCTCGATTCTATCATGCAACTTAAACTAACCCTTAGCTCTGTATATCCGGTTGCTATAAACCTTGAAGAGGCTGTTAAAAATCCGGGCTCGCAGAGTGATGTTTTGTTGCGCGCAGGCGACGTGCTCAATATCCCCGAAATTCCTTCTACTATAAATGTGAGCGGTGAGGTGCGCAGCCCCATAACAATGAGCTACGAGGAGGGCAAGAATGTAAAATACTATATAAAACATGCTGGTGGATATAGCAATAATGCTAAAAAGAGTGCTGTGTATATTATATACAAGAACGGCTCTGTTGTGAATGTTTCGAAGAGATCTACCAAGGTTGTAGAGCCTGGTTGTGAGATTGTTGTTCCACGAAAGAGTGTGAGAAATAAACTTTCACTGGCCGAAATTGCAACTGTAGGAACATCTACAGCCTCTATTGCAACAATGATTGTAGCTATTATAAACCTGCTTAAATAAAACTTGTATATAAACCTATGAGTAAGTCAAGATTGCAAGAATTATATGACGACCTTTTGGCTGTGAAAAAGGCTGTCCGATTCGTGTGGCTACGCAAATCGATATATATAAAATATTGTACTGTAGCTGTGATTCTATCACTTATAGTTTCATTCAGTATTCCTAAATCATATTCTACATCGGTAGTTCTTGCTCCCGAGTCTCAGTCAACGGGTTTTAGCGCCACTTTGGCTGGTCTTGCAGGTCTTACCGGTATAAGTATGGGAAATGCTGTAGAGGATGCTTACACTGTTGATTTGTTCCCCACTATAGTGTCGTCTAACGATTTTATACTAGACCTTCTAAATACAAGAGTGTATTCTGCAGAAAGGAATATAGACACCACATATGCTACATATCTTTCAAAATATCAGAAGAGAGCATGGTGGGAGTATCCTTTTGCGTGGGTGCGTTCTCTTGTGAATAATATCTTTCCTTCCGAGGATATTAAAACGTCGCAAGCCTCAGGAGGTGCTGGCGATGCTCCCAAGGTTAGGTTATTGTCTAAATCGCAGTTAGCTTTGTGTTATAAGGTGCAGAGTAATCTTTTTTGTGTAGTAGACAAGATGTCGGGAGTAATTGTTATTACTGCAAACGACCAAGACCCGGAGATTTCGGCCACTATTGCAAATACAACAGTGGAGAAACTCAACAAATTTATATTGGATTATCGCACACGAAAGGCGCGTAGCGATTATGAGTACATGTCAGCGTTGTGTGATAGTACAAAGAGTGCTTATATAGAGGCGCAGAAAAAATTTACCGAGTATGCACGTACTCACATAGATGTATATTCTCCTGAGGCTAAAATGAATATGCTTGTATTGGAGAACGAGGTTTCGCTGGCATACTCTACATATAGTAGCGTAGCTTCGCAAATGCAGGTGGCGCAGGCCAAGATATTGGAAGATACTCCTGTTTATACAGTAGTGGAGTCGGCTTATGTACCTATTAGTGCAAAATCGCCACGCAAGATGCTTATCGCAATAATCTTTGTTGTATTTGCGTGCACGCTTGCAACATTCCACTTGGCTTATGTTATTGTGAAACAAAAGAAATGGAAAGGGAAGGCTTGATAAAAAAGGTAGGAAACGGGTTGTTCTCGCTGCTTGTGCTGCTGTTTTTGGTCGACCCAACAAACTCTATTTTTCATTTGAAGAATATTGTTTTTATGCTATTGCTGGCATATAACTTCCTTTTTTATAAAGCAGAATTTTTTAAAGCGCGATATTTCTTTTATGCAGTATCGGCAGTTTCTATATCTTTTATTATAGCCAACTTGAGGGGTACTATAATAGACCTTTCTGAGTTGAAAGGTATTTATACCGCTTTTGCTCCGCTACTGTTATTGCCGTGGATAGACCGTTATGATATTATTCGTCTCTCCAAAATCCCTGTTCTTATTACAGCAGGGATTGTGGTCGCTCTTTTTTGGACAATAATATTATATCCTATAGCCGAAGCTGCAATTTATTCTTTTATGTGGTCGCACGACGATACTATTATGATGTCGCACCGCTATTTTCTTGGAATACGCTTCTTTGGTATGTATTGTAAGTCGACTGTGGCTATGCTCCCGGTCTTCTGCATAGCAGTATACAATGTGGTAACCCCTGGCAAGCGTACTCTGGTCGATGTTTTGTTGGTATTGCTCCTTTTACACCTGTTCTTGATAAGCGGAACCCGTAGCTCTACTCTTTTGCCCTTATTGCTTTTTGTAGCTATCCTTTTTGTTTATTGTCGTAACAGGCGTTACTTTAACTATTTTTTCTATCCGGCAGCATTTATGGCTGTTTTTGCAATACTTATAATCATTTATAAGTTATTGATGGAAAAGTCCGAGGCTTCGAACTTGGTAAAATATGCCCACATTACATCCTATTTTGCTCTTTTTGAGAGAAACCCGTTGTTCATCATTTTCGGGCAGGGGCCGGCAACATATTTCTATTCCGAGGGATTTAGACATATGACAAACATCACAGAGTGGACATACCTTGAACTTGTGCGTTGTTATGGATTGTTCTCTAGTTTTATTTTGTATGTGGTGCTAGTGCCTCTAATCAGGCTGTTTAAGCAAATAAGCAAGAGTGATATTGTTTTTGCTTTTATACTTGGCTATATGCTATATCTTGTGATTGCTGGTACAAACCCTCTCTTCCTTTCGTCTACAGGTATGCTGGTTGTGCTTACAGGCTATAGTTTTTTAGACAGAATAGAACGAATCAATAAATAGATTTTCTCTTTTTCCCATTTTGTCAGGCAAAATGCAAAAGATAACGCTCCCAAAAGGGTGATGCTAAGTATTGTTCCCAAGAGAAGCCTTGTTAAGTCTCCAGCTATATATTCGACTGAAAAGGTTGTTGCTAGGTATGTTACAACAATAGAGCTGGTGCACGGTATTAAATGCCCTAATATAAATGGTTTAACGGGCATGTCGGCGTCTTTCTTCGAGATATATGTTCTAACAAATATACATAAAATCTCTTCAACTATAACACAATAGATTATGCTGTAATATGGTAACCCGCATTTGTACATTATGAGTGCTGCGGGTAACGGCAGTATGTGCATTATGCCCACTGTAAGATGCTGTCTCTTTATTTTACCAACACTCTCCAACGCAATCTGTTGACCAATAGAGATTTGGCTTATTAGAGTGATGATGAGAAAACCTCGGCAAAACTCCAACGTTCCAACAGGAATTTCCTTGAGCCATATTTGCAAAATGTATGGCATGTTTATAAATAGTGGGATAATTACAGCAGCTAGCATAAGTGTTGTAAAACGCGATGTGCTGTATGAGTATTTGATAGTGTCGTGATGCTTGCCGGCTCCCTCGCTTTTTATTATGTGTGGGCGCATAGGGCGTACCACCGAGTTTGCAAAAAAGAGTAGAAAACCGTTCACTTGCTGCGCTACACCATAGGCTGCGTTGTATAATAATCCAAAAAAACTGTTTAGCAGAATTGCAGTTCCTTGAAACCTTGCGATAGAGCAACCGCTTCCAATTATATTCCATCCTGCATAGCTTGTCATCTGTTTTGCAAGAGTGTAGTCCTTTATTTTGTGCCAACGATAGTGACACTCTTCGTATCTTTTTCGGCAGAAGTTCCTTTTTAACATAAAAGCAACAAATGAAGCACTCATTATAAGTGTTGCGTATATGATGAGCCTGTGGCTAGGTATGTAGAGTACGGCGATGGAAGCGGCTAGCTTTAATGCCGCCTCTAGAATGTTTATGCCCGCAATTATCGAAATATCTTCGTGGGAGTTCATCGTGGCCTCGTAGGGTACGGAACTTACAATAAAGATAACACCTCCAATCAGGCATAAGAGCACTACAATGGCTTTTGCGTGTGCTGTGGGTGGTATTTCCAACCAAAATTCTATGGCAGGTGCTCCTATTGACAATAATAGTATAGCTGATATTGTTGCTATAATCTTGTGTATGATGCAACTGTTGTAAAAAATCTCTTTTACTTCCTTGGTGTTGCCCTTGCCAAGCGCATAGGAGAGAAAACGCTGTGTGGCTCCTGCCATAGCAACGTTTAAGAAAGAAAAAAGAGCAACAATATTTGCCACAAGTGCATAAATGGCATAATCCTGCGTGCCTAAGGCTTCTAGTACAAAACGGGTGCCAAGCAAGGTTACGCCCATTGTCACTATCATATTGGCATATAGGGCTATGCTGTTATAGGCAATTCTTTTGCTGTTATTCATACTCCTTAATGCCTATGTTGTTCTTGTGCTCTTTCAATAATGCTAAATCGCTTTCCGAAATATTTTCGGTTCCTATGAAGCGCAGCCCCTTGTATTCGTTTTCAAAGAGTTTTTCAAGATCCTCTTTTTTCATTCTCTCTTCGGGAGGGTACAATATTGTTTCGTGTTTTATTATTTGTTCTAGGCTGAAACGTGTCGCAATTATTTTACCAGGTGTGCCAGCAACAACGGCATATGGCGGTATTTTTTTTGTAATGACGCTGCCAGCTGCCACAACCGCTCCGCGGCCGATGCTACTGTGCGATAAGAGAATGCTTTGCGCTCCTACCCATACGTCTTCTTCAATAACAATAGTGGTTTCGGTATCGTTTATGTGTAGCGGGCTTAAGTACTGTGGAAGTCCTACAGTAGGTGTGTGCCCACCAGGAATTATTGTTGTGCCTGCGCCTATAGCAGAGAATTTTTTTATGACAACTTTGCCTCCTCCACTAATTATGCTTACACCGGGTTGCAATCTTGTGTAGTCGCCCATTTCGACAAAATGCGGGTCTAGTATCAAAGGACCATATAGTTCAGTGTGTTTGCCGCTTGCTGCGTAGTTTTTTCTTTTAGTGTTTTTTACAAACATTATGTATGCAGAACGATAGCGTGCTCTAAATTCATTAGAGAATATTTTTTTTAGTATATTTTTTATAAAATTCATGGTTTTTGAAAAATGAGATAATGTTGTTGTGATACTAAACAATAGCTTGCTAGGTGTAATAAAAATCCTATTTGTCTTCAAAAATACTAAATAATTTTTAAAGAGCAAATAATTTTTTTGTAACACTGTTTTTTATTGATAATATATGCAAAAGCAGTATCTTTGTATGTCAATATTGCAGACGTACTTTTTGTAGTTAGTGTGCTTTGTCGGTAACTTGTAAGTGTTTTTTATGTATTTAAAGACTTTAATCATATCGTTGCTCTCTATGCTGTTACCGGTTAATCTGGTCGCACAGGAGAATGTTGTTGTGCAGGGGCTTGCGCAATTTGGCTCGCTTTTTTCCAAAGGCGACTATGCGCCGTTTTGGCTCACAGCCAATAGGCAGGGAGTGTCGCATATAGAAAATAATAGTGGCTATGCCAGGCTTGGAGTTGCAGTTTCTCGTCCGTTTGAGAAGAACGGTTTTAAGTGGGCTGCAGCAGCCGATGTGGTTGTAGGTTATAATCAGGAACGAACAATAAGGTTTCAGCAGGCTTACGCCGACTTGTCGTGGCGTTGGTTGAATCTCTCTCTTGGTAAGAAAGAGAGGGTGGGGGAGCTTTCGGGGCGCAGTGTTATAGTTGCGCTTGGTACAAATGAGGTTGTTGCTTTTTTGCCACAGGCACAAGTGAATGACTTGCAAGAGCTTGGCACGGGTGGGCTTGCGTATAGCGGTAACAGCGCTCCCATACCGCAGGTACGTTTGGAGGTACCACACTATGTGAGCGTGCCGCACACGGGTGGTTGGCTTCAGTTAAAAGGTCATCTGGCTTATGGTTTTTTTACCGATGGCGGTTTTCAGGAGAGTTTTACACAGGGTAACCCTTACACGCGTTATGCAAAGAATGTAATATATCACAGCAAGGCGATGTTTATGAAGGTGGGCAAGCCTGAAAAGTTTCCTGTGTCGTTGGAGGGCGGCTTGGAAATGTATTCTCAGTTTGGTGGTGATATATATATGCACGGTAAGGGGAAAATTATCTCTATGCCTAAGGATTTAAAGGAGTATTTTAAGGCGATAGTCCCGCTTAGCGGTGGTAGCGATGCTCCCGATACCGAGCAGACAAATATATCGGGTAACCAGCTTGGTAACTGGCATTTAGCTGTTACGTTGCACACAAAGCCTGTGGATGTTACTTTTTATGGTCAACACTATTTTGAGGATTTTTCTCAGCTGTTTTTTTGGGAGTATCAGGCCGACAGGAGCGGGGATAGGAATCTTATATACTATCCTTGGAAGGATATGATGCTTGGTGTAAATGTGAATAACAAAAGCTCGTTATTACCTTTTGTGTCAAACGTGCGTTATGAATATCTTTCTACATATAACCAGAGTGGAGCGGGCTATAACGACCCGGGCCCTATCTTCAAGGAGCAGATGGACGGGCTTGATAATTATTATAACCACGGTATATATTCGGGCTGGCACAACTATGGCATGGCTATAGGTAACCCTTTGGTGATGTCTCCGGTGTATAACAAAAATGGTAGTATGTACTTTGTGGGTAATCGCTTGGTTGCGCATAATGTGGGCGTAAATGGTGCGTTTGGCTGCAAAACGATGTTGGTGTACAAGCTACAATACACATATAGCGAAAACTGGGGAACGTGTCTGAACCCTTTTGACGAAAGGAAATATACAACCTCTCTGCTTGCCAATCTCTCTTTGTTGCGAGAGAAGGGTGGCTGGGCCTTTGGTCTGTCGGTTGCTTATGATAAGAGTAATTGGGTTGGTGAGAATATGGGTGTTATGTTGTCGTTCTCGAAGGTTGGAATTTTTTAATTGGGTGTGAAATGAGAGGTGCTAAATATTTTGTTTTTATATTCTTGTTGCTTGCTTTTGTCTCTTGTGACAAGGCTTTTGAGAATGGAAAACTCGACGGTATGTGGCGGCTTGAGAAGGTTGAGTTGGGTGACAGTGAGGTTTACCCAAGTAATATTTATTATTCTTTTCAGCGTCACTTGGTGATGCTTGGTATATATCACGAGCAGGCTCCGCCGTTTTTGTATATGGCAAGTTTCGATTACACGGCGGGTGATATTGTGATGTGTGACTTTTATAAACACCCGGGTATAGAGGGTGAGCGCGATGCAGAAGAGCTGGAAAAGCTTTATATTTATAACGAAACCGAGCGGTTTGCTGTGGATGTGTTAAGCGAAGATGTATTGCTGATGCATACACCCGACGGGAGAGTTTATAGCTTTAGAAAGTGGTAACGACTAGGGGCTGGCGATGGTCTATCTGTCGCCTTTTGCGCTGTAGAGATCTATGAAGCTAATTTCGGTAGGTATCTCTTTCTTGTATATTATGTGCCCCACAATCAACTCAAAAATTTTGTAGAAGTATCTAAGGCTTAATGTGATGAAGCCCGAACGGATGTTGTGTGTTTTGAGCGCTCTGTAGTGGTCGCGCATAATTTTTTTGTGGCTTTCAAAGCCTGCGTTAGAGACACCGCCTGCACGCATAGTTACAAAATCGGTGTTCATATATTTGGTGCGTGCTTTGTTTATATATAGTATGCGTAACAATAATTCAAAGTCGGCTGCAACCTTGTATGAGAGGTCGAAGCTGCCGGCTTTGTCGTAGCTGCTTTTGCGGCAATAGAATGAGGGGTGGGCGGGCATAAATCCCATGCGCATAATTCCACGGCTGAAGAGTTTTGAAGAGTAGTATCTTATGCACTTGTGGAGGTTCGCGCCGTTTACATAGTGTACATCGCCATACACAGCGTCGATATCGGGGTTTTGTAGTTCTGCGTTTACGCGCTCGAGTATGGTGGTTGTGGTGTAAAAGTCGTCGGAGTTTAGAAAACCTACTACGTCGCCGGTGCTCATATTGAGTCCCTTGTTCATGGCGTCGTAAAGTCCTTTGTCTTTTTCGCTTACAAATTTTAATTTGTCGCCAAAGATGGGTACATACTCTTTAATAATATCCAATGTGCCATCGACCGATGCTCCATCGACAATAATGTACTCTATGTCCTTGTGTGTTTGCATGAGTACGCTCTCGATGGTGTGGCGTATGGTGCTTGCGCTGTTATATGTCGCGGTTATTATAGATATTTTCATAGTATGCGTGAAAATCGTGCTACGGTTTGTGCAAAAAAGCTTTTGATGTTGTTGTATTGCTGTTTTTGCTTGTTTTGTAGCGGGTAAAATCTTCACAAAGATAACTAACCTAAATGAATTTATTGCTTAAAAGGGATAATTTATTATTAAAAATATGTTTTTTTTATTTTGTAGCTCTTTTGTAACCATGCAAAACCCTAGCGCAGAGTACCTGGTGTGGGTGCCTGCGCGCATAATTGCGTGTTGGTGTGATGGCGTGGGTTACTTTTTTTTCTGTTGGCGCAACCATTTGATGGTACGGGCAACTCCTTCTTTGCGTGAAACCGGCAGTGTTGGCGCAATCTCTCTTATGTTCGACGTGTCCACGATGTTGTCCGTTGTCATATTTTTCAAACGGAACGAGGTCATAGGGAAGGGGATGTGGATTTTTGTTAGTATATCGCCCACAATAGCGGCTGCTTGCAACAAGAAGAAGGGTACGGTGGGGACATAAACTTTGGCCTCTTTGCCCACCTCTTTTGCCCACTCCGATATGTTGTAGGGCTCGTAATCGCCTATGTAATATACGTTGCTGTTTACGCGTTGTTCTTCTGCCGAGAAGATGGACATTATTTGGTACACGGCGTTGTCTATGTATCCGTATGTTTTGGTGCACGCCTTCTTGCTCATATTTACATATGTGTGCGAAAGAATCATTTTGAAGAAGTTTGCATAGGGCACGCCAAACCAAGGTCCCCAGATGGATGTGGGGCGTATGATGCTCCAGCAATATGCGGGGTTGTGGCTTTTTATAATAGTCTCGGTTTTTACTTTGCTCTCGCCGTAATATGTCGAGGGTGAGAAGTCTTCGTCGTTTTTGGGCATATAACCTACGCGACACACTAACATAGACGATGTGAAGATTGCGCGTTTGAGGTCTTGCAAACCGTCGAGGGCGCACAGCAGGTTTTCAACACCGGCAACGTTTGCGTCGTAAGCATCAACAGAGTCGCCCAAGAGGTCGGTGCGGGCGGCAAGGTGGAGAACATATGTGGGGTTGAACTCGGTAATAGCGGCCGTGAGCTCGGCTTTATTGCGTATGTCTACATTCTTCCAATAGCTGTAGTGGCTTTTTTTCTTGGGCTCTACAGAGTCGATGTTTAAAACTTTGTATTTGCCTGTGGATACCAAGTGCTCTATCACGTTTGTGCCTATAAATCCGCTTCCGCCTGTTACCAAAAATTTCTGCATTGCAATTATCTTATAAGGGAGTATACAAACATATATAATCTATAGCTCAACTGCTGCATAAAAGTTAGTCCCGACTTTTCTGCGGTAGATGAGGCGTTGTGTCCGTGGCGTCTGTAATAGAGCAACGGCTCGGGAAGGAATACTGGGTTGCTGTGCTTCTCGGCTATCAACCCTAGCCAAATGTCGTGAGAGGCTATTTGGGGAGGGAAGGGCATTGCGTGCTTGAGTAGCTCTCTGCGGAAAGCCATGCAGCAACCGCTGTATGAGTTGCGCCACAATGTTTTCCAATAACCACCAGCAGAGTGGCTTTGTGAGAAAAAGTCTATGTCCAAGGATTTTCCTTCGGAGTCGATGAGGATGGAATTGTGGTTTACTGCTATGTGTTTGCCGAGTGCTTCCGTGCACACCTTAACTTTGTTGGGCATCCATACATCGTCTTGGTCGCAGAGGAAAATATAATCTCCTTTTGAGTTTCTTAATGCATTTTCAAAGTTGTGCACAAACCCTTTCTGGGTGTTGTGGAACAACTTGATACGTTTGTCGGTGGAGGTGTATGCTTTTATTATATCGAGCGTGGTGTCGGTGCTGCCGTCGTCCGATACGATAACTTCATCGCTCTCGCTAAGCTGCGGGAGTATGGAGTCTAATTGCTCGCGCAGATAGCGCTCTCCATTATATGTTGCAATGCATACAGAAATCATTATTTACCTTTTTTATATAGAACGTAATATTTTAGTTTGTAGTATATGTACCTGAAAATATTTTTATACCCTGCGCTTTTTAGCATTTGGTAGTTGGAATAATTTTCGGCAAATACGCTCTTTAGCGACATTAGTCGTTGTTTTACGTAGTTTGAGCGTAGGTCGTGGGCGCCCAAGGTGTTCTTTCCGTGTTGTCTGTATAGTATGGTCTGCTCGGGCAATTCAAAAACCTTGCCGCCGTTTTTGAGTGTGCACAAAAGTACCCACACATCGTGCATAAGTGCTTTGCTGGAAAAGTTTACGGAGACCTCTTTTGCAGCATGGTTGAACATCATTGTGCAACCTGTTACGAGGTTGTGCCCGGCTTGTTCGTCGAACGTGGTTAGGAGTGAGGGCTTTATTCTCGACATCTCCCAGAACGAGGGGGCTATTTGTTGTAGGGTGGCGTCGACTACCGATAAATCGGTGTGCACCACGATGGGGGTGTTTGCACCGTGCTGTGCTTCGGCTTGCTTGATGCAGGCGAAGCTCTTCTCTATCTTTGTGGGGAGCCACACGTCGTCTTGGTCGCAAAACATATAAAACTTGGAGTCTACTCGTGCTAGCAACGTCATAAAGTTTTTCATAGCTCCAAGCTTTGTATTGTTGGGCAAGAACTTGATTCTTGCATCTTGCGCAGCTTCGGCCTGCAAGTACTCGGGCGTACCGTCGGTAGATAGGTCGTCTTGGATATATAAAATCCAATTAGTGTATGTTTGTGCCTTGAGGGATGCAAGTTGCTCGGGGAGGAATTTCATACCGTTGTACACGGCCATAAGTATTGAAATTTTCTCCTCGCAATTTGTTCCTGAGGCAAAGTGTGCTTCACTTTTGGTGTTTGTATCTGTTGTTTTTGTCATAAAAACCTTGCGCGCGCCGCGTGTGTATGCTTTATAATTTACGCAAAGTTATAACTAATTTTACGATTGTAAAAGTTTTTTAGGATAAATAAGGTGGGGTGAAGGTGTGTTGGTGTTGCGTTTGGGGTGTTTGGAATGTAAAAAAACAAGAGAGAACGAAACGTTCTCTCTTGTTTTGTACCCAGACCCGGGATCGAACCGGGATGGGTTGCCCCACTGGTGTTTGAGACCAGCGCGTCTACCGATTCCGCCATCTGGGCAATTGTTTTTCTCAATTGCGATGCAAAGGTAATGCTTTTTGTCTATTGTGCAAAGAAAATCGCACTTTTTTTTAAAAAAAGTTTCATTTGTTTGTGTATGTCGTTGAAAAAAAGTAATTTTGCAGGCCGATTATTATCAGCCCGTGTATCGGGCAGCCGATGCTTCAGGTCTCTGAGTTTGTCAAAGACGCAATCTAGCCAATTGGTCGGGCAAGCGCGAAGAGGGTTTCTGTGAGGCTTAATTCCGTGAGGTACAAGCAGAGAGGTGTCGGGTGAATGGAATTATTAACTATTTTAAAAGGAATTAAAGTGGATACTTTAAGCTACAAAACAATTTCAGTGAACAAGGCAAACGCTCAGAAAGAGTGGGTTGTCGTTGATGCTACAGACCAAGTTCTTGGTCGTCTTGGTACAAAAGTTGCCAAGCTTTTGAGAGGTAAATACAAACCTAGCTTTACACCTAACGCAGATTGTGGTGACAACGTTATCATCATCAACGCTAGCAAAGTTAAAATGACTGGTAACAAGTGGACAGACCGCATCTATCTCCGTTTCTCGGGTTATCCCGGTGGTCAGAAATCTTTCAGCCCCGCTGACGTGGCTAAAGGTTACAAAGGTTACGAGCGTTTGGTTAAGCACGTTGTAAGAGGTATGTTGCCCAAGACTCGCCTTGGCGATCACTTGTTGAACAACCTTTATATTTACGATGGTGCAGAGCACAACCACGCTGCACAGTCTCCCAAAACAATTGATATTAACTCTTATAAATAATAACAGCAGATGGAAATGGTAAATGCATTAGGCAGACGTAAAAGCGCAGTTGCCCGTATTTTCGTTACTGAAGGTACCGGAAAAATTACTATTAACAAAAAGGATCTGCAGGATTATTTCCCCTCAAGCATTCTTCAGTATGTTGTTAAGCAACCTCTGATGGCTATCGATGCTGTGGAGAAATATGACATCAAAGTGAACCTTGACGGTGGTGGTTACACAGGTCAGTCACAGGCTTTGCGTCTTGCAATAGCTCGTGCTCTTGTGAAGATCAACGCTGATGACAAGAAGGCTTTGCGCTCTGAAGGATTCCTCACACGCGATGCTCGTGAGGTTGAGCGTAAGAAACCCGGTCAGCCCAAGGCTCGTCGCAGATTCCAGTTCAGTAAACGTTAATATTCGGTCTCGAAATATACGTTTAGTATCTAAACCACTCGGGACTTCACCTTATATAATATATACTTGGTGGGCTACCCGAGAGGTTGGTTAAAAGAATTAACTAAAAAGAAGGTAAACAATTTAAAATTTAAAAAAAATGTCTAGAATTACATTTGACACACTTTTGGAGGCCGGTGCACACTTCGGTCACTTGAAACGTAAATGGAATCCCGCTATGGCTCCCTACATCTTTATGGAGCGCAATGGTATCCACATTATAGATTTGCACAAGACAGCAGCTATGACTGAGACTGCTGCCGAGGCTTTGAAGCAAATTGCAAAAAGCGGTAAGAAAATCCTCTTCGTTTCAACAAAGAAACAGCTTAAAGAGATTGTTGCCGAGAAGGCACAGTCTATAGGTATGCCCTACGTTATTGAGCGTTGGCCCGGTGGTATGCTCACAAACTTCCCCACAATCCGCAAGGCTGTGAAGAAGATGGCTACAATCGACAAGCTTACACAGGACGGTACATACTCTAACCTTTCTAAACGTGAGATTCTCCAGATCTCTCGTCAGCGTGCAAAGCTCGACAAGAACCTTGGTTCTATCGCCGATCTTACACGTCTTCCCTCGGCAATCTTCGTGGTTGACGTTTTGAAAGAGAATATAGCTGTTCACGAGGCTAACCGTTTGGGTATCCCCGTATTTGCTATCGTAGATACAAACTCTAACCCCAACAACATCGACTTCGTAATCCCTGCAAACGACGACGCAACAAAGTCGGTAGAGGTTATCCTCGACGCTTGCTGCTCGGCTATCGCAGAGGGCTTGGAGGAGCGCAAAGTAGAGAAGGTTGACGCTGAGGCTACTGAGGGCTCTGAGGAGAACGCAGAGAAGAAACCCGCTCGCCGTCGCACTACACGCGCTCGCGCTGCTAAGGCAGAGGAGGCTACAGAGGCTGCAGCAGAGTAATTTTCTTCTAATTTACTAATTTAAAAAAATTATTACTACTATGGCTGTAACAATGGCTGATATTTCCAAGCTCCGTACAATGACCGGTGCTGGTATGATGGATTGTAAAAACGCTTTGACAGAGGCTGAGGGCGATTTCGACAAAGCTATCGAGATTATCCGTAAGAAGGGTCAGTTGGTAGCTGCTAAACGTAGCGACCGTGAGGCTTCTGAGGGTTGTGTACTCGTTAAGGCTGAGAATGGCTTCGGTGCTATCATCGCTTTGAAGTGTGAGACTGACTTCGTTGCTCAGGGTGCTGACTTTATCAAGTTGACACAGGATATATTGGACGCTGCAATTGCTGCAAAGTGCAATACTATCGAGGAGGTTAAGGCTCTTCCCCTTGGTGATGCAACTGTTCAGGACGCTATCGTTGCTCGTTCAGGTATCACAGGTGAGAAGATGGAACTCGACGGTTACAAGACACTCGAGGGCGAGAACATCTACACTTACAACCACCAGAAGAAGAACATGCTTTGCACAATGGTAGCTCTTACACAGGCTAACGATGAGGCTGGTCACGAGATTGCTATGCAGATTGCTGCATCGGCTCCTCTTGCTCTTACAAGCGAGGACCTCGACCCCACAATCATAGCTAAAGAGCGTGCTGTTGCCGAGGACAAAGCTCGTGAGGAGGGCAAGCCCGAGAATATGATCGCTCGCATCGCTGACGGTCGTATCCAGAAGTTCTACAAAGAGGTTTGCCTCTTGCAGCAGGGCTACTGCCAGAACGAGAAGATTTCTGTTGCCGATTTCTTGAAAGGCTTCGACAAGGAGCTTACAGCAACAGGCTTCCAGCGTTTCACATTG
>JAZKYU010000017.1:0-6087 GCA_045612305.1 Bacteroidaceae bacterium
AATTGCAGCACCGTTAAGATTACAGCGCGTATCCGAGCATTTACAGGAAAAAGTGCGAGCATTGTGTGAGTGTGTAGTTATACGTGCATAGCACGGATAACTGAACGAGTTGCGCAGCACCCTGTAAATGTGAGAAAGAGACACGCGGCAAGTGACCGACGAACGAGTTATATTGCCCTTAGGGGCAATTCACGAGCAGGAGGAGGGAACGACTAATCTTACTCGCGTGCTGCGCCTTTTGCTTCCTTTTCGTCTCACGAAAAGAAGGAGAAAAGAAATAAGTATATTGAGAGAATATCTCGCGGGCCACCGAGGATTTTAAAGCAAGACTATACAAACTCTTGCTGTGCGATTAAGTAAAGAATACGTCACGCTTTAAAGAGGGGGAGATTTGTTTTTATAGATTAACCTAATTTTTGCGTAATCCCCAGGGGGTGCAGCTGAGCCTTGTTAATTTTTATACCCAAAATAAAGCGGGTTGCCCCCAAAAGGAGCAACCCGCTTATTCTTTCTATAAAATAGTGTTATCCCTTGCGAGCAACAACTTTTTCCAAGAACGCCATAACAAGGGGCGAGGGATGAAGCACTGTGCTCGAGTATTGAGGCTCGTAAATAGCACCCACATACCAATCGCAAGCCGAGAACTCAACAATATCAACAAGGCCCGACTCGGGGTGTACACCCGAACACTTCAAGCCTGCTTTCTCGAGTTCCTCGCGATACTCCACGTTAAGCTCGTAACGGTGGTAGTGACGCTCAACGACATTCTCCTCGTTGTATGCCTCGTAGACCTTTGTACCCTTCTCTATCACTGTGTTGTAGCCACCACGACGCATTGTGCCGAAGGGGTTGCCCACGCTCTTCAAGTCCTCCATAATATCCACAATTCTGTGGGTGGTCTTGTCGTCCATCTCGTAGCTGTTTGCGTCGGTGTAACCCAAGAGAGTGCGAGCACACTCTATAGCCATCACCTGCATACCAAGACCTATACCAAGTGTTATGAGGTTGTTCTCGCGGCAATATTTTGCAGCAATAACTTTACCCTCGAAACCACGAGGACCAACACCCGGACAGATAACGATACCGTCCATACCCTTGAGCATATCGGCAACGTTTTCGTCGGTTATCTTCTCGCTGTTTATAAAGTTTATCTTAACCTTGCTGTCGCAATATGTGCCACACTGCGAGAGGCTCTCGTGAATACTCTTGTAGGCATCCTGCAAGTCGTACTTACCAACAAGACCTATGTTCAACACCTTCTTCGCGTTCTTGCGACGCTCAACAAAAGAACGCCAAGGAGCAAGTGCGGGTGTTTCGCCCACAGGCTCGCCTGTCAAAGAGAGTATTGCGGTATCCAAGCCCTGCTCCTGCATCTTGATGGGCACCTCGTAGATAGAGGGGACATCGAGGCTCTGCACAACGCAGTCGGGGCGCACGTTACAGAAACTTGCAACCTTCTTGCAAAGTCCCTGGCTCAATTTGTGCTCGGCACGCAATACCAAACAGTCGGGCTGAATACCAAGGCTCTGCAACTGCTTAACAGAGTGCTGTGTGGGCTTTGTTTTTAGCTCGCCCGCAGCCGAAAGATAAGGTACATAGGTGAGGTGCACGCACACAGCGCGGTTACCAAGCTCCCACTTGAGCTGACGTATAGCCTCCAAGAAGGGCAAGCCCTCTATATCGCCCACAGTACCACCAATCTCGGTAATAACATAGTCGAACTTCTCTTTTGTGCTACCACGCTTCATCTTGCGCTTAATCTCGTCGGTGATGTGAGGGATAACCTGAACGGTTTTTCCAAGATACTCACCGCGACGCTCTTTTTCGATAACCTCGCTGTAGATGCGACCTGTGGTAAAGGTGTTCCAGCGTGTGGTTTTAATGTCGGTAAAGCGCTCGTAGTGACCGAGGTCGAGGTCGGCCTCGTGACCGTCGATAGTTATATAACACTCACCGTGCTCCTGCGGGTTAAGTGTACCCGGAGAAACATTTATATAGGGGTCGAACTTTTGGATTGTTATTTTATAACCTCTTGCCTGCAAAAGTTTACCGATAGAGGCAGAGATGATACCCTTACCAAGAGACGAAGCAACGCCACCGGTAACAAAGATAAATTTAGTTTCAGCCATATAGAAAGTTTGTTTTAAATAATCAAAAAAAAGCGGTGTCCAAACCTATGGCTTTGGACACACAAAGATAATGCAAGCCGATAGCAATACAAAATAAATTTGATTTTTTTGAAAAGAAAAAAGCAAGAAAAATCACAGCAGTAAAAGCGACGAAAATTATTGCACAAAATCTGCAATAAAGTTAGTCTTACAAATTTATTGAGGAGCAATAATTTACAAGGCTAGCTGCGCAAAAAAACAGCAATTATAAAAAAGACAGACGCAGCACGGCTCTTACTACCGTGCTGCGTCTACTATATCAATAAATTTTTAACCATCTTTTTTATAGAAACAACTACAAAAAAAAATACAACCGCTCACTAAAGAAGCGGTTGTATAGTATCATATTTTATGCAAAAACATATTATTCCTTGAAACGAATATATTTTTGGGTTAGCGACTCACCACCCTCGGCAGCAGTTTCTTTCAATAAGAGAGTATCTTCGTTTATCGCCATTCTAAACTTTCTGAGGGTTGGAGGCGTTACAGTGTCTGCTGTGTTCACAAAGTATATCCTCAACAAAGAATCTTGTCTCCACGCCATTTTGCAATAGAAAGTGTCGGCCATAAAGACAAAGCCCTTATAATCCTCGGTAAACATCATCTCGCACTTGCTCTCCATAACAGGCTCTTGTTGCACCCACATACCCCACAAGGGATTTATTACGGGCTCTTTTTCGGTTTTCTTGCCCCCGCAAGAAAAGAAGAGCAACGATGCTGCAAAACAAAAAACTATCCTTTTCATATAATTAACTGTGTCTTTCGGCAAGTTCACGCTCTACATCCTCGAGAGTAAATCCCATCTGCTCGTTGAGAACTAGAAGGTGATAGAGAAGGTCGCAGGCCTCGTAGAGATAACGCTCTTTGTTGCCATCGATAGCCTCGATAACTGTCTCCACAGCCTCCTCGCCAACTTTTTGAGCAATCTTGTTCACACCCTTATTGAAGAGCATTGTTGTGTAAGAGCCTTCGGGCATAGCTGCGTGGCGTCCTTGAATAACCTTCTCGAGTTTGCGCACAAAACCCTCGTTCTCGGGGGTGTCGAAGCAACTTGTAGTGCCACGGTGGCAAGCAGGGCCGTAAGGCTTACCCATAATGAGAAGAGTATCGTTGTCGCAGTCGGGGTACATCTTCACAACCTCTATAAAGTTACCACTTGTCTCGCCTTTTGTCCACAAAGCTGCGCGTGAACGGCTGTAGAAAGTTGCTTTGCCAGTCTCCACGGTCTTTTCAAAAGCCTCCTCATTCATATAAGCAACCATAAGTACCTTGAGGGTTGCATAATCTTGCACAACAACGGTAAGGAGCCCGTCGCCGCTCTTTGATAAATCAAATTCGGAAAATTTCATACTTCTTATATTATTGTTTTATATTCTAACTTTTATGTTCTGCTGGTGTAGCTGACGCTTGAGTTCCTCTACAGTAATTTCGCCATAGTGGAAGATGCTGGCCGCCAAAGCTGCGTCGGCCTTGCCCTTTGAGAGCACGTCGGCTATGTCGCCAACACCGCCTGCACCACCCGATGCTATTATGGGTATAGAGAGCGTGTCGGCAAGGGCAGCGAAGGTGTCACAGGGGTAACCGTTGCGTGTACCATCGTGGTCCATAGAGGTAAAAAGGAGCTCACCGGCACCGCGTTCCTGCCCCTCACGAGCCCAAGAGAAGAGCTCTTTTTCGGTGAGGTTACGCCCGCCGTGAGTGGTTATGCGCCACACGCCGTCTACCGTTTTTGCATCCACGGCAAGTACCACAAATTGACTGCCATACTTTGCCGCAATCTCATCTATGAGCCCGGGGTTACGCACCGCCGCGCTGTTTATGGAAATTTTGTCGGCGCCGGCATCGAGAAGACGTGCCGCGTCGTCGATAGTGGATATACCACCACCCACGGTAAAGGGGATATTTATATTTTTCGCTATGCGCTCCACAAGTGAGGTGAAGGTGTTACGCCCCTCGTGGGTTGCGCTTATGTCGAGGTAAACAAGTTCGTCGGCACCCTGCAAGGCATACATACGGCCAAGTTCCACGGCGTCGCCCACGTCCTGCAAGCCCACAAAGTTCACGCCCTTAACGGTGCGCCCCTCTTTCACATCGAGGCAGGGTATTATTCTTTTTGCAACCATAGCTCAAGCTCTTTTAAAGTTATTCTGCCCTCGTATATCGCCTTGCCTATGATTACGCTGTGAAGACCAAGCTCGGCCGCCTTGCGTATATCGTCCATAGAGCTTATACCACCGCTCAAAGTTGTGTCGACGGTGGGGAATTTCTCCTTCAGCTCCACATAAAGCGGAAAGTTGGGGCCCTGCAACATACCGTCTTTAGAGATGTCGGTACATATAAGTTGTTTAAGTCCGAAGGGCAAGAACCTCTCTATTATATCGTCGATGGTTACCTGCGACTCTTTAAGCCACCCGTGTGTTGCCACGTTGCGACCGCGTACATCGGCACCCAGTATAACGTGCTCGGCACCATAATTCTGCAACCACGACGCAAAAAGCTCGCTGTCGTCAACCGCCACGCTACCGCATATAACTCGGTTGGCACCCGCGTTCAACGCCGAGCGCAAAGCCTCGGTGCTTTTTATGCCGCCGCCCCACTCAATATCGAGCGAGGTGTTTGCGGCCAAGCGCTCCAGCACACGCAGGTTGCAAGGCTCTTTTGCTTTTGCACCATCGAGGTCGACTACGTGCAAGCGTCTTATGCCACAATCGGCATACATCTTTGCCATATCCACAGGGTCTTGCTCATACACCTTTTTGTCGGCATAATCGCCCTGTGTGAGGCGCACGCAACGCCCATCTATTAAATCTATGGCAGGTATAAGTTCCATCATAGCTCAATAAAATTTTTCAAAATCTGTTCTCCCACGGCACCGCTCTTTTCGGGATGAAACTGTGCGCCATAGAAATTATCCTTGTTTATAGCCGCAGCAAACTCTCTACCGTTGGCCGATGTAGCTATTGTGCCGTCGCAAATATCGGGTGCAAAAGAGTGTACAAAATAGACAAACGCACCCTCGTTGATGCCCTTAAAAAGGGGTGAAGAGAGGTTTTCTATCTCGTTCCAACCCATATGAGGCACCTTCACTCCCTCGGCAGGAGAGGGCACAAACTTGCGCACGGGGGTGTCGAAAATGCCCAAACAGGTGGCGTTGCCCTCCTCGCTGCAGCGACACATAAGCTGCAAACCTATGCATATGCCAAGTACAGGCTGTTTGAGCCCCTTGATAACATCGCACAAGCCACGCTCCTCTAGTTTCTGCATAGCCGACGAAGCTTCGCCCACACCGGGGAGCAGCACCTTGTCGGCCGCTTTTATTATATCGTGGTTGTCGGTAACACAATATTCAGCTCCGATGCGCTCTAGCACGTTGCACACCGAACGCAGGTTACCTGTATCGTAATCTACTATCGCTATCATAACACACCCTTGCTGCTAGGAAGTTCGTAACTGAAAGGCTCGCGTTTAACAGCCATACGCAATGCACGCGCAAACGCCTTGAATATACCCTCGGCTATGTGGTGGTTGTTCTCGCCCTTTGCCTCTATGTGCAAATTACAGTTCATAGCTGCTGCAAGCGCCTTGAAAAAGTGGCTGAACATCTCGGTAGGAACATCGCCCACATACTCACGGGTAAATGTAACGTTCCAAGAAAAATCTATGCGACCACCAAAATCCACAAGCACCATAGCGCGGCTCTCGTCCATAGGGAGCACAAAACCATAACGGCCTATGCCACGTTTGTTGCCAAGCGCCTTAACTATCGCATCGCCAAGCACTATAGCAATATCCTCCATAGTGTGGTGCTCGTCGACCTGAAGGTCGCCCGCAGCCTTAACCGACAGCGAAACACCGGCGTGGTGCACTATCTGGTCGAGCATATGGTCGAGGAACTTAAGCCCTGTATCTATGCCCGATG
>JAZKYU010000018.1:0-31581 GCA_045612305.1 Bacteroidaceae bacterium
GCCCCAAAAACTTCAACTATGTTTTTCGTTAAAAAAGCGCCTTATGCGCAGAGCTCTTTGCTCCTTTCTGTCGGCACAGAAAGGAGATTAAATAAATTTATAAATAACTACCGCAGAACAGCACCGAGAATTTGAGTTAAAAGCTTTTTTATTTACCCAACTTTTGCTGGTGAACCCACAAAGCCACATTTAAAAGAATAAATAGTCAAATTAGCGCAATATCATTCTAAAAGCCATATTTTTTTGCTTACTTTGCGGAGGTACACAAAACAACGACACACACACTATGAGAAACCACTCTATCGACACGCTAAAATTTATTTGCGCGTTTTTTGTAATCGCTATCCACACACAGCAACCCGAAAGTATAGAAAAATATATAGATCCTATGCTTCGCAGTGCGGTTCCTTGCTTTTTTATGATATCTGGATACTTTACCTACGGCCGAGCAAATTTAAACAAGACCTTGCAGAAGAGACTTGCATATATTTTTAAAACATTCTGCTGGGGTTTTTTACTATACCTCTGTGGAAGTATGGCTACATATGGTTATACTCAAATATTTAAATTAAAAGACCTTCTCGCCTGGGATGTTCTCCTATTCAACGCCTCTATATTCGGCGTGCCCTTGTGGTATCTCCTGGCCTATACATATGTTATAGTAATTATGCTCGCTGTAGAGAAGTACAAACTATATAAATAAAATACCTTTTCTGCATAGCCCCTATACTTTTGGTTGCAGGCTTGGTGGTGGGAAAATACAGCCATATAGTGCTTGATTGCCACACAAGTTCTTTTATGTCAAGAAACTTTCTATTCACCGGCATACCCTTTTTCACACTTGGTATGTGGATGAAACGCATAAACACGCATATAAGTACAAATATTGCAATAGCAGGATGCGTAATTTCTTATCTACTAGGAGTTGCCGAAGTAAGCTTCTTAAAGTTAGCTAACGGAGACCTATATGCATCTTCCACACTTTTGGCGCTGTCAATATTCATTATATTCATTAACTTCAAACAGCCCAAAGACAACATTTTCTCAAAGATAGGTCGCGAGTACAGCCTTTATATCTATGTTTTGCACTGGGGTGTTAACGATGTTATTTGCATGCTCTTCGAGGAGAAGCTGAATATTTATTACCCATACATAAGCACCTTATTAGTTTTTGCTGTAACACTATTTGCTGTATATGCATTGAAGAAGGTAAAGATTATAGGCAAAATAATATAAAAGAAAGAAAGCCACCCGCCTCATAAAAACCGCCTAATTAAAGGTCTGATTATTTATGCCGGCAAGTGACTCTCTGTTTTATATAACAAAAATTCTAGCAGAAGGTTTACTCCTTATTTATATATAGTGCAAAGATAGAAGAAAAACCTGCACTATGCAAATTTTAGTCGAGGGGCCTTACATCGACCACTGCGAGCACGCCCTCTTGCGACACAGTGAAACGCACATCGAAGCCGGCAAAAGGCATACCGTAGACACGGTCTGAGGCATCTTTATACTGCGGGCGAGGGTCGAGAGCAAGCACTTTGAGCAGAGCCTCGTAGTCTTGAGGTGAAAAAAGCGAGGCAAAGCATTGCGGGAATTCCACGGAGAGGCTCTCCCACCCTTTTTCATCGACAAAGCCGCTACGCGCACCTGCGTGAGCGTCGCTGTAAGCTACATATGGTTTTATATCATATATTGGTGTGCCGTCCATAAGATCGGCACCGGCTACGTTTATAACAACACCCAGGCCTTCGACCTTCTCGAGCGAGAGAAGCTTCACCGACGAGAGCCCAAGCCCGTTGGGGCGAAAGGGTGAGCGTGTAGCAAAAACACCCATCGCCACATTACCCCCCAAGAGCGGAGGACGCACCGTGGGGCTCCACCCTTCTTGTTTTTTTTCGTTGGCCGAAAAACCCCAGATGAGCCACAAAAAATCGAAGCCCTCGAGCCCACGCAAAGCTTCGGCATTACGGTAGCTAGGCTCAAAAACTATTCTGCCGTGCAACTCCTCGACAAGCCCACTCTGGCGCGGTATGCCAAACTTTGTCGGGAAGGAGGATTTAAAATATGCGATAGGTTTAATATTCATACCAAGAAAAAAAAATAAAAAAAGGCTTTTAAGAGTATTAAGTAGACAAATTTAAATATTTTTGGTTATTTTCGCAAAAATAACTTCATAACCACTATATGAAAAGCGACCGACAGCTATACAAAAACAAAATATTTTTAAAAAGTATAAACCTATAAAAAACAACCAAAATCAAAAATACTATGGAAAAAATCATCGGCCTTATTGATGCCCCGTTCACACCTTTTTATGAAAACGGAGAAGTAAACTACGAGCCTATACCTGCATATGCGCAGATGCTTGCGAAAAACGGTATGAAAGGCGTGTTCATCAACGGCTCGTCGGGCGAGGGATATATGCTCACCGAGGAGGAGCGCATAAAACTCACCGAGGCGTGGGTGGCCGCAGCCCCCGAAGGCTTTAAAATTATTGTACACGTTGGCAGTACTTGTGTAAAATCGAGCCGTCGCATGGCCGAGCACGCACAAAAGATGGGCGTTTTTGGTATAGGAGCTATGGCGCCTCCCTTCCCCAAAGTGGGCCGCGTGGAGGAACTTGTTAAATATTGCGAAGAGATAGCTTCGGCTGCTCCCGAGCTACCATTCTACTTTTACCACATACCCGCGTTCAACGGGGCGTTCCTTCCTATGGTAAAATTTCTAGAGGCTGTCGATGGACGCATCCCCAACTTTGCCGGTATAAAATACACCTTCGAGAGCTTGTATGAATATAACCAATGCCGCCTCTACAAAAACGGTAAGTTCGATATGCTCCACGGACAAGACGAGACAATACTCCCTTGCCTTGCAATGGGCGGAGCACAGGGCGGCATAGGTGGCACCACGAACTACAACGGTTGCAACCTCGCCGGCATAATAGATGCTTGGAACGCAGGCGACCTTGAGAAAGCTCGCGAGCTACAAAACTTTTCGCAAGAGGTTATAAACGTTATATGTCACTACCGCGGCAACATCGTGGGCGGCAAGAGAATTATGAAACTCATAGGCCTAGACTTGGGCAAAAACCGTACCCCCTTCCAGAATATGACCGACGAAGAGGAAACAGCTATGCGCAAAGAGCTTGAGGCTATAAACTTCTTTGAGCGTTGTAACAAATTCTAAAAAGCAAAAAAGATGGAGTGGAAAAAATACCTTACAGAGTGGCAAGAGAGCTACAAGAAAGATTTGTGTGAAAACATTATGCCCTTCTGGCTCAAGAACGGCCTCGACCGCGTGAACGGTGGTATATACACCTGCCTCGACCGCGACGGCTCGCTCATCGACAGCACAAAGTCGGTGTGGTTCCAAGGACGTTTTGCCTTTGTGTGCAGCTTTGCCTACAACACCATAGAGAAAAACCCAGAGTGGCTTGCTGCAGCAAAAAGCACCATAGATTTTATAGAGGCACATTGTTTCGACAGCGACGGACGCATGTACTTCGAAGTTATGGCCGACGGCACCCCCTTGCGCAAACGTCGCTATGTATTCTCGGAGAGCTTTGCAGCCATCGCTATGGCCGAATATGCAAAGGCTTCGGGCGACAATAGTTATGCCGAAAAGGCACTAAAACTTTTCAAGGACATACGCCGTTTTGTTGCAACCCCCGGCTATATGCCACCTAAATACCTCGACACCTTACAGGCAAAAGGTCACTCGCTTGTGATGATACTCATAAACACCGCATCGCGCATACGCAACGTGATAAGCGACCCCGAGCTCGACCTACAGATAAACGAGTCGATAGCCTCGCTCAAAGACTTTATGAAGCCCGAGTTCAAAGCCCTGCTAGAGATGGTGGGCCCCAACGGTGAATTTATAGACACCTGCAACGGGCGTGTAATAAACCCCGGACACTGCATAGAGACAGCGTGGTTCTTGCTCGAAGAGGCCAAAAACCGTGGGTGGGATAAAGAGCTCACCTCACAAGCCCTGCAGATACTCGACTGGTCGTGGGAGTGGGGCTGGGACAAAGAGTATGGCGGCATTATAAACTTCCGCGACTGCCGAGGCCTTCCCCCACAGGACTATTCACAGGATATGAAATTCTGGTGGCCGCAAACCGAGGCTATCATCGCCACACTTTATGCCTACGAGGCCACAGGCGACGACAAGTACCTCATATGGCACAAACAAATAAGTGAGTGGACCTACGCACACTTCCCCGACAAAGAGATGGGAGAGTGGTATGGTTACCTGCACCGCGACGGCACCGTAGCACAGCCCGCAAAAGGTAATATATTCAAAGGCCCCTTCCACATACCTCGTATGATGATTAAGGCCTATGACCTGTGCAAGGAATTAACTAAATAAGAACAACACAGACTAACCATCAAGCTTGAAAACAGGTAAATAGTTTATGAATCTATTGAAAAAACAAATCTTCCTACTGCTACTCTGCCCCCTACTCTGCATAGCGCAAAACAGAGTATCGGTGACACCTGTAGCACCTATGGATAAAGCAGTGTCGGGCCATTATGCAGGCTGGATAAAAGGCGAGCTTGCGACATATGGAGGATGCAACTTCCCCGATGTTCCTTGTGCCGACGGCGGGCAAAAAGTATACTACCCCCAAGCCTACGGAGCCAGCGTGCAAGTACCCGAAGGCGTTGTATACTTGGGTGGTATGGACGCTACAGCGTCGCTCAACGAGTGTTTATTTATAAACGCTTCGGACAGCACTGTGACCACCATACCCTCCTTACCCAAGCCCCTGGACAACTTTGCTGCCACCTACCACAACGGTACACTTTGGGTTGCCGGAGGAGAAACTAACGGGGTGCCCAACAAAGAGGTTTACTCTCTACCCTTCCCCTGCAAAGACCAAGTGTGGAGCACTGCGGCTATTCTGCCCGACGCTTGTCGTCTGCAACCCTGCGTAGCTGTACAGAACACAGCCACAGGCTATGCTCTCTTTGTTTTTGGTGGATACCAACCAAAGGGTGAAGAGCAGGCAGCTACCGTGCATACAGATGGTGTATATATCCCCCTCGCCGAGCTCAAAAAAGGGGTTGCAGCACCCACGCTATGGAAACGCACATCCCCTGCCTTAACGTGCGATAGCGAGCGCAAGCAGCACCAACAAGCCGTGGTGGGCAGCGCGTGCAGCACCATAGGCTACAGCCACGTGTTGTTTATTGGAGGTGTCGACCACGACATCTTCTTAAGCGCCATCACAGGCTGTCAGGACAGTATGTATCTGCGCCACCCCATCGAGTGGTATCGTTTCCGCAGTGACGTGCTCACCTACCACACCATCACCGACTCTTGGGGTATCTTACCCGGCGACAGCCTGCTGGCCCGTGCCGGTGCTTGCCTCACACCCGAGGTTGAAGGAAAAGGCTGGAGTTACAGCGGAGGAGAGTTAAAGCCTGGTGTGCGCAGTGCCGATGTAACACACATCGAGGTAAGCAACGAAAAAAGCTTCGGGTGGCTCAACTGGACTATCCTCGCTCTCTACCTTATAAGTATGTTAGGTATGGGCATATATTTTATGCGCAAGGAGAACGGTGCCGACGACTTTTTCAAAGGCGGTGGCCGCATCCCTTGGTGGGCTGCAGGTATCAGCATCTACGCTACTATGCTTTCGGCCATCACGTATATGACTATACCGGCAAAGGCCTACACCACCAACTGGACATACTACCCTATGCTGTGGATGATATTACTTGTCAGCCTCCCTGTTATAAGGTACTACCTCCCCTACTTCCGCAAGCTCAATGTTACTAGCGCCTACGAAATATTGGAGCAACGCTTCAACCTCTTCACACGCATGCTAGCCTCTACCCTCTTCTGCATATTTATGATTGTGCGTATGGCCATAGTGCTATACCTGCCATCGCTTGCGCTCACAGCTGTGACGGGCATCGACGTGTACCTGTGCATAGTACTTATGGGACTTGTTACCATAGTTTACTGCACTATGGGTGGTGTGGAAGCCGTAATATGGGGAGATGTTGTGCAAGGCTTGATACTTGTTTTTGGAGCCCTCTTTGCTGTGGTATATTTGGCTATGGGCACCGAGGGTGGAATAAGCGGTTGCATAGATATTGCACTAGAAAACGACAAACTACGCCTGTTTGACTGGAATAACTCCTGGTCGCAAGCTACGTGGTGGGTAATTATCCTCGGAGGCTTGGCCAACAACCTTATCTCTTACACCTCGGACCAAACTGTTATTCAGCGCTACCTCACTACCCCCGACGAAAAATCGGCCGGACGTGGTATTTTGGTAAACGGTGTTATGAGTGTTTTTGTGTCGGTTGCCTTCTATATGATAGGTACAGGCCTTTACACCTTCTACAAGACCCACCCCGCAGAGCTCGACATAACTATGGGACAGTCCGACGCTATCTTCCCCTTCTTTATGATGAGCCAGATGCCGGCCGGAATTGCCGGTGCGCTGATTGCCGCAATATTCGCAGCAACGATGAGCACTATATCGAGCAACATAAACAGCGTGGCAACAGCTTTTTCTATAGACTTTTGGAAACGTTTCAGCGCCGGCACCACCGACTCACAGCTTGTAGTTGTTGCTCGATGGGCATCGGTGGTGAGCGGCATGGTGGGCCTTATGCTTGCTTTGTTAATGGCCACGTGGGATATACAGTCGTTTCTCGACTTCTTTAACGAGGCCCTCGGGTTGCTCACTAGCGGCCTAGGAGGTTTGTTCTTCATCGCCGTGTTTATGAAACGCGTCAAGGGCTATGCCGCACTTGTCGGTTTTGTAGCAGGAGAGGCTGTTGTATTCTGGATGAACGAATACACCGACGCGAACTTCCTTCTCTTTGGAGCTACAGGTATGGTAGCAAGTATCGCTGTAGCTTGGTTGCTATCGCTTGGCTCGTACCTAAGAAGAAGCAGCAAATAACATCTTTAGGAAAAACAGGGGGAGAGGAAAATCCCCCAAAGAATAGGAGATATCCCCGCAACGATTAGGAAATTAACGTTGCGGGGAGATTTTTGTGTTTATACCTTTGCTCACAGAGAAAACAAAGAAAAACATCTATTAACCAACTAAAAAAAGATGACTATGAAAAAGATGATGATTATTGCAGTAGTAGTAAGCAGTATGCTTATGCCTGCACAGCTTTTTGCACAACGCAACCATAAAGAGAACAACAGAAAACCCGTAGCGGCAAGAGTAGAAAACAAGCGAGGTGGAGACCGCAAAGATATTAAAGTGGAGAGAGTTAAGCATACCCCTGCAGCACGCCCCACAGCACACAAGCCCGCTTCTCGCCCTGTAGTTGTGCACCATCCTGCACCCCAGCCCGTAGTTGTGCACCAACCTGCACCACGCCCTGTAGTTGTGCACCAACCCGCACCCCGGCCCGTTATTGTTCACCAACCTGCACCGCGTCCTGTTGTCGTTCAACACAGCCACTGCGATGGCGATGCAGCAGCTGTAGCTGCCGTAGCCGTGGGTGTTGTGGGCCTGCTCGCACTGCTTGCCAACTAAAAATATATTGCTTTCATACTTAAACACTGCCGAGGAGCACCCCAAAAAGGTGCCTCTCGGCTCTTTTACGCCATAACACCCACCACAAAAACAATCTCATAACAACAGATAACTAGCCTGTTGCCTCTAAATACCACAATTTGACTATTGCGTAAGTATAAAAAGAGAGCTAAATTTGCATTGTAAATATTTTTACTACAAATCTTTGCACATATAAAAGGATAAAAGGGCTATAAGATATGAGATTATCTGAACTTAAAAACGGCGAAACAGCCGTAATAATTCGACTATCGGGACACGGCGGTTTCCGTAAACGCATAATGGAGATGGGCTTCATACGTGGCGAAAAGGTCACATCTATACTAGACTCTCCTATGCACGACCCCGTTAAATACCGCATAATGGGATACGAGGTGTCGTTGCGCCGCGCCGAAGCCGATATGATAGAAGTTCTGCCCGAGGAAGAAGCAAAGAAAGAGTTAGGCCCTGCACCCTCTTTCAGCTGCATGTCTATGTGTGAGGAGTGCAACGGTTGCAGCTGTCGCAACTGCACACAACGCAAAGTTTCCACCAAAAAGAATAATGTAATAAACGTGGCGCTTGTGGGCAACCCCAACAGCGGCAAGACATCGATATTCAACGCCGTAGCAGGCGAGAACGAGCACGTGGGCAACTACAGCGGTGTAACCGTAGATGCAAAAACCGGTAGTTTCAACTACACAGGCTACCGCATAAACATAACCGACCTGCCCGGTACATACTCCATCGCAGCCTACTCGCCCGAGGAGATATACGTGCGTCGTCACCTCTTCGACAAAATGCCCGACATTATTATAAATTCTGTGGTGGCATCGAACATAGAGCGAAATCTCTACCTCACCACCGAGCTCATAGATATGAACCTGCGCACCGTGGTAGCACTTAATATGTACGACGAGCTGCTTGCAAGCGGAGCACAAATAAACTACGAGCACTTGGGGGCAATGATGGGTATACCTATGGTACCTGTAATAGCTAAAACAGGCAAAGGACTCGACAAGTTGCTCGACATAGCTATAGAACTTTTCGAGGGGCGCAACAAAACCATACGCCACATACACATAAACTACGGAAACACCATAGAGAGCGAGCTTGCTCCCCTTTCCGAGGAGATGCACAAAGCAACCGACCTGCCTTATCAGTTTCCCGTGCGTTACTGGGCGCTTAAGCTGCTCGAGAACGACCAAGAGGCTATAAAACAACTGCAAAACTGCATACAGCTCCCTCTGTGGGAAAACAGAGCTAAAAAAGCTGCCAAAAAGGTGCAGGCACGCTTGAATACAGATGTTGAGACAGCTATAAGCGATGCAAAATATGGTTTCATCAACGGCGCTCTGCAAGAGACATACACAGCGGGCAACAAAGATGCTTACCGACAGACACGCCGCATAGACCGCCTCGTGGCCAACCGTTGGCTGGGCTTCCCCATATTCATATTTGTTATGTGGGTAATGTTTGCCACGGTGTTCCAGGTGGGCACCTACCCCCAAGAGTGGATAGAAAACCTCTTTTCGTTCCTTGGAAACATAGCAAGTAACATACTCCCGCAAGGTATTATACAAGACCTTGTGGTCGACGGTATAATAGGCGGCGTGGGCAGCGTTGCTGTGTTCGTGCCCCAAATACTTATACTCTATCTTTTTATCTCGTTGATGGAAGATTCGGGATATATGGCACGTGCAGCCTTTATTATGGACCGCCTTATGCACAAGATGGGCCTGCACGGTAAATCTTTCATACCTATGCTTATGGGCTTTGGTTGCAACGTTCCTGCAATTATGGCCACACGCACCATAGAAAGCCGCAGCAGCCGCATAATAACAATACTTGTAACACCGTTTATGTCTTGCAGCGCACGCCTGCCGGTGCTGGTGCTCTTTGCCGGAGCCTTCTTCCCCCAACACGCCTCTTTTGTGCTCATAGCTCTGTACTTGCTTGGTATTGCGGTTGCTATAATAACAGCACGCCTGTTACGTTGCACAAAATTCAAAAAAGACGAGACGCCTTTTGTTATGGAGTTGCCCCCCTACCGCATACCCACCCTAAGCGCCACCCTGCGACATATGTGGGAGAAGTGCGAGCAGTACATAAGAAAGATAGGAACAACCATACTCCTTGCCACCATCGCTATATGGTTCTTGAGTTACTTCCCCCGCCCTGTAGAAGGTGCAGCGCCACAAGAAGACAACTACTCTACATCGTACATAGGGATGATTGGGCGCAAGATAGAGCCCGTTATGGCACCCCTTGGACAAAACTGGCGCTCTAGCATAGCTATACTCACCAGCATACCCGCAAAAGAGCTTGTAGTGAGCACGTTCGGTGTGCTCTACAGCAGCGACACCGAGGAGGGCATAGAAGAAGACCTCAAAAGTTCCAAGGACTTTACACCGCGCTCGGCCGCAGCCTTCCTTGTGTTCATACTACTCTTCTTCCCCTGCATAGCAACCATAGCTACCATAGCTACCGAGACGGGAAGTTATTGGTGGGCAGCCTTCTCCATAATCTACAACACAGGCATAGCCTGGGTGCTTGGGTATTTAGTTTACCAAATAGGAGGTTTATTATAACACATACACTTAAAAAACATGACGCTTGTAGCTACTTATAAAAAGAATATGAAAGTTGCCGACCTCATTGCGGCCGACAACACTCTGCTCTCCATACTCCGCCGTTTCGAGATACGTTTAGGGTTTGGCGAGGCCACTATAGAGGAGATATGCACACGCTACAACATATCCACGGCTCTCTTTATAGAGATATGCAACATATACTCTTTCCGCAACTACCAGCCACACATCGAGACGCTCGAGGAAAAGGATATAAAAAGCATAACCACCTACCTGCAAGTATCGCACAAGTACTACAACGAAGTGTGCTTCCCCGCCATACACGAGGGCATACATAACCTAGTAAAAGGGCTAGATGCTGTGAGCCGCCGCATCATCGACAAGTTCTACGACGACTACGACAACGAGGTTAACACCCACTTTAAATACGAGGAAGAACGCATCTTCCCCTACATCGACGCCCTACAACACGGCAACAAAGCCGCTTTTGACGATAAATTCAACATAAGCAGCTTCGAAGAAAACCACAGCAACATAAACGAGAAGCTAAACGACCTAAAGAACATAATAATAAAATACATACCCGAGGAGTTCTCATCGCCCCTGCGCTTTGAGATACTAAACGACATATACACCCTCGAGAGCGACCTACGCAAGCACTCGTTGATAGAAGACAAACTACTCATACCCCTGGTAGAGATAATGGAAAAAAGAAGATGAGCACCCAGACGAAACATAAAATTCTCCTCATAGAGCCTTCGGAGATTGTGTCGGCGGGGATAACAGCCATCATCTCCCGCAACACCGAGTTTGCAATAACACAAACCATAAACAGCCTCGGCTACGGCAACACACAGAACACCGACGCCGACATAATAATTATAAACCCTGCCGTCATCGACTACAACGAAAGGTTCGACATACGCAGTTACTTCAACAAAAAAGATATAACCATAGTAGCGCTTGTCCACGGCAGCTACGAGGAGAGCGTGCTCCAACAATACGACGGCAGCATAGGCATATACGACAACTCGCAGCGCATAGTACAGAAACTAAAAACAGCTATGATGGAGGCCTCGCAAGCCCCAAAAAGCGACATTAACGAGCTGTCGAGCCGTGAGCGCGAAATTCTGCGTGCCGTAGCAAAGGGGAAAACCAACAAAGAGATAGCCGACGAGTATAATATATCCATCTACACCGTAATATCGCACCGTCGCAACATCTCTCAAAAACTTGGAATAAACAGTATCCCGGGCCTCACAGTCTATGCAATAATGAACAAACTTGTTGATATAAACGATTTTAGCTAAAATCGTATATATTTTTTTATACACGAAAAAAGCGAGTAGTTAACTACTCGCTTTTGCTCTTCAAGTAGGACTTGAACCTACGACCCCCTGATTAACAGTCAGGTGCTCTAACCGACTGAGCTATTGAAGAATTTGTCTCTCTTGTTTGACGATGCAAAAGTAGTATAACTTTTTTAACCTCACAAGTATTTTCTACTTTTTTTTCGAAAAAAGACAAAAAAAGTTCGTTTTTCCTTTTTTTAACACCCAAAAACAAAATAGAAGCCCCAATAAAGAGAGAAAAAGAGACAAAATCGTTATCTTCGCAAGAACAAAAGAGATACCTATATCTTTAATAAAAGAACACAAAGAGGCCATATATAGATATGAAAATAAAAAAAGCACTAATAATACTGCCCATCGCAGGCGTTGTAATACTGTCACTACTCTCTTTCAGTAACGACAACCGCAAATATCAACTATCGAAACAGATAACAATATTAAACGCTATACTCAAGGAACTCGACCTTTTTTATGTCGACACCATACAACCCAAGAAAATTATAAACAAGGGCATAGACGCTATGCTCACCCACCTCGACCCCTACACCGAATATTATTCCGAAGAGGACTCCGACGACCTGAAGATGCTCACCACAGGAAAATATGCAGGAATAGGCTCGGTCATACGCTTCCACAAGGAGAAGAACACAACAGTCATAGCATCGCCCTACGAAGGGTTACCCGCAGCTAAGGCTGGCTTGCAGATAGGAGATTTCATCTTAAGCATAAACGGCACCGACATACACGGGATGGGCATTGACAGCGTGAGCAATATGCTCCGCGGTGTAGCCGGAACAAACGTAACACTAACCATAGAGCGCCCGGGCGAAAAGAAGCCCCGTACCATAAAAATTACGCGTGAGAGCATCGCAATGCCCGCAATAAGCTACTACGGCATACAAAACGACAACATAGGCTACATACAACTCGAGAGCTTCACCGAAAACTGCGCCCGCAATATGCGCAACGCAATAATTGAGATGAAGAACAAGGGAGCCCAAGCCTTTATCATCGACCTGCGAGGTAACGGTGGCGGCCTGCTCAACGAAGCCGTGGAGATTGTAAACCTCTTTGTTCCCAAAAACCTCACCATCGTAACAACAAAAGGAAAAATAAAACAGGCCAACAACACCTACAAAACAAACAAAGAGCCCCTCGACACAGTATCGCCCCTTGCCATACTCGTCAACGGGCAAAGCGCATCGGCAGCCGAGATTGTAGCAGGCTCACTGCAAGACCTCGACCGAGCTGTTGTTATAGGCACACGCACCTACGGCAAGGGCCTTGTGCAAACCACACGCCAGCTCCCCGGCGGCAGCTTCCTTAAAATAACCACCAGCAAATACTACATACCCAGCGGGCGATGCATACAAGCTCTCGACTACTCGCACCTCATAGAGGACGGCAAGAGCAGCCGCATCCCCGACAGCCTCACAACAGTATTCCACACTGCAGCCGGCCGCGAGGTGCGCGACGGAGGAGGCATACGTCCCGACATAGAGCCCAAAGAAGAGGAGTTGTCGACCCTGCTCTTCTACCTGGTGCAAGACATGGCAATCTTCGACTACGCAACAAAATATCGTCTGCAGCACACAGCCATAGCTGCGCCCGAAGAATTTACCCTCACCGACGAAGAGTACAACGAGTTTAAGAGTTTCTTAAAATCGAAAAACTTCAGCTACGACATAGAGAGCCTCAAAATACTCGACAGACTTAAAAAGATGATAGAGCTCGAAGGCTTCACCAAGATAACCGAGGAGGAGATTACCTCGCTCGAGAAGAAACTACAAACAAACATCGACCACCTGCTACAACACTTCTCGAAACAGATAAAAGAGATTGTAGCTAACGAGATTGTGCAGCGCTATCACGGCCAAAAAGGCGGAATAGTCTTCAGCCTAAGAGAGGATATAGACATAAAAACAGCCTATGACATTTTGACCGACAGCGAAGAATACAAAAAAACACTCACACCTAGCAAAAAGTAATAAACAAGCAACACTATGCAAGAAAGAAAAAGCGGCTGGCTCTGGATACCCACCCTCTACTTTGCCGAGGGACTGCCCTACTTTGCCGCAACAGTAGTTTCGGTAATACTATACAAACGCTTGGGGGTGAGCAACACCGACATAGCCCTCTACACAAGCTGGCTCTACCTGCCGTGGGTGGTAAAACCCTTCTGGAGCCCCATCGTGGAGATGCTGTCTACCCGCCGCTGTTGGATACTTACCACACAGCTCTTTATGGGAGCTATGCTAGCAGCCATAGCCTTCACCATACCCGTAAACAGTTTTTTTCAGTGGACTCTAGCTCTTTTCTGGCTCTTAGCCTTTAGCTCAGCTACACACGACATAGCCGCCGACGGTTTTTATATGCTTGGGCTTAGCGGCGAGCAGCAAGCCTTCTTTTCGGGCATAAGAAGCATATTCTACCGCCTTGCCACAATCTTCGGGCAGGGAATATTGCTATACCTCGCAGGCTGGCTCGAAGACAAAACAGGCTCTATAACCACAGCCTGGAGCATCACCTTTGCAATAACAGCCGCAATTATGCTTCTGCTAGGAGGGACACACAAGCTCACACTCCCCACCCCTGCAAAAGATATATCGCGCAGCACAAAGGGCGTAAAAGAAGCCCTGCAAAGTTTCGGCGATATATGGAGCAGTTACTTTAAAAAGCCTGGCATACTGCCCGCCTTGCTCTTTATGCTGCTCTACCGCCTGCCCGAGGCACAGCTTGTAAAGATACTCAATCCCTTCTTGCTCGACACCCACGCCGACGGAGGCCTCGCGTTGAGCACCAAGCAGATAGGTATAACATATGGCATCATAGGTGTCGTAGGGCTCATAATAGGTGGCATAGCAGGTGGCCTTGCAATCTCAAAAAAAGGCCTCAAATATTGGTTGTGGCCTATGGTGGCTGCCATCTCCCTCCCCGACCTTGTCTACGTGTACCTTAGCTACGCGCAGCCCACAGAGCAATATATAATCGACATCTGCATTTTTATAGAGCAGATGGGCTACGGCTTCGGCTTCACAGCCTATATGATGTACCTCATATACTTCTCACGCGGTAAATACCCCACAGCACACTACGCAATCTCTACCGCCTTTATGGCACTTGGTATGATGCTCCCCGGTATGCTTTCGGGCTACATACAGGAGAGTTTAGGATACACAAATTTCTTTATCTGGGTAATGATTTGTTGCACGGCAACTTTCCTTGTTTCGGCAACGCTAAAAATCGACCCCGATTTTGGTAAAAAATAAAATTGCACTATCTTCGCAAAAAATTAAAAAAGAGAACAATATATGATACTTATTGCCGACTGCGGCTCCACAAAGACCGATTGGGTACTTTGCGAGGGAGAAACCATCGTTACACGCATAAAAACACAAGGTTTCAACCCCACACAGCAGAGTACCGACGAAATTTATGCTACCCTGTCGACCGAGCTTAAAGACAAAATAGATACCACAGCACCGCAAACCATATACTTCTATGGTGCCGGTTGCGCCTACGAGAACGCCAACAAACGTATGCTGGCAGCTCTCGAAAAAATATTTTCTACCAAAGACATACACATACACAGCGACCTCCTTGCTGCGGCACGCGCACTCTGCGGCCACGAGGAGGGCATCGCCTGCATCCTGGGCACAGGCTCAAACTCTTGCCTCTTCGACGGCGAGAAGATAACCGACAACACCCCCTCGCTCGGCTACATTTTGGGCGACGAAGGTAGCGGTGCACACCTGGGCCGCCAGCTTGTGAGCGACTGCATAAAGAAACAACTGTCGGCACCTATGTGCGAGAAATTCTTCAAGCAATACAACATAAACACCGCCGACATACTCGAGCGCGTTTACCACGAGGCACTCCCCAACCGTTTCTTGGCAAGCTTTGCACCCTTCCTCTACGAAAACCGCGCAAACGCCGAGATACACGACCTGCTCTTGCGCTGTTTTACACAATTTTTCCAGCGCAACACCATGGTCTACCGTCGTTCTTGGCTCCCCATACACGTTATAGGCGGTATAGGTGTTAATTTTGCCACAGAAATAAAAGAAACAGCCGAGAGTCTTGGCCTCTCAATGGGCAAAATTGTAGAGAGCCCCATCGACGGCCTCATTGAATATCACAAAACAATAACTAAATAAATAAAAAGAATGAAAAAAGCACTATTGACAGCTGCTGCTGCCATAATAGCAGTAGCAAACATCTCTTGCGGCAGCAACGAGAGCGCAACAAACATCAAAAAAGGCAGCCTCAACAAAATGGACAGCCTCTCATATGCCTACGGTATAGGTATGGGGCACCAGCTCACTATGGGTATAGTAAAAGAGCTTGAGCTCGACTTCGACTGCATGCTCGACGCAATGAAAAAGAGCGCTATGGGCAAAGAAGTTGTTGTGGGCGAAGAGGTTATAAAAGAAGAGACCATGCCCGCCCTCTACCAAAAAGTTTTCGGCCGCGAGCGTCAGAAACAGATAGAGGCAGCAAAAAGCGACACTACCGGTACTCTAAAAATCTATGACAGCGAGGAACTTCGCAGCCTCACCTCGGCTTTCATCGGTGTCGACGCAGGTTTGGGCCTTGCAAAAACAACCCTTCCCTTGCAGTATGTGTGGATAGAGAAAGGTCTTAAAGAGGCTTACGAGGGCACAGCACCCATGACTAGCAGAGAGGCCGACAGATACATAAGAAACTACTATATGGTTACTCTGCCCGCAAACAACAAAAAAGCATCGGAAGCTTGGCTTGCCGAGGTTGAAAAGGAGAAAGGCGTGAAGAAAACCGATAGCGGCCTCCTCTACAGAATTACCGAGGCCGGCGACATGAGCGCAAAACCCACATCTATAAAAGATGTTGTAAATGTACACTACGAGGGCACAACCCGCACAGGCGTGGTGTTCGACAGCAGCTACAAACGCAACTCACCCATAGACTTCCCCCTTAACGGTGTTATCAAAGGCTGGGGCGAGGGCTTGCAGCTTGTAGGCAAGGGTGGAAAAATCACCTTGTGGATACCCGCAGAACTTGCATACGGCAGCCGTGGTGCAGGTGCTAGCATCGGCCCCAACGAAGCTCTCCGTTTCGATGTTGAGTTGCTCGATGTTACTCACGCCGAGGAAGAGAAAGCAGCCGAGTAAAAGATAAAAACGCGCATAAACAAAATAAATGCCACTTGAATGTTCAAGTGGCATTTATTTTATACTCCTTTTCAAAAAAACTTTATTCGGGAAGTTCAACCTTTAAATCCCCTTTACTGCTTATAGCAAGTTTCTCGTAACGCTCCATAAGACGCGGCATACGAGAAAGCCTCATCGAGAGACGCACCACACACTCGTTGTCAAAAGTCTGCTCCACCACACGCGGAGCCTCCTCCTTAACTATGCGCAAAACGTCGTTCAGCAAGGGATAGGAGAAACGCAACGTAATCTCCTCGTTTATGGTTTTTTCTATATGGGGCACAGCCTCAAGAGCTTCGGCGGCAGCAAGACGATAGGCCACAATGAGCCCGCTAGTGCCCAGCTTCACACCACCAAAGTAACGCACCACTATCACAAGCACGTTGGTAAGTTCCTTGCTATGTATCTGCCCCAGGATGGGCTTGCCCGCCGTGCCCGAAGGCTCACCGTTATCGTTGGCACGCTCCTGCTCGCCGCGCTCGCCCAAGCGATAGGCATAACAAACGTGGCGTGCATCGTAGTACTTTTTCTGATACACCTCCATAATATCCTTCACCTGCTCCACCGTGGTCACAGGTATAGCAAAGGCGAGGAATTTACTCCTCTTTTCGGTGTAAATTCCCTCGCCCTGCTCTTCTATGGTTTTGTATGTATCCTCTTGTAACATTAAGAAAGTTTATGAATAACAAGCCCCGAGCGCAATTTAGGCTCAAACCAAGTTGTCTTCGGAGGCATAATATTACCGGTGTCGGCAATATCGGTGAGTTGCTTCATCGAAACGGGATAGAGCGCAAGAGCAGCTTTCATCTCCCCGCTGTCGACACGGCGTTTAAGCTCTCCAAGACCGCGTATACCACCCACAAAATCAACACGTTTCGAGGTGCGCAAATCTTTTATTCCCAAAATCTCATCGAGAACAAGGTTCGAAGAAATTGTAACATCGAGCACACCTATGGGGTCGGCGTCATCATATGTACCCTCTTTGGCTGTGAGGCTGTACCAACGACCGCCCAAGTAGAGCGAAAAGTTGTGTAGCGCGCAAGGCTTGTATACATCCTCGCCCTTATCCTCTACAACAAAGTCCTTCGACAAGGCTGCAAGAAACTCCTCCTCACTCAAGCCGTTGAGGTCTTTAACCACACGGTTGTAGTCTATTATAGTAAGCTGGCTTGCGGGGAAACACACTGCCATAAAGTAGTTGTACTCCTCGTCGCCACGGTGCGCGGGGTTGTTGTCGGCCTTCTCCTTGCCCACAAGCGCTGCAGCCGCCGAACGGTGGTGTCCGTCAGCGATGTAGAGCGCAGGCATAGCGGCAAATGCCTCGGTTATAGCCGCAATATCGGCATCGTTGTCTATTATCCAGAGACGATGACGGAAACCGTCGAGTTGCGCAGTAAAGTCATATTCAGGCTCAGCGGCGGTGTAGCGTGCTACTATGGTGTCTAGCAAAGCGCTGTCGGGGTAGGCAAAGAAGACAGGCTCTATGTTGGCATCGTTCACGCGAACGTGCTTCATACGGTCCTCCTCTTTATCCTTGCGTGTGAGCTCGTGTTTTTTAATAACACCGTTCAAGTAGTCGCTCACATAGGCACAAACAACAAGACCATACTGTGTGTGGCCGTTCATAGTCTGCGCATAAATGTAATACTGCTCTTTGCCGTCTTGCACAAGCCACCCTTGCTCCTGGAACTTTGCAAAATTCTCGGCAGCCTTGGCATACACCTCGGGAGCGTGCTCGTCGGTGCCCACGGGAAAGTCTATCTCGGGGCGTATTATGTGATACAAAGATTTTTCGTTACCCTCGGCCTCGGCACGTGCCTCGTCGCTGTTGAGCACATCGTATGGGCGGCTCTGCACCTGCTCCACAAGCTCACGCGGGGGGCGCACCCCTTTGAACGGTTTAATTACAGCCATATAACCTCTCTTTTCTTTTATTACTTATTTACACGGAAACGCTCGCAGCCCTCCTCGAAGAAAGCCACAATCTGCTTCGCAGCTGCAATACCAGCGTTTATGTTAGCCTCGGCTGTCTGCGCACCCATCTTTTTGGGTGTTGCAAAGAAACGTCCCTCAAACTTGCTAAATTCCTCCAAAGCGGCGGGAGCAATATCGGTCACATACTTCACGTCGGCACGCTCGCTCATAAGCTCTATGAGCTCGGGCTCGTTTATAACCTCTTTGCGCGCAGTGTTCACAAGCAAAGCACCCTTGGGCATAGAGCCTACAAGCGCCTTACCTATAGAGTTCTTTGTCTCGGGTGTTGCGGGAACGTGCAACGACACAACATCGCACATCTTGTAAAGTTCCTCGGCCGAGTTTACACGGTTAACACCGTCGGCCTCCACAATCTCCTGCGGAGTAAATATATCGTAGATATAAATATCCATACCGAAGCCCTTTGCTATGCGGCCCACATTGCGGCCCACGTTACCATAGGCGTGGATACCAAGTTTCTTACCCTTGAGCTCCATACCCGCTGTACCGTTGAACATATTACGGTAGGCATACACCATCATACCGAATGCAAGCTCTGCCACGGCGTGTGAGTTTTGCCCGGGAGTGTTCATCACACATATACCGCGCTCTGTTGCAGCCTCTAGGTTTACATTATCGAAGCCTGCACCTGCACGCACCACAATCTTGCAGTTTTTAGCCGCGTCCATAACCTCGGCATCCACAATATCGCTGCGTATAATTATCGCATCAACATCGGCCACGGCAGCAAGAAGCTCCGCCTTAGATGTATATTTTTCCAACAAAGAGAGCTCATAACCGGCAGCATCGGCAACCTCCTTAATACCCTTAACTGCAACTGCAGCAAAAGGTTTCTCTGTGGCAACAAGTATCTTTTTCATATAAATTTACACACAAAAAATTATTTCATACGTTCAAACTCCTTCATACAATCTACAAGGTACTGCACACCCTCAACAGGCATAGCATTGTAGCACGATGCGCGGAAACCACCTATAGAGCGGTGTCCCTTAATGTTGCATATACCCTTAGATGTAGCAAACTGCATAAAGTCGGCCTCAAGATCTTTGTACTCGTCGGCCATAACAAAGTCGATGTTCATAACCGAACGGTCCTCAACAGCAGCTGTGCCCTTGAACAAACGGTTGCGGTCAACCTCGTCATACAACATCTGTGAGCGAAGCTCGGCACGGCGTTGCATCTCCTTAACACCACCCTGCGCCTTAATCCAACGCAAGTTCTCAAGAGCCACATAAATGGGGAACACGGGAGGTGTGTTATACATAGAGCCGCTGTCGATGTGTGTCTGATAGTTAAGCATAGTAGGTATCTTGCGGTCAACCTGGCCAAGCGCGTCCTCCTTAACAATTGCAAAAGCAACACCTGCGGGAGCAAGGTTTTTTTGCGCACCACCATATATACAGTTGTACTTGCTCACATCTATGGGGCGAGAGAAGATATCCGACGACATATCGGCTATCAAGGGGATGGGAGAATCCAAGTCGTGGCGTATCTCGGTACCATAAATAGTGTTGTTTGTGGTAATGTGGAAATAATCGGCATCTGTGGGGATAACATAATCCTTGGGTATGTAGCTGTAGAGCTTGTCTTTAGACGAAGCAACCTCCACAGCCTCGCCCACCAACTGAGCCTCCTTCAAGGCCTTTGCCGACCAAGTACCTGTGTTAAGGTAAGCAGCCTTTGTCTTCAAGAAGTTAAAAGGCACCATGCAGAACTGCATACTTGCACCACCACCAAGGAACAGAGTTGTGTAGCCGTCGGGGATGTCGAGTATCTCTTTGAAGAGCGCACGCACTTCGTCGAGCACAGCCACAAAATCCTTTGAACGGTGGCTTATTTCCAATATCGAGAGGCCTATGCCATTAAAATCAAGTACCGATTTTGCTGCAGCGTCAAAAACCTCTTGAGGCATAATCGACGGACCTGCATTAAAGTTAATCTTCTTCATAATTCAAAAAAGTTATATCTATAGTTATTTTTCAATCAATAATATGCATAAAAAACGAATAGGCTGCGACTATCGGGCAATAAAACCCAACACGCAGACACTATTAAAACCCCTCAAAACCAAATCGGTTTCAAAGAGATTGCAAATATACCTATTTATTTTTTAGGGAAGCTATTTACAGCAACTTTTTTGGTAGCCTTTTTTAAAAAAAATATCAACAGGCAGCGAGCACCCACGCACAAACAAAAGACAGCCGGCCAGAATATAACAACCCTGCGCCAGCCGCCCTGCTTATAGTTAAATATTTTCGCCTCTACCTTTCACCCGTGCCGTTGCAGAACTTGCACTTGCCACGCTTGCTTACAGAAGCACTTCCCCTAAAATTACAAGAAGAACAAGGCTCAAATTCTTGCGAAATTTTACCCAGCACATAACCATCGCCTCCACATTTAGCACACTCTCCGCTACCGGCACATTTGGTGCAACGAGTTGCACGCTTCACCCCGCCACCCGAGCCCTCACTGCCGGTGCTTGTATTATCATAATTGTTGTAATTGCCATAACTGGAATTATTGTATTGCTGAATAGTTGAGGAAATTGCCGACAAAGAACTATTTATCTTGTTCAACGCATCACTAACCTTTTGCATCCTCTCGGCACGTTCTGCAGCTCTACGCGCATCCCTTATCGCTTCGGCATTACTCTTTGCAAGCGTGTTACCCATCGCAGCTGCTGTATCAAAATACAGCAATGCTGTGTCATCGTGCCCAAGACCATCATACAATACTCCTATATTATTGAGCGACAAAGCATTGTAACCCTCTTTATTTGTAGCATCTATGGTTAATACCCATTCATATGCAGCTATTTTATCCTCAACATCGCTATCGGGTATAGCATAAGCCTCATTAAAAGCCTGCCGTGCTATGGAATTTACCTCTTTACCCAAACGATCGACATCGGTCTGATAACCTTTAAAGGAAGCAACATACACACCGCGCGCCTCGTCCCACTCTAAATAATCATACCCCCTTATACTAAACGTCTTATTACCATCAGAGAGAACCCAAAGACCATCTTTCATCACTATTTTTTGAGCAGGGTTGGCAAATTGTGCAGCTTCTACATCCACATATTTATCTCCGATTCTTGTAAAATAACTTCCATCGTCGCGATGTATAATAGCATTTTCATACACAGGAGGAATTATAACAGCCCCATTCGCATCGGCAACGCCATACTTCCCGTTTTCTTTAAACACAACCTGCAACACTCCATGTTCATTATTAATCGTTGCTCCATCATAGATTGGTGGTATAATTTCGTTTCCGTTTTCATCGCAAACACCATACTTTATCCCCACTTTTACAACAAAGCCCAATATATTTTCGGCAAGATTAGTAGCATCCGATTTTGTCTTTAAATAGGGCGAGACATAACTATACTTCGACATCGGGAAAATATTTCTTCCTGCAGTATCATACAAGCCTACAAAGGGCTCACCCTGTTGCGATTTACTCACATAATGATAAAAAAAATCAGTATCCCGGCATTGCTCTTTATACGTTATAATATAATTAAATTCACAAGGCAGCACCTCACTACCTGCATAATCGCAAATTCCCACCTTTTCGGGAGAATAGGAGCTACCGCCTACCCCCACCTCATAATATTTATATGGTTCGGGGTAAGTATATTCGTACTTATCCTTCACCGAAGAAAACTTTACCGGAGATATTATTTCACGCCCTTCAGCATCTACAACTCCTTGATAATTGCCTTTGGTCACCTTAAATCTCCCGTGCAGATAAATATATTCCACCGACGAGTAGCCACGCCCACCATCGACAACTATATTCTTTTTATCGTTAACACTCAAGCCCACAGAGCCATCGGGGTAGCGCACCTCCCACCAAACTTTAACATCTGAATACTTATTGTTTTTGTGCTTCACAAATTTTTGAGCATAAATATCGGTTGCGCAAAAAGCGACAAACACAGCAACAAGCAGCAACAGCACACTTGAACGCGAAAAAACACCTCTATTCATATAATCCTTTCTTGAAGTTACACCACAAATCTATAAAAAAAAACTAAAAAAACAAAAAAGGCACCCTCACCCTCTCAACGGCTCAACAATGGTTTTTATACCCTTAATCTTCTCGCCGGCCACCGCCTTGAGCACCTCGCGCAAGCGATTCATCTTCACAGCCACATAGGAGTAACGGTCAAACACCACTATAGAGCCCACCTCGTCGGGGCGCAAGCCGCCCTTTTTCATAAAGAAACCAGCAAGGTCGCCACGGCTTATCTTGTCGCGCTTGCCCTTGCCTATGTAGAGCGCAGCCCACTGCGAAACCTGGGGCAAAACAGCCTTTTTGGGGAGCTCATACTCCTCGAGCGCAGAGGGCACAAAATCGGGCAACTCCTTGCCCTCGAAGGCAAACATATACACCGCGCCATCGGCCTCCCAACGCGCCGTGCGACCGTTTCTATGAGTAAACACATCGGCACTCATAGCACGCTGATAATGAACAACGTGGCGCACATCTTTTATATCGAGACCACGCGCCGCAAGGTCGGTACTCACAAGAATATTCACGCACGACGACGAAAATTTGTAGAGCGCAAGCTCGCGCTCCTTTTGCTCCAGCGCACCGTGGTAAGCCGCAGCACGCAGGCCGTTTTTCGCGAGGTAAGTGCGCACCTCGTCGACACTCTCCCTGAAGTTACAAAAAACTATCGCAGGCTCACCCGCAAACGAGCAAAGCAGGCGAAAAAGTTTTTCCAAACGCTCGTCGGGCGTGGTAGAAAGCGTGTAAAAAGCCGTGCGCAAGGAGGGTTGCTCGTCCTGCGAACGAAAATCGAGTCTTTCAGCCTCGTCGGCACTCACAAAAAGCGGAATTTCCTCGCCGTCGGTAGCCGACAGCAGGTAACGCACCTCCACCGCGGGAAGCAACGACAGCAAGCACTCCATCTCCTCGCGGAAACCCATCTCCAAGCACTTGTCAAACTCGTCCATCACAAGTAACGAGCAGCCATCAACCGCAAAAGTTCCCCTTTTCAGGTGGTCTATAAGACGGCCGGGTGTTCCCACCACCACGGCAGGCGACGAGCCCGAGAACACAGCAGCCTCCTGCTCCACTGGGCGGCCACCGTAGAGCATCACCATCTGCTCGGGTAGCTTCATAGAGCGCCACACCTCGCCCGCCTGCTTTGCAAGCTCGCGTGTGGGCACCACAACAACCGCCTGCACCTTTTTCACATCGGGCTCCATCCTCTCGAGCATAGGCAACATATAGGCAAGAGTTTTTCCCGACCCTGTGGGCGAGAGAAGTATCATATCACCCTCACCTCGGCCGTGCATCACCGCCGCACGCTGCATCTCGTTAATACTCGCTATATTCAAATTTCGCAGTGCAAATTTCTGCTTTTTTGTAAGAATTTTATCCATAACCAAAAGTTTTCTTCAATGCCCCGGGAAGGGCACATTTAAGCCGCGGCCCACACACAGCAAAACCGCACCGCGAATATACATAAAATAGATTAAAAAACACACCCTGTCACACTACCAGAAACACTTTTCTGCCAATTTGGCGCATTTAATTCACGCAAAAAGCCTATTTTTGTAAAATCTATGCCACAAACCCTGTTGGCAAGCTATTTGTTACTTAAGTAAGTAAACGAACAAAAAACAGACATAAAAAGATGAAAGAGAAAGAATTTAACGAAGAAAATATAGACGAAACAACCGTAGACGCAGCAGCCGAAGCACCCGCCGAGGAGCAGCAAGCCGAGCTCACCCCCGAGGAGCAGTTGCAAAAACAGCTCAACGAGGCCAACGAAAAGATAGCCACCCTCGAGGACAAATATCTGCGTCAGGCAGCAGAGTTCGACAACTACCGCAAGCGCACCATCAAAGAGAAAGCCGAGCTCATCAAGAACGGTGGAGAAAAAACCATAGAGTCCATACTCCCCATCCTCGACGACTTTGAGCGCGCCATGCAAAATATGTCAAAAGACGAGAGCAACGCCGAGATGCTCACCGGCGTGGAGCTCATATACAACAAATTCATCGGCACACTCAAGCAGAACGGCCTTCAAAAGATAGAGACCGAGGGAGCCACCTTCGACACAGACTACCACGAGGCCACCGCCCTTGTGCCCACCCCCGACGAAAGCCTCAAAGGCAAAGTACTCGACTGCGTACAAACAGGATACACACTTAACGACAAAGTAATACGCCACGCAAAAGTTGCCGTGGGCCAATAAAAACACAATATGGCAAAAAGAGACTACTATGAAGTGCTGGGCGTCGACCGCAACGCATCGGCCGCCGAGATAAAAAAGGCCTACCGTAAAAAGGCCATAGAATATCACCCCGACAAAAACCCAGGCAACAAAGAGGCCGAAGAGAAGTTCAAAGAGGCAGCCGAAGCATATAGCGTGCTAAGCGACGCCGACAAAAAAGCCCGTTACGACCAGTTCGGACACGAAGGCGTGAGCGGAGCAGGAGGTGCCGGAGGCTTCGGTGCCGGCATGGATATGAACGACATCTTCTCTATGTTTGGCGACATCTTTGGCGGTGGAGGAGGTTTCGGCGGTTTTGGAGGTTTTGGAGGCAGCCGCAGCTCGGGCCCCGCACGCTACCGCGGCAGCGACCTGCGCGTAACCGTAAAGCTCACCTTGCAAGAGATAGCAAACGGCGTAACCAAAAAGTTCAAGCTCAAGAAAAACGTAGCCTGCACACACTGCGGCGGCAGCGGTGCCGAAGGAAACGCCACAGAAACCTGCCCCGAGTGTAACGGTACCGGCCGCGTAGTGCGCACACAACAAAGTTTCTTTGGTATGATGCGCAGCGAGGTTGCTTGTACACGCTGTAACGGCACAGGAAAAATTATAAAGAACAAGTGTAAGCATTGTGGCGGCGAGGGCGTCGTAGCAGGCGAAGAAGTTGTAGAAGTTCAGATACCCGCAGGTGTAGCCGACGGTATGCAACTCTCTATGCGCGGCAAGGGTAACGCCGGCAAGCACAACGGCATAAACGGCGACCTCCTCATACAAGTAAAAGAAGAGCCCCATCCCCAGCTTGTGCGCGACGATAACGACCTCATCTACAGCCTACTCCTCGACATACCCACAGCCACCCTCGGCGGTGTAGCCGAGATACCCACCATCGACGGCAAAGCCAAGGTAACCATCGACGCCGGCACACAGCCCGGCAAGGTACTCCGCTTGCGTGGCAAGGGCCTCCCCTCGCTCAACGGGTACGGCCGCGGCGACATCGTGGTAAACGTTAGCGTCTACATACCCGAGTCGCTATCCAAAGACGAGAAAAAAGCTATGGAAAACTTCAAGGAGAGCGACAACTTCCGCCCCTCCGAGAGCATAAAGGAACAAATATTCCGCCGTTTCAAAAACTTCTTCGAATAAACAGACTTATGACATACGACGAAACAGTCGAATACCTCTTTAACTGCGCACCGCCCTTCCAGCAAGTAGGCGGTGCCGCTTACAAAGAGGGGCTTGCAGGCAGCATCGCCCTCGACAACCACTTGGGCAACCCCCACCGTCGCTACCCCACTATACACGTAGCAGGCACCAACGGCAAAGGCTCCACCTCGCACACCCTTGCAGCCATACTGCAAGCTGCAGGCTACAAAGTAGGCCTCTACACATCGCCCCACCTCATAGACTTCCGCGAGCGCATACGCGTTAACGGGCAGCCCGTGAGCAAGCAATTTGTGGTAGACTTTGTGGAGCGCGAAAAAGCCTTTTTCGAGTCCCTCTCGCCCTCCTTCTTCGAGCTCACCACAGCAATGGCCTTTACACACTTTGCACAAGAGCAGGTCGATGTAGCAGTCATCGAGGTAGGGCTCGGCGGCAGGCTCGACTGTACCAACATCATAAGCCCCGAGCTTTGCATCATCACAAACATAAGCCCCGACCACACACAATTTCTCGGTAACACCATAGAAGAGATAGCTGCCGAGAAGGCTGGAATCATAAAACACGGCACCCCCGTGGTCATAGGAGAAGTCACCGAAGAAACACGAAAAATATTTACAAGCAGAGCTATACAAGAGCAAGCACCCATAACCTTTGCCGAGGAAAGCGGGCACATACTCCAAGCCCTGCATACAGCACAAGGCATAGAGTACACAATCACAAACCACGAAACATTTACAGGCGAGCTACGCGGCGACTACCAAATAAAAAACACAAACACCATACTTGCCGCCACACACCAGCTAGTAAAAAAAGGTTACAACATAACACCCGCCCACATACGCACCGGCTTTGCCCAAGTATGCAGTCTCACAGGCTTTATGGGGCGTTGGCAAACCATAAACAACACCCCTCGCACAATATGCGACGCGGGGCACAACGTAGGCGGTATAAAATACATCACCGAGCAACTTGCTCGCGAGCAGTACACCACCCTGCGCATAGTCTTCGGTATGGTAGGCGACAAGGATATAAACACCGTGCTCTCAATGATGCCCCACAAGGCCATCTACTACTTTACCCAAGCAAGCATCAAGCGCGCCCTCCCCGCCGACGAGTTGCGCGAGCTTGCCCGCAAGCACAACCTCCTTGGCAGCAGCTACCCCACAGTGAGCGAGGCTCTCGACGCCGCAACACGCGACTCGGCACAAGACGACCTCATATTTGTAGGCGGCAGTTGCTTCGTTGTAGCCGACTTACTTGCCGCAAAAAACAACATTTGTAGAAATTAAGAAATTTTCGCACTCCAAAAGGCAAAAAAAGGCCTACAAATGTTGGAGATAATACATATTTATATTTTATTTGCATCATAGATGCGAGAAAACCGGGCTTGCAAAGCACCCTGGGCACCCGCACAAAAAGCTAATTATTTAAATGCAAATAAAATATGAGCTGTACAGAAAATTTATCGCAATTAAAAGCCGCCGACTTTAAGAAAACCGTAGACGGCAAAGAGACCGCGCTGTTCATCCTTAAGAACAAACAAGGCAGCGAAGTTGCAATCACCAACTATGGCGGTGCCATCTGCACCATTATGGTACCCGACAAAAACGGCAACTATGCCAACGTTATCCAGGGGCACGACAGCATCGACAACCTCCTTGCAAGCCCCGAGCCCTTCTTGAGCACACTTGTAGGCCGTTACGGCAACCGCATCTGCAAAGGAAAGTTCACCATCGAAGGCAAGGAATACTCACTTGCGATAAACAACGGCCCCAACCACCTCCACGGTGGCCCCACAGGCTTCCACGCCCGTGTTTGGGACGCCGAGCAGATAGACGCGCAGACACTTAAGTTGCGCTACGTATCGGCCGATATGGAAGAAGGCTTCCCCGGCACGCTCGACACAACCGTCATCTACTCTTGGAGCGACGACAACGAGCTCAAGATAGACTACAAGGCCACAACCGACAAGACCACAATCGTAAACCTCACAAGCCACGGTTTCTTCTCACTCTCGGGCCTTGCAACCCCCACAGCAACCATCGACAACCTCATCTGCGAGATAAACGCCGACTTCTTCGTGCCCATCGACGACACATCGGTACCCTACGGCACCATCACACCCGTTAAAGGCACAGCGTTCGACTTCACCACACCCACCGAGGTAGGTGCACGCATCGACGCCGACGAAGAGCAGATAAAACACGGCGCAGGTTACGACCACTGCTACGTGCTCAACAAGAAAGAGGTGGGCGAGCTCTCATTCGCTGCCAAAGTAACCGAGCCCGTTAGCGGCCGCACTATGGAGGTCTACACCACCGAGCCCGGCGTGCAGGTCTACACATCAAACTGGCACAGCGGCTTCGCAGGCTGGAAGGGCGCAACCTTCCCCAAGCGCAGTGCAATATGCTTTGAGGCACAACACTTCCCCGACTCACCCAACCGTGCACACTTCCCAAGCGTGGTGCTCAAACCCGGCGAAGAGTACACACAGGTTACCGTTTACAAATTCGGTGTCGAAAAATAACCAACACCTACGTTTAAAACACAGACGAAACATTATATTAACCTAAATAAAATTTTTAAAACAATGAGTCAACAAACAAAACAATGGGGAGCCATCATCGTAATGATTGCGCTCTTCGCAATGATTGCCTTCGTGACCAACTTGTGTACACCTATGGCAACCATCATCAAAAACCAAGGTGAAATTTCCAACGTGCTCGCACAGATTGGTAACTACGGTAACTTTGTTGCTTACTTGGTTATGGGTATCCCCGCAGGTATGCTCATCTCTAAGTTCGGTTACAAGAAAACCGCTCTCATCGGTCTCACAGTAGGAGCTATCGGTATCGCAATCCAGTGGTTTAGCGGCCAGCTCGATGTTGAGCAGAACCTCGGCCTCGTATTTGCAGTGTACCTCTGTGGTGCTTTCATCGCAGGTCTTTGCATGGCTATCCTTAACTGCGTTGTAAACCCCATGCTCAACTTGCTTGGTGGTGGTGGTAACAGCGGTAACCAGCTCATCCAGATTGGTGGTGTGTTCAACTCTTCGGCAGCTGTAGCTTGCTACATCCTTATGGGTGCTCTCATCTCCGACGCTACAAAGGCTAAAATCGCCGACGCTACACCCGCTCTTATGATTGCCCTCGCAATCTTCGTAATTGCGTTCATCGTAATTATGTTCACAAAAATCGAGGAGCCCGAGCAGGCACCCGTTGAGCTCGCTCTCATCAAGGGCGCTATGAGCTATCGTCACTTTGCTCTTGGTGCTTTGGCTATCTTCTTGTATATGGGTATCGAGGTAGGTGTTCCCAACTTCGTTCAGCAGTACCTCATCGCCGACGGTATCCCCGCAGGTACAGTAGGTATGCTTGTAGCCGTTTACTGGTTTATGATGCTTATCGGCCGTTTCGTAGGTGCAAGTATCGGTAGCAAGGTATCAAGCCGCGCTATGATCACAACAGTGTCTATCGCAACTCTCGTGCTCGTACTCTTCGGTATGTACGCACCCACCGATATTCTCGTGTCGTTCCCCGGTGTAGATTGGGGTAAACTCGAGCTCATCTGGCAGCAAATCCCCGTGGGTATCTTCTCGTTCTTGCTTGTAGGTCTCTGCACATCAGTTATGTGGGGTGCAATCTTCAACATGGCTGTTGAGGGCTTGGGCAAGTACACCGCTATCGCTTCCGGTATCTTCATGACTATGGTGTTTGGTTGCGCCGTTATGATGGCTATCCAGGCAGCTGTAGCCGACGCAACAAACTACATCACCAGCTTCTGGGTAGTAGTATTCTGCGCCGCATACCTCTTGTTCTACGCACTTGTAGGTTCAAAACCCGCGAAGAAATAATTTTTTGACAGTTTTTTTAGTAACTAACCATATAAACATTTTAAAACAATGGATATAGAATTTGTAAGAAGTCGTTTCATCAAACACTTCGATGGCACAACAGGTAGCGTATACGCATCACCCGGTCGCATCAACCTCATCGGCGAGCACACCGACTACAACAACGGTTTCGTGTTCCCCGGCGCAGTAAACAAAGGTATTATTGCCGAGATTAAGGCCAACGGTACAGACAAAGTTCGCGCATACTCTATCGACGAGAAAGACTTTGTAGAGTTTGGTTTGAACGAAGAGGATGCACCCCGCGCATCTTGGGCACGCTACATCTTCGGTGTATGCCGCGAGATGATTAAACGTGGCGTTGATGTAAAAGGCTTCAACACAGCGTTTGCAGGCGATGTACCCCTCGGTGCAGGTATGTCTTCATCGGCAGCTCTCGAGAGCACCTTCGCTTACGCCCTCAACGATATGTTCGGCGACAACAAGATCGACAAGTTCGAGCTTGCAAAAGTAGGCCAGGCAACAGAGCACAACTACATCGGCGTTAAGTGCGGTATCATGGACCAGTTTGCCAGCGTATTCGGCAAAGCAGGTAGCCTCATCCGTTTGGACTGCCGCAACCTCGAGTACCAATACTTCCCCTTCAAGCCCACAGGCTACAAACTCGTTCTTGTAAACACTTGCGTTAAACACGAACTTGCAGGCTCACCCTACAACGAGCGTCGTTTGAGCTGCGAGCACGTAGCAGAGGTTATCAAGAGCCGTCACCCCGAGATTGAGTCTTTGCGCGACGCAAACTTCGAGATGTTGGAGGAGGTTAAAGCAGAGCTCAAACCCGAGGACTACAGCCGTGCTAAATACGTTATCGGCGAGGTAGTACGCGTGCTCGACGTTTGTGCAGCCCTCGAGGCAGGCGACTACGAGACCGTAGGTAAGAAGATGTACGAGACACACTTTGGCCTCAGCAAAGACTACGATGTAAGCTGCGAGGAGCTCGACTTCTTGGTAGACGTAGCTATCGACTGCGGTGTAACAGGTTCTCGTATGATGGGTGGTGGCTTCGGCGGTTGCACCATCAACCTTGTAAAAGAGGAGTTGTACGACATCTTCATCGAGAAAGCTAACGAGCGTTACAACGAGAAATACGGCAAAGCACCCAAGGTGTACGACGTAGTTATCGGCGACGGCTCACGCAAAATCTGCTAATTTACAGGTTTAGCATACTCTTGGAACGAGGTACTTTTCCCAAGTACCTCGTTCTTTTTTTGCATAATTTTCGGCGTTGTTTGTTCCCGTTTCTATGCGGTGAAACGAGGGTTATAGCTGCCCCACTTTTGAATATTGCATAAATTTCTCGGGTGGGTGAAAAACTTATATTTATGCTTCTCGGTGGCCCGCAAGCCTTTCTCTCAATATACTTATTCTTTTCTCCTTCTTTTCGTGAGACGAAAAGGAAGCAAAAGGCGCAGCACGCGAGTAAGATTAGTCGCTCCCTCCTCCTGCTCGTGAATTGCCCGTAAGGGGCAATATAACTCGTTCGTCGGTCACTTGCCGCGTGTCTCTTTCTCGCATTTACAGGGTGCTGCGCAACTCGTTCAGTTATCCGCGCTACGCACGTATAACTACACACTCACACAATGCTCGCACTTTTTCCTGTAAATG
>JAZKYU010000019.1:0-61748 GCA_045612305.1 Bacteroidaceae bacterium
CGGCAAGTGTAGACTTACCGTGGTCTATATGTGCAATAATGCAAAAGTTTCTGATTTTTTTCATATATAGTTTTTGTTTACTCAAAAAAGTTCCGTGCAACAACCTGTGGCAACCCCGCCGCAGTCGCTTGCGACTGCAAAGATAGTGAATATTTTTAAATTTATTATATATATATAATAACAAGATAGTCCCCAAATCTGTTATTTTGAGGACTATCTTCAAAGGTTTAGCAAAAAGCAGTGCTCACCACTCTTTTAATTTCTTTTTTTCATAGGGATTAAGAGATATTACGCCGCAGCTCCTTTCATAAAAAAAGTTGTGTGTTATGTTTTTCGCATAACACACAACTCCCTTTATCTCCGTAGAATATTACTTCTTCTTGAACAGGTCTAACGCCTTGTTCAAAATCTTGCCAGCAACCTCAGCTTTTGCATCTGTTGTAGTTGATGTTGCAGTGCTATCAGTTACCGCTTTCTCGCTTGTACCCAACAGCTTATCCAAAGCTTTTGTGGCAACTTGGGTTACTGCTTGAGTAGCGGCTTTTTTTGCAAGCGAAGCCATATCTATGCTCACCTTGGGCGAGGTAAAAGTGCCACCAATGAGCATATCAACAGTACCAAGTTGAGCAACCTTACCAGCCGAGGTAGGTATAGTTATCTCACCCTTGTAGTCGATAGTCTGGTCCAAGCCTGTGCTGCCCGAAAGATTCATCTTATAGTCACCCATCTTAATATCGAAGGGCTTTGTATTCACCCTACCGTCTTTTATGGTAAACTCTATATTCAAGTCCTTAACACGGGTATCCTTGAGCGAAGGTTTATTCACAATATCGGCCACAGCTTGTATCACGCCTACATTATTGAGGCTCAAGTCTTTTGTCGACAAAGCGCCGCTGCCGGTAAGAGTAGAAAGCACAGGGCACATAGTATCGTCGAGCTTGGTGTCGATGTTTACATTACCCGAAAAATCGCCCGTCAGACCGTTAAATATAGGTGCAAGCTTACGCACTACGTTCAGGTCGTTGTAAGCCTTTGCAAAAACAATATTTTCCAATTTAAAGCCTGCTTTCATATGCGGTTGAGCAGCCTCGGGGGTATAATAAAAACCATTTACAACCACACGACCGCCCATAGTGTTGAGAGAGAGGTTTTTCATGTCAACCTTGCTGTCTTTTATTGCAAACTGGCCGTTAACGTTCTCGAGCACCATATTATCGAATAACACCTTCTTAAATGCAGCCTGCATACTGAAGTTTATGTTATCGGGCACCAAAATAACGCCCTCTAACGCAGCCTCTCCGGCCTCTTCTGCAGCGACATCGCCCTGCTCTACCGCCGTGCTGTCTGTGCTCATAAAGTCGTTCAAGTTAAAGTAATTACTCTTTACATTTAACGTACCTTTGAGCGTACTTCCCTTCAACGCATAGCCTATGTAGTTTTCAAATTTACTATCTACGGCAACATCGTTTTTGCCTATATTCACAGCCGTCTCGCTCAACTGCAAATAACGCGGTGTAAAGGTAAGCAGAGACTTTTTAATATCCACGGTGGGTATATCCTCCATCTCTAGCTGCATATTCTTCAGGGCAACTGTGCCGCTTGCCTTAATTTTTTCATACTGTTCTTGCTCGATGTGCGACATACGGCCGTTGAGCGATATATCAGCGTCGAGCAGGCCGTTAAGATCCATATCTTCGAGAGGATAAATATCTTTTATCTTGCCCAAGTCTATGCGACCTTTTGCAGCCACGTCGAAAGCAAGGTCACTCATCGGTGTGCGCAAGTTTGCAGTGAGGCTGAAAGCATTGCCGGCCATCACAAACTTAAACGGAGCGATATTAACAACCGTAGCGTCGGGCGAGCCACCAGGGTTGCTCACGTTTGCCACAATATTTATGTTATCGACACCTGCGGGAAGGTCGGGATAACGGAACATTGCATTCTTTACATCGAAAGCGAGGTTAAACTCGGGCACCACAGTATCGCCCACAAGAGAGCCCTTCGCATAGGCTGTGAGGGTTGCCTTGCCGTCGGTCTTAAGCCCCTCAAAATCCTGTGTGTATATAGCTGGTACAAGCGAAAGTATCTCCTTGAAACCTATCTCGTTGCTGTTTAACTTAATATCCATATCCATGCCGGCATCGGTGAGAGCAACCCAACCATCTACCGCCGCTTTTATAGCGTTAAGCTGCAAGGTGTTCTCGTCGAGGGTAAACTTGTTATTTTCAAGGTCGGCATCAATCTTCATATCGGCAGCAAAAGAGGCCTTGTTCAAGAAAGGTACCCCCTCGAGCTTATATGTCACAGCCTGGGCTGCAGCAACAATGTCGAGCAAAGTTCTTGTGCTCCCAAAATCGCCCGACAGCACAGCGTCAAGTCCTTTTACAGCAGCATACATATTTGCTTGGCGGTCGTCGTAGATAAGGTTAAAATCTTTTATCTCAAATTCCTGCAACAGAATGCGTATAGCCACATCCTCGGCTACAGTGTCGGCCGGTAAAGTTTCTTCCTCGGCAGCCTTCATTACATCCCAGTTGACAGCACCATCGGCAAGCACTATAGCGTTTAAGGTAACCTCGTCGAGCAGAATTTTGCGTATATCGTACCCCTCGTCGCCAAACAACGACAAGAGATTCATAGATGCTGTTATCTCGTTGGCCACCACAAGGGTGTCGTTTTCAAAAGCACCTACACCTTTTAAATAAAAATCCTCAAGTGTTACCGACACGAGGGGAAAACGCTTGAGCAGGCTTATGTCGAGGCTCTCAAAATCAAACTCGGCATTAAGCATCTTGTTACCCTCTTCCTTAATAATCCCCTCTATTTTATCGGCAAAAAAGAGCGGCAAGGAGAAGAGCAGCACCACAAATACTGCGACAATTATGCCGACAGCCTTAATAATCTTCTTCATTTTCTTTTACTTATCTATTTTATACATATACAAAAAGACCAAAATTTAACTACTAATTAAATTTCAGTCTTTTTCTATTTTAAATTGCACTATTTAAAAACGTGTTTTCCATAATTCACGCCACGCAAACGATAATATTCGGCCTCGCCTTGCAAGCGTTCTACAAAACAATTATAGTTGCGTTTTTCTTGCGGGCTCCACCCTGCCTCGGCCACAGCGGCAAGACGCGGGAAAGCAAGATATTGCACAATATCGGCCTCTTCCACCCACTCTGTCCAGAAGTTTGCCTGCACGCCCATATATTTAGGCTGAAGCTCGGCCGAAATCCCGTTCATAGGCTTGTAATTATAGACGCGCTCCACAGTCTCGTCGCCGTATCCTTGCGAACGTGGCTCGCTCTCCAGCTTCGACTGACGACGGTTTATGTAGTAAGGTATCTGCGGCGAGAGTATAGTGTTCATACCACGTTGTGCAGCATCCTTTGCTGCGCCGTCGGCACCTATCCACGCCATAATTGCAATATCGGTACCAAGGGGCTCGGTGTTGCCGTGCAAAACCTCGTTCCAGAATATAAGTTTGCGTTGCTCGGCTGCGGGTTTCTGCGCAATATAGTCCTTGAGCTGTTTGTAGAAGTGTATCTGCAGGTCGCGATAGTTCTTTGAGCCTATCTCTCCCAACAACTGTTGGCAGTCGGCATTGCGTTCCCACTTATATGTGGGGCACTCATCACCGCCCAGGTGTATATAACCGAAGGGGAATATTTCGGTAAGTTCATCTATCACATCCTTTGCAAACTGCACAGCAAGAGGGTTGGCCACGTTTATAACATCGCTCGAAACACCCTGCCACAACCACACTTCGTGCTTATTTTCGGGGTCGCACGAGAGAAATTCGGGATACGAAGCAACCGCGGCCTGTGAGTGACCGGGTATGTCAACCTCGGGTACAATCTCCACAAAGCGCTCTTTTGCATAAGCTACGACCTCTTGAGCATCTTTCTTAGTGTAGAAACCACCATAGAGCTGCCCGTCGGGCTTAACATCGCCCCACGCAAGAACTTTACTGTCGCGCCACGCACCAACCTCTGTGAGCTTGGGATATTTTTTAATCTCTATGCGCCACCCTTGGTCTTCGGTCAAGTGCCAGTGAAAACGATTCATTTTGTAAGCGGCCATCACGTCGATAATCTTCTTTATCTCCTCCTTACCATAAAAGTGACGGCCCTCGTCGAGCATAAAACCACGCCACGCAAAACGAGGCTCATCCTCAATATCGACACAGGGCAGGCTCCACACTTTCTCCTCCTCGCAAGGCACAACGGCCATAACGTTGCGGGGCATAAGTTGCTTTAGTGTTTGCAATGCGTAGAAGAAACCTGCTGGTTTTGACGCTGTAATTGTAACCTTGCCTGCTGTTATGTTTAGCTTGTAACCTTCGGGCTTGATAGCCTTGTCGCGCAAGAATATTATCTGCGCTTTGCAGGTGTTCTTTGTCTTTTTCATTGAGACACCCGTAGCAGTCTTAAAATCTTCGGCAAAGTTTTTAAACACCATCTTCACGCTATCGCAGCACGACGCGTCGAAAGCAACTTTAACCTTCTTGGGGAAGGTGAAAGCACCCTCGTTTACAACCATCTTTGCTGGTTGCGGAATAAGTGATATGTTGTTTGCGCTGCAGCAAAGAGCTACCACGCACAACAGAGAGAATAATAATCTTTTCATTGTGTTATTATTTTTTTTCGTTAGACATAACAGCTGCAACAGAAAGCAACACACCTAAAAATATACTCAAAGAAGCGGCAAAGAGCACCTGATAGGCTGTGGGCAACATAAATGTTATAGTGTGTGCAGGTATCCAAAAAAGAGGAAGTGTGCGCTTGAACACAAAGCTCCACTGCACCTTCCAGTTAAGGGAAGCAAGTATCTCGCCAAACTTCATAGGTGTCACGAGCGAGGTTATCTTTCCTCCACAGTTCAAGATGTGTGTGTCGGTAACCTTGTGCAGGGTCATAAACATAGGAGCAAAGAAGGTATTCATCGCTGTAGATATGCAAAAGGCATCTATAAACTTAGCCCAGCTTACACCGCCACCCATAGCTGCAACCATGCCATCGAGCCCCCAGCTTTCGAGCATCACGGGCACACCGTTCGAGAATATTTTCATAGCAACAGCTATCATCACACCCAAAATACCCCAAACTATTGCACGAGGCAATATGCCGTAACCTTTGTAAAAGTAAACGCCTTGCTTTATGCGAAGACCAAGCATCTCCCCCACAGACGAGAGCACCATAAACTTTATGAAAGCCATCAAGTAAGGGTGTGCAGCGTTGAACACTTTATAACCCTCGTACACGGCATCGCTCACAAAAAAAGGCAACAAGAGCACCACAACGGCTGCTCCGAAAACTATATCACCCTTCTTCATATCAATCAAAATTTACCATATTGGCAAGCATCTCCTCTATAGTGCAAGACTTTATACCATAGCGCTCCATAGCATCTATAGCTTTGAGAGTGTTTGCCACCTTTATAATAACGTAAGAATTTTCTCCAAACGAGAAACAATACATATATTCGATGCTTATGTTTGCTTGCGACATTTTTTTAATCTTCTCGTAGAAGCCGCCTATCTCGCTACCGCAAGAGAAAAGTATAACATCCGAAATATTCGAGGGCACATTATTCTCGAGCAGAACTTTATGTGCCTTGTCGTTATCGTTTGTTATTATGCGCAAGATTCCAAACTCTGTAGTGTCTGACACGGTTGCTGCTATAACTCCAATATTTGCCTTTGCAAGAATTTCCATCACCTCGTAAAGACGCCCCGACTTATTCTCGAGGAATATAGATAATTGTTTTATTGTGCTCATAATTTGTCTTTTAAATTATTTTTTACGCAAATCTTTTACTCTCACAGCTTTACCCTCAGCCTGCGGCAAGCTACCCTTAGAAACCAGGCGCACCTTGGGTGTTACAAGAATTTCGTCTTTTATGCGACGGGTTATCTCCTTGCTCAAGTTCTGCAACTCCGAGAAATTATCGGTTGTAAAGCTGTTAAGCTCTACATCTACAAAAATTACATCGTTGTTGTCGATGGGCTCTATCGTAATAAGGTAATTTGTTCCAAGCTCGGGGAACTGCATCAAAATCTTCTCAATCTGCATTGGGAAGATGTTTACACCCTTAACAATAAACATATCGTCGCTGCGGCCCTTCATGCGGTCGAGACGGCGGTGTGTGCGGCCACAGGGGCACTCCTCCACAAGGAAGCGGGTGAGGTCGCGTGTACGGTAACGTATTAGGGGCATAGCCTCGCGGTCGAGAGTCGTAAGCACAAGTTCTCCTATCTCACCGTCGGGCACAGGCTCCAAAGTTTCGGGGTCCACAATCTCCACAAGGTAAGAATCTTCCCATACGTGCATACCGTTCTGCTCTTGACACTCAAAAGCAACACCGGGGCCGCTCATCTCGGTCATACCGAAGCTGTTGTAAGCCTTCACACCAAAACGCTCCTCTATCTTGCGGCGTGTCTCCTCGGTATGAGGGTCGGCGCCAATAAGGAAGGTTGTGAGGTGTGTCTGTGTTTTGGGGTCTATACCAACCTCCTCAAAAACATCGGCCAAACGCAAAGCGTAGCTAGGTATCGCGTGTATTGCGGTTGTGCCAAAATCCATAATAAACTTAATTTGTCGCAAGCTGTTACCTGCAGCTGCGGGTATAGAGAGAGCGCCCAATCGCTCGATACCAGCCTGCATACCCAAACCTCCGGTAAACATACCATAGCCCGAAGAGTTTTGTATAACATCGCTGTTACGCAAACCCACCATATAGAAGCTGCGCGCAACACGGTTGGCCCAAGTGTCTATATCGTTTTTTGTGTGACAAATAACTGTGGGGTTACCTGTGGTGCCGCTCGACGAGTGAAGACGTATAACCTCCTTCTGGTCGCAAGCGAGGAAACCAAAAGGATAATTATCGCGCATATCCTGCTTTGTGGTAAAAGGCAACTTGCGTATATCATCTATGCTCTTTACAGAGTTGGCATCTATCCCCTTTTCGGCATAAAGTTTCTTATAGAAAGGCGATTTTACAGCCTGTTCTATTGTTTTTTTCAAACGCTCGAGCTGTAGTTTTTCAAGCTCGGGACGTGACATAGTTTCTATCTTCGGCTCAAAATATTTATTATCCATGACCGTGTTTATATATATGTGTCTGTTTATTTATGATTTTCATTGAACAACCTCAAACGCTCCTCGAGCATATCGTAGTGGTGAGGTTTAATGTTTGACGAGCAAGCACGTATACCCTTGCGGTTACTACCCGTTGTCGAGAGGTCTATACCGCTCACGCCGTAATAAAGAAGTTCTTGCAACAGCTCGGCTCCATCCATATCCTTGTAACCCATAGTAAAGAAGAAACCGTCGCTCACAGGCTCCTCGTCGTCCTTGTCGTAAACCACGTTAAAGCCGGTGCGCTCAAGTATAGCCTTCAAGCGCTCTGTGCGGTCGGCATACTCTTTAACATCTCCCACAAAGTTATACTCTCCATCGCAAGCAGCCTTCATCATAGCAGCCATAGCATACTGTGCCGAGTGTGAAACACCCGAAGAGAAGGTGTAGAGGAAAATATAAGCAAAAGCTGCGCCGAAGCGTGGTATACCATAGCGCTGTTTGAGGCTGTCATAGTGACGCTCATATAACTTGTCCGAAATACAAGCCATAGCTATGCGCTGTCCTGCGTAGCTGAATATCTTTGAGGCACTCATCAACATCACATAGTTGTCGGTATACTTCGACACGCTTAACTGATAAGGGGGCTCAAAAGGCTTGCTCATGTCGCGACGAAAATCCATCGTCATATAGGCAAGGTCCTCAATAACCACTACATCGTATTTTGTTGCCAAGCGGCCTATAATTTCAAGTTCAGTATCGTTGAGACACATCCAAGTGGGGTTGTTGGGGCTAGAATAAAGCACCGCACAAATATTTCCTTGTGCAAAGTAGCTCTCAATTTTCTCCTCGAGCTTTGCACCACGATAGTCGGCTATGTCGAACGAAGCTATCTTAACACCTATAACGTTTGCCTGCATCTTCTGCACAGGGAAACCGGGGTCTATGTAGAGCACAGTATCTCTCTCGGGGCTCAACTGCGAAGCAAGCATCAACGAAGCAAAAGAGGCCTGCATAGAGCCCACGGTGGGTATGCAGCCCGAAGGTTTTATATCGGTGTCGACAAACGCCTTCAAGAAGCGCGACGCCTGCTCTTTAACTTCGGGTATACCATCTATTATAGGGTAAACCGACGCAACACCCTTCTGCAGGGCCTCACATTCGGCCTTTACACCCACAGCCGAGGGAGGGAGACCGGGCACGCCCATCTCAAAGTGTATAAATTCTGTGCCTGTAGCAGCCTCGGCAGCGCGCACGATAGCGCCCACCTGACGTATTGAGGCGGTTTTTATGTCGGTTATCTCAAGTTCTTTCATTATGCCGTCTATAACCGACGGCTCTATAATGGTTTTCATAATTTAATATCAGTTTAGTCTTCCATCAACTTGCGATAGCGTGCTTTTTTAGGTTCTTCTATGCCCAAACGACGCATCTTGTTCTCCTCGTAGTCTGAATATGAGCCTTCGAAGCAGAAAACGTTACCGTCGCCCTCGAAAGCTATGATGTGGGTGCAGATACGGTCGAGGAACCAACGGTCGTGGCTGATAACTACAGCACAACCTGCAAAGTTCTCCAAGCCCTCCTCGAGTGCACGCAAGGTGTTAACGTCTATATCGTTGGTAGGCTCGTCGAGAAGAAGCACGTTACCACACTCTTTAAGTGCCATCGCAAGGTGCAAGCGGTTGCGCTCACCACCCGACAACACGCCACATTTTTTCTCCTGGTCGGCACCGGTGAAGTTGAAGCGCGACAAGTAAGCACGCACGTTAACCTCTTTGTTACCCAAGCGCATAAGCTCGTTACCCTGGCTCATAACCTCGTAAACCGATTTGTCGGCTACAATATCTTTGTGTGTCTGGTCCACATAGGCAACCTTCACTGTCTCGCCCACCTCGAAGCTACCGCTATCTACGCTCTCGAGCCCCATAATCATGCGGAAAAGAGTTGTCTTACCAGCACCGTTAGGGCCTATAACACCCACTATACCGTTGGGCGGGAGCATAAATTCGAGATCGGTAAAGAGAGTTTTTGATCCAAAAGATTTTGAAACCTTGTCGGCCACAATAACCTTGTTACCCAAACGAGGACCGTTGGGAATAAATATCTCAAGTTTCTCCTCACGCTCTTTTTGGTCTTCGTTAAGCATGCGCTCGTAAGAGTTCAAACGAGCCTTACCCTTGGCCTGACGAGCCTTCGGTGCCATGCGCACCCACTCAAGCTCGCGCTCAAGAGTCTTGCGGCGTTTGCTTGCGCTCTTTTCCTCCTGCTCCATACGCTTTGTCTTTTGGTCGAGCCAAGAAGAGTAATTACCCTTCCAGGGTATACCCTCGCCACGGTCGAGCTCCAAAATCCAGCCTGCTACATCGTCGAGGAAGTAACGGTCGTGAGTTACTGCAATAACAGTACCCTCGTACTGGTTTAGGTGTTGCTCAAGCCAGTCTATGCTCTCGGCGTCGAGGTGGTTAGTAGGCTCGTCGAGGAGGAGCACGTCGGGTTTCTGCAACAACAAGCGGCAAAGAGCTACACGGCGGCGCTCACCACCCGAAAGGTGGTCTACCAACTCGTCGGGAGCGGGGCAACGCAAAGCTGCCATAGCGCGCTCCAGCTTGCTGTCGAGGTTCCAAGCATCTGTAGCATCTATAATATCCTGCAACTCTGCCTGGCGGGCAAATAAGGTGTTCATCTTCTCCTCGTCCTCGTAATACTCGGGAAGACCGAATTTGTTGTTTATCTCCTCATACTCGTTAAGGGCATCAACGATGCTCTGCACACCCTCCATAACAACCTCTTTAACGGTTTTACCGTCCTGCAATTGAGGCTCCTGGGGAAGGTAACCTACAGAGTAACCGGGTGACCACACAACCTCGCCCTGATAGTCGTTGTCGAGGCCGGCGATAATCTTCATAAGGGTAGACTTACCCGAACCGTTCATACCAATGATACCTATCTTTGCTCCATAAAAGAAAGAGAGGTAAATATTCTTCAAAACCTGTTTGTTATTCTGACGGATGGTCTTGTTAAGCCCCACCATCGAGAATATAATCTTCTTGTCATCAACTGTTGCCATAAATCTATATTTTTATCTTTTTATTGCCTTTTTGCGTAAAAACCGTGCAAAAACGCACGGTTTACTTTATATTCTGCGAATATAACTATTTTTTGCGGGTTTTCACCCCCTGCATCAATACTTATCGAACGAAACAACCTTTGCCCACTCTTTTCTCACCTTCTTGCGTTTGGGTTTTGTGGCGTAACCAAGAGCTATTATAAGCATAAGACGTCTCTTTTCGGGTATCCCTGTGAGTTGCTTTATCTTCTTTTCGTCAAACCAGCCGAGTATGCAGCTGCCCACCCCCTCGTCTTCTGCAGCAAGGGTTATATAGGCCGAAGCTATGCCTAAGTCCATCATCGGGAAGTCTTTGTCCTTAATACCACATCCTAGCTTCGATGTAAAGTTTGTGGGCTCGTGCGTTACAAGCACAAGCGCCGAAGCATCTTTTACAAATTTATTCATCCCGAGGCTCGATGTCGCCTTGCCCACTTGTGGCAAAAGTTCTTCGTTGGTAACCACGGTAAAGTGCCACGGTTGCCCGTTGCAAGCCGAGGGTGCTATGCGCCCCGCCTCTATTATGCGTTCAAGCACATCGCCAGGTATTGCACGCCCTTGTTCAAAAGCTCGGTCGCTCTGACGTGCCTGCGCAAGTTCAAGAAAAGTCTTCATCAAAGAGCTGGGGTTACTTTTTAATCATACGAGCAATATACTTGCCTATGATATCGAACTCTATATTAACCTTTGTACCCACCTTAATAGCGTGGAAATTTGTGTTTTCGTAGGTGTAAGGGATTATAGCCACCTTAAAGGTGTCGTCAGTGGGCTCACACACGGTGAGGCTCACACCGTTCACTGTTACCGAGCCTTTATCCACGGTGAGATAACCCTTAGCAGCCATCTCCTCGTCGTGCTTGTAGCGGAAGGTGTAGTACCAGCTACCGTCGGCATCCTTCAAGTCTATACACTCTGCAGTCTCGTCAACGTGGCCTTGTACTATGTGGCCGTCGAGACGCCCGTTCATCATCATACTGCGCTCCACGTTCACCTTGTCGCCCACCTGCAACAAACCGATGTTAGAACGCTCCAAGGTCTCGTGCATAGCGGTCACGGTATACTCGTTACCTGTTATCTCTACCACCGTGAGGCACACGCCGTTGTGCGACACACTTTGGTCTATCTTTAACTCATTCACAAACGAGCAAGTGAGCGTGAGGTGCAAGTTGCCCTGCTCGCGCACAAGTTTTGTAACTGTTGCAAATTCTTCTACAATTCCTGAAAACATATTCTGCGTATTTTTTATTTATTCGTTAAAAACTCTTTAATTTTTACTTGCAACGCGGGAAACGCAACAATATCGAAAGCAGCACCATTGCCCCTATAAGCATAGGATAATACAGGTTGGGGATTATAGCCACAGGCGACACCTCTGCAAGCCCCGACGCCATAAGCAACTGCGCACCATAAGGTATCATACCCTGCACAAAACACGAGGTCGTGTCCATAAGGCTTGCCGAACGCTTCGGCTGTATGCCAAACTTTGTCGATATATCACGCGCAATCTCGCCTATCGACAATATAGCTATAGTGTTGTTTGCTGTACACAAATTCGACAACGCTGTGAGCGAAGTTATAGCCCACTCGGCCGCGCGCACAGAGCGCACACGGAAGGTTACGATGCGTATCAAAAAATCCAACCCTCCGTTAACGCGCACCACCTCGAGAAGGCCGCCGGCAAGCATCGTTACTATAATAAGTTCGCCCATACCTACTATGCCTGCGCCCGCTGAGGAGAATATATCCCACACACCAAACGAGCCCACAAGCACGCCTATAACCGCCGCCGATAATATGCCCAAGACAAGCACCGCAAGCACATCTATACCACATAGCGCAAGCGCTATAACCAGCAAATAGGGCAACACCTTCATGCAGTCGACAAGCGTTATCACAGGCTGCTCGACAACCGAAATTTCTGTTCCCGAAAAGAGGTACACCCCCATAGCGAGCAACGCTGCGGGCAACACCAAGAGGAAGTTTGTGCGGAATTTATCGCGCATCAAGCACCCCTGCGTCTGTGTTGCAGCTATAGTTGTGTCCGATATAAAAGAGAGGTTGTCGCCAAAAAAAGCGCCACCCACCACTATTGCCACAAGCCACGCGACCTCGCAACCAATCTGCGATGCGAGCGCTGTCACCACAGGTGTAAGTGCAACTATCGTGCCCACCGACGTACCTATGGACATAGATATAAAGCAAGCGGCCACAAACACGCCCACGGGAAGAAACTGCTCGGGCACAAGCGAAAGGGTGATAGCCACGGTAGAGTCCACCGCGCCCATACTCTTTGCAAGCGAAGCAAACGCTCCGGCAAGGATAAATATCCACACCATAAGCATCATGCGCGAATTTGCCGCCCCTGCCGAAAATATTTTCACTCTTTTCTCGAGCGTGCCATATTTCCTGCTTACCGCCACAGCATACACCGATGCAATTAAGAAGGCAACCGTTATCGGTATTTTATAAAAATCACCGGCAACGATTGACCCCGCAAGATACACCGTGAGCAAAACTATCACAGGTGAGAGCGCAAGCAACCCTTTTTTAATGGTTTTTCCCATTTTAAACAAATTTTATGCGAAGATAGTTATAAAAAACAAACGAACAAAGTTGCAGAGTGATAAAAAGATCGCCGGCCACAAGACCGGCTCACTACCCTTCAATAAAACACAAGGTTTTATTATAGCAGAAAACAGAGGTTTGGCCTCTGTTTTCTGCCCGTCTTTTATTAACAAATAAAGAGAAGCTCGCGATATTTGGGAAGGGTCCATAGCTCGTTATCCACAACAAGCTCAAGCTTGTCTATGTGGTTGCGTATCTCCTCGAGCATGGGCGCTACGGTATCGTGGTAGGCTATAGCCTTATCGCGCTCCCCGCTTATGCGGTTGGCCACCTTGCGGCGTTCCACCATCTCGTTTACAAGGCGACGTATCTCGGCTGTGCGGGTTGCAATCTCCTTTATAAGAGATATATTTTCGGCCGAAAGATGGTCGCCCTCCTCCTTGCCTATCACCTGCTCCATCTTAATAACGTTGTCGAGCAACGAACTTTGATATTTTGTCGCCGTGGGTATTATGTGATTCAGCGCCAGGTCGCCAAGAACGCGCGCCTCAATCTGTATCTTCTTTGTGTACATCTCCCACTTAATCTCGTTGCGCGCACGGAGCTCTGTTTCGGTCATAACCTCCATAGCTCGGAACATATCGACGCTCTCCTTGTCGAGATAACGGTCGAATACAATGGGAGCACTTGCTTCGCAGTCAAGACCACGACGCATAGCCTCGCGACGCCACTCTTCGGAGTAACCGTTTCCGTCGAAACGCACGGGCTTGCTATACTTTATGTATTTACGAATTATTTTCACAAGCGCATCCTCCTTGGTCGCTCCACGCTCAATGAGCACATCAACCTCTTTTTTAAAGATTGTAAGTTGCTCGGCCATAGCGGTGTTCAGAGCAATCATCGCCGACGCACAGTTAGCCTCGGAGCCCACAGCGCGGAACTCAAAACGGTTACCCGTGAAGGCAAAAGGCGAGGTGCGGTTGCGATCGGTATTGTCTATCATAAGCTCGGGAAGAGCGGGTATATTCAGGCGCAACTCACGCTTGCTCAGTATCTTCACAACGTCGTCGGTAGTCTCCATATGATCGAGTATCGACGAGAGGTGCGAGCCCAAAAAACTCGATATAATTGCGGGAGGCGCTTCGGCAGCTCCCAAGCGGTGTGCGTTAGCAGCCGACATTATGCTGGCCTTCAAAAGACCGTTATGGCGGTATATTGCAGCAAGAGTATTTACTACGAATGTTATAAAACGCAGATTATCCTTATCGGTTTTTCCGGGCGCCATAAGCAAAACGCCTGTGTCGGTACCAAGCGACCAGTTATTGTGCTTGCCTGAGCCGTTTACACCCTTAAAAGGTTTCTCGTGCAACAACACGCGGAAACCGTGTCGACGCGCAACATCCTTCATAAGCGCCATAATAAGCATATTATGGTCCACTGCAAGGTTACACTCTTCATATATAGGTGCAAGCTCAAACTGGTTGGGGGCAGCCTCGTTGTGACAAGTTTTTGCAGGTATACCAAGCTTCATCGCTTCAATCTCAAGGTCTTTCATAAAGGCTGCAACACGCGCAGGTATAGAGCCAAAATAGTGGTCCTCGAGCTGTTGGTTTTTTGCACTGTCGTGCCCCATAAGGGTGCGTCCGGTGAGCAAAAGGTCGGGGCGCGCGAGGAGCATACCCTCGTCCACAAGGAAATATTCTTGTTCCCAACCAAGATAGGTCGTAACCTTTTTTACATTCTTGTCAAAATAACGACACACCTCTGTTGCTGCCTTGCCCACAGCGCGTAACGACTTGAGCAAGGGTGCTTTATAGTCTAGCGCCTCACCTGTGTACGATATAAACACTGTGGGTATACATAGTGTGTCGCCCATAAGAAAGGCAGGCGAGGTGGGGTCCCACGCGCTGTAGCCACGTGCCTCAAAAGTTGAGCGTATACCACCGTTAGGGAACGACGATGCGTCGGGCTCTTGCTGCACAAGCAACTTACCCGAAAACTCCTCTATAACACTACCCTTTCCGTCGTGTTCTATAAAAGCATCGTGTTTCCCGGCTGTAGTTTCGGTGAGCGGGTGAAACCAGTGTGTGTAGTGCGTAGCGCCGTTTTCCACAGCCCATCGCTTCATACCTTCGGCCACAGCATCGGCCATAGAGCCGTCAAATGTAGCTCCGTTGTCTATCACGTCGACAAGGCTATTATACACCTCCTTGGGGAGATATTTATACATTTTCTCGCGGTTAAAAACCTTTACCGCATAATAGTCCGAGGGGCGCTCCACCTTGTCGGGTACCTCTACCGCGTTTTTGCCGAAGGCAGCTGTAACTACCTGAAATCTCAATTTTGACATTATTCCCTTATTATACTAAGCAAAAAAACAACAGCGCGCGCTGTATTTTTGCAAATTTTACTTTTTGTTAAATTTTATTTCGGTGGCAAATATACAGCCACTGCGGTAAAGAGCAAAGGTTTTTATTAAAAAAGGAACGTTTGTAAACTGTTTTTTTCTTAAAAAGAAGGGGCGTTTTTGCAAAAATAGAACACGTTTTTGGTTTTTTTGCTAAAAACAACCACGCTTTTTCAAAATACAACATTTTTTACATTTGTAACAAATATCCACCATTTTTAATACATACACTTTATTTTGTAAGCAATTCTCCTAATTTTACAATCTTTTTAACATCGCATTTTTCACCACAAGAAACCGTGTAAAAAAACTTTCGCCACCTTAGTAAAAAATAATTTAAAAAAACATAAGAAAACATAGCGCATAATCTTTAAAATTAAATAACTTTGTAGCTGTATGTGCGTGTTAAGCACACCAAAGCGTTAGAAGTATTTTAACAAAAACCATAATTTCACTATGTTAACACAGATTATAAACGCTAAAATCCTCACACCTCAAGGTTGGTTGAAGGACGGCTCTGTAATTATCAGAGACAACAAGATTTTGGAGGTTACAAACTGCGACCTCGCTGTGATAGGCGCAGAAGTTATCGACGCAAAGGGTATGTATGTAGTACCCGGCGGCGTGGAAATTCACATCCACGGTGGTGGTGGCGGCGACTTTATGGAAGGTACCGAAGAGGCTTTCCGCACAGCTATCAACGCCCACATGAAACACGGTACAACAAGTATCTTCCCCACCCTTTCTTCATCGACCGTGCCTATGATTGAGGCTGCTGCCGAGACCTGTACAAAGCTTATGAACGAGCCCAACAGCCCTGTACTTGGTTTGCACCTCGAGGGTCACTACCTTAACCTAAAGATGGCTGGTGGTCAGTTGCCCGAGAACATCAAGGACCCCGACCCCAACGAATATATCCCCTTGGTTGAAAAGTGGGATTGCATCAAACGTTGGGACGCTGCACCCGAGCTTCCCGGAGCTATGCAGTTTGGTAAATATATCACCTCAAAAGGTATAGTTGCCTCTGTTGCTCACACACAAGCCGAGTTTGAGGATATACACTCTGCATATAAAAACGGTTACACCCACGCAACACACTTCTACAACGCGATGCCCGGTTTCCACAAACGTCGCGAGTACAAGTACGAGGGTACTGTAGAGAGCATCTACTTGCACGAGGATATGACCGTAGAGGTTGTTGCCGACGGTATACACGTGCCTCCCACCATCTTGCGCCTTGTACACAGAATAAAAGGTGTGGAGCGTGCTTGTGTTATCACCGACGCTCTTGCTTGTGCAGCAAGCGACAGCACCACAGCTTTCGACCCCCGCGTAATAATCGAGGACGGCGTGTGCAAGCTTGCCGACCGCACAGCTCTCGCAGGTAGCGTAGCAACAATGGTCCGCCTTATCCGCACCCTCGTGCAGAAGGCCGAAATTCCTTTGGAGGACGCTATACGTATGGCATCGGAGACACCCTCAAAGATTATGGGCGTTTACGACCGCAAGGGCTCTTTGCAGAAAGACAAAGATGCCGATATTATGATACTCGACGACGACTTGAACATACGCGCCGTTTGGGCTATGGGCCGTCTTGTTGAGGGCACATACAACCTTTAATTTACCCTTAAATTAAGGGACACAAACCGACGGACAACCTATTTGTGGTTGTTCGTCGGTTTTTTTTATTTTTTTGCACGAGCCACGAACAAAACAGAGCCTCGATGTGTTGTACTGATAGAAGTATTTTATTATAAATTATTAAACAAAATAATGTGGCTAAAGCCGATTTTTATAATTATCTTCGCATAATCTTATACAGTATGAACAGTAGAAAAGAAAACACTATGAGAGAGAACCCCTTTTTGCAACCCAGCACCACCCCTTTCGACGCTATACCCTTTGACAAGATAACGCTGGAGCACTACATACCCGCACTAAAAGAGGGAATAAAAAAGGAGCAAGAGAACATAGACAAGATATGCAACGAGCAGGCGCCTGCAACGTTTGAGAACACCATCGTAGCCTACGAAGAGGGCGGCCGCCTCATAAGCGACGTACTTTGCGCCTTCAACGCTTTGATGTACTCGCACAGCAACGATAAACTTGTGGCAACAGAAGCCGAGATGCAGGAGCTCTACACCGAGCATCGCAACAACATCACGCTTAACGAGAGACTCTTCGCACGCATTAAAAGCGTGTACAACAACATGCCCGACACGCTCACCAAAGAACAAAAAAGGCTTACAGAAGAAACATACATAAGCTTTGTGCGCAGCGGAGCCAACCTCCAGGGAGAGGAACGCGATATTTATCGACACCTTAGCAAAGAGCTCACCCTCTTGTCGCTCAAATTTCAAGAAAACATCATAAAGGACACCGACAGTTTCACGCTTCTTGTGACCAACCCCGAGGATGTAAAAGGGCTCCCCACCGATATGATTGAAACAGCCGCAAAAGCTGCCGAGGAGAACAAAGAAAGCGGTTGGCTCTTCACTCTGCACCGCCCGAGTTACATACCTTTTATAACTTTCTGCAAAAACCGCGAGCTACGCAAAAAGATGTACCTCGCCTACAGCACTATAGGCGCAAAAGGCAACGAGCACGACAACCGCGACATTGTAAAGAACATAGTAAACAGCCGCTTGGAGTATGCCCGTCTGCTGGGCTACAACACATACAGCGACTATGTACTTGCCGAACGTATGGCACAAAACACCGACGCCGTGTTTTCTATGCTAGGCAAGCTCACCTGGAGCTACCTGCCCGCCGCCCGCAAAGATGTCGATGAGGTTAAAGAGTATGCCCAAAAGCTTGAAGGCGAAAATTTCGATTTTCAGCCTTGGGACTTTGCCTACTACTCCGAAAAACTAAAAGAAGAAAAATACAAATTAAGCGACGAGATTGTACGCCCCTACTTCGACCTCAACCAAGTAATCTACGGTGTATTCTACCTTGCCACACGCCTCTACGGCATCACATTCAAGCAAAACCACGAGATACCCACCTTCAACCCCGACGTAAAAGTTTGGGAGGTGTACGACTACGACGGCACATATCTGGCCCTGCTTTATTGCGACTTTTACGCACGCAAGGGTAAGCACGCAGGAGCTTGGATGGACTCAATAAAGCCGCAATACAAAGAGGCCGACGGCACCAACCATCGCCCCCACATAACCCTTTCTACAAACTACAGGAAACCCCTTCCCGGGCAGCCCACCCTCTTGAACTTCGACGAGTTTAACACCCTGCTCCACGAGTTTGGGCACTGCATGCACGGAATACTTTCAAACGTAACATACTCAAGCCTTTGCAGCCCCAACGTTTTGTGGGACTTTGTCGAGATGCCATCACAAATTATGGAGAACTTCGCCACCGAAGAGGAGTTTTTAAAGGCTTTTGCCTTCCACCACAAAACAGGCGAAACCATACCGCAAGAGTTGCTCGACAAAATATGTGCAGCGCGCAACTTCCGTGCAGCCTATCAGTGTATAAGACAGGTAGGTTTGGGCCTCATAGACCAAGCCTGGCACAATATATCGGCACCCTTCGAAGGCGACGTCTTGGAGTATGAGCACTCGGCTGTTGCAGCCATAAAGCTGTTGCCCACAATAAAAGAAGCAGGCATCACACCACAATTTAGCCACATAATGTCGGGAGGCTATGCAGCGGGGTATTACAGCTACAAGTGGGCCGAAATGCTCGATGCCGACGCCTTCTCACGCTTCAAAGAAGAGGGCGTGCTCAATATGAAGGTTGCACAATCTTTCCGCGACAACATACTCTCGAAGGGTGACACAGAGCACCCTATGGAGCTCTACATACGTTTCCGCGGACACAAGCCGCAAATAGAGCCCCTTTTGGAGCGCGATGGAATAAAAACCATATGCCCACACCTGTAAAAAAACACAAACAAATATGATACATATTATAGAAAAGAGCAAAACCGCTATAGCAACAACACTGCTTGTACTAACTCTCTTCACATCCTGCAACAAGAAGGACGATTTAGAGGAAATTTTTACCGACAAAGAGTGGAAACTTGCATTTATAGAAAACGAAACCGGGAGAAACTCACCCGAAAAACAATACACCCTCAAGTTTGAAAAGGCAAACTTCACCTTCAGCACTCCAAGCCAAGCTACAATAAGCGGCAATTGGTATGCCGACGGCAAGTCTCGAGATTTTGGTTGCAGCAACATCATAACTACAGGCCGAATTTCGGGCGATGAGGTAGCAAAAGAGGCTCTAAATATTTTAAGAAACGCCCACACCTATGAAGGCGACGCAAACTACCTTAAAATAAAAAGCACCAACAACAACTACATGCAATTTCACAACAAATAAACAAGAGCTATGGAAAACAGCGAAAAACAGAGAATACTCGACTGGAGATATATGAGGATGGCGATGATATGGGCCGAAAACTCTTACTGCCAACGCCGCAAGGTGGGTGCTCTCATCGTAAAAGACAAGATGATAATATCCGATGGTTACAACGGTACACCCGCAGGCTTCGAGAATGTGTGCGAAGACGAAGACGGGCTCACAAAGGCCTACGTTTTGCACGCCGAAGCCAACGCTATAACAAAGATTGCGCGCTCCAACAACAACAGCGAAGGCGCAACACTCTACGTTACAACCTCGCCCTGCATAGAGTGCTCTAAACTCATAATTCAAGCAGGAATAAAGCGCGTTGTATACTTCGAGCAATACCGCGTCACCGACGGTTTAGACCTACTAAAAAGAGCCGGCGTAGAAACAGTGCATTTAACAGAAGAGGAAAAAGAGACATTATGAAAAAGTTCACCCCCACCCTTTTTGTGCTTTTCACACTAATTGGGCTATTGATAGGTATATACATATCACAGGGAAACAGAAACACATTTATAATTTCCACCGCCGACAGCAACAAAGTAGACGAGCTTATGCTGCTTATGAAGCACAGCTATGTCGACACGTTAAACATAGACGATGTACTGGAAAAAGTTATGCCCAAGATACTCGACGAACTCGACCCGCATAGCAAATACATACCCGCCGACGAGCTCGAAGCAACAAACGCCGACCTCGCCAGCAGCTTCAGCGGTATAGGCATACGCTTTCTCATACAAGAGGACACCGTAAACATAACCGACATTATACGTGGTGGCCCATCGGAGGCTGTAGGTCTCTTGGCTGGCGACTGCATAGTAAAGGTTAACGACACTCTCTTTGTAGGGAAGGAGTGCACACAAGAGGCCGCTATGAAAAAACTTAAAGGGCCCAAGGGTACAAAAGTAAAAGTAAGCGTCAAGCGCTTTGGCGAGAGCGACCTTCTGCATTTTAATATTGTACGCGGCGAGATACCCCTGCAAAGCATAGAAGCAGCCTATATAATAGACAACAAGTGGGGCTACATACAAGTTGAGCGCTTTGCCGAAAACACCTTTGCCGAGTTCATTGTAGCTATGGCACGCTTCCTTCACAACAAAGTGCAAGGGGTTATAATAGACGTGCGCGGCAACGGAGGCGGCTATATGGGCGTCGCGTTGCAGATGGCAAACGAATTTCTGCATCGTGGCGATGTGATAGTTTACACCGAGGGAGTAAACTCACCACGCAACATCGACTACGCTAACGGCAGAGGCAACTTTCCCGATATACCCCTTGTGATACTCACCGACGAGACATCGGCCTCGGCAAGCGAGATTATAGCCGGCACCATACAAGACAACGACCGCGGCATAATCATAGGCCGACGCACATTTGGCAAAGGACTAGTGCAGCAACCTTTTGAGTTTAAAGACGGCTCGGCTATAAGGCTCACTGTGGCGCGTTACTACACTCCCTCGGGACGTTGCATACAAAAACCCTATGTAAACGGCGAGGGCAAAGAGTATGAGATGGACATAATAAACCGCTACGAGAGAGGGGAGTTTTTCTCTAAGGACAGCATACATCAAAACGACAGCCTTGTCTACAAGACCCGTTTAGGACGCACCGTTTATGGTGGGGGTGGTATTATGCCCGACATTTTCGTCCCTAGCGACACCACTCGCTTCACACCCTACATAAGTAACGTGTCGCGCAAGCGCTTGGTCTCTATGTTTGCCTTCAAATACTGCAAAGACCACCGCGCACAGCTCGAAAAGCACAAAACCCACGAAGAGCTCACAAAACATCTGGCACAAAACAACGTGGTGGAAAAATTTATCGCTTTTGCAAAGGAGAAAGGCATAGCAGCCCCCACTACACAGCTTGTCCAAAACCACCAGATGCTTGCCGAGATTATAAACGCAAACATAATATACAACATACAAGGTATGCTGGAGCACGTTAAATACATAAACCTCACCGACCCCACAGTGCTAAAGGCGATAGAAGTTTTAGAAAACAACGATGCTTTTCCACAATTATAAACAAGGTAAAATTAAAAATAAATATTATCTTTGCATATTAGCGATACTCAAGAGCGAAATATAACAACAAAATATACAAACTATGAGTAAGAAAGTTTTTGTATCGGGTTGCTACGATATGTTACATTCGGGGCACGTTGCTTTTTTCAAGGAAGCATCACAATACGGAGATTTGTATGTGGGCATAGGCTCAGACAGTACAATCCAGGACCTTAAAAACCGCAAAACCATAAACACACAAGAAGAGCGCCTGTATATGGTAAAATCCATACGCTACGTTAAAGACGCTTTTGTAAACTCCGGTAGCGGAATTATGGACTTTGCCGAGGATGTAAAAGCCCTGAAGCCCGACATCTTCTTTGTAAACTCCGACGGTTACACACCCGAGAAAAAACGTTTCTGCCAGGAGAACGGCATAGAGCTTAAAGTGAGCACCCGTGTACCCGAAGCCGGCCTCCCTGCGCGCTCCACAACAGCGTTGCGCCAAGAGTGTAAAATCCCCTATCGCATAGACCTTGCCGGCGGTTGGCTCGACCAGCCCTATGTAAACAAATTTGCAGAAGGCCCCGTGCTCACCATAAACATCGAGCCCGACTACGACTTCAACAACCGCAGCGGTATGAGCACATCTTCGCGCAAAGCCGCTATAGAGATGTGGCACATCGACATACCCAAGGGCGACCGCGAGGTGCTTGCCAAGGAACTTTTCTGCTTCGAAAACCCTCCCGGCTCACCCTATATAAGCGGCTCACAGGACGCTATCGGTGTGGTTATGCCTGGCCTTAACCGTCTTAACTACAAAGACGAAAAATACTGGCCCAGCGAAATTAAGAGCGTAAAAGACGACGACATACTCAGCTTCATCGAGAAGCACATTTGGCTCATCCCCCTCTCTCCCCGCAAAGGCGACTACAACGTTCTTGCCGACACAAAGATTGACAAAGAGGGAGCAGAGCGCCTTGCCAAGGCTGCACAAGAGTGCTGGGAAGCTGTAAACAACAAAGACATCGACGCTTGGGGCAAAGCCACAACAGAGTCTTTCCGCGCGCAGATTGCAATGTTCCCCAATATGGCACCCGACTATGTGTTCGAGACTATCAACGAATACATAAACGATGTAAAAGGTATTAAAATAACCGGTGCAGGCGGTGGTGGTTACCTTGTAATTATCAACGACAAACCCATAAAAGATGCGTTGCAGATAAGAATACGCCGCAATTAAAGACCTCCATCGTTTTAAATACTTAAAATGCAGAAGAGCAATATAACGGAGATTTTTTTCGAGCTTGTCCGATTAGGTATCGGTACAGGCTCGAAATTATCCATACCCCCTACTGCCCAACAGTGGGAAGAGCTCTTTGATTTGTCGAAAAAACAGACCTTAACAGGCATAACCTTCAGCGGTATAGAGAGGTTGCCCGCCGAGATGCGCCCCCCAAAAGAGGTGCTCCTTAAGTGGTACAACATATGCCAGCTTATAACAAAGCAAAACGCGTTCCTCAACAAGCAAGCCGTGATGGTTGCGCAAAAGTTCCGCGAAGAGGGGTTTGAAAACGTCATACTCAAAGGGCAAGGCATAGCCACACTATACAAAGAGCCCGAACGTCGCGCGTCGGGCGACATAGATATATGGCTCGCAGCCGACAGAAAAACTATCCTTAAGTATGTAAAGAAGTTTTTCCCCACAGCAGCACCAATCTATCACCACATAGACTTTCCCATACTCAAGAACTTGGAGATAGAGATACATTTTACACCGTCGTGGATGTATAATTATTTCACAAACCGCAAACTGCAAAAATTCTTCAAGCAAGAGATAAAAAGACAAACAAGCAACAAAATTACTCTTGGTAACGAGGGCTACATAAGCGCACCCACACTTGATTTTAACCGCATATACATTTTGTTGCACATATACAGGCACCTCTTTCAAGAAGGTATAGGCCTGCGCCAGCTTCTCGACTATTATTACGTTCTTGTTCAAGGATTTACAAAAGAGGAGCAAAAGGCTACTATTACTCGTTTAAAAGAGTTTAGAATGTTGCGTTTTGCAGGTGCAACAATGTATGTGATAAAAAAAGTATTCAACATAAGCGACGAGTATATGCTTGTACCCCCGCTTGAAAGCGAAGGAGAGCAGCTGCTGGGTGAAATTATGGAAAAAGGAAACTTTGGACGATATAACCCAGAACTTCATATTCAAAAAAACGGCTCTCTACTTGCAAGAGCCTGCAGCCGCACAAAACAAAATATGAAACTTGCGTCCAACTACCCTAGCGAAATTTTTGGAGCTCCCCTCTTTAGAATGTGGCACTTTTTTTGGATGCGACTTAACAAATAAAGTATATTATGAGAAAACTTTATATAATATCGGCGTTGCTGCTTTGCTGCGCGGCTCTTTCGGCGCAAGAATTTACGTACAAAGTAGAAACCGCCGCCACCGTAGCATCGAGCGATGTATCGCCCACCTGGCACATCTCAAACCGTCAAGGATTGAGTGGCGAGGTTGCAAAGTATGGCTATATGAGAGTTGGCTTAGGCGGCAAGCATAACTTGAGCAAAAATTACACCCTTGCTTGGGGAGCCGATGTTGTTGCAGGCAACAACCTAACATCGTCGGTCTACATACAGCAGGCTTTTGCCGATATAAGTTGGAGGATATTCACTCTGTCGGCAGGGCAAAAAGAGCGTTGGGACACATTTAAAAACCACCGTCTCTCTACCGGTGGTCTTGTCGAGAGCGGCAACGCTCGCCCCATACCTCAGGTGCGCATCGAGGTGCCCGAATATTACGACTTTTTTGGCACAAATGGTTGGTTTAAGCTACGTGGCCACATTGCTTACGGGTGGTTTAGCGACGGTAGCTGGCAAGAAAGATGGGTTGCAGCCGACATGCCGCGCACCACAGGAACATTATATCACTCAAAAGCAATCTTCTTCAAGTTTGGTAAAGAGGAGCGTTTCCCCTTATCGGCAGAATTTGGGCTACTTATGGTTGCACAATTTGGTGGAACATCTTACAACAAGGGATACGAAAAAGGAAACACCTTGCACAACCCCACCCGCTTAAAAGACTACTTTAAAATTTTCGTTCCAAGCAGCGGCGACAGCGAATACTCGGGCATGGACAGAACGAACATCGCAGGCAACCACCTTGGTAGTTGGCACGGCGCAATAAATTGGCAAGCAAAAAGCTGGAAAGCACGAGCATACTACGAGCACGTATTCGAAGACCACTCACAAATGTTTTGGGAGTATGGTTTGTGGACCGAGCAGTTAGTGGGCATAGAGCTTGAGTTTAAAAATTTCAAGTGGATAAAACGCCTTGTTCTGGAATATTACAACCTTAAAAACCACGGAGGGCCTGTATACCACGACTCTACATCGGCTATCCCCGACCAAGTAAGCTGTCGCGATAACAACTACAACCACGGGTGGTACAACGGCTGGTTTAATTATGGTATGAATATAGGAACACCGCTTGCAACTTCGCCCATCTACAACGAAGATCACACCATTACCTGCAAGAACAACAGAAACGAAGCCTTGCACATAGGTATAGAGGGAGAGCCCACAGAAGAAATTTCATACAGATTACTCCTCACACACTCCGAAAACTGGGGTACCTACAAAACACCCTACACCTATGTAAAATCGAACACCGCAGGCTTGGTGGAGCTTGCATACAAGCCCTCAATATTAAAAGGATGGGAAGTTAAAGCCTCCTACGCTTTCGACAACGGGAAGCTGCTAGGCAATAACCGCAGCGCTCTTTTTACCATAAGCAAGTGCGGTATTTTAAACTTTGGTAACAAGAAAAAATAGTTCGAAGATGAAAAAAACATTATTTATACTTCTGCTTGCCACCACATTTGTGGCTTGCCAAAAAGAGGACGAGAACGGCGATTTAAGCGCCTTTTGGAAAATACTTGAGATAGAAGACCACTCTACCGGAGAGACCATAAACTTAACAGAAGAGAGCCACTTTTGGAGCATACAGCTTAATCTGCTCGAGATAAGACAAACAGAAGAAGATATCACATATTGCCGTTTCCAACACACAGGCGACTCACTTATGGTGCAAGCCGTGGAGCCAAAAGATGCCGATTTAAAGCTTTGGGGCATATACGACAATACAAACGAGAGATACAAAGTGTTGCTCCTTAACAGCAAAAATATGATACTTAACTCAAAGTATGCCAAAATAACCTTTAAACACTTTTAAACGCGACACGTTAATGAACACCGAGTTTTTTATAGCCGAAAGATTATACAACACCCGCAAGAACGCAAAAAAAATATCGCGTCCGGCAATAACTATTGCTCAATGGGGTGTATCGGTAGGGCTCATAGTTATGATGCTCTCCCTCGCTATAGTTGTCGGTTTCAAGAACGAGGTGCGCAATAAAATCATAGGTTTTGGCGGACACATACAGCTAAACAGCTACGAAAACTACGACAACACCACCCCCTTTATAACCATCGACCAGGCATACATAAACACCTTGCGAGAGTGTAAAGATGTGGCACGAGTTGAATACCACATAAAAAAGCCTGGACTCTTGGCCGTAAACAAGGAGTTTGAAGGAGTTGTGCTCAAAGGTATAGACAACAGCAGTGAAAACAGTTTTTTCTCGGACAACATGCTCGAAGGCCACATACCCATCCCAGCCGACTCTATAAACGAGCCTTGGGTGGTGCTCTCAAAAGTTATGGCCAACAAAACCGGGTGCAAGGTGGGCGACAAAATAAATGTCTACTTTATGCAAACAAGTATAAAAGCACGCCGTATGCTTGTTACCGGCATATACGAGACACACCTCTACGAGATGGACAACATCTTTGCTCTGACAGGGATAAACACCCTGCGCAAACTCAACGGCTGGGACGACAGCAAAGTGAGTTGTGTTGAGATTACAACCACCAACTACGAAAACATTGAAGAGACAAGAGCTACCATAGCGCCCATAGTAACTGCTATGGCGCGCAATAACAACGAGCAAGTATACATACAAACAATAGAAGAGTTATCTCCGGCACTTTTTGCCTGGTTAGGCGTGCTCAACCGCACTGTGTGGGTGATACTTGTGCTTGTGCTTGGTATAGCCGGCTTCACTATGGTGTCGGGCCTGCTCATCATAATTCTCGAAAAGAGCAACCTCATAGGTATACTAAAAGCAGTGGGAGCACGCAATGTCTCCATAAGAAAAATATTCATCTACTACGCCTGCTTCATCATAGGCAGAGGTATGCTGTGGGGCAACGCTATAGCCCTCCTCATCTGCATAATACAACAACAAACAGGTATCATAAAGCTCGACCCCGAGATGTACTATATGAGTTGCGTGCCCATAGAATTTACCTGGTTGATGATACCCCTCAATATCTTTATGTTTATTATATCGGTAGCTATGCTCATAGTACCCTCTATGCTCATCTCACGTATAGAGCCAAGTAAAGCCATAAAGTTTGAATAAAAAAATCGAGCTCTTTTTTACAGGAGCTCGATTTTTTATCACTAAATCTCATCGGAGAAGAAACTCTGTGGCAGGGCACGGCAATTATAACCAAAAGCCATAGCCTCGCCGTAAGCTCCTGCAGAACGCATAGCCAGAATATCGCCACGCTTTGTCGAGGGTATTTTGCGGTCGCGACAGAAAACATCCGACGACTCACATATGGGGCCCACAACATCGTATACCTCATCTTCCCCTTTCGAGGTAAGGTTTTCTATTCTGTGATAAGCATCGTAAAGAGCGGGACGCACAAGGTCGTTCATACCTGCATCCACAATAATAAACTGCTTGCAAGTACCCTTCTTTATATATGTGGCACGTGTTATCAGGGAGCCACACTGCGCAACAAGGCTGCGTCCCAACTCAAAATGCACCTGTTGCCCGGGTTGTAGCTTCAAATTCTGTGCATAGGTTGCAAAGTAAAGCGCAAAGTCGGGTACAGAATATTTGTCGGGAGCGTCGTAACGTATGCCAAGACCACCACCCACGTTAATATGGGGCAAAACTAGGCCGCGTTGCTCACGCAACATAGCTTGCAACTCATTCACACGCCCGCAAAGAGCTATAAAATCGTCCATCACAAGTATCTGAGAGCCTATGTGGAAGTGCAAGCCTATAAGCTTAAGGTTTGGCAATTTCTCAATAAGGTCTATAACCTCGTCAAGCTGCTCGTAATTTACACCAAACTTGTTCTCGGCAAGGCCTGTGGTGATATTTGCGTGAGTGTGAGCACCTATATTCGGGTTTATTCTTATTGCAACAGAAGCCTCTACCCCACGCGCAGCTGCAAGCTCGTTTATAGCTTCGGCCTCGGGCATCGACTCTATGTTGAAACAGAATATCCCTGCATCCAAAGCCAAGGCTATCTCCTTGTCGGTTTTTCCTACACCGGCAAAAACAACCTTTTCGGGCGCTATGCCCGCTTTAAGGGCTGCAGCCACCTCACCGCCGCTCACACAGTCGGCTCCCATACCCGCATTGTTCACAATCTGTAACAAACGAGAGTTAAAGTTGGCCTTTATTGCATAATGAACGTGGAAACCATCGTACTTTGCAGCCTCCTTCAAAGCCGTGTCGAGTGTTTTTTGCAACAGCTCCACATCGTAGTAATAAAAAGGAGTATCCTTTTCCAAAAATTTTTCTACGGGAAATTTCATTCTCATAGCAAGGCAAATGCTGTTTTATTTATTTGCTTTAAATATATTCTCGCTCAATGAACGCAATGCACGCACTTTGTCCTCCTCACGAACAAGGAACGAAATATTATAGTTGCTACCACCGTAAGAAACCATGCGCACGGGTATATCCTTCATAGCCTCCATAGCACGAGCCTCAAAACCTATGTTCTCCCAGTTAAGGTCGCCCACAACGCATATAATACACATATTCTTGTCGATAGTCACAGTACCATACTTCTGCAACTCGTTTGTTATCTGCTCGAGTTTTCTGTCGTCATCAATTGACACCGAAACACCAACCTCCGATGTACATATCATATCGATAGAGGTTTTGTAGCTCTCAAAAATCTCAAAAACCTTGCGCAAGAAACCATACGCAAGCAACATGCGGTCCGACTTAATCTTTATTGCAGTAATATTCTCCTTCGCAGCAATAGCCTTAATCTCGCCGGGGCAAGTAAGGTTGTTATCTATGAGAGTACCCTCGGCTGTGGGGTCCATAGTGTTGAGCAAGCGCACGGGTGTACCTGTCAACTTTGCAGGCAATATACAGGTGGGGTGAAGAATTTTTGCGCCAAAATATGCAAGCTCGGCCGACTCCTCAAAGTGCAAGTGATGCACGGGCGATGTGTTATCTACAATACGGGGGTCGTTGTTGTGCATACCATCGATGTCGGTCCAAATTTGCACCTCGGCCGCGTTCACAGCTGCGCCGATGAGTGTTGCTGTGTAGTCGCTACCACCACGTTGCAAGTTATCGATGTAACCTTCGGCATTCAAACATATAAATCCCTGAGCTATGTATATGCGACCTTGAGCCTCCTGGTCGATAAGGGGAAGCAGGTGGCTGCGTATGTAACCAAGGTCGGGCTCTCCGTTCACACCTAAGCGCATAAACTCCAAAGAGTTAAGCAACTCCACGTCGAGACCTCTCTCGCGCATATAGAGTGTAACCATGTTTGTAGAGATAATCTCGCCCTGTGCCACAATCTCCTTCTCGAGGTTTATGTCAAGAGTCTTGAATGCCAGAGAACGCAAGTGGTTGAACACCTCGTTAACCTTTGCTGTAGCAGCGTCGGCAGCGTCGGCTGTTGTGTATAGTCCTTTTATTGTTTGACGATATTTGTCCTGCAACGCATTAGCGTGCTCGCAAGCACCGTTGGGGTTGCCGTTACGAAGGTAGTTTGTAAACTCAATGAGCGAGTTTGTTGTGCCCGACATAGCAGAGAGAACAACAATCTTTGTCTCACCATCAGAGATAAGCTCTACAACTTTCTGCATACGCTCGGCCGATCCAACCGATGTTCCTCCAAATTTTAATACTTTCATATCTTTTCTGTTTTTTAATTGTTTTCTGTAAATAAAGATGTTTGCTGTGCTGCACCATCGCAAGCACGCTGTATAAGTCTCATTCTGCCCTCGGAGCAGTTATACTCGGTACCGGGATAAGCTGTGAGCCACTGCTCGTTGTGGGTAATCATCAACACCGCACTCTTCTCCTCCTTGCATATGCGATGCAACAAGCGCATAATATTATTGCCCGTGTCGGCATCGAGGTTACCTGTAGGCTCATCGGCCAAAATAAGAGCCGGTTTGTTGAGTATTGCGCGAGCTATAACTATGCGTTGCTGCTCACCACCCGATAGCTCGTGAGGCATCTTGTACCCCTTTTGAGCAAGCCCTACAAGGTTAAGCACTTCGCGTATGCGCTTCTCGCGCTCACGCTCGTTCTTCCAGCCTGTGCAACGCAACACAAAGTTCAAGTTCTCGTGTACGTTTCTGTCGGTAAGCAGTTTAAAATCCTGAAACACAATGCCTATTCGTTTGCGCAAAGCTTGCAGCTTCTTGCTGCGCAACTTGTTAAGGTCATACTCGTCGAAAACCACAGCCTCGCCGTCGGTTATAGGTACCTCGCCATATATAGTCTTCAAGAGAGTCGATTTTCCCGAGCCCACAGCACCGACGATATATGCAAACTCACCCTCCTCTAGTGCAAAGGAGACATTCTCGAGTATAATCTTCGAGTCTATGTGTATATCAACGTTTTTATATTTAACTATTGCCATAATTTTTTTATCTTGTACCGACACGAGCCCACACGAGCCCATACGGCACATTATCGTACAAAAATAAATAGTTTTTTCGTATTTTTTAAATAAACCCTTCCAAATTTAGCAGCAAAATACATTTTTTGCCTAGGAAACCGCCCCACAAAGCAAAACATCAACTGCAAGAACATAAAAGAAAGAGAGTATTTAAGTTTAACTTAAATAAAGAACTTATATAATTTTTTTTTCATATCTTCGCGTCACAAAAAGATATACATATAAAATGTCCGAATATACATCTATACTTTTCAGGAAGGTACCCAATCATATGCTGGAAAAGAGAAACCAGATAATAATGGTGCTTTTCGTTTCCATCTTCGCTATCATATTCATAAACATCTTCAAGCCTTTTGGTTCCGAAAACTGGGTACACAAAGGTATGTCCTCGTCGCTTTACCTTGCCTGGTCCACTATTCTGGTCACCGTAGGAGTGTCTGTGGTTGCTATAAGCCGCGTTTTAATGTACATACACTCTAGCAAGCCTGGAAAGAAGATAAACAACCTGCAATATACAATTTGGGTATTTGTAGAGCTCCTTTTGCTATCCGGAGCCTTCACCCTTCTTGCGATACTTACAGGCACAGGCCCCACACAAGACCCTCTGGAGATATACAAAAACGCCTTCGAGAATACCCTCTTCATCCTCTTTATCCCTTACCTCCTGTGTATCCTTTTCTTCTCATATCAGGAGCGTTCGGCAAAGCTTAAAGAGCTTATGAACGAAAATATAGGTTTTAAATCGAGCACACTCATCTCTATACGCGACTCAAGAGGCGTTCTGCAGCTCTCCATAGCAAAAGAAAACCTCATATACATAGAGTCGGCCGACAACTACATCTGCATATGGTACCTAAAGAACGACCAACTTAAGAAGCAACTTATGCGCATCACTATGAAGGAGATAAGCGAGCAGCTTGCCGACACAAACATCGTGCGTTGCCACCGTTCATATATGGTAAACCTCGACCTTGTAAAAATTATGCGCCGCGAAAAAGAGAATATTTTTCTCGAGGTTGGCGTCCCCAACGTAAAAGAAATTCCTATATCAAAAACATACGGTGAGCAGGTTTTGCGTCGCCTTGTCCCAATATCATAAACCAAATAAAAAACGATGAAAAGAATTGCAATTTTTGCATCGGGCAGCGGCTCAAACGCCGAAAATATTGCCAACTACTTCGAAAGCAACAACAACGTTGAAGTATCTCTAATTGTAGCCAACAACCCCAACGCTTATGTCATTGAGCGCGCAAAGAAGCTCGGCATCCCCTGCAAGGTTGTTACAAAGAGCGACTTTATGGCTGCCGACCCCATAATAGCCCTAATGCAGGAGTACAAGATAGATCTCATAGTACTTGCCGGTTTCTTGCTACTTGTGCCCGAAAAACTTATAGAGGCCTACCCCTCACGCATAGTAAACATACACCCCGCTCTCCTGCCCAAACACGGCGGCAAAGGAATGTATGGCGACCGCGTACACAAAGCCGTAGTTGAGTGCGGCGACACAGAAAGTGGCATAACCATACACTTGATTGATGCCGAGTATGACAAGGGAACAACCTTCTTCCAGGCTAAATGTCCCGTGCTCCCCACCGACACCCCCGACGATGTTGCCACAAAGGTACACGCCTTGGAGTACGAGCACTTTCCCCACGTTATCGAAGAAATTCTGCAGCAGATAGATTAACAATAACTCTTTTAAATCTCGCACATACAGACAACAAAAAAAGCCGTGTAAATACACGGCTTTTTTGTTTATATCAAGGTAAGAGGCTTAGTTTGCAAGTTTCTCAATCTCTTTGAGCTGCGCCTCCATATTCAAGTTGTAGTAGCACTGAGAAAGGCCGTTCAACCAGAGTTCTTTGCGGTCGGGAGCAAGCTCGCGCAACTTCTCAAAATAAGGAAGAGCCTCCTTAAAGTAACCACCTATAATCTCTTTATCCTTCTTAATCTGCGCACGGTCTAGCTTTGCTGTAGCCTGTTTCAAGCTGTACTCTTGTGCTTTGGCAACATACACAAGTGCAGAGTTACGCAAAGCATTCTGGTAGTTTGCATCAATCTCAAGTGTCTTTTTATACCAAACCAAAGCCTCGTCTATATCGCCCTGCTGCTGAGCTATGTAACCTTTAAGGTACACAAAGAGAGGGTTTGAGGGACTCGATGCAATAAGTTCGTCGGCCAAAGTATTCAAAGCCTCTTTGCTACCCTGCTTGTCGTAGTACTGAATAAGTGTCTGGTAGAAGAAGGGTTCCTCGGGGAATTTCACAACACCATCCTTCAACAGCGCAATCCACTTATCTGTTTCGCCAAGAGATTCATAGGCAGTAGCTTTGTAACGATAAATAGTGCTAGCCCTACTTTCGTCAAGGAGAGCGTAGTCGGCATATTTAAGCACCTTCTCATAATCCTCGAGCTGCATAGCACAAAGCACTGTGTTGAACGCAGCTGTAATATTAAAGGGCTTCTCCGAGGGTTTTATAACATCCTTCAGCAAAGGATATTCGGCAAGATCGACAAACTTTGCAAACATATTGTATGCCTCGGCATAATTACCTTTATTATAATAGAACGAGCCTCCATTATACATCAGGTTGCGGTTTTCATACAAAGCCTCTTTAATGAACTCGGTATACTTGGGAGCAACCTTGCCCTTTGCGTTAGGCGTGTTGTCGAGCGAGTCGCAAACCTCCAATTCATAAATGAGTCTGCTAGCAGAAGCATAGAAAGCCTCCAGGTCGATTTGTGCACCCGAAACACGAGCCGAGTTCTCTTTCTCTACGATAGCCTTGCGCGATTTTGCAGCAACAAACCAAATATAAGCATCGTTGTTCACCAAAGAACTCTCAATACAAGTCTGAATACTATTCAAAGCTGTTGCGGGGTCTTCGAGAAGAGCTTTTTCGGCATCTTTGGCAATAACCATAAGAGATTTAATTTGTCTTTTCTGCTCTTTAATCTGCTCTTTCGATAACTCCTGGCCAAATATTGTGGTTACCGACAATATCAAAGCCAACGATAATAAGATTTTTTTCATAATTATCAAGTATTTATAAGTTAATTATTGGTCTCTGTGTTCTCGTTATTTTCAACTACATCGGTTGCAACGTCCTCTGCTTGAACTTCTTCGGCCTCTTCGCGGTTAACTTTGCACACCGAGCCTATGCAGTCGTTCTTCTTGCCGAGGTTAATAACCTTAACACCCTGTGTTGCACGACCAATAACAGGTATCTGCTCAACGGCTGTGCGTATAGCGATGCCCGACTTATTGATAATCATCAAGTCGTTCTCGTTGTTTACATCCATTATAGCAACAAGCTCGCCGGTCTTCTCGGTAACCTTGAGTGTCTTAACACCCTTGCAACCACGACCCACAGTGGGATAGTCTTCGGTCTTCGAACGCTTACCAAAGCCTTGCTCCGAGAGAACGAGTATGCTGTGGTCGCCCTCAACCTCCTGAGGAAGAACAACCATACCTACAACCTCGTCGTTTTCGTCGAGCGCCATACCCTTAACACCTGTTGCGGTACGTCCCATAGCGCGCACTGTGCTTTCGTTGAAACGCACAGCACGACCTGTGCGGTTAGCAAGAATAATATCGCTGTTACCATCAGTGAGAGCTACAGATATCACGCGGTCGTCCTCACGTATGCTTATAGCGATGATACCGTTTGCACGGGGGCGTGAGTACTGCTCGAGCGATGTCTTTTTAATTATACCCTGCTTGGTACAGAATACAATATTGTGGCTCTCTATGAAGTTCTTGTCGGCAAGAGTCTTCACGCGAACAAATGCGTTAACAGCGTCGTCGCTCTCAATGTTGAGCATATTCTGTATAGCACGTCCCTTTGAGTTTTTGTTACCCTCGGGTATCTCGTATACCTTCAACCAGTAACACTTACCACGCTGTGTAAAGAAGAGCATAGTATTGTGCATAGTTGCGGTGTAGATGTACTCTATAAAGTCTGAGTCGCGTGTGTCGCTACCCTTCGAGCCTACACCACCACGGTTCTGGCTACGATACTCTGTAAGAGGAGTACGTTTAATATAGCCCAAGTGCGATATTGTGATAACCATCTCATCGTCGGCATAGAAATCCTCGGGGTTAAAGTCGTTCGACGCCGAATAATCGATGCGGCAACGACGCTCATCGCCATACTTCTCTTTAATCTCATTGAGCTCGTCCTTAATAACGCTCTTGCAAAGCTCGTCGTCGGTGAGTATTGCGGTGTAGTACTCTATCTTGCGCTGCAACTCATCGAACTCTGCGTGCAATTTATCCTGGTTGATACCGGTAAGCTGGCCAAGACGCATCTCCACGATAGCGTTAGCCTGTACCTCGCTCAACGAGAAGCGCTGCATCAACGCCTCGCGTGCAGCCGAGGGAGAGCTTGCGGCTTTTATTATGCGCACCACCTCGTCGATGTTGTCCGACGCAATGATGAGACCCTCTATAATATGAGCACGTTCCTGTGCTTTGCGCAAGTCGAATTTTGTACGGCGTATAACAACCTCGTGACGGTGGTCAACAAAGTTCTTTATACAATCTTTGAGCGAGAGAAGCTGGGGACGGCCGTGCACAAGAGCAATACAGTTAACGCTGAACGATGTCTGCAAAGCCGACATCTTGTAGAGCTTGTTGAGCACCACGTTGGCGTTTGCATCGCGCTTAATATCGATAACGATGCGCATACCCGACTGGTCCGACTCGTCGTTGATGTTCGATATACCCTCGATTTTCTTCTCGTTCACCATCGAAGCAATATCTTTTATAAGCTCCTCCTTGAGCACGTTGTAAGGGATAGCTGTAACCACAATCTTCTCGTGGGTGGCAGCCTGCTCAATCTCAGACACAGCACGCATAATCACACGGCCGCGACCTGTCTCATAAGCCTCACGCACACCGGCCACACCCAAGATATCGCAACCTGTGGGGAAGTCGGGAGCCTTAACGTGCTGCATAAGCCCGTCGGTATCAATTTCGGGGTTGTCAATATATGCCACGCAAGCATCTACAACCTCACTCAAATTGTGTGTAGGAATATTGGTTGCCATACCTACTGCGATACCCGTTGCACCATTAACCAAGAGGTTGGGGATGCGTGTGGGCAACACTGTGGGCTCCATCTTCTCGTTAGCGTAGTTAGGTTTGAAGTCTACAGTCTCTTTGTAGAGGTCTTCTGCCATATCCTCACCAAGCTTCTGCAAACGCGCCTCGGTGTAACGCATCGCAGCAGGTGAGTCACCGTCTATAGATCCAAAGTTACCTTGTCCATCAACAAGGGGGTAACGCATAACCCAAGGCTGTGCCATACGCACAAGCGCACCATACACCGACGAGTCGCCGTGAGGGTGGTAGTTACCAAGCACATCACCGACGGTCTTTGCCGATTTCTTGTAGGGCTTGTCCGATGTATATCCACCCTCCATCATACCATAAAGGATACGACGATGAACAGGTTTCAAACCATCGCGCACATCGGGGAGCGCACGTGCCACAATAACCGACATCGAATAGTCGATGTACGATTTATGCATTTCGTCCTCGACATTTACTTTTATAATTCTGTCGTTCTCAATCATAAAATGTGTTTATCAATTAAAATTTTTGTTATACCTTATTTATATATAGTAAATCTTTGTAAAAGTACTCAAAATTAGCGAAACCGACAAAATTTTTAGGCTTTATTAAGCCATAAAAACGCATAAAACGGCGTTTTAAGGCAAAAAGCTCTTAAACGCCGTTTTACGGGGCAATAAAGCGATCTCTTTTTTAGCGACTCAAGCGCCACCCCTCCTCCACATCCTGCGCATCGGCAGGGAGGCCATTCTCCATCTGCGACATCGCCGCAACTATCGCACACATCACACTCTTGTCGGCCGACTCCACAGGAGCATCTGCCGCAACACCGCTTTTCTTTGCAACAAAAGCTATATAATTCTGCGTGTCGTTCTCCACAGGCGGCGCCCAACGAGTTATCCACTCGGCGAGCGTGTCCAGCCCGTGCAAGCGTTTATAGTTGGCCAGAGTAATAAATGCTGCACGATACCCCCAGCTAGGAGCCGTGAATGTGAAAAACGCCTCATCTTTTTGCTCGTCGGCAAGCCCTTTCCAGCGTGTCCCGTTGCGTCGTATGTTCAGCGGGTTGTTGTTTCGTAAACCTCTTGAGATTTTCATTTTTTACACCAAAGTTAATATTGGTACGAAATTTTAAAGTTTCGCAATTAACACAAAAACACAGCTACGCCGAAAGTTTGTGGTAATTTAAAATAAAAATCTTATTTTTGCACAGCAAACACTGCACAACAAACTTTTACGGTTGTAGCAGAAAACAAGCACTGCAAATACAACAAAAACACAATTTACATTTATATATTATTATGCGTGTAGACATTATTACAACCTTTCCCGAGATGATGGAAAGCTTTTTCAACACCTCTATTATGGGGCGTGCACAACGCAACGGATACGCCGAAATTTGTTTACATAATTTACGAGATTATACACTCGACAAGCATCGCCGCACCGACGATTATCCTTTTGGCGGCTGCGCAGGCCTTGTTATGAAGATAGAGCCTATTGACAACTGTATAAAGCATCTTAAATCTCAAAGAGAGTACGACGAGGTCATTTATACCACCCCCGACGGGCAGGTTTTCGACCAACCTATGGCCAATTCGCTCTCTATGAAGCAAAATTTGATATTTTTGTGCGGACATTATAAAGGTATCGACCATAGAATACGTGAACACCTCATTACCAAGGAGATAAGTATAGGCGACTACGTTTTAACCGGTGGCGAATTAGCTGTAGAAGTAATATGTGACGCGGTCATTCGCCTTATTCCAGGCGTAATTTCCGACGAAACATCGGCTCTTTCCGACTCTTTCCAGGACAATTTGCTTGCACCACCCGTCTACACCCGCCCCGCCGAGTATAATGGCTGGAAAGTACCCGATATTCTCCTCTCTGGACACGAGGCAAAGATACGTCAGTGGGAGTTTGAGCAATCTCTCGAGCGCACAAAACGCTTGCGCCCCGACCTTCTCGACAAATAAGAAAAAACCTTACATATACATTTGTATATACATATGTAAACCATGTAAAAACAAGCAAAATTTCAATCTGTTTACATACGAAAGAAGGATGGCTCTAGCCATCCTTCTTTTCATCTTTATAACTCTGTAAAGTTTACACTTCCAGCGCACCAATAAGCTCATTTATCGAACTCATTTTGTGACGCACAAGATAATCTTCAATATAATCCACAATTTCACCCGTCACAGCTGGGTTCATAAAGTTTGCAGTACCCACCTCTATCGCCGAAGCTCCGGCAAGCAAGAACTCCACAGCATCACTACCTGTGGTTATTCCACCTATACCCACAACAGGTATTTTAACAGCCTTTGCAACCTGCCACACCATACGCAAAGCGATAGGCTTCACTGCGGGGCCACTCATACCACCTGTAATGGTCGAAAGCAAAGGACGACGTTTCTCGCTATCTATAGCCATACCCAAGAGGGTATTTATGAGCGAAACACTATCGGCACCGGCACCCTCCACTGCACGAGCAATCTCTGTAATATCGGTAACATTGGGCGACAACTTAACTATCAAGGTTTTGGGATAAGCCTTGCGCACTGCCGACACAACCTCGGCTGCCGACGCAGGCAACACACCAAAAGCCATACCACCCTGCTTCACATTTGGGCACGATATATTCAGCTCTATAGCAGGTATCTTGTCGAGCGCAGCCACCTTTTCGGCACACGCCACATAATCCTCTATACAAGCTCCCGACACGTTTACAATAACATTTGTATCGAGGTCTTTAAGCTGCGGGTAAATATTCTGGGCAAAATAGTCCACACCCTTGTTCTGCAAGCCCACAGCATTGAGCATACCCATAGGAGTTTCGGCGCTACGGGGATAAGGGTTACCCTCGCGATGGTTCAGCGTTGTACCTTTTACAATGAAACCACCAAGCTTGTTCAAGTCTACAAAATCGGCAAACTCGAGGCCGTAGCCAAATGTTCCCGACGCTGTGAGAACCGGATTTTTTAAATTCAGCCCTCCTATTTTAACATCTGTCTTTACCATTTTAGTTCATCTATTGAAAATACCGGACCATCTGTACACACACACTTGTGCCCCTCTTTTGTATCCTCTACACAGCAGAGACAAGCACCAAGGCCGCAAGCCATCTTGTTCTCCAAAGAGACCTCGCAGGGGATATTATTCTCGCGAGCATACTTTGCCACGGCGAGCATCATAGGCTTGGGACCACAAGTGTATATCTGTGTAAATTTGTTTGCAAGCACCGAGTGGTTGGTAACATAACCCTTCTCACCAAGCGTGCCATCCTCTGTTGTATACTCTACTCTGCCAAGCGCCTCATAAGCATCGCGACGATACAAATCTTTGGCCGAACGAGCACCTATAAGTATTGTAAACTCATACCCGCCACGTTTCAACTCCTCGGCAAGATAGTACAAGGGAGCACTGCCCACACCACCACCAACGAGCAACAAGCGCGCGCCCTTCTCGGTAGGCATAGTAAAACCGTTACCAAGCGGCAGGAGTGTGTTCACTTTATCACCAGCTTTCAAGCCACCCAGCCAACGTGTGCCATCACCCACAAGCTGAACAAGAAAACCTATCTCATTTTTTTCGGCACAAAAGCTGTGAATCGATATCGGACGACGCAACATCACGCTCGGCGTGCCGTCGATGCGCAACTCCGCAAACTGCCCCGGGAAAACAGCAGGCAAAGGTTGTTCGCTTGTCATATTAAGCAACACGCAGGTCGCGTTAAGCTGCTCAACCTCTTTTATTGTCAGGTCGACAAGAACTTTTTTCATAGTTTTAGTTTGTTTAGTTTTGGCGAAGATAGCATAAATTAACTCTCGGAACAAATAAATAAAAAGAACTCTTCGCCTGCAGGCATAAAAAAAAGCCGCCACCCCGTTTTTGTGGAGGCAGCGACAGTTTGTTTACATTATAATAAAGAAAGAGTTACTTTTCGGGAAACATAGTTTCATACGTACCATCTGTGTAGAAAATCCTTATCTCCTTTATCTTCTTCGCAACAACAGGCGCTGGAGAAGGCGATGCAGCTACACGCGCCGAACGACGAGGTGCACGCTCTACAGGCGTACTGCGTTGCTCTGTTTTCTGCACAGCAGGCCCCGCAAAAGCAGTAGCAGCCACGGGCTGAACAGCCGGGAAAAGCTCATTTTGCACAGCAGCCAAAGGCTGGGCTGTCGCAGCTGCCTCTCCTGTGGGTGCAACACCTCTTCCCGTCATCAACCACTGCATGTCAAGCCCGGGAAAAGCCTCAAATATTTTAAGCATAACCTCAAGGCTCGGCTTGTTTCGTCCACTTAATATATGAGACACCGATGCGCGCTGCACACCGGCCTTGTCGGCAAATTGAGAAGGTGTCAAACCATAGCTCTTCATTATAAGTTCTATTCTCTCGCGGTCGCTCATAAAATATGCAATTTTAAAATGTTTACAAAACTATACTTCAATAAACAATGCAAAAATAACAACAAAATTCCAATTATACAAATCACATTTTAAAAGCGGATAAATCCAGGCTGTTTACAAATATTACATATGTAAATACAATACACAACTTTACAAAAAGTTACAAGCATCAGCTAGCGCGCGTACAAAAGCGCACAAGCGCATCAACCCCAAAAGAGAGCACGAGACTATATGTGGTTATAAAAAACATTAGATTATTTACATAAAGCATTGATAAACACATAAATACCGAGTAAAACAATTACATTTTATGCAATATTACCACATACAACCCCCAAAGCAACCTTAATATTCTATAAAAAGATTTATAAACAATATACCATATATATGATTATCAAGCACTTACGCGCCACATAAGCAAAGTGTATATTTCTTGAATATCGCGTTTTCAACTTATCAACAACCCCTCGACCAGGCTGTTGATAACGATTAGCAAAAAGCAACCACCCTATTTACTTATAACAAATAAATATTGTTACATCTCTAAAACAAGCACTACTATATTTGTAAATTCTCAAACAATACTTTAAAACACAGCGGTTATTGTTTACATTTATAACGCGCGATTTACAATAAAAACAAGCTTAAAAACGCATATTTATTAAAAACCACCCTTGCAAGCAATGTGCAAAGTGTAAATCTACGTGAAAATCTAAAAAACACGCCCCTATGCACAGTTGATAACTGTTTTTTCAATTCTAAAAGGCTTTAAAACACCACAAAAGAATTAAAACCAATAAGTTACACCCTATTTTTAGTGTCATAAAATAACTCAAACTAGAAAAAGCAGCCAAAAATTCCCCATAGACCCAGCTTGAACAACACACACACACCGTCATCAAATAAGAAGCCAAGTAAGCAAGAAAAAGATTAGAGAAAAAAGAATATGGTTTTGCAAAGAGAGGAGACAACATCACCCATCAAGAGCCCATTGACCGTAGAGAGTATAAAAAAACAGAGAGCACCCTACCGCCACCAACCAACACGCTCTACTAACGCGCACTAAGAGCTCTGCATATTATCGGTGCGCGCAGCCTATAAACAAAAAAAAGCAAGCAGAGCCTTTAGACTCTGCTTGCAACAAAGTGCAAATTATAAAAACTTGCCTATATTTTACTCACTTAGAATTACAGACACCACCTTAGTAATATCGGCAACATCCACAACTCCATCGTTATTCACATCAAACTGCTCAAGTGTAACATCCTCAGAGAGTATACACTCCACTATCGCTGTAACATCGGCAACGTCCACAACCCCGTCACCGTCAACGTCACCCGATATAACCTGGCGTGCCGCAGTTGTAACCGTCACATAACCGGAATATTCAGATATTGCATCGCCGTCGTCGGCAGCCACTCTGTAGCGATATGTTGTCTCGGGCTCAAGACCTGTGAAAACATAAGAAAGCTCGGCTGTGGAGATACTCTCAACAAGAGAAGTTGTGATAGATGATTTATAAGAAACAACAACGTTGTCTACAGAAACACGTTTCTTGCCCGTACTGTTCTTGGTCGAGAGCTCTATATAGAAATCTCCTGTCGCGTCTATCTCAACCTCTTTCTGCACCCAATCGTTTGTTGCGCTTATGCTCACTATGTCGGTAGCAACACCGCTACTCTTCACTAGCGATATTGTGAGCACAGCACTAGTGTCGGCTGTGTTATACTTTTTCATAGAGAAAGAGAGCGTAACCTTACCGTTATTATTGAGCTTAGGCGTTCTCAAGCTACCCGCTGTAGAGGCTGTACCCACGCGAATAACGCCCTGCTCTCCGTATAATTTAGCACCACTCCAGCCCGGTTCAGAAAGGTAATTATCGAGGTTATTTATAGTCTCATTTGCCTTTGTACAGCCTGCAAAATTCTCACTCAACAGCACTTTAGCTTCGCCGTTACCCTCACCTGCATCAACAACTTTTTCAAGTTCTACAATATACTCTGCAGCATACTCAACAGCACTCCAATTAGCACGGAAGGCATTAGAGGCTACATCTGTTGCAGGCAACACTGCGGGAGTGTCAATAACACCCTTCATAAACGAGAAGTAAACCACCTCATTCTCCTCTTTTATATTAGTAACAGGCTTGCCAAGATAACCTCCGGTAAAGACCTTTGCAGCAGGAACAGATGTATCGGTAAACTCCGTGTTACCGCTTGTTCCCGGCCACACATCGCCACGATAGCTTGCCGAAACCGCCGAACCATTACTGCCGGTATACTCCACAATTTCGTTATCGGCAGGCACAAGTGAATATCTCAACCTGTTCTTGTTCGTGTTCAGTGTATTATTATTCCAGATAGTTGCATCATAATCGATGTGCGATATAAGCATACCTGTACCAAAGAGATAATTATCCCAAACACCTTTTTGCCTGTTCTCGAGAATAAAATACTCTTTGCTGTTTGCATCGTTCACAATTTTGTAGCCCTTACCCTCCTTCTTGTTTATGGAAGCCATAGAATAATCGCCCCTCTCGTTTATAACCTCAAGAGACTTCCAGCCCATAAAATCGCGAGCATAGGCACTATACCCCACTGGAACATAACCCTCGGCAGCATAGCAACCACTATCCATTATATCCCAATAGTCGAATGTAGAGGCTCCGGTACCCGCGGTGTCATAAATATCTGGCAAGCCAAGGCAATGAGAAAACTCGTGACACATAGTACCTATACCCGATAGGTAGTGCCCACCATAGGTTTCGGCAAATTCCTCGTTCACGGCAAGTTCATTTGAACAGGCATAAACGTTGATTTTTACCCCATCGTGTGTTTTTGTACCCACCGACGAGGATAGCTCCCACTGATGAGGCCAGATGGTACTAGTGCTGTTTCCGGAAACATTCTCGCCATAGCCAGCATATATGCAATAGACAAATTCCACCTTACCATCGCCATCATTGTCGAACACCGAAAAATCCATCTTTGCATCGGCTGCAGCAAGAGCATCGGCAATCATATGGCCAGGACGCACATCTTCACCCGATGAGTCGTTTGCACCATAGTAGGCCATAGTGTTGGGAAGAGTAATTATATCCGTTACAACAAAATTAGGACGAAATTGCCCATCAGACTGCGCAATGAAATAATCCTTTGCACTACCCGGCGACATTGCTATGGGATTGGCATAACCTTCGTAATTCTCTTTATTTAGGAAATCGGAAACAACCTCTTTTGTAAACTTAAACTTCACATCGCTATACTGCACCAAAAGCACAGGCACGTTCACCTCACCCTTCGGAGCAATTGTCGCAGCCCTTGAAGCGGTGTACTTTGCAGCGCGGGCACGAGCAATAGAACGCATCTCGCCACGCATACCTGAAAAATCGTTGGCATCGATGAGCGACTGCTCCTGCAAGTTGCGCGCACCACTATTGTGAGCAACAAGATCGCTTGCCACAAGCGTGCCGTCATCGGCAAGCAAGGCGTAGTAAAAATCGCCATTATCGCCTTTTACCACAGGAACATTGTCCAAGGTTGCATAGTAATGGAAGGCCTCGTCACCATTCAGTTGCACATAGAGCTGCGTGCCGTCCGATTGCTTGTGCATCACAGTAAGCTTGCGGGCAGGTGCTGCAAACACAACATTAGCAGCAAAAACCGACAAGAATAAGAAGTAGAGTATTTTTCTCATATTCGTCTCTTCGTAAAAATAAATATTGGTCACGAAGATACGGAAAAATATTTAAATAATAACATTATTTAAGCATAAACATATATCACACAAGGGTTAAAAGCAGAAAGGCTCATCACGTAGCATCCTTTTCGGCTCTTCCCACAAGAAAAATACCCACACAGATGAGCGAAAGAGCAAAAAGAAGAGCTAGGTCGAACTTGTCTTGCCCGGTAAAGAGCGAGACAAGTGTTGCGGTAAAGAGAGTGAGATAACTATACATTGCCACAAGCGTGGTTTTCAAATACTTCATACCGACAGGAACGAGCAGATAACTCAACGCAGTGGGAAACAAAAGCACAAAAAGAAGGGCAAGTAACGCTGTGTGGTTGTAATCGGAGAAAATTTTAGGGAGCACAGCACCCGAAAAAACAAACACCAAAACCGACGACACCAAAGCACCAAGAAAAGTGTATTTAAGCATTACTATATTGCTCACCCGTCGCAACATAGCCGACGAAGAGAGCAAGTAAAACGCATAGAGCAAAGAACTTATCAAAGCCATAGCGTTACCCATAAAAGGCCTCGAAGCAGCCCCGCCCGAAGGCTCGGAAAAGAGCGTAGCCACCACCCCCGAAAAACCCATCACTATACCCACGACCTTGCCCACAGTAACCCTCTCGTTGCGGCACACAACCGAAAACAAGAAAACCCATATAGGTTGTAAGGCATTGAATATAGCAAAGTTAACCGGTGTGGTATAGGATATTCCCACAGCATAAAGCATCATATACCCAAAAACGGCAAACGCACCCAAAAGAAATAGTTTAACCTTGTCGCGACGCGTGGAAAGGTCTCTTTTTTCAAGCGCGCCCACCGACCAAAAAAACAAAGTTCCAAAAAGCAGGCGCAACGTCACAAACCCCGACGGAGTAAACCACGACAACAAAAGAAACTTGCTGCAGTTAACGTTAAGGCCGGCAGACACACGCGACACAATAAGCGCCAAAGAGCCCTTCACACTATTCTTCATCGCTCACACTCTTTGCTGCCAGCATCTTTACCAGCAGAAAAACAAAGCCTGCAACACACAAACAACCGTTCAAGGCAAAAGCAAACCCGGCACTCTTCACGCCCGACACCTCCTGCAAAAAGTCCACAATCGGCGGGCACACAACTATAGCCACATAGTTCATCGTCATCACAAGCGCAAGCGCAAAAGTAACCCTATCGGCTGCCGCAACCTTTGTCGTGCGGTCATATATATAAGGTTGCGCAATACCATAACCCACACCTGCCAGAAAAACACCTACAACCATAGCCGCAAGCGCAGTGTTGAAGAAAATTATAAACAACCCGCCACCTATGAGCAACAGAGAAAACAAAAACACCCAGCCACGCAAAAACTCCAGAATTTTATTCAAGAAGAGGCCGGGCAACATAATAGAAAGGAAAAAGAGAGATGTAACGTCGCCCACACTACCGCTCTCGTGCCCATACTCTTTCATAAGAAAAGGAAGGTTAACACTCACCACTATAACCAAAAAGGTTATAAAAAAGTAGTAAAGCATAAGTTTAAGCAAAGACCTGTAATTTATGCCCGAAGAAGAAGTTACACCAGCAACAGAAGCAGCCTCACCCGCAGCAGAGGAGCCCGCGTCGGCACCCTTAATATGTGGCACAAGCAACAGCGAAACAGCAGGCAACAAGTAGACAACAAAGGGCAAACGCCACGTAACTTCGGCAAGATAGCCCGTGACAGCCGTAGCCACCACAAGCGCAAGATTATTTATCGCCGAGCAATAACCAAACTGACGCGTGCGGGCATCACCCACAAAAAAACGCGAAACAAGAGAGGTGGAGAGCGGGGTTATTATGCCAGCACCCACACCCAAGAGAGCACTCACAAGAATAAGCTCCAGCATAGTGTCGCACAAAAAATATAATACACCACTCAACAAAAAGAGCCCCAAGCCCATATAAAGCAAGTGTAAGTACCCCACTGCATCGCTCAAGCGCCCCGCAAGTAATATAAAAGGTATTATAAGCAACGAAGGCAACGAGGTAAGCATCTGAATATCGAGTTCCGTTGCCGTTTTAAAAATTGTAGTAAGGTCGCCAAGCAGAGGCGATATTGCAAGCCCGGGCAACGATGTCAAGGCCGACACCGACCATATACCCAGCAATGCCCACAAAGTAATAGAGTCTTTTCCTGTATAAATTTTCATACCATCTTATTTTAAAAATGCACCATCTTCCAACAAAGGAGCAAGCCCAAATGTTCGCGTTCTGCAGCATAATCATAAAAAAAGTAAAAGTGCGAACACACCAGCGAGCACAATCGTTCAATAGGTGAAACTAAAATTTCCCAACCTCAAAAAAAAAGAGAAAATGAAACAACAAGAAAATTGCAAAGAGACCGGCGTAACAACAGCCGTCTTTGGTTCACAAGAGATGTTAAAATCGGCACCTGTCGACAAAATCCCACAAAAGTCCACCACCCCCGAAATTGCCTATCAGATGGTGAAAGACGAGACCTACGCGCAAACCCAACCGCGCCTAAACCTCGCCACGTTCGTTACAACATACATGGACCCCTACGCAACCAAGTTGATGAACGATGCGATAGCAATTAACTACATCGACGAGACCGAGTACCCCCGCATCGCACTTATGTGTGCAAAGTGTATAAACATAATCGCCAACCTCTGGAACACCCCCGAGCAGGCAAAATGGAAAGCCGGAGCACTTGGTATAGGCTCGAGCGAGGCTTGTATGCTTGGCGGTGTAGCGGCGTGGCAGCGCTGGAAAAAACGTCGCGAAGCGGCCGGCAAACCCTGCGACAAACCCAACTTTGTAATTTCATCGGGCTACCAAGTTGTGTGGGAAAAATTTGCACAACTATGGCAAATAGAGATGCGCACCGTGCCCCTCACTGCCGAGAAACTCACCCTCTGCCCCGAAGAAGCCATAGCAATGTGCGACGAAAACACCATCTGCGTGGTGCCCATACAAGGTGTCACCTGGACCGGCCTTAACGACGATGTTCAAGCACTCAACGACGCCCTCGACGAGTACAACAAAAAGACCGGCTACGACATACCCATCCACGTCGACGCAGCATCGGGCGGTTTCATACTCCCCTTCCTCGAGCCCGACAGAGTGTGGGACTTCCGCCTCAAGTGGGTGTTGTCGATAAGCACAAGCGGCCACAAATACGGCCTTGTATACCCGGGCCTGGGCTGGATTGTGTGGAAAGACAAAAAGTACCTGCCCGACTCTATGTCCTTTAGCGTAAACTATTTGGGTGCCGACGTAACACAGGTAGGCTTGAACTTCTCGCGCCCCGCCGCACAGATTCTTGGGCAATACTACCAATTTATACGCCTTGGCTTCGAGGGCTACAAAGCCATACAAAAAAACTCTCTCGAGATTGCGCAATACCTGCATAAAGAGATAGGAAAGATGAAGCCCTTCCGCAACTACAGCGAAGAAGTTAGCAACCCCTTGTTCATCTGGGAGATGAAGGAAGAGCACGCAAAGAAGTGTAAGTGGACACTTTACGACCTGCAAGACAAGCTCAAGCAGAGCGGTTGGATGGTACCCGCATACACCCTCCCCTCGAAGCTCGAAAAAACCATCGTCATGCGCCTTGTGGTGCGCAACGGTTTCAGCCGCGACATGGCCGACCAGCTACTCGCCGACATAACATCGGCCGTGGCAGAGCTCGAGAAGTTGCAATACCCCACACCCTCGCGCATCTCTATAGAGAGCAACGTAAAGATTAAAGGAACAGTATATACTCACACAGGAAAATAACTAAAAAGATGGAGAGAAGGGTAACACGAGAGAAGCTGCACGCAGTTGTTCAGGAGGCTTACTCACTTTACAAGGAAGACAAAAGCGGCAAAAACGCCGACTATATCCCATACCTTGCCAAGGTCGACAGAAACCTCTTTTCAATAGCCGTATGCCTGCCTTGTGGCGAAATTATTGAGGCCGGCGACAGCAGTTTCCGTTTCGGTATAGAGTCAATTTCCAAAGTAGCCACAGCCTTATTGGTTTTAAAGGAGTATGGTGCAGACACCATAATGGATATGATAGGCTCCGACGCCACGGGCATGCCTTTCAACTCAATAATGGCCATACTTTTAGAAAACGACCACCCTTCTACTCCGTTGGTCAATGCCGGGGCAATCTCCGCCGTCAGCATGGTGCGTCCCGTGGGTGACAAAAAGGAAAAGTGGAAGTCCATACAGCACAACCTCAACGAGCTTTGTGCAAGCGAACTTCCCCTCATCGAAGAACTCTACAAATCGGAAAGTGTCACAAACCACAACAACCGTGCCATCGCTTGGCTACTAAAGAGCTACAACCGCATATACGATGAGCCCGATATGTCGCTCGATTTATACACGCGACAATGCTCTTTGGGAATTACAACAAGTGAGCTTGCGGTGTTCGCGGGCACCATAGCCGGCGGCGGTGTAAACCCCATCACAAGAAAAGATGTTTTCCCGGCGCGTTTGTGCGAAAAGATAATCTCCATGATGGCATCTGTGGGCTTTTACGAGCGCACAGGCGACTGGATGTTCCAAACGGGTGTTCCTGCAAAAACAGGCGTGGGCGGCGGTATTATGGGTGTAATTCCCGGCACCTTGGGTATCGCCGCTTTCTCGCCGCCAATTGACACTGCAGGTAACTCTGTGCGAGCACAGAAAGCCATCACCTATATAGCCAAAGAGCTTGGCTTCAACACCTACGCAGCCGACAAGGTGGTTATAGAAGAAAAAGCCATCGCTTACTAAAAAAAGTCCTTGCCTTCAAAAAGAAGGCAAGGACTTTCCACCTTTTTCTTACGTTATTATTTTCGCAGAGCATTTACAAGCGAAACATACCCAGAGTCAACAACTCGCGTATCTTCTTGAAGGTTTTGCTGTCACCACCCAGGAAGTAGATATTTTTACCCACAGCCTTACACTCCACACGAGCACAGCCGTCGAGCAACCATATTTTATTATTCTTGTCTATAGTAACAAGAACAGCAGCCTTGCCATCGAGTTCCGAAAGCTCAATCGATGTATACAGGTAGTCGTAGTGTTTGCCATCAAAAGCCACCTGCACGTTGCATTTATCGTCGAAACTTATGCGGGCTCCCTGCCCTTTGGCTGTATATTTTTTATTTTTAGAGGCCATCGTTCCGTGATAGTCATAACTAAAGTTATAAAGATACGAAGCCGAACGGTCGTAGATAGCTTTTGTACTATAACCACCGCTACTTGTGTTACCTATGGGCTTAATCACAAAGTTAAGGTCAGGCCTTTTAGGTATGTATACAATGTTTTTTGTACTCTCGACAAAGAAATAATCCTTATCCTCGCCGGTCTGTTTAAACTCGGCCCAAACGCCACGCAGCTTACCCGGAGCATACTCTTTCCACACCCCGTTGTCGCAACGCACATAATAGCCGTTATGCTCTCGGCCACGCCCGTCGTTGTAGCAATAGAACAAACCGTTTTGCTCTACACACTGGTGGTGAACATCTATGGTGTTATACACAACCTCCCACTTACCGTTTTTCTTGCGGTCTATAAAAATTTTATCTTTTCCAAGTTTGGGTATAGCCAAGCGACACTTTTTGTTCTTCAAATAAAAGAACGTATCGTCCTCGCGATACTGCTTATACTTAGACCACAAGCCTGTTTTGCTGGCAGGACGATACTCCACCCACTCTTTTCCGTTTTTCACAAAATAACCCCCTTCGTAGGGCACAAGCGCAGTTGTTTGCGCAGCAAGCGACACTATGCCGGCCACAGCAAGCACAAGCAGCAGAAAAAAACTTTTTTTCATAATATTATCTGTTTTTTATTTAGTAAATCTTTCATTATAACCAAAATCTATGTGTACCCCCGCTTTGCGAGCTTTGCCCGCATAAAAGTACTCATTGGTGGTAAAGTGTATACCATAACTATAATCACCGAGATCGCTGTTTATTATCACATTGCAATTTTCCGCAATATTTTTCTTGCCGCCGAACGCACAATTATTTACAGCCTGCTCAAAAGCACCTACACCCCCAACTATTATGCTAAAGTGAGAATATTTTTCCTCGGGCAAGTCGAGTATAGAAACAACAACATTTCCCTCGCCATAGAGCTGCGCAAAACGTTTGCCGTCTCTGTTGCTCTGCGCCACGACCTCCAGACCCTTATACACATCGCCCTTCTCAAGGTCGAAGAAGAAGCCCAAGTCGGCGAGCATATCGTTGTAGCCAGCCTCGTTCTGCGAAAAGCGATAAAGCACAGCCGGGGTGCCACCCTGATACTGCGCGGCACATACTTCTTTATACTCGTCGGAGAAGCCGTCAAAGTACCAGGCCTCGCGTGGCAAGTGCCTTATAGCATACTGTTTCACAACATCCATAGGAGTTATTATACAGGATATTTGGTCAAAGTTCGACATCGAGGCGCCCTTGGCAAAACCGGTTTTGTTTATCCAGTCATAAACACCCGAAAGAGCATAGGGCTCCATCTTCCCCTTTTGCTCCTCGCTCACTTTTGGTATCGCCACATAGTGTTTGTCGGTCGAGGGAATTTTAACAAAAGAGGGAGCTTCTAGCTCATCGAGCTTCTCAACTTCTTCGTTCATCTTCTCCTTAAGCTCAGTTATCTCTTGGGTAAGTTTTTCGCGCTGTTCTTCGTTCTTTGCGTTCGAAAGTTCACTGTTTAGATGGGCTATCTTCGCCTTGTAGGTAGCGCGCAAAATATCTAAAACATCATCGGCCGAGGCTGTTGGAACGTTATTTTTCTCCACAACACCCCCGTCATCAGAAGAAAAAGAAAACTTCAGCCCGCCAAATAAATCAACAGAGCCCACAACTGTCTCGCCACAACTAGAAACTATGGAATTTATCGCATCACTTAACCAACCAAAAAGGCTAAGGGGTGTATAGAGTATCGACACATTCTCCCCATCGTCAAAAACAATAAAAGTGTGGTCTTCCCCCATAAAAACTATATTTTGCTCGCCATCCTCGCGTTGGTTAGCAGAAAGAGGGATGCCAAAAAGTTCCTCACAATCGGTTACATCATATTCGTCGAGTATCTCAAATACAGCTTTATAACCCTCTTTGTCTGTGGAAGCTATCTGCACACACTGCTTTATAGTCTCTTTAGACCAAAATTTGTCGGGCGAGAGTTTCACTGCACCAAAAACAGTTTGCGCAAAAGAGTTTTCAAGAAATTCCTCTTCATCCTCTACATCGCAAAGCACGTGTTCGCCCTCTAGCGCTTTAAGCCTGTCTATAAAAGTATTCAGCCCTTTTATGTCTACCTTTTGCGCCTGCAAGCCCATAAAAACAAATAGTGTTACCGCTAAAAATATTATTCTTTTCATAAATTACACCTTTTCCTTATTAAAAATCAAAGTTAACACCACCCTCGGTCATTTTGATAAAATCGTTATAAGTCAGCCCCACGATAAAAACAACAGTAAGTTCACCACCGCCGTCGTCGTTCACCACTAGCAAGTTTTTTGTATCGCCATATATTGCCGAAAGAGCACCATCCTCCCTATTGAGGGACATAAGCTCCATACCCATAACTTCTTCCTCCTCTTGCATAAAAGGTTGCATCGCCGTGGAGAGTATTCTATAACCCACGTCACCGGTTGTAACCAAACGACGCAAGTTCATAGGCGACGCAAAAACCTCCTCTAGCCCATCTACAACTATACTGCCACCAAACAGCCCAAACATCGACTTGAACATATTTGTCGATATATAGGCATAATCTATCTGTGTAGATTTTATCCTCGACACCGCTTTTATAAACCTCTCGGCCTCGCTTTTTTCCTTTGCTTGTTGCGGGGGAGATGCTGGCACAGCAAATGCCGGCCCGGCAAGAAGGGTTAATGATATTAGTGCAAGTAAAATATATCGTTTCATAATCTAAAATTTTACAAATTATCTCATACCGCTCGCCACTTGTTGCAGCTCGGCACCTATCTCGCGAGCGTTGCGGTGCGTGGTGTTTGCAGCCAACACCATATCACCAAGAGCCGCTTTAAAACAGAGCATCGCATCTTCGGGGTTGTCGAAGGTATCCTCTTCGGGTTGCTCGGTAAGTATCGTAGCAAGGCTCTCAGTTTCACCCCCTCTCGGCAAAGCGAGGAGCACAAGTAAAGCCACAGCGGCCGCTACAGCCACCCGCCACACAATGGGCACTTTTTTCTTTTTTATTATAGGTACAGTGGATTGTAGCCCGCTCTCTCCCACAGCAAGGCTGTTGCTTTCAAGCTCATCGAGCATAGCCTCGAGACGCGCAGCAGCACCCTGCGGGAGCGATAGGTCATCGACACACGCGCACATAGCAAGCACAGCCTCCTTGTCGCGTTGCATAGGCTCGGGCACCTCGTTCTCGCGCAAATAACTGCAAAGCGCCTCTTCCTCCTCAAAGGATAGCGTGCCCTCGAAATATTGTTCAATCAACTTGCCGATATCCATAAAAACCTGTTTATTTATCGTTAAAATAATCTCTAAATTTCTTTCTCAACCTCGATATTATCACCCTGATATTACCTCCCGAAAGCCCTGTTATTCTTTCAATTTCGTCGTAGCTGTGCCCGTTCATTCTCATAAGCACCACCCTGCGTTGTAACTGCGGCAAGCTATCGAGGTACATTCTCACAAACTCCTTCTCGTCGTTCTTTTCAAAAACACTCATCGAGCCGTCGGTAGCCTGCCCTTCGTCGCTTATAAAAAGCTCGTTATCTTTTTTAAGCACCCTCCACCTGTCTATACATATATTGCGCAGAACCTTCAAACAGTAGGCCTCGGGCGAAATAAGGTGTTGTAGCTCGTTTTTTTGTTCCCACAGCCTTAAATAGAGATTTTGCACCGCGTCCTCGGCCTCAAACCTGTCGCAGAGTATCCTGCACGCCTCGCGGAAGAGCATCGGTTGCAGCGGCAAAAATTTCTGTTTAAATTCTGTGTGTGTCATTCTTTTCTTTGTTGTACAGAGAAGCTCTATAGCTCTCACACCACTATGACGGAGTTTTTATAATTTTGTTACAAGGCGCAGTGCTTTTTTTTGCAATTATAACAATACAAGGCCACGCCCCATGTTAATTAAGCATTAAAAACAACGTAAAAAGTTAATGTGCGTTTTTTATCAAGACAGCCAAAATGTGTAAAACGTCACAAATAAAGGTCGAAAGATTTAAAGCCCCCTACAAGCTGTACAATAACCTGCAAAAAAAAAGAAAGAAACAGACATTTTTGAATATAAAAAATGGCGAAATACACGGCTTTTATAAGAAAAATATATTTTAGAAATCTAAACAGCTTCTAAATATGGTAAAAAAGCAACTTAGCGCGCCCTTAACTGCCAAAAAGCAACCGCAGCCGCAGCCGCAACATTTAAAGAATCCACACCGTGAGCCATAGGTATGCGCACCACATAATCTGCTGCATCTATAACAGATTGCTCCAGCCCGTCGCCCTCGGTGCCCATAATAATTGCAAGGCGTTCTTCGTGCATCAGCGCCTCGTCGTCTATCGATACCGAATTATCACTCAACGCCATAGCTGCGGTTTTAAAATCTTCTTCTTTAAGCGACGATATAGGCTCATTAAGCCAGGTCCAAGGTACAAGAAACACAGACCCCATAGAGACACGCACGGCACGACGATTCAGCGGGTCGCACGATGTTGGGGTTAGCAACACTGCATCCACGCCCAAGGCTGCAGCAGAACGAAATATAGCCCCTATGTTTGTGGTATCTACCACCCCGTCGACCACAACCACGCGACGCGCTCCGCGGCACACCTCCTCTACAGCACGAGGCTCGGGACGGCGCATAGCACACAAAACCCCTCGTGTAAGGGTGTAGCCCGTGAGCTCTGCAAGCAAAGCTCGGTCACCCGTGTACACAGGCACATCGCCACAGCGAGCAACAATATCGGCAGCATCGCCACAAATATGTTTACGCTCGCACAACAAAGCAAGAGGCTCATATCCCGCGTCGAGAGCAACACGAATAACTTTCGGGCTTTCGGCTATAAATATTCCTCTGCCAGGCTCTATACTCTTGCGCAATTGCGCTTCGGTGAGCGTTGCAAACACCTCCACGCCAGGGTGCTCAAGCGATGTAATCTCTATTATGGGCATATTTTGTTCTGTTTAACTTCTGCGAAGATAGAAAAAAAAGATTATTTATAGCCCCCAAAACTGTCTCTATTCGAAATTTAAAGCTATATTCGCAAAGTTTGAATAAAATAAACCGCTATGAAAAGTATTTTTGTACCCAAAATAACACCTGCAAGCAACACTCTTGCAGAGATTGAAAAAGTTTTTGCAACCCTAAAAGGAGAGCCTGTAGATTGCTGTAACTGGCCCGATGCATTCCCTTACACACCCGCAGTAAATGTAAAACTTTTTCACAACGGAGAAGAGCTTTTTATAAAGTTCTGCGTAACAGAAAAAGATATCCAAGCAAAAGTTGCCGAAGACCAAGGCCGCACCTGGACCGACCCTTGTGTAGAGTTCTTTGTTTCGCCTCAAGAGAATATGGACTACTACAATTTTGAGTGCACCTGCACGGGCAAGCTGCTCCTTGCGTGGCACCCTGCCGGTCAACCCAAAGAACCCGCGCCGAACACCGTCATCAACAGTGTAACGCGCCACCCTTCGCTAGGCACAGAATGTTTCTCTTTACGCACAGGCGAGCACACTTGGAGCGTTATAGAGATAATACCTGCAACAGCGCTTTTCCGCAGTGGCATAAATAGTTGGGAGGGTAAAAAGATGACCGCAAATTTCTATAAATGTGGTGACGACCTGCCCACACCCCACTTTATCTCGTGGGCACCTATAGAGTGGAAAGAGCCAAGTTTCCACCGCCCTGAATTTTTCGGAAATTTAGTCTTTGAATAAAAGGGAAAAAGACCTTGCACATCTTAGATAAAAAAGAGATGGCAGCTACGCAAAGCTGCCATCTCTTTTTCGTATTACATTATAGGCGTTGCAAGCACCACAAAGAAGCCGCATATGCGCCGCCACAGAGAACGTTTCTTGTAAATTTCTTTCGTGAGCAAGAAACTCTCTTTTTTATCCTCATCTATTATATTTTGCAAGGCGCGTGTGTCGCTCTTGTCGAACACAAATATATTTGTTTCGTAGTCGTAGTGCATACTACGGCTGTTAATGTTGGCCGACCCCACAGTCATAAACTTACCGTCGACACACATAACCTTTGAGTGATTAAAACCACCTTCGTACATATAAACGTTTGCACCACGCTTCATAAGTTTGTAGCCCACACGCCACACACCGTCGGGTACCATAGGTATATCGCCCTTAGCTGTGAGCATCACATCTACCTTCAGCCCATCGTCTATAGCCTTTTTTATAGCTTTTTTCAGCAAGGGGGTGGGCAGGAAATATGGGCTCACAAACACCACACTATCTTTTGCCGAATTTATAGCGTTTGCATAGGCACGACGCATAGCCTTAGGCGTTGTGCGCGGCTTGCGGTCGACAACTGCAACCTCGGCATCGCCAGCCTCTACAGGTGAGGGGTAATAAGCCTCTCCACCTATCTGTTGCCCTGTTTCACCGTTCCACATAGCAAGAAAAACATCCTGCAACTTAGCAACCGCCGGCCCCTCAACGCGAGCATGTATGTCGCGCCACTTGCCTATACCTTCGAGGCCCTGCAAATAATAGTCGGCCACGTTTATACCGCCTATATATGCAACCTTTCCATCTATAACAACAATCTTTCGGTGGTCGCGGGCAGAGTGATTTACCCACGGGAAGCTCACGGGGTCGAACCTTACAAGCTCCACGCCCGCAGCTCTTATAGAGTCTATATGTTCCTGTTTCAAGGGCTTATTGTTCGACATATTACCAAAAGCGTCGAACATAGCACGCACCTCAAGCCCCTCTTTAGCCTTGTCGGCAAGCAGGCCTATAAGCTCCGCGTTTATAGAATCGTTACGGAAGTTAAAATATTCTAGATGAACGTGATGCTTCGCTTCCCTTATCGCAGCAAACATATCCTCGAACTTAGCTTTAGCACCATTCAAGAGTTGCACACGGTTACCCTCGGTAACAACAATATTTTCGGCTTGCAAGTATGTTTTGAAAGCCTCGCCCGAGTCCGATATTGCGGCACGTTCAATCGCCACAAAGCTGCTGCACGAAGCAAGCACGCAAGCGACGACAAAAAGCCAGAAACAGTTGTAAAAATTCTTCATCACGGGCATAGTTTCAAAAACAGGTGCAAAAGTACAAATTTTTGCACTATATAAAAAACAAAGAAAGCGACAATATTTTTCTTTTTTAGAGCCCGTTATGTGGTTTTTCATCTTTTTTAGCTATCTTCGCACTACTTATAATTATAAAATTAAAAACAAACCTATTATGATACACGACGAACGCGATATACGTCACCAACACGTGATTGAGGCCGCAAAACAAATGATGACTGCGGCACGCACTGCACCCAAAGCAAAAGGTGTTGATATTATTGAGATTGCACTTGTAACCGACGACGACATAGTAGCCTTGAGCAATGGTTTGCGCCAAATAGGCGAAAAGCTGGGCCGAGGTGGTCTTTTGCGCGACGCCGACAACATACTCTCGGCCGAGGCCATAGTGCTCATAGGCTCACGCGAGGAGCCTATGATGCTCAACTGCGCATACTGTGGATGCCCCACTTGCGACAGCCGCCCCGCAGGCGTGCCCTGCGCTATGAACACCATCGACGTAGGTATCGCTGTAGGCTCGGCTTGCGCAACAGCAGCAGACCTTCGCCTCGACACACGCGTTATGTACTCTGCAGGCTACGCAGCCCTGCAACTCGGGTGGATGAAGGGGTGTAACTACCTCATAGCGATACCCGTGAGTGCTTCATCGAAAAACCCCTTCTTCGACAGAAAAAGAAAAGTATGAGCAATAAACTTTATTTACCCGCCGAGTGGCACGAGCAAGCCTTTGTGCAACTAACCTGGCCACACGAAAAAAGCGACTGGGCCTATATGTTGCAAGAGGTTGAAGAGTGTTTTACAGAGCTTGCAAAGGCCATAAGCCAGCGCGAGAAGCTCCTCATCGTCACCCCCAATAAGGGGAAAACAGCCGACACGTTGCAAAAAGCCGGCGCCACGATGGAGAACATAACCCTTTTTACGTGCGACACCAACGACACCTGGGCACGCGACCACGCCTTCATAACCCTTGCAGGCGGCGACAAGCCCTGCTATCTCGACTTTTGCTTCAACGGTTGGGGCAAGAAGTTTGAAGCCACGCTCGACAACGCGATAAACAAAAAACTCTTCGATGCAGGCATAGTCGAGGGAGAGTACCGCGATATGAACGACTTTGTGCTCGAAGGCGGCTCCATAGAGAGCGACGGCGAAGGCACAGTGCTCACCACAACCTGCTGCCTCACAGCCCCCAACCGCAACCTCACCAGCAAAGAGTATCTTGAAAAAGAGCTCTGCAACCGTCTTGGCAGCGAACGCGTGCTGTGGCTCGACTACGGCGAGCTCGTGGGCGACGACACCGACGGCCACATAGATACCCTCGCACGCCTCACCCCCGACAACACCATCGTGTATATGCAACCCGGCACCGAAGGCGACGCGCAAGACGCCTGCCTCAAAAAGATGGAGGAGCAACTTGCCACCTTCCGCACAAAGACAGGAGAGCCCTACCGCTTGCTACCCCTGCCCTCTCCCGCGCCCATATACGACGAAGAGGGCGAGCGTTTGCCAGCAACATACGCAAACTTCCTCATAATGAACAACGCCGTGCTCTACCCCACATACGCACAGCCCGACAACGACGCACGCGCCGCCGAGGTGTTGCAGCAAGCCTTCCCCACATACGAGATTGTGGGCATAGATTGCCGCGCGCTAATAAAACAGCACGGCTCGCTGCACTGCGTCACCATGCAATACCCCCTTCTTTAACCGCAAACAACAAGACCCTATGAATACAATAAAAGTTGGTATGATTCAGCTCGCAATAAGCGCTGACATCGAAAGCAATAAAGAGAAACTTGCCGCAGCCATACGCCGCACAGCACAGCAAGGAGCACAGCTTGTGATGTTGCAAGAACTTCACAACTCACCCTACTTTTGCCAGGTAGAGTCTACAGCAAACTTCTCATACGCCGAGCCCATCCCCGGTCCCTCGACCGATTTTTACAGCAAGGTAGCTGCCAAGTGCAACGTAGTACTTGTAACATCACTCTTCGAAGCACGCGCAAAAGGGCTCTACCACAACACCGCCGTAGTTTTCGACAGCGACGGAAGCATCGCCGGCAAGTATCGCAAGATGCACATCCCCGACGACCCCGCATACTACGAAAAATTCTACTTCACCCCAGGCGACATAGGCTTCCGCCCCATAAAGACAAGCATCGGCACGCTGGGCGTGCAAGTTTGTTGGGATCAGTGGTACCCCGAGGGAGCACGCCTTATGGCACTACGCGGAGCCGACCTTCTCATCTACCCCACAGCTATAGGCTGGGAAAGTAGCGACACCCCCGAAGAGAAGGCACGCCAGCTTGGAGCTTGGCAAACCGTACAACGCGGCCACGCTGTAGCAAACGGTCTACCCGTTATAGCTATAAACCGTTGCGGCCACGAGCCCGACCCTTCGGGTATGACAAACGGCATACAATTTTGGGGTCACAGCTTCATCGCCGGCCCCCAAGGCGAGTTTATCGCACACTTTGGCGAGGAGGAACAAATTGAGGTTGTAGAGGTAAGCCTCAAACGCAGCGAAGAGGTGCGTCAGTGGTGGCCCTTCTTGCGCGACCGTCGCATAGAGGAGTATCACCCCATAACAAAAAGATTTTTGGACGAGGAGTAAAAAACACCCCGCGCCGCATACCAAAGAGTGAGAAACGCAGCAGCGTTTCTCACTCTTGTTACATCAACACTTAACCTCCATAGCCTGCATAATCCACTCCACATCGCGCAAACAATCTTGCAGGTCCTGCTCGTGCTCCTCCTCTTCGGCCATAATGCGCTTGGCTATATCACAAGTGGTATAATCTATGTTATTTGTAAAGTTTGCTATCTCCTCGTAACGTATCACAGCACAACGCTCTGCCGCAATATTCTCCCTCAGCAGGGTTATCACATCGCTCTTTATAGGGGGCGAATATTTGCAACGCGCAAGCATAATCCACTGCGCAGGGTCGAGCACAGGAACGCCCTCCAGCTGAATAATGCGATCGGCAAGCAATTTTGCGTGGTTATACTCCTCGAGAGCGTGTTCCTCAAACTCTCGCTGAACATCGGAACGCATAGCCCCCTCTACCACAAAGCTACCCACCCAATATTGATAATAAGCGAGCCACTCTTCGCTCAGTGCAGCATTGAGCTGTTTAAGCAACTCGGGTACCTCTATGCGCTGCCTCAATATCAAAATACTCTCTTTTGCCATAATTCTTTTTTTTAATTGTTACTCTACCGTTTAACGATAAAGAGCCCTTTTTTGTTCCTTGCCACGAGGGTGCAAACACGAAAAACAACAAAAACAGCAGAATAAACCACAAAAAGAGGATACATTATTAAAAAAAGTAAAATAATTGTCATTTTTATTCGTGCTCGTTATAATAAAAATTATTACTTTTGCAAAAAGAAACCCATACCATAATATAAGACTATGAAACTGGCTGTAGCCACAAAACCGACATTTTTTGTCGAGGAAGACAAAATAATTACCCGACTATTCGAAGAGGGGCTAGATTTTTTGTTTCTCTACAAGTCCTACCCCCACCCGCAATTCATAGAGAGGTTGTTAAGCCTTATCCCCACAAAATATCACAAGCGCATATTTTCGTGCAACGGCCGCCTTATGCAAGAGTATAAGCTAGCCGGTACACTTTTCTCTCTGGACTCAAACCTCCCCATAGGCGACGAGAGAGGGAAGCTTGTGGGCTATGCTCACAACCTCACAGAGCTTGCCAACCTGCGTAGCATCTACGACATAGTATGCTTCGGTCCCCTGGGGCGCACCTTCCACCAGAGCAACGAGCTCAACGAGATAGGCAAGAAGATGATAAACAAGAAAACTTGGGCCTACGGAAATTTCGACGAGAACAACCTCAAGCGTTTGCCCGCCTACGGTTTCGGCGGTGTAATACTCAACGAGCAGCTATGGGCAAACTTCGACCCCTGCCGCTCTACCGACTACACAGAACTTCTCGATCGTTTTAAACGACTCAAAAAAGTAGTCGACAAGCTTTAATTTTTTTAATTAAGAAAGAATATAAAAATATAAACATTTAACCAGCTATATTATGAACAATACTCCCTACATGGTGTTCGCAGGTACAAAATCACGTTACCTTGCCGAAGAAATTTGCAAAGAGCTCAAGTGCGAACTAGGACAGATGAACACAACCTATTTTGCCGACGGTGAGTTTGCCGTTTCTTACGAAGAGTCTATCCGCGGAAAGAACGTATTCCTCGTGCAGTCGACCTTCCCCAACTCTGACAACCTCATGGAACTGCTCCTTATGGTTGATGCAGCAAAACGTGCATCGGCAAAAAGCATCGTAGCCGTTATGCCCTACTTTGGTTGGGCACGTCAGGACCGCAAAGACAAGCCCCGTGTTTCTATAGGCGCAAAGCTTGTTGCCGACCTCTTGAGCGTAGCAGGTGTTAGCCGCATCATCACTATGGACTTGCACGCCGACCAGATTCAAGGTTTCTTCGACATCCCCGTAGACCACTTGTATGCATCTATGGTGTTCGTGCCCTACATCAACTCACTCAAGCTCGACAACCTTGTAATTGCAACACCCGACGTAGGTGGTTCAAAACGTGCTAGCGCTTACTCTAAATGCTTGGGCGTGCCCCTCGTGCTCTGCCACAAAACACGCGCAAAGGCAAACGTTGTAGACACTATGCAAATTATCGGTGATGTAAAAGACAAGAACGTTGTACTTGTTGACGACATCGTAGACACAGCCGGCACAATATCAAAAGCAGCAAACCTCATGATGGAGAACGGTGCAAAATCGGTACGCGCCATAGCATCGCACTGCATTATGTCGGGTAATGCTTCTGAGCGTGTACGCGAGTCATCTATGGAGGAGATTGTTTTCACAAACAGCATCCCCTACGACCGTGGTTGCCCCAAAGTAAAACAAATCTCTATCGCCGGAATTTTTGCCGAGGCTATCGAGTGCGTTCTCAACAACCAGTCAATTAGCAAACAATACATCTGCTAATTTGTTAATAGAGAATGAAACAGATAATAATATCACTCCTCGCAGCAATAACATTATTTGCTTGCAGCGCTCCCGAGTATAAAATCACGGGAACAATTGAAGGTGCAGCCGACGGCGACAGCGTGCAGCTTGGTTATTCGAACAACGGTATCGACTTTACAGCCGTTGCAACAACCACCATCACCAACGGGCAGTTTCAGTTTACCGGCAAGCAAGACGGATGTAAAATATACTACATAAGCTACCCCAAGGAGGAGAGCCCCATATACGCGCTCTTCTTCCTCGAGGGTGGAGAAATTACAGCCGATATTGCTCTAAATTACAGCAACATCACAGGCACGCCGATGAACGACCTGAACATACAGATCGAAGACTCGCTCGAGAGCTATGTGATTAAGATGCTTAATTTGCAGGACAAAATCTACCGCGACAGCACTTTGAGCGATGAGAGCAAAGCCTTGATATACACAAAGAACGACAGTATACAACACGAGGCTATGGCCTACATCCAAAACACCATCGTAGACAACATCGACAACATGGTGGGGCTCTTCCTTCTCGTTCAATACAGCGACCTTTTCGACAACGAGGAGCTTGCCGACTTGATAGCAGCAGTGCCCGCAGAGAGCAAAGACCCCGACAACAACCCCTTGTTCGACATCTTGCTCGAAGTTCAAACAATGCGCACCACCGACGATGCTATGGACGATATATCAAACTCCATAAACGAAGGGATAGAAGATTTTAACCTTGAGGAAGGTGAAGGCATTATCGAATAAAAAACATCAATACATTATTGATATAAAAATAAGGAGCACCTGTTTGTGATCTGACCCCAAAAAGTTGGACGGATTAATAAAAGTATTATTGGTAAAGAGTTCGGTATTGCACCGGACTCTTTCCTTTTAGTCTCAGTTTTATTCTGTCATTATTGTAATAATGGATATATTTCTTCAGTTCCTGC
>JAZKYU010000020.1:0-31437 GCA_045612305.1 Bacteroidaceae bacterium
ATTAGATGATGCTACCAAAGACGCATTGACAATGCTTGCTATTCGCAACCCGCGCTACGCGCTACCATTTGCTGCAAGCATTGTCGATTAAGCAGAGCTTAATTCCGGAGCCCCAAAAACTTCAACTATGTTTTTCGTTAAAAAAGCGCCTTATACACAGAGCTCTTTGCTCCTTTCTGTCGGCACAGAAAGGAGATTAAATAAATTTATAAATAACTACCGCCAAACAACACCGAGAAATTGAGTTAAAGGCTTTTTGCTCCTCACAACTTTTGCTGGTGAGCAAAAAAAGGGTTGCCCTGCACACACACTTGCAAAGCAACCCTTAAAAAACATCGAGGCTTTTATTTTTGTTCTGCAACACCCTGCCGGGCATTGCAAAGTTTCTCTTTTTATAGAAACGAGCGGGGTTACAAGAAATCCTCGCCAAGCTTCATACGCACATCGTTTAAGAATTTTCTTATATTCTTCTCGCTACCCTTTTTGCAGAGCATAAGCACGTTACCGTTGTCGACAACAAGCAGGTCTTCAATATCTTGCATAACCACAAGCTTTCCCTCGGGAGCCGAAACCACATTGTTGTGGCTGTCATACTTGAGCGTGCGCGACTGCATAACCACGTTACCCGTTGCATCCTTGGGGAGCGTGCTGTAGAGAGTGTCCCAGGTACCTATATCGGCCCAGCCAAACTCACCCACAAGCAAGCACACATTGTCGGCGCGCTCCATAACGCTCATATCCATAGAGGCTGTGGGGAACGAGGTGTAAATTTCGTAGCCACGCTTGCGACGCTCGTCGCGCAAGGGTATCTCGCGGAACACCTTCTCGAGCTCATTCATCATATTGGGCAGGTAGGTGCTCATAGTCTCAATTATGGTGTTTACGTTCCATATGTAGATACCAGAGTTCCAGTAAAACTCACCGCTCTCCATAAATATCTTCGCAAACTCATACTCGGGCTTTTCGGTGAAGGTGCGCACGTTATACATAGCCTCCACACCCTCTATGGGGGTGTCGGCCTGTATGTAGCCGTAGCGTGTCTCGGGCACCGTGGGTTTTATACCTACAACCACAAGTTTGTTGTGGTTTTCTACAAAATCGAGTCCTCGGCCTATGGTCTCCACAAAAAGTTCCTCGTTGAGCACAAGTTGGTCGGCCTGCGCAACCACAATATTTGCGTTGGGGTTGAGGGTGCGTATGTGACAAGCCACATAGGCTATGCTGGGAGCTGTGCCACGGAAAGCGGGCTCGTGGAGCACCTGCTCTTCGGGCAGCTCGGGCAGCTGCTCACGCACAACATCGGTGTAGTCGACGTGAGTTGAAACTATTATATTCTCGCGAGGAACAACACGACTGTACCTGTCGAACGTTTGCTGTAGCAAGGTGCGACCACACCCCAAGAGGTCGTGAAACTGTTTGGGGTTTTCTTTTCGGCTCAACGGCCACAAGCGTGTGCCTGTACCGCCTGCCATAATTACACAATATCGGTTGTTCATAGCTCGCTCTTCTTTTTAAATTAGAATTCTGCGTTGTTCGGGGTGCGGGGGAAGGGTATCACATCGCGTATATTCGACATACCGGTAACAAAAAGCAACAAACGCTCAAAGCCCAAGCCGAAGCCCGAGTGGGGGCAAGAGCCGTAGCGGCGTGTGTCGAGATACCACCACATATCCTTCATAGGTATGTTCATCTCCTCGATGCGTGCGAGCAACTTGTCGTAGTCGGCCTCACGCTCCGAGCCACCGATAATCTCGCCGATTTTGGGGAAGAGAACATCCATAGCGCGAACGGTTTTTCCGTCGTCGTTGAGCTTCATATAGAAGGCTTTTATATCCTTGGGATAGTCGGTGAGGATAACGGGGCGTTTAAAGTGTGTTTCAACCAAGTAACGCTCGTGCTCAGACGCGAGGTCAACACCCCAGTATACGGGGAACTCAAATTTGTGACCGCCGGCAACAGCGTCCTCAAGAATTTTTATACCGTCAGTGTAGCTCAAACGCACAAACTCGGTGTTCACGATAGAACGCAAACGCTCGATGAGCTCCTTGTCGAACATATTGTTGAGGAAGGTTATATCCTCCATACAGTTGTCTAGAGCCCACTGCACGCAATATTTTATAAACTCCTCGGCTAGCTCCATATTGTCGAATATGTCGTTGAAGGCAACCTCGGGCTCTATCATCCAGAACTCTGCAAGGTGGCGAGGAGTATTTGAGTTTTCGGCACGGAAGGTGGGGCCGAAGGTATATATTGCGCCCAACGCTGTAGCTGCGAGCTCACCCTCGAGCTGGCCCGACACGGTGAGGCTTGCCTGCTTGCCAAAAAAGTCGCTGTCGTACTTTATGCTACCGTTCTCGTCTTTCTTCAGGTCGTAAAGGTTCATAGTTGTAACCTGGAACATCTGGCCTGCACCCTCGCAGTCTGAAGCTGTGATGAGTGGGGTGTGGAAGTAGTAGAAGCCCTTGTCGTGGAAGAATTTATGTATAGCGTAGGCCATATTGTGACGTATGCGGAACACCGCGCCGAAGGTGTTTGTACGGGGGCGCAAGTGAGCCACGGTGCGCATATACTCCATAGTCTGTCCCTTCTTCTGCAAGGGATAAGTGCTGTCGCAACCACCGAGCAACTCTATCTCTGTTGCCTGCACCTCTACCGACTGACCACCACCGATAGACTCGACGAGTGTACCGTTTACCGACAAGCAAGCGCCTGTTGTAAACTGCTTCACAAGCTCCTCGTCGAACTTGTCGGCATCAATAACTATCTGCACGTTGTTTATTGTAGAGCCGTCGTTAAGTGCAACGAAGGCTACCTGTTTGCTGTTGCGACGTGTGCGCACCCAACCTTTTACGTTAACTGCAGTGCCGAAGGCCTTGCTCTTGAGCAGGTCGGCTATCTTTGTTCTTTTTATAGTTTCCATCGTTTATATTTGTGTCTGTTTGAACTTTTTACTCATAAGCTCCCATACGAAGCATGTTCACCTCTTTCTCGGTGAGGTAACGCCAGTCGCCACGTTTAAGGTTTTTCTTTGTAAGGCCGGCAAAGAGCACGCGGTCGAGCTTCTGCACCTTGTAACCGAGGTGCTCCATCATACGGCGCACAATACGGTTTTTGCCCGAGTGTATCTCTATACCTATCTGTGAGCGGTCGGCCTCGTTAACGTATGTAACCTCGTCGGCATACACGTTGCCATCCTCGAGCTCTATACCGTTTACCAACAAGTCCATATCGGACATCGCAACGTTCTTGTCGCAGGTAACGTGGTACACCTTTTTCTTCATAAACTTGGGGTGTGTGAGCTTGGAAGCAAGGTCGCCGTCGTTTGTGAGAAGAAGCACACCGGTAGTGTTTCTGTCGAGACGACCAACGGGGTATATTCTCTCCTTGCCAATGCCACGCAAGCAGTCGAGCACGGTTTTGCGCTCTTGCGGGTCGTCGACGGTTGTTACACAATCTTTGGGCTTGTTAAGAAGCACATAAACCTTGCGCTCGGGGTTAACACGCTCGCTGTTGAAGCGCACATCGTCGCCCGGAGTTACTTTTGTACCAAGCTCTGTAACCACAACACCGTTTACGGTGATGAGACCTGCCTCTATGTAGCTGTCGGCCTCGCGACGCGAGCAGATACCTGCATTTGCAAGATATTTGTTCAAACGCACGGGAGCGTTGGGGTCTATAGCAGCCTCCTTATATACTATACGCTTTTTGGCGCTATACTTTGCGTTGGGGTCGTAAGCCTTGCGTGTGCCACGCGCACCGTATGAGGGGCGCTGCTCGGCTCCGTATGTTCCGTTAGAAGCACCACGATAGTTGCCCTGCTGCGAGGGACGACCACCACCAAAAGGAGCGCGGCCACCGTTGTTCTCACTATCGAAGCTACGGCCAGGCTTGTTGTAGGACTTGTAGCGACCAAACTCGCCACCCTGTTCAAAATTTCCTCGACGCTCTGTGCGCGCAAACTGCGGGCGACCCTCCGACGGAGCTCCGTAACGCGAACGTGTATTTACTCTGTTCTCCCCGTTAAAGTTAGGATTGAACGACTTGCGCTCTCGGCGCCCACCTCGGGTGTTATTGTCCGAGCGTCTTTCTCTAAAATTATCCATTTATAATATTTTTTACGAGCCTCACGGCCCAAATTTAATTATCTTCCTGTGTAGGTGTGGGGAGTTATGCGGCGCAACTCCTCTTTTATGTTCTCGGCAACATCGAGAGTGTCGATAAACTGCAACAGAGTATTTTGGTTTATACCCTCGTTGGTGCGGGTGAGAGCCTTGAGAGCCTCGTAGGGGTTGGGGTAAGCCTCGCGACGGAGTATGGTTTGTATACCCTCGGCACACACGCTCCAGCAGTTGTCGAGCTCGTTGTATATAGCCTTCTCGTTAAGAAGCAACTTGCGCAAGCCCACGAGCGAGCTCTTTACAGCTATCATCATATGACCCATAGGCACACCCACGTTACGCAAAACGGTAGAGTCGGTGAGGTCGCGCTGCAAACGAGAGATGGGCAATTTCATCGACAGGTGGTCGAGTATAGCGTTGGCAATACCAAGGTTACCCTCACTGTTCTCAAAGTCTATGGGGTTAACCTTGTGAGGCATAGCGCTTGAGCCCACCTCGCCGGCCTTAATCTTCTGCTTGAAGAATTCCATAGATATGTACTGCCAAAAGTCTTTGTCCATATCCATAATGATGATGTTTATGCGGCGCATAGCATCGAAAAGAGCTGCAAGATTATCGTAGTTCGATATCTGTGTTGTGTACTGCTCGCGCTGCAAGCCCAAGTTTTCGGCAACAAACTTGTTGGCAAAAGCTACCCAATCGACCGAGGGATAGGCTACGCTGTGAGCGTTAAAATTACCTGTTGCACCGCCAAACTTTGCCGATATAACGCATTTTTTAAGCTCGGCAAGCTGTGTCTCGAGGCGATACACAAACACCATAACCTCCTTGCCCAAACGGGTGGGCGACGCAGGCTGGCCGTGAGTACGAGCAAGCATAGGTATATCTTTCCAGGCCTCGGCATACTCTTTGAGCTGTGCTATGAGCTCCTCTATCGCAGGGTAATAAACCTTCTCAAGTGCATCTTTTATAGAGCAAGGTATAGAGGTGTTGTTTATATCTTGCGATGTAAGGCCAAAGTGCACAAACTCCTTGTAAGCATCGAGCCCGCCTATAGCATCGAACTTCTCTTTTATAAAGTATTCAACAGCCTTAACATCGTGGTTTGTAACCTTCTCTATCTCTTTTATGCGGCAAGCATCCTCGGTTGTAAACGCCGAGTATATCTCGCGCAATTTGGGGAAGAGCGCAGAATCCACGCCAGCCAACTGGGGGATGGGAAGCTCGCACAACGCTATGTAATACTCAATTTCCACGAACACGCGATACTTCATCAACGCATATTCCGAAAAATACTCTGCAAGCGCATCGGTCTTGCCTCTGTAACGCCCATCGATGGGTGAAACTGCTGTTAAAATATTCAATTCCATATCTGTGTAATAATTATTTTATACCATAAGGCGCCGAATATGCGGCAACAAACAAAACCGCACAACACACGCATTTTACACTTTAGTAAATTCTTTGCAAAAATAGTACTTTTTACCCATAAACACCTATTGTTGCGATAAAGTTTACAAAAATTATTATATAATAAGGTACGCAGGAGGATAAAAACAAAAAAACCTGCGCTTCGATGCGTAGGTTTCGTAACTGAGTGGACGTTGACGGATTCGAACCGCCGACCCTCTGCTTGTAAGGCAGATGCTCTAAACCAGCTGAGCTAAACGTCCAATAAAATATTTCTTGGTGGACGTTGACGGATTCGAACCGCCGACCCTCTGCTTGTAAGGCAGATGCTCTAAACCAGCTGAGCTAAACGTCCAATAAGTGCGCAATTCTTAATTGCGATGCAAAAGTACATCCTTTTTTTATAACCACCAAATTTTTTACCAATTATTTTAAAAAGAATTTGCGAAAAGGGACAACAAGGCGGGATAAAAAAAATGCGAGCAGGCCAAAAGCCTGCTCACTCACTATTATGTGATAACTTTAATTATTCAACAACAGAGATGATTACGCGACGGTTCAAGCGTGCGGGTTTCTCAGCCGCTACACCACCTTTACCCTCAACGATAATCTTATCCTGGGGAAGACCCATCTCGATGAGTTTCTCAGCAACTGCGTTTGCACGAGCCTCAGAGAGTTTCTGGTTGTAATCTGCAGAACCGGTAGCGCTGTCAGCGTAACCAACAACAGCCAACTTAGCGTTAGAGTTCTTAACAGCGTCAGCAAGGCTCTGGAGGTTGATAATCTCTTTCTTAGAAGCAATCTTAGAAGAGTTGAAAGAGAAGAATACAGACTGTGATACGTTTGTGAGCTTGCCCTCGCACTCTTTCAAAGCAGCCTGAGCAGCAACCAAGCTATTCTTAGCAGCAGCGAGCTGGTTCTTCAAACCTGCGTTCTCAGACTCTTTAGCCTGCAACTGAGTGTTGAGCTCAGCAAGAGCAGCAGCGTTCATAGCCATGATAGCGTCTACGTCAGCAGCAGCATCCCAACCTACCTTGTTGAATTTGTATGTAACACCAGCGAGAGCAGCAAACATCATATCGTGACCATTGCTACCTACTTGACCGCTGAAGCCGTTACGCAAGAAAGTTGTAGAGAGCTCGAGGTTGATAGCCCAGTGCTTAGAAACACGGAAAGAGTTAATCAAACCTACGTTAGCTGTAAGAGTACCGGTGATATCGTCGCCACCAAATACTTTTCTACCAGCCCAACCTCCACCGAGGAAAGGAATAACATTCCAAATGCGCTCCTCGTTGTAACCACAAATGAGGTTGCTCAAGTTGAACATCGCGTCGAAGTGGAAGTTCATAAATGTTCTGTGAGGCGCAGGAGCATATGTCTGAACGTTCAAACCGTTGTAAGCTACTCTCCAACCGAAACCGGGAGTGTGCCATTTACCTGCGTAAACCTGAAGCGCGGGAGTAAGGTGCTTCAAAGGAGACTCACCGTGTGTGTACACGCCGTTGTAGAAATTAAGACCGCCGTTAACACCCAAGAACCAGTTGCTACCGAAAGAGTTTGTCACAACCTGACCCTTTTTTGTGGGGATTACGACCTCGCTAACAGTTTCCTGTGCAAAAGAAACCATTGCAATGCTGGCAATAGCCAGTGAAATCATAAACTTTTTCATACTTAAACTAATTAGATCTATAAAAATTGTTATTTCATTCTTTATTCAACGTAAACGCTAGGTATGGTCAAAAAGTTTGCCTCACACACCATCTGCGTAGCAAACAACCCATAGTAACCCATGTTTACAAGTGCAAAATTACTTTTTTTTTGTAAATGTATATGAATATATTATATAAAAAGCACAATTGTTAACATTTTTTAACGGTCGCCGCTAAAAATTATCCTTAACGCTTGAATTTTTTATCAATTTCGCTGTCGCCAAACAGGTAAATAACCGGCAAACCATCGGGGGTGTGCTGCGGCATAGTGGTCTCGAAAAGCTCTGCAACAAGAGTCTCCATCTCGCCTGCCGAGAGTACCTGCCCCACCGCTATCGACATCTGTTTTGCCACTGAGAGGGCTATCTTTTCGTAAATTTTCTCGCGCGCTTCACCGGTCTGCTCAAGCACAGAAGCTACAATATCGCTCAAAAGCGCCACAGGCTCCACACCATCGAGCCCTGCAGGCACGGCATTGATGGCATAACTACCGCCACCAAGCGAGGAGAGGTCGAAGCCCAAGGAGGTAAGTTCCTCGGTTATACCCTCGAGCGCAAGGCTCTCGTTTAGAGAGAAGTCGGCACGCTCGGGGAAAAGCAGGCCTTGTGAGTGCCCACGCTTGTTGTAGAGCTGCGCTTTGTACCTCTCAAAGAGCACCCTTACGTGGGCACGGCGTTGATGCACAAGCAACAAGCCTTCGCCCGACGACACAAGGATATACTGTCCTTTGTACTGCGCAAGGGGCACATATTCCTGGGACGCAAAGGCCGGGGATATATCGGGCAGAGAGGAGAGAGGAACGTCGTCGCCCTGAAGCGAGGGCACATCTTCGTTCACCGTATGCTCTTCTCCCTGGTTGTATAGATTTTCCCACCACGAGTTATCGGCCTTGCGATACTCGGGGGCATTTTTCTTAAAGGGGTTGTAAGAGGGGTCGTAAGATATTACAGGAGCCGAAAGAGAGGCTCTTTCCTCTTTCTCGAAGCTCTCCATCACCGGAATTTCGGGCACCTCGTCGGAGTTAAAATCGAGAGCCGGCGCCACGTTGAAACGCCCAAGCGCTTCGCGCACCGCCGCAAGAATAATCTTCCACAAATTGGGCTCGTCCTCGAACTTTATCTCTGTTTTTGTGGGGTGTATATTCACATCTATCTGCGAAGGATCTACGTTGAAACAGAGGAAGAAAGGCACCTGCTCGCCCGCCGGTATAAGATTTTGATAGGCCTCTTGCACGGCCTTTGCAAAATAGGCGTGACGCATATATCGCCCGTTAACAAAGAAATATTGCAACGCACCTTTCTTGCGAGCACTCTCGGGGAAGCCCACAAAGCCTTTTATCTTAACAAGCGTGCTATCGACCGACACCTCCACTAGTTGCGTGTTTATCTTCTTGCCGAAGATATTAACTATCCTCTGACGAAAAGATGATGCGGGCAACAGCGAAAGCTCCACACCGTTGTGCAAGAGAGAAAACTCTACATCGCTGTTTATAAGGGCCACCTTTTCGTACTCCGAAACTATGTTATTAAGCTCGGTTTGAGTGGATTTTAAAAACTTGCGACGTGCGGGTATGTTGTAGAAAAGGTTTTTCACCTTAAAGTTACTGCCGGCAGGCGCCGCAACAGCTTCCTGCAGCTCTAGTTGAGAGCCCGACATAGCTATGCGCGTGCCAAGTTCGTCGTCGGCTCTGCGGGTTACAAGCTCCACCTGCGACACCGCCACAATAGAAGCAAGTGCCTCACCACGGAAGCCCATAGTATTGAGTGCAAAGAGATCCTCGGCACGTTTTATCTTGGATGTTGCGTGGCGCTCAAAGGAGAGGCGCGCATCGGTCTCGGACATACCCACACCATTATCTATAACCTGTATAAGAGTGCGCCCACCATCGCTAACAAGGACCTGCACCTTGGTTGCTCCGGCGTCTATAGCGTTCTCCATAAGCTCCTTAACCACAGAGGAGGGGCGCTGCACCACCTCACCCGCAGCTATTTGGTTGGCAACGGAATCGGGTAATAAATGTATTATATCCTGCATTGCAAGTTTTTTATAAAGCCCAAGAGCCTGTTAGTAGATAGTGTAAAACATAAAGGGCGACAAGCAAGCCCACTATAAGTGTAGGGGTTTTAAAATGGCCGTCGCTTTGCTTGCGACGTTTAAGGTGCGTGGTAGAGTTTTGGAACACCCCCTGCAGGCGCTCCTTGTAGGTACTCTCCTCGGGAGGCAACATACCAAGGTCACGCTTTGCATTGTTCACGATTTTATCGAGCTTCTCGCGACGCTCGTCAACATAAATATACTTGTGCTCAAATTTGCGAGGAGCACCCATCTTGAAAAAGCCCATCGCAACTCTATTTTTTACTATTAAACCTGTCGAGCGTGGGCAGGGGGATAGCCTCGCGGTTAATAACCTTAAGCATCATATCCTTTGCCTTGCCGCGCCAGTTAAATATATCATCCTTGCTTGTGGGGCGCACATAGTCGAACCACGCAAAGTTGTCGAGATATTTTTCCTTGACCGGAGCCTTGCTCAAGGGGTAGAAGACACCTTTGGAATTATTGGGGATAACGATTCTGTCCATCTGCCCATCCTTCATATAGGCCGAAATTTTGCCGGCGGCGGTTGTGTTCATACCCATAATGATGCTGTCGTTGTCCATAGGGAAGTAAACGACGTGTGCACCACCTATAACGTGCATAGTACTAAGCTTGCCATTATCAAAATAGAACCTCATCTCACGGCCGTTTATCTGGTTGTAGTTCACTGAATCCATCTTTTCGGCATAGAGAGTTTGGTTTATAACGTGCACCCAATCTATTGAGGAGCTGTCCATATACATCTTTATCTCCTCGCCCACAAGCTGTATGCCCCCGTTCCACAAGATGGGGTCTTTATACATAGTCATACAAGAGTCGCGCGAGTCGAACACAAGAGAGTCGCAAACAGCCTGCATAGACTCGCTAAAAGCGCGCACCTTGTGGCAAGCCCTTATGGCCCTGTAGAGAGAGTCGGTATTGAGGTTGGCACTCACGGCCCAAATAGTGTCGGCGTGGAGGTAGAGAGAGTCTTTTTGCGAAAAGTCCACAACCACGGCACGATCGGTTACATAAGCCGAGTCGACAATCTCGTTCATATAGCTATACTCGCCGGTGAGCATATTTTTATTGTCGGGGTCGACATAAATAATATTGCCAAATATCTCGCTCACCCCAGCTGCCATATCGTAGTATATGGAGTCGGCGGTGATGTTTCTTTCTCCGTTGTAGAGCACCGAGCGGTTGAGCAAGGTTGCCTTGCGCGCCACGGTGTTGTATATACCCTTTTCCGAATAAACGCGGTTATCGACCCCGTTGTATATATTTGTGGGGCCCAGTATAGTAGCCACCCTTGTTGCGGTGTTGTACTGCAACGTGTCGGACTGCATAGTAAACTGCGGGTTTTGCAAATTTACATCGTTGTTGAAGACCGCCACCTTTGTGCCCACGCGATACTCTCCAAAATGGGAATCGAGGGTGCTCTCACCGTCGAAGAGCGAGCCGCCATTAAAGTAGTAGCCTCGGTTTGTGTTTCGGTCAAAGTCGAGGCTGTCGGTCTCGAGAACAGTGTTTTTGTCTACAAGCTTCACATTATTGCGCACGCGGGCGAGGTTGGTGTCGCCATTGTAGTCGAGATAGTCGCCGTAGAGGAAGAGGGTGTCGCCCTGCTCCATCTTCACGTGCCCAAACGCCTGCACTGAGTTTTTCTTAGTGAAAAAATAGGCGCTGTCGCAGTACATATACATACTGTCGCGACGGAAAGAGACATCGCCCACAAGGATAAAAGCATCGGGCACACGCACCTTGTCGAACTTTGTGGTGTCGGCGTGCAGAAGATACACGTAGGTGCGTTTCTTTTGCTGCAGCGTGTCGCTCTCTTGAGCCTGCGAAGCAACCCCACTAGGGCTTTGCGCAGAGGCAAACGACACCAGCAGGAGAGATAATATTAAAAATTTTATTCTCGTCATAGGCTCAAATTTTATTTTTTATCCTCGTAGAACACCCAACCTGGATATTTAAAGTCTTCTTTCTTTGCGTCACCGCTCAAACGCACATAAACGTTTTTCTGTTTCTCGCGTATCCACTCATTTGTGCGTTCCTCACCCAACTTGTTCTGATACATCTCCTTCAGCACCTCGTAGTCGTCCTTTATATTGGCCTTGTGAGCATCGACCTTCGACTTTAGCTTCACTATAGCACAAATTGTTTTTCCGTTATCGAGCCTCATTGTGAAGGGGGAAGAAACCTCGCCCACCTCAAGACCGTCGATAACGCGGGCCACATCTACAGGCAGGTCTTGCAACTGAAAACGCGACGCTCCGGTCTGTTTGTTATACATTATACCATAGTTATTGTTTGTCTCCTTGTCGTAAGAGAACATATAAACAGCATCCTCGAAGGTTATAGAGTCTTTTCTTATCTCGCAGGCAAGAGAGTCGAGCGACAGCATCATCTTTTTTATGCTCTGTGTCGACACCGAGGGCTTGCGCAATATGTGGCGCACATTCACGCGGTCGCCACGCTTGTCTATAAGCTGAATAATGTGGTAGCCATACTCGGTCTCTACAATTTTCGACACCTTTGAAGGGTCGGTAAGGTTAAAAGCAACCGTCGCAAACTCGGGAACAAACTGTCCACGTCCTTTAAAGCCCAGCTCACCACCAAGACGTGCACTACCGGGGTCCTCGGAGTAGAGCAAAGCAAGGGTTGAGAAACTTATCTCGCCGTTATTAACACGCTCGGTATACTCTCGCAACTCATCTTTTATGCGGTCTATCTCATCTATATCGACAGGGGGCTCAGCGGTTATTATCTGCACCTCCACCTGCTCTTGAATAAAAGGCACGCTATCCTGCGGGAGAGCCTCCAGGTAACGACGCACAAGCGAGGGAGAGACCTTTATCTCGCCCACAATCTTCTGGCGCATCATCGACATCATGCTGTAGTTATAGAGGTTATCGTAGAGCATCTCGCGTATTTTGCGTATAGACATCTTCTGGTACTCCTCGAGTTTCTCCTTGGAGCCTGCACGCTGTATGTACTCGTCGAGCTGTGCATCAACTTGGCGCATAAGCTGCGCTTCGTTCACTGTGACGCTATCTATCGCCGCCTGGTGCAAAAACAACTGTTGCACGGCAAGATCCTCACCCACTATGCTATAGGGGTCGCCGTCGAATTTGCGGTTATTAAGCGACCAATATTTTATAGCCTCCTCAATATCGGAACGCAAGATAGACTTGTCGCCCACAACCCACTCTATTCTGTCGATTACGTTGTCTTGAGCGCGAGAGCTGCACAACGCAAGCAGACAAAAAAACGATAATATATATTTTCTCATATTAAATACAAATTATAGTGCCACGCCACAGCGTGTACACTCTTTTCTATTTATAATACTCTATGGTGCCTTTTTTCAAAGCCTCCTCGTAGATGCTACGTTTTTTCTCCTTTATAAAGCCTGCCTTAAGGGAGTTTACAACAAGGTCGCGTATCTCACCTTCGACAAGCTCGAGAGGTTTCAGCGCCCCCTTCGGCACAATAGAATCGGCCGATATAAAGTAGAGAAACTCTTTATCTCTAAATTCTATGTTTGGGGTTTGTGCAAGGCGGTGCATAAGGTCGCCCACCGTCAGGCATGCCTTTTCGGCAAGGGCTGCAACACGCGCCCACTCCTCGGCTGCATACTCGTACACAACATCGTTGGCAAGGCTATACTTTTCGAGTTTCTCAAGGTCCTCCACATCGCGGCTTTTATACCACTTGCGCAACATATTCTGCTTGGGGGCAGAAACGGGTACCTTCAAGAAGAGAGCCTTTATCATAGGCTCCTCGAGCTCAAACATAACGCTGTTTTTCTCGTAAAAAGCCTGCACATCTTCGGCAGCAACCTGCAACCTCAAGCGTTGCTCTACCAAGCCCTCTTGATAGAGGTTTAGTATGAGGCTTCGTTTGTAACTCTCTACAAGCTTCTCCACCTCGCCCGTGACGGGTATATTGCGACGTGCAACATCGTAGAAAAGCGCCTCCTCTATCCAACGGTTTATGTACTCGTTTACATATTCGGCACTATCGCCCACGGGCACGTTAGCCTCGTAGAAGCGTTGCACATCTTCTTTATACAGAAACTCTTTTCCCACACTCACAAGAGGGGTCTTCCCCTTGTAGAGTATCTCCTCTTTGCACGATGTTAGCAGCGCAAAGAGGGGACACAGAGTTAGAAGAAAAAGTTTTTTTGTCACTTTCATTCGGCAAATATAGTAAATAGAGTTTATTCGTGGTGATTATTAACGGTTTTTAGCACCTCTTCATCTATTTCAACATCGTACTTGCGACGAAGTTTTTTCACCCACTTTTCCTCTTTGTATTTGTTGTAGTCATCGAGCACGGCGCTCTTAACATCGGTGTAATGCTCGGGAGCGTTTATCACCTGCCCCACAACATCTACATAAGGAAGGTCTTCGCGTTTATCACCCCCGGCACCCGTGCTAAAAACAAGGCTGTCGACCCACGGGTTGTCGCCCACGGCAAACACGCCAAGCTCCAAACGAAGAGAGCGTTTGTCCTCTTTGTTAAAATATTCCGACGCTATGCTGCGGTATTCATCTTTTGTCTTGCCCGCAAAGACAAGCTTTGCCGAATCGAGCAACTCTTGTGTCTTTGCGAAAACAACCGCTCCGCGGAAACGAGATGTGTCGAACTTATAGTTTTTCTTGTTCTTCTTAAAGAACTTTGCAAGAGCCTTCTCTTGGTCGGCATCTTTTTTCCAAACCTCGCGGTTAGAAACCTCGAAGAAGAGCAACCCCTCGTAATACTCGCGCATAAGGTTGCCAAACTCGGGATACTTACTCTCGAGCAAACTATTCTCTTTTGCAAGCGCCTCCTCGGGAGTGATGTTACCACCGTATGCTTTTGCAAGCTCGGTGCCCTTCTTTAGACGGGCTTTTTTCTGTATGTTATCCTTCTCGAGCATCTGCATTATCGCCCTCTTATACTGTGCAAAAGTTCCAAAGGGGCGTGTAGATATTCTCTTTACAATATGATATGCGGCGGGAGACCTGAAGGGCGTTGAATACTCCCCGTCGGCAAGCGCAAAGGCAGCTTTTTCAAATTCCTCGTAAACCTGGCTGCGCATTATCTCGACAGGTCTCAGATAAGTCAACGGCATATCTATGTAGAGCGCAACCTCGTCGAAAGAGCTGCCGTTCTGCAACTTCGCGTAAGCAGTGTCCATCTTTGCCTTTGCTGCTGCAACCTCTTGCGGGGTAGCCTTCTGCGACACAGGTATAGCAAGGTGCATAACTTTGAGTATACCATCCTTACCTATAGTCGATGAGTCTTTCGAGAAGATGCGATAGGCCTCTAGCTCCACAAAATCCTTGTCGGTGAGATACTCTTCGGCAAACGCTGCACGATCCTTCTCATACTCTTTTTTAAAAGATGTAAGGGTGTCGAGCTTCTGCGCCTTGGCCTCAGCCACCTTGAGTTTAAAGTTCACAAACATAGGCAGATACTCCTCGACAGAGTATGCTGCACCATCTTGCCCTGTGTTGTTCTTGTTGAACGCATACTCAAACTCGGAGCGGGTAACTGCGGTACCGGCCACCCTCATAAGCACAGGGTCGCTCTCTTGTGCAAAGAGAGCTGACCATGTAAAGAGGGCCGCTATGGCCAAAAAGTATTTACTTATATTCATTTTTTTATTCGGGACGGCTATAGTTGGGAGCCTCGCTGGTGATGGCAACATCGTGGGGGTGGCTCTCCAGCACGCCGGCGTTTGTTATACGTACAAATTTTGCGTTATGCAAGGTTGCAATATCGGGGGCACCACAATAACCCATACCGCTACGCAAACCTCCCACAAGCTGGTATATAACCTCCTGAAGAGTACCTTTATAGGGCACACGAGCTGCGATACCCTCGGGAACAAGTTTTTTCTTGTCGGCGGTGTCCGACTGGAAGTATCTATCCTTAGAGCCACACTCCATAGCCTCCAAAGAGCCCATACCGCGATAAGCCTTAAACTTACGGCCGTTAAAGATAATTGTGTTGCCGGGAGACTCCTCGGTACCTGCAACAAGCGAGCCTATCATCACACAATAACCACCTGCTGCAAGAGCCTTAACAACATCGCCCGAGTAACGCAAGCCACCGTCAGCAATCAAGGGAACACCTGTACCCTCAAGGGCTTTTGCCACATCGTATACAGCTGAAAGCTGGGGTACACCCACACCGGCAACCACACGTGTGGTGCAGATAGAGCCGGGGCCTATACCAACCTTAACAGCGTCGGCACCCGCCTCGACGAGCATCTTTGCAGCCTCTCCTGTTGCTACGTTACCAACAACTATATCAATCTGGGGGAAGGCAGCTTTTGCCTCTTTCAACTTATTTACAACACCTGCAGAGTGGCCGTGTGCAGTATCGATAACGATAGCGTCGACACCAGCCTCAACAAGAGCGCGCATACGGTCCATAGCGTCAACAGTAACGCCGACACCTGCAGCAACACGCAAGCGACCCTTAGCATCTTTACAAGCCATAGGTTTGTCTTTGGCCTTTGTGATATCTTTGTAGGTGATGAGACCTATGAGCTTGCCGTCGCTGTCGACAACGGGGAGCTTTTCAATCTTGTTCTCACGCAAAATTTTTGCAGCCGACTCCATATCGGTCTTCTGGTGAGTAACAACAAGATTCTCGCTTGTCATAACCTCGCTCACAGGGCGGTTCATATTAACCTCGAAACGGAGGTCGCGGTTGGTAACGATACCAACAAGTCTCTTCTCCTCGTCGACAACGGGGATACCACCAATATGATATTCGGCCATAAGGTCGAGAGCGTCTTTAACTGTAGCAGCCACCTTTATGGTAACAGGGTCGTAAATCATACCGTTCTCGGCACGCTTAACGATTGCCACCTGATGCGCCTGCTCGGCTATAGACATATTCTTGTGTATAACACCGATACCACCCTCACGAGCTATGGCTATAGCCATCTTAGCCTCGGTTACAGTGTCCATCGCTGCTGTAACAAACGGGATATTGAGGTCGATGTTACGCGAAAACTTAGTCTTCATACTAACCTCCTTGGGCAAAACCTCGGAGTATGCGGGAATGAGCAACACATCGTCGTATGTGAGGCCGTCCATAGCAATCTTGTCTTTAATAAAATCGTTCATATATTTAACTTTTTGTTTCTTCTGTTTAATTACCCATCTCCGATATAAACTTCACACGCACAAGACGTATCTCCTCCTCGCTATAATCGGCGCCGAGGACATCGAGCGCAGCGTCTATGCTGTCGGTGTCGGAGTTTTTAAAGTAGTCGTATATCTCTTGTACGTTCTCCTCGTCCATAATCTCTTCGAGGAAGTAGTCTATATTGAGCTTTGTTCCTGAATATACAATAGACTCAACCTCGTCGAGCAACTCTTCGAACTCCACGCCACGGCTTATAGCGAGGTCATCGAGCGCCACCTTGCGGTCTATAGCGTTAATTACGCTCACCTTCAGTTTCGACTTGTTGGCCACGGTGCGCACGCGGAAGTCTTCGGGACGGTCTATCTCGTTTTCCTCGCAGTGACGCTTTATGAGCGCGCAAAACTCCTCGCCGTAGCGTTTGGCCTTGCCCTCGCCCACACCGGGTATATTTTTAAGTTCGTCGAAGGTGATGGGATATGTTGTTGCCATAGCCTCCAGAGAGGGGTCCTGGAATATCACATAGGGGGGAAGCTCAAGCTGTTTTGCAAGCTTCTTGCGCAAATTTTTGAGCATCGCAAAGAGCTCGGGATCCACAGCAAAGGTGCTACCGGCCGGTGCAAAGGTCTCAACCTCGGCAAAATCTCTGTCCTCCACAATCTTGAACGATTTGGGGTTATCGAGAAATTTACGGCCCTCACTTGTAACCTTTATGAGGCCATAGTTTTCAACGTCCTTGTCGAGATAGCCCGCTATGAGCGCCTGACGCACTACCGCATTCCAACGCTTGGGATCCTCGTCGACACCACAACCAAAGCACTCGAGTTCGTCGTGCATGTGCGACTGTATCTCGGCCGTTTCCTTGCCCATAAGGACATCTATAACGTAATCTACTTTAAAATTCTCTTTGAGTGCCAAGACGGTCTCTATAACAGCCTCGAGCAGCTCTTTTGCCTCCACCTGTTTTTTAGGTGTCAGGCAGTTATCACAATTACCACAATTTTCCACTTCGAAATTTTCACCAAAATAATGTAACAACAATTTTCTGCGGCAAACCGACGACTCGGCATATGCTGTAGTCTCGTGCAAGAGCTGACGCCCTATATATTGCTCGGCCAGGGGCTTGCCTTCAAGGAATTTTTCTAACTTTTGCAAATCTTTGCTATTGTAGTAGGCGATGCACATACCTTCGCCACCGTCGCGGCCGGCACGGCCCGTCTCCTGGTAGTAGCCTTCGAGGCTCTTGGGTATGTCGTAGTGTATCACATAGCGCACATCGGGTTTGTCTATACCCATACCAAACGCTATGGTCGCCACAATTACATCGATTTTCTCCATTATAAACTCGTCTTGTGTCTGCGACCTCATAACGGAGTCCATACCTGCATGATAGGCCTTTGCCGAAATTTCGTTAGCCTGCAATATCTCGGCAAACTCTTCAACCTTCTTGCGGCTCAAGCAGTAGATGATACCCGACTTACCGGGGTTGGATTTTATAAACTTTATAATATCCTTGTCTACGTTCTTTGTCTTGGGCTTTACCTCGTAGTAAAGGTTGGGGCGGTTGAACGACGATTTAAAATCGGGGGCATCCTGTATGCCAAGGTTTTTCTTTATATCGTCGCGCACCTTGGTGGTAGCCGTTGCTGTGAGAGCAATTATCGGCGCCTTGCCTATCTCGTTTATTATGGGGCGTATTCTGCGGTACTCGGGACGGAAGTCGTGACCCCACTCCGATATACAGTGAGCTTCATCGATAGCATAGAAAGATATTTTTATGCTCTTGAGAAACTCCACATTATCCTCCTTGGTCAAAGACTCGGGAGCCACGTACAGGAGTTTTGTTTTTCCCGACACAACATCCTCCTTAACCTCCTCTATCGCCTGCTTGGTGAGGGAAGAGTTCAAGAAGTGTGCCACGCCATCCTCCTCGTGAAAGTTTCTGATGGCGTCAACTTGGTTTTTCATCAGGGCTATAAGTGGCGATATAACAATTGCCGTGCCTTCCATAACAAGCGAGGGCAACTGGTAACACAACGACTTACCACCTCCCGTGGGCATCAACACAAAGCCGTCTTTACCATCAAGCAAGTTCTCGATGACAGCCTCTTGGTCCCCCTTAAACGTGTCGAAACCGAAATTCTCCTTAAGAATTTCTGTCAAATTGTACTTCTTTGCCATTTTACAGTACGCCTATTTGCTAACAAAGTTATAAATATCTCTAGAAAACGCACAAACTTTTAAGAAGATTTTTTAATAATTATGGAAATTTCTCTTGAGGAGAGAAAGAATATTAAAAAAGAGCCCTCTCGAAAGTTCCGAGAGGGCTCTCTATGCAATAACAAGAAAACACTATGCAAGCATAGTCACCGCACCGCTTTTTGTAAAGCGTTCTTCGGCATAAGCCTTGGTGATGACACATTTTTTCTCTTCGCTCGACGGCATATCGAACATCTTCTCCTGCATTATTGTTTCTACAATAGAACGCAAACCGCGGGCACCAAGCTTGTACTCTACGGCCATATCCACGATATAGTCGAGAGCCTCGGTGTCGAACACAAGCTCTACGCCGTCCATCTCCATAAGCTTTATATACTGCTTAATTATGGAGTTTTTAGGCTCGGTGAGGATGTTGCGCAACGTGTCGCGGTCGAGCGGACGCAAAGAGGTGAGTATGGGCAAGCGGCCCACAATCTCGGGAATGAGACCAAACGAGCGCAAGTCTTGCGGGGTTACATACTGCATCATATCCCCTTTGTCAATCTTGCAACTATTCTGTACCGAGTTATAGCCCACAATGTGGGTATTCAAGCGCTGTGCAATTTTTTTCTCTATACCATCGAAAGCACCTCCGCAAATAAAGAGAATGTGCTTGGTGTTTACCGGTATCATCTTTTGGTCGGGGTGTTTACGGCCACCCTGTGGGGGCACGTTCACAACCGAGCCTTCGAGCAGTTTCAACAACCCTTGCTGAACACCCTCGCCGCTTACGTCGCGTGTAATTGAGGGGTTGTCGCTCTTGCGGGCTATCTTGTCTATCTCGTCTATGAACACTATACCACGCTCTGCCTCCTCCACGTTATAGTCGGCCACCTGCAAAAGGCGTGTGAGAATACTCTCTATATCCTCGCCCACATAGCCGGCCTCGGTGAGCACAGTAGCATCTACTATAGTAAAAGGCACTTTAAGAAGGCGTGCTATGGTGCGTGCCAAAAGAGTTTTACCCGTTCCTGTGCTACCCACCATAATTATGTTGCTCTTCTCTATCTCCACATCGTCAGCACCGTTGTCGCGCTGCATCAAGCGTTTGTAGTGGTTATATACCGACACGGAAAGAGCACGCTTTGCAGCGTCCTGCCCTATCACATACTCGTCGAGAAAAGCTTTTATCTCCTTGGGCTTGGGCAACTCGCCGGGCTCAAAGTCTGTTTTTGGGAGGAGTTTTTCCTCGCGCAAAATCTCGTGCGCCCTCTCAACGCAGTCGTTGCATATGAAGCCGGTCATACCAGTCATAAGCAGGCCCACCTGGTCCTCTGTTCGGCCGCAAAAGCTACAACGTTTTTTCCCCTTTTCCGCCATAATTACTTTTTACGCGCAAGTACATTGTCTATCATACCATAGGCTTTAGCCTCCTCGGCTGTCATCCAATAGTCGCGGTCGCTGTCGGCCCACACCTTGTCAAAAGACTGGTGACTGTGGTCGGCGATAATTGTGTAGAGCTCGTTCTTCAGTTTCTGAATTTCACGAGCTGTAATCTCAATATCGCTCGCCTGGCCCTGCACGCCACCCAACGGCTGGTGTATCATAACACGGCTATGGGTGAGAGCCGAACGTTTGCCCTCGGCGCCTGCCACAAGCAACACGGCTGCCATACTTGCCGCCATACCGGTGCAGATGGTAGCAACATCGCTACCGATAAACTGCATAGTGTCGTAAATTCCCAAACCGGCGTACACTGAGCCGCCGGGGGAATTTATGTAGATAGATATATCTTTACCACTATCCACAGAGTCGAGATAGAGCAACTGCGCCTGCAAAGTGTTTGCAGTGTAGTCGTCTATCTGTGTGCCAAGAAAGATAATTCTATCCATCATCAGACGCGAGAAAACATCCATCTGAGTTACATTCAACTGGCGCTCCTCCAAAATATAGGGGTTCAAGTACTGCGATTGAACCTTCAACACATCGTCGAGCACCATACTGCTCATACCCAAATGCTTAGTCGCATATTTTCTAAAATCATCTTTCATAACCAACTCCTAGAATAGTTCTTAATATAATATACCTATATATTATTTATCGCTTTCGGCGAGCTTTTTGTTGAAGTCCTCAACCGAAATTTCTTGCTCCTCGAGAGTTACGCAACCCTTGATAGCCTCGATAAGTTTGATATCTACAGCGCGGTTGATGAGAGCCTCGCGGGTCTTCTCCTGCTTCAACATGCCGCTTGCATAGTTCTCGAGCAAGTCCTCGGGAACGTTTGCCATACCATACTGTGCAAACTGGTCGCGAGTTGCAGCTTTTGCTACAGAGAGAACATCGTTGTCGTCTATCTTAACCTCGAATTTCTTTGCAAGCTGCTCCTTAACAAGATGCCAAGAAAGCTCTGTGAGGCTCTTTTGGAAATCCTCCTCGCTGACGCCCTCTGAGCCCTCAGCCTTGTTCATATCCATAATGCGACGCAAGATAGCCTCGGGGAACTCCAACTTGCCGATGCGCTCCATGAGGTAAGCGCGTGTGTCGAGCAACAATTTGTAGTCGCTATCGATAGCAAAACGCTCTGCAAACTGCTCGGCAATCTTAGCGCGGAACTCCTCCTCGCTCTTAACAGTATCTTTGCCAAACGCAGCGTCGAACACATTCTGGTTCATCTCGCTAGCAACAAAGCGTGTAATCTCAGAGATTGTGAAGGTAAACTCACCGGCGTGAGCAGCAACCTCGCTCTTCTCTATCTTGAGAAGCGATGCGAGCTCAGCCTCGCTACCATCGAAAGCAGTTGTGGGGTTAAAGGTGATAACATCACCCACCTTTGCACCTGCAAAGAGAGCCTTCTGCTCGTCGTTCTTCATGTAAGCAGGCATCATCACAGCCTCTCTAACGCTGATACCACCCTCGGCAGCCTCAACGAGTGAGCCTTTGAGCATATCTTTATCCTCGTAGCTCTCAACCTGCTTGTACTCGCCGCAACGCTGTGCGTAAGCCTGAGCCTGTGAATCTATCATCTCGGCTGTGGGCTGAATTTTGTAGTAAGCAAGCTTGTCCTCTTTGCTCAACGCGGCGTCGAACTTGGGAGCAAGTGCAATCTCAAAGTCGAAAGTAAACTCTTTATCGTTTACCATATCGATAGTAGCCTGCTGCTCCTCGATAGGGAGGGGCTCACCCAACATATCGATGTTATTCTCTTTGATGTACTCGAAAATTTTTGTCTGCAACAACTTGTTAATCTCCTCGGCCTTAACAGCTGTACCATACTGTTTTTTAACAAGGCCCATAGGCACCATACCGGGACGGAAGCCGGGGATGTTGGCCTTCTGACGGATGTTTTTCAATTGTTTCTCAACCAAGGCAGCGTAATCTGCCTCCTGAATTTTCACAGACAACAGAGCGCTTGTAGCGTCTGAATTTTTAAATGTAAATTCCATATATTTAATTTTAAATAATATACTAAACCCAATTTAGGCGTGCAAAAGTACAATTTATTAGGGAGATTATCAAAAAAAACAGGCTTTTTGCTCGTTTTTTAAGCAAAAAAAGAGCTACGGAGGGCAAAATTACACCGCCCACCACCTGCAAAGGTTGCTATTTTAGCAAATTGTGCAGCCTAAACAAAACAAAAAGCCCCGGAAGTTTATCTAAATTCCGGGGCTGCCATGTGTTTTAAAAAACCTTCTAGCTATTAAATTTGAAACTCACGCTTGCGCAGCACAAAGTCGCGACCAAGATACTTCTCGCGCACTATACTATTCTCGGCAAGCACCTCGGGCGTACCCTCGAAAAGTATTCTACCCTCGAAGAGCAGGTAGGCACGGTCGGTAATGCTCAAAGTCTCCTGCACGTTGTGGTCGGTGATGAGGATACCTATATTCTTGTCTTTCAATTTCCACACAATGTACTGAATATCCTCAACCGCTATGGGGTCGACACCCGCAAAAGGCTCGTCGAGCATAATAAACTTGGGGTCGATAGCCAAGCAGCGCGCAATCTCGGTACGGCGGCGCTCACCACCCGAGAGGCGGTCGCCGAGGTTTTTGCGCACCTTCTGCAAGCGAAACTCCTCGATAAGACTCTCGAGCTTCTCTTTTTGGTATTCTTTGGGCTTGCCGGTGAGCTCTAGTACCGATGCGATGTTGTCCTCCACGGTCATCTTGCGAAAAACGCTCGCCTCCTGCGCCAAATAACCCACACCGAAGCGGGCACGCTTGTACACGGGGAAATTTGTAATTTCCGTGTCGTTAAGGAAGATTTTTCCATCGTTAGGCACAACAAGTCCTGTGGTCATATAGAAAGATGTTGTCTTTCCCGCACCGTTGGGGCCCAAAAGACCCACAATCTCTCCTTGCTTCACATCGAAAGAGACATCGTTAACCACAGTGCGCTTGCCATAACGCTTCACAAGATGCTCGGTACGCAAAACCATACGTTCGGGAGTACCAATATTTTCATTTTCCGCAAATGCAACCATTGCCATACTTAAATATTAACGTAGCGAAGATAATGCAAATTTAGCTCTCACCCAAGATTTTAGGAGCAAAACGGACAAAAAAGCACAAAACAAAAGAGAAATATTAAGGTTTGAAGAAGAAAAACCGTATCTTCGCAACCTCATTTGACAAAAAAGAAGATGTTTTTAATAAAATCTATAGAGACTTTCGGTAAATACCTCGTTTTAATGAGCCGCGTCTTTGCACGCCCCGAACGATGGAGAGTATTCTTTCGCCAAACGATGCGCGAGGTCTTTCAGCTCGGCGTAGACTCTATACCCATAGTCCTGCTCATCTCCTTCTTCATAGGAGCCGTTATCTGCATACAGATGAAGCTAAACATAGAAAACGCCTGGATGCCGCCCTTCACCGTGGGTTACGCCACACGCGAAATTATGTTGCTGGAGTTTTCGTCAAGCATAATGTGCCTCATACTCGCCGGTAAAGTGGGAAGCAACATCACATCGGAGATAGGAGCTATGCGTGTAACCCAGCAAATAGACGCACTCGAAATTATGGGCGTAAATTCGGCGAGTTTCCTCATTCTTCCCAAGGTTACCGCCCTCATCTCTATGATACCTATACTTGTAATCTTCAGCATAGTTTCGGGCATCATAGGCGCCTACGCCATAGGTTTCTTCACCGGCATAATGACACCCAACGACCTCACCTGTGGTCTTCAGTACGAATTTCAGCAGTGGTACATATGGTGTAGCATCATAAAAGCCATCTTTTTTGCCTACATAATAACCTCTGTAGCTTCGTACTATGGCTACACTGTAGAAGGCGGCTCTATAGAGGTGGGCAAGGCGAGCACCGACTCTGTGGTTAGTTGCAGTGTGCTCATACTCTTTGCCGACATAGTTTTAACCCAACTTCTTATGCAATGATAGAGATAAAGAACATATACAAAACGTTTGGCAACCAGAATGTGCTACACGACATAAACACCACATTCGAAAACGGCAAAACCAACCTCATCATAGGGCAAAGCGGTGCGGGAAAAACCGTGTTACTAAAGTGCATCGTAGGCCTGCTCGAAGCCGACAAGGGAGAAATTCTTTACGACGGACGCAACGTGCTCACCTTCGGCAAAAAGGAGAAACAGCTATTGCGTCGCGAGATGGGCATGCTCTTCCAGAGCGCAGCACTCTTCGACTCTATGAGCGTGCTGGAGAACGTGATGTTCCCCCTCGATATGTTCTCCACAAAAACATATAACGAGCGTCTGAGCCGAGCCCGCTTCTGCTTGGAACGTGTAAACCTGCTCGACGCGCAGGACAAGAGCCCCGAAGAGCTGTCGGGCGGTATGCAGAAACGCGCAGCCATAGCCCGCGCCATAGCTCTGGAGCCACGTTACCTCTTTTGCGACGAGCCAAACTCGGGTCTCGACCCCAAGACCTCGCTCATAATAGACGAGCTTATACACGGCATAACCACCGAGTATGGCATAACCACCATAGTAAACACCCACGACATGAACTCTGTGATGAACATAGGCGACCACATAGTATTCCTTGCCGACGGCAAAATTTCGTGGGAAGGCAACAAGGATGGCATTCTAAACACCAAGAACAAACAGCTAAACGACTTCCTTTTCTCGAGCGAGATACTGCGCAGGGTTGCAGGGGAGAAACAATAAAACAAAACGAGAAGAAGCGTGCCGCGGCACGCTTCTTCTCGTTTATGTGAGTGCCGGCAACTCGACCGGCTCTTCAGTGTCGTTTACTTTTGACGAATAAATATATTCATCGGCACGCCGGTAAATTTCCAGCGGTCGCGTATTTTGTTCTCCAGAAAGCGCTTGTAGGGCTCGCGCACATACTGCGGCAGGTTGGCAAAGAAAAGGAACGAGGGCACACGTGTCTCGTGCAACTGCATACAGTATTTTATCTTTATATATTTTCCCTTTATCGAGGGGGGCGGATAGGCCTCTATTATTGGGAGCATCTCCTCGTTGAACTTCGCGGTAGAGATTTTTGTTTTAGAATTCAAATAAACCTCTTTCGCAGTCTCCAACACCTTAAAGACACGCTGTTTTGTTACAGCAGAGGTAAAGATGATGGGGAAGTCAACAAACGGCGCTACACGCTCGCGTATCGCGTTCTCGAAGAACTTCTGCACCTTCTCGCTCTTGTCCTCAACCAAGTCCCACTTGTTCACCACAACCACAAGGCTTTTTTGGTTGCGCTGTATGATGGAGAATATATTCAAGTCTTGCGACTCTATACCGCGTGTGGCATCTATCATAAGTATGCACACATCACTGTTCTCTATGGCTCGTATAGAGCGCAACACAGAGTAGTACTCTATATCCTCGTTCACCTTACCCTTTTTGCGGATACCTGCGGTGTCGACCAGGTAAAAGTCGAAACCAAACTTAGTGTAGCGGGTGAGAATAGAGTCGCGGGTTGTACCAGCTATATTGGTAACAATGTTGCGCTCCTCGCCCAAAAAGACGTTTATGATAGAGCTCTTGCCGGCGTTGGGGCGGCCCACAACTGCAAAACGGGGGATATTCTCCTCGGGGGTCTCGTCGGCCTCTTTTGTAAATTTAGAGACGATAAGGTCGAGCAGATCTCCTGTGCCGCTACCGTTTGCAGCCGATATACAGTGCATATCGCCCAAGCCCATAGCATAGAACTCTGCTGCAGTATACTGCATCTCGTAGGTATCTACCTTGTTTGCCACCACGAGCACAGGTTTTTTAGTGCGACGAAGCATCGAGGCGAGCTCGCTGTCGAGGTCGGTGAGACCGTTCATCGCATCCACCACAAAGAGTATAACATCGGCCTCTTCCATAGCAAGAGTCACTTGCTCGCATATAGCCTCTTCGAACACATCGTCGGAGTTACGCACCCAACCGCCCGTGTCGACAAGTGAAAACTCCTTGCCACACCACAAGCAACGACCATACTGACGGTCACGGGTTGTTCCCGCCTCGTCCGATATAATCGCCTGCTTTGTTTCGGTCAAACGATTGAAAAGAGTCGACTTACCAACGTTGGGGCGACCCACTATCGCTACTAAATTTCCCATATTCCTTAATCTTTCTGGTCGTAACCAAAGCGACGCAACTGTTTGTTGCTATTGCGCCAGTCTTTGTCGACCTTTACATAAATTTCCAAAAATATCTTCTTGCCGAAGAACTTCTCCAACTCACGGCGAGCATCAGTAGCTACGCGCTTCAGCGCAACACCCTCGTGCCCAATTATTATTCCCTTCTGCGAGTCGCGCTCCACATATATTATGGATTTTATATATATGCTACCCTCCTTCTCTTTGAAGTACTCACACTCGGCCTCACACACATAGGGTATCTCCTTGTCGTAATGCAAGAGTATCTTCTCGCGTATAATTTCTGTAACAAAGAAACGCGCGGGCTTATCGGTGAGCTGGTCTTTGTCGAAATAAGGGGGCGAAGGAGGCAGAAGCTCCATAATGCGCTTCATCACCACATCGACACCAAACTTCGCAATCGCCGATATGGGCATAATTTCGGCCTCAGGCAACATCTCGTGCCATAGTTCCACCTTCTTCACAAGCTCCTGCTGGTTGGCAAGGTCTATCTTGTTTATGAGCACAATTATGGGCACGTCGAGCTTGCGCACCTCGTCTATAAAGTCGCTGTTCTTTTCGGGTGTCTCCACCATATCAGTTACATATAGAAGAACATCGGCATCGCGCAAAGCCGAGCGCGAGAAGCGCAACATAGCCTCCTGCAACTTATAATTTGGTTTCAAAACACCCGGTGTGTCCGAAAACACAATCTGCGCATCGTCGGTATTAAGTATACCCATAATGCGGTGACGGGTTGTTTGCGCCTTGAAGGTAGCAATCGATATGCGCTCTCCAACAAGGAGGTTCATCAACGTAGATTTGCCCACGTTAGGGTTACCCACTATATTTACAAAACCTGCTTTATGCATAATTATCTTTATTACTTGTGAAGGGAGCAAGAGCCAAGGCTCTTACAAGCAGAAAAAACGCACCGTTGCCCTGCAAGGTGCGCTTATTTCTTACAAAAACTGCCTGCGTGCCTGCAAGACACGCGGCTAAACGGTTATTTAGATTGCAGCCTCTTTCTCGATAGCCAACTTACCTCTGTAATAACCACACGCACCGCATACGGTGTGATAAACGTGCCACTCGCCACAGTTAGGGCATATTGCCAATGTAGGAGCTACTGCCTTATCGTGAGTTCTTCTCTTGGCAGTTCTTGTCTTTGATTGTCTTCTTTTAGGATGTGCCATTTTTCTAACTTTTTAAATATCTTCTTCAATTTGTATATTCTTCAAAATCTCCCAACGCGGGTCGGTATCTACAACTGCATCGTCACTGTCGTCGACACTCTTTTCACCACGCATATGCTTGCCAAGTTTCCCTGCCATCTCGCGGTTACACTTGCCGGGGGCGTGAACGCGTTTCATAGGGAGAGCAAGCACTATAAACTCGTACAGATACCAAGCTATGTTAAAGTCGCCGTCTTGCTCGGGCACCACAACCATGTCGCCATCGTCGGCATACTCCTCTCCAAGCTTCACACGCAAGGAGTTTGTGGTCTCAAACTCAACATCAAGGTCATCGAGACACCTGTCACAAGGAACAACCACCGTACCGGCCAACTCAAAATCAAAGTCGTAAACCTCACGGCTCTTTTTTGCTCTCACAACAGCCTTAACCGCACCTTTTTGAAACTCCTCACCATCGATATCGGCAAAAAACGCGTTATCGAGTGTAAACTCCAAAACAAGCGGCTCTGCTTTCAACCCTTTTAGGTCTACATTGTATTTGTCAAATCTTCCCATCGCTACTAATTATCATCATTTCAACAATATAACCTGCAAAAAGCTGTGCCTTTTATCCGTATTATCCGAATTTAGGCCACAAAGATATAAATAAAATTTGTTTTAGGCACCTTATTTTATGGAAAATCTTCTAAAATGACTATTTTTTCAGTTCCATACGGAAGGTTGCACCCTTGCCGGGTGCCGATTTCTTCACAAATATGCGTCCGCGGTGGTATTGTTCCATAATTCTCTTGGCTAGAGAGAGCCCAAGGCCCCACCCTCGCTTCTTTGTTGTGTAGCCCGGCTCGAACACACGCTTGTGCTTCGATTTTGCTATACCCCTGCCCGTGTCGGTAATCTCCACAAAGACAGAATCTTTGTTCTGCGTCACGTTCACCGTTATTGCGCCCACACCATCCATCGCATCAATAGCGTTCTTGCACAAATTCTCAACAACCCACTCTATGAGCGGAGCGTTCATACGCACAAGCAAGGGGCGTTTGGGATAGTTTTCGGTATATTTCACTTGTGCAGGGCTACGGTGCTTCATATACTCCACTGCACGCTCCACGACCTCCACGGCATCTTCGGCTGTGGGCTCGGGCAGAGAGCCTATCTTTGAGAAACGCTCGGCCACACGCTGCAGACGCGCCACGTCGCGCTCCATCTCGGGCAAAAGCTCGTCGCCAGGATACTTTTCCTTGAGCACAGTTGTCCACGCCATAAGCGAGGAGATGGGGGTGCCAAGCTGGTGTGCAGTCTCCTTCGAGAGGCCCACCCACACACGGTTTTGTTCGGCACGTTTAGAGCTCAAGATAGCCAGAGAGCACACAGTAAAGAAGAGCAACACCACAAGAAGCTGCACATAAGGGTAGTAAGCAAGTTGCTTTAGAATGAGCGAGTCGGCATAGCACACCTCCAGATAGTCGCCACCACCCTCGGCACCCAAGGCAATGCGTATAACACGGCCCTCACCACGCATAGCAGCCACTTGCTCCATAAGCACAGCAAGCGAGTCCACGCCCGAGGGTATCTCTATATTGCGATGCAAGGTTATTGCACCAGACTTGTCGGTTACAGCCACGGGTATTGTAGTGTTCTCGTTAAGCACGGCAAGCACAAGACTCAAATCGGTGTTCTCGTCGGCACGGTTAAGATAATCCATAGCAGCCGCCCATATCTGCATCTTTTTCTGCTCTTCGTTTTTCAAGTCCTCGACAAGAGTGTTCGATATAAAAAGCGAGCCGGCCGCAATTATTGCAGCCACAACCACAAGCACTATCTTTACGTTTCTGAAATTACTATACCACCTCATAGTTATTCTTCTTTTCAACTTAAAGAACGTAAAAAAAACTCTTTTAGTATAAAAGGGTACAAAAAAGACACCCTTGCACTCGCTGTTGCAAGCCAAGGGTGTTATAATATAAATCCACAGAAAAAAAGGCGCTTATCACCAGTCGCCAGCATCGGCGGGTTGCTTGGTCTTCAAGTCCTCCTCAAGAGCAACTATAGATTTTATGGCAATCTTTCTCAAAGCTTCAAAAGCCTTCTCATACATAGGCTCGTTCAAAGAACCGCTGTCGGCAAAGGGAGAAACTTCTACAATATTGGCCTTGGTTAGTATGCGACCGTTAGTTCTCTCTCTGTTTATGTCGTACTCCTTAACTATTATAGAGATACGCGCACGACCATCCTTTGCGTCTACACGCAAGATGTGCTTACAGCTAAAGGTATATTGAGAAACCAGGTTGCCATATCTCTCAAAATCGCTAAAGAGGCCCTCACCTACAATAAAACCACGGCTCTTGTCCTCCTGTGTAACATCGTATTTGCTCAATCTGTAGGCCTCTTGCACAAACTCCAACGAGTAATCATATATATCGTTAGCAGTAAGGGGCAGCCCCTCTACAATTTTCACAAAATTAACAGCTCCGTTTTTCACCTCAAATGTAACACCCGAGTTATCCTCTTTCTCTGCCGAAGACAAGCCTAAAGCCTGCGCTGCAACATCCAGCAAGTCGGTTTGAGCAGTTACGGGAGAAAAGACACAAGTGCCTAGAAACAGCAATAAGAATAAAAAACTTCTCATATTCATAATAAAAAAACAAAATGCAAGTGGTGGCCATAGAGACACAGCACACCACCTGCAATTTAATCAAATATTAGAAAGTTACAGGGAAACCAAATCCTGTCATTGGGCTAGCAAAATAGTTTACAGAGTTAGTGACGTTATTCTTGTCCTCCTTGATACCCTTCATATTTACACCCCAACCGGTAACTGTAACCTTTGTGGTCTTGAACAAACCAAACAAGAAAGAGTGGCTCTCCTTTGCAAATTCGGGCTCAATGATAATATCCACATCGTTGTTAACTTTTGCACGGTACAAAGCCTGACGCTCTGCCTTTGACAAGCCTTTGTAACGGTTTACGCTTGTAAACAACTTGCTACCGTTGCGCACCAAAGGAATAAAGCCCAAAACTGTTTTAGTCTCAACAGAGGCTGTAATTTTCTTAGCGTTTTTGTAATCCAAGTCGGCTGCCGCGTAAGTATTCAAAGTGTTACCTGCCAAACCCATAACAGCACCATCAGTTGTATACTTAGCACAACCTGTAAACATCAAAGCCATAAAGGCTACGAGTAAAAATTTAAGATTTTTCATAATACTTTTATATTTTTTGGTTAATTATTGTTGCAATTATACAATTTAATAAGCTAATTACCCCCCCGAAAAGTTAATCTTTGTTAACAAGTGAAAATTTTTTAAAACGACCCCACTACAAACCCACTAAAAATAAAAAATACTATTTGAAATTATGGCTCACCAGCAAAAGTTGGGGGGATATGCAAAAAGTTTTGTTAATCTATTCCTTAATATTTATCCCCCCTCTTCAAAGCGCGACATACTCTTTACTTAATCGCACGGCAAGAGTTTGTATAATTTTGCTTTAAAATTCTCGGTGACCCGTGAGATATTCTCTCAATATACTTGTTCTTTTCTCCTTCTTTTCGTGAGACGAAAAGGAAGCAAAAGGCGCAGCACGCGAGTAAGATTAGTCGTTCCCTCCTCTTGCTCGTGAATTGCCCTTGCGGCAATATAACTCATTCGTCGGTCACTTGCCGCATGTCTCTTTCTCGCATTTACAGGGTGCTGCGCAACTCGTTCAGTTATCCGCGCTACGCACGTATAACTACACACTCACACAATGCTCGCACTTTTCCCTGTAAATGCTCGGATACACGCTCAAATCTTAACGGTGCTGCATTTTTTTAATTACTCTGGCAATAGTTATTTTCAAAAGAAAACCGGCACCGTAAGTAACACAATTAAAGGCCGTTGCGGTTTAGGATATAAGCGAATTTTGCTTGCAAAATCGGTAGCATCATCAGTGATAAGTCGCACATAGTGCGGGTCACGATTAGATGATGCTGCCAAAGACGCATTGACAATGCTTGCTGTTCGCAACCCGCGCTACGCGCTAC
>JAZKYU010000021.1:0-3273 GCA_045612305.1 Bacteroidaceae bacterium
CTCCCGGAGCTCCTAAACTGCGACGAACAGCCTTTAATGACAAGCGAGGAACGAACGAGGGATGTTTCAATTTTTTGAAACAGCGTGAGCAGAGGCGCGAGCGACTGTTACGCCCCGTGTGCCGGGCGTTTGGTTCTTTGCGCGACAAAGAACATATAAGATTTTACTTCGATTGAGAGAAATACCGCCCAACAACACCGAGAATTTGAGTTAAAGGCTTTTTTATCCCCCCTTTTTTTTACGTTGAGCCGCAATCCTTTTAAGTAAGAAGACTTTAAGAGGGTGAAAACAAAAAGCGAAACTCGATTGAGTTTCGCTTTTGTGATCCCGACAGGATTCAAACCTGTAACCTTCTGATCCGTAGTCAGATGCTCTATTCAGTTGAGCTACGAGACCGTGCGTCTTGTTTGACGATGCAAAAGTACTGCTTTTTTTTTAATCTGCAAACTATTTTGAAGTTTTTTTTTCAAAAAAATGATTTTTTTTAATCGAAGAAACGTTCGTTGAACATAAACCAGCCAAGCGTAATACCCAAGTTAAAGCTGTTACTGTGTGAGCTACAATAACTTGCGAAGCCGCTTATGGTAATTGTAGATACTGTGCCCACAAGGTTAAGTTCTGTGATGTATTGAAAGTCGTTGAAGCGTTTTTTACCATAAAAGGCCATGCCATTTGCATCTTCCTTTATCATGCGATAGGGAGAGAAGGCATAAAAACTTGGGCGAAGTTGAATGAAGTTGCTCAATTTTATGATAGGGGTAACGCCCGCACCAATAAATTGGTTGGCTCGGAACTTGGGGTCGTAGTTAAACACGGTGTTCATAGTGGGGGTGAAGGCACCTGCTTGCATTATAGAAGCCTGGTAGCTGTGCGACAGCCCTCGGGTTGAGTAGAATATCTGCAAGTATGCGCTAAGCGAGAGTGTACGATTTATATTGAACACCTCGTTGCGTATATAGTTTATTTGCAACCACGACTTGCTGTTGGCATCCTTTAGTTTGTAATCTTGGCTTTTATACTCCTCTTTGCCTGCATAAAAGTATGCGGAAAGGTGCTCGTACGAGCCCTCTGTGGGGAAAGCAAAGTTGTCGAGGGTGTTTCCTTGGAAGGTTATGCCCGCACCCAAGAGCCTTATTTTGTTCTTGTCGTACAGAGGTGCGTTGAGGTTTATTATGCTCGATGGCATGTATTTATCGGCAATCTCGGCTATACCAAAACCTATCTCGGCCTTCTTGCGCAGCAGGAAGGGAAGTGAAACCTTTATCTTTGCAAAAGCCTCTCTCTCGTTGTTCAGGGCTATAGAGTTTTCTTGCGAGAAGAGATACTTCATATTGTAGTAGTCTATAGTAGAGTACGATGTTATAAACTTGAGCGATATTGGCAGGCGAGTGGTAAAGTCGAAGCGTCCACTTAATTGTATGTTGTTATATACCTTGCCCAACTGACCATCGAGCATAAACTCTTTTGAAATTTTGTCGATGCTGCGATAGTGTGCTCCAAGATAAACCTGGTTTGATATTTTGGTTGAAACACAGCCGCCAACTTTCAGGTTTATAGCAGGGTTAAGTTCTGCGTGCAAGTGCAGCGTGTAGGCCTTCTCGTCCTCGTTATAAATTGCGTGGGGTAGCAATGAGGCAACGCTGTTACCCGACAATATGCGGAAGTATGCCTTCTTGCACTCCTCATATGTAAAGCTCTCGCCGTTGTGTTGAAACTCTTTCTTTATAGCCTCGGCTTGGTCGGGTGTTACACCGCTTACCTCCACATTATTAAATATAATCTCGGGCTTCTTCTTGTTGAAAGCCATACGCTTTGTTGCAAGCTCGGCACGGCTCTGGTGGCGTGGTACACGTTTTCGTATAGAGTCTATAAGCTCTAGTGTGTGCTCGTAGCCATACTGTACCACCTTGTCTATTTTGTGGAAGTCTAGTAGCTTTACATCTTTTTTTATATTCATGTCGAGCAGTATGCCCACAGAGTCGGGTAGTGAGTAGTCGCTACGCCCCATTATGAGGTTTTTTACCTGTCCCATAAAGTCGTGCTCGTTGGGCAGGAGAGGGTTTTCGCTCACCACGCTGCCAAAAATAAAATCGGGAGCAAACTCGCTTTGCATTATGTCGCGCGGAAAGTTGTTATATATGCCACCGTCGTATAGTAGTATGCTATCTTTCTTTATGGGCTTGAAGATAAAGGGGAAGGTCATTGATGCTCTCACAGCATCGCCAAGGTCGCCGTCGGAGAATATTACCTGTTTCTTGTTATACACATCTGCCGCCACGCAACGAAAAGGTATCATCAGACTGTCGAAGTTGCCACGGCAAGCAGCTGTCGACGAAGAGTAAATCTCTAAAAAACCCATACTCATAGGTGCAGGGTTTACAAGTTGCATAGGTGGGCGCACAAAACGTATGCTGTCTTTTATATCTATAGGTATATTGAGCAACTCCGGAACGTTGGCGTTACGCTTGAAGTAAAACATATAGTTTTTGTCCATAGTGCCGGTGTACCAACGCTGAAAGTCGGCGCTTGTCATCGCCTCAATCATCTCGTCGGGGGAGTAACCCATAGAGTATAGCGCAGCAACAATAGCACCCATAGATGTTCCTGTTACATAGTCTATGGGTATCTCGTTCTCCTCTAGCGCTTTTATAACACCTATGTGGGCAAGACCGCGTGCACCGCCTCCGCTCATCACGAGGCCCACTTTTTGTGCCGACAGCAGGGCTGGTAGCAAGAGTAGTACAGCTATGGTTGCTATATATTTTTTCATCCGGGCGTGGCTTTTTGTTCCTGTAAACGTTTGTTTTGCAAATGTAGTTTTTATTTTTAATAAAAAAGAGTTCTTTTTGTTTGTTTTAATTTACATAATCCGGCTTGATGTAAAATTCTGAGGAATTTTGTTTTTAAGCATACGGCTTAGTTAATCTAAAAAGGAAAAAATCTTTATCTTTTACTCCTCTAAACTGCGCTCTGAAGGCTTTAATTAAAAAATTATCGGTGGCCCGTGAGATATTCTCTCAATAAACTTGTTCTTTTCTCCTTCTTTTCGTGAGACGAAAAGGAAGCAAAAGGCGCAGCACGCGAGTAAGATTAGTCGCTCCCTCCTCCTGCTCGTGAATTGCCCGTAATGGACAATATAACTCGTTCGTCGGTCACTTGCCGCGTGTCTCTTTCTCACATTTACAGGGTGCTGCGCAACTCGTTCAGTTATCCGCGCTACGCACGTATAACTACACACTCAAACAATGCTCGCACTTTTTCCTGTAAATGCTC
>JAZKYU010000022.1:0-8934 GCA_045612305.1 Bacteroidaceae bacterium
GAAAGCCTTGGCCTTGCTACGCTCTATGCTTTACGACAAGGAGCTTAAACGCCGTCAGCGCGAAAAAGACAAGATAGAGGCAGGCAAGAAAAAGATTGAGTGGGGCTCGCAGATACGTTCCTATGTATTCGATGACCGTCGTGTGAAAGACCACCGCACCAACTACCAGACATCGGATGTAGGCGGTGTTATGGACGGCAAGATAGATGGTTTCATAAAATCGTACCTTATGGAGTTTGCCGAGGAGGGCGAGTAAAATATGTCGGTTGAGATTGAACGTAAATTTCTTGTCACAAATGAGAGCTACAAAGATGTGGCTTTCTGCCACGACCGCATAGCGCAGGGTTACATCTGCCGTCAGGGGGGTAACTCCACCCGTGTGCGTGTGCGCGGTGACAAGGGTTTCCTCACCATAAAAGGCCCCTCGCTCGACGGTGGCCTGAGCCGCTACGAGTGGGAACGCGAGATACCTGTGAGTGAGGCTTGGGAGCTTATGAAACTATGCAAGGGTGGTATAATAGACAAGAGCCGCTATCTAGTGAAGTGTGGCGCGCACACCTTTGAGGTCGATGAGTTTTATGGCGATAATGCAGGCCTTGTTGTTGCCGAGGTTGAGCTTGGCTCCCTCACCGAGGAGTTTGAGCGCCCGTCGTTTTTGGGCAAAGAGGTGACAGGTGATGCAAAATATTACAACGGCCACCTGTCGCGTTTCCCCTACAAAGATTGGGATAAAGAGTAACTACCTTATAGCGTTCTTGTTACGTAATTTATATTTTATCATCAGCGGTCTTGTTATGTAGATGCTGACAACAGCTGCTCCCACAACCCCCACAGAGTTAAAAACAAAGTCCCACCAGTCGCCACCGCGATGCTTGGTGGTGAGCTCTTGCAAAATTTCTATCGCCCCACTAAAGAGCAAAGGGGCAATTACAGCACCCCAAAAAACACTCTTAACCTTGGTCCTGAGGTGCGAGAGATAATATTCAAACCAAAGAACGCAACAAAAGCCCCCGTACATAAGAGTGTGGGCAAGTTTATCTATATTCTCTATATCGTTGAGAGAGGTGCGTGGCGGCTTAAAAAAAGATAAATAAATTATTGTGGCTAACACAATTAGCGACAACGGGTATCTTTTTAATATTCTATCTATGCGCTCTATGAACATTTTAATTTATTTTTTTGCGAATATAACGACAAAAGTGTAGTTTTGTCACCGTTTGAACAAATTTGATATGCAATTTTATTTTTATTTCACAAAAGGACAACGCCGTGGGGTTATTTTTTTACTCTTGTTAATAATTGCCGCAGTTATCCTTAAGTGGATGTTATAATTTTAAACTATAAATAATGATAGAAAATATGAAAAAAGCTCTCATAACAGGTGTAACAGGGCAGGACGGCTCCTTCTTGTCTGAATTTTTGTTGAGTAAAGGATACGATGTTCACGGTACCATACGCCGCTCTTCGGTCGATTTTCGCGAGCGCATAGCACACCTCGAGGGTAACCCTCGCTTCCACCTTCATTATGCCGACCTGGGCGACTCTATGAGCCTTGTTAGGGTTATAGGCAAGGTGCGTCCCGACGAAATTTACAACCTTGCAGCGCAGAGCCACGTTCAGGTGAGCTTCGACTCTCCCGAGTTTACAGCCAACATAGACGCAACAGGTGTTTTGCGCATCCTCGAGGCGGTGCGTCTTACAGGTCTTGCATCAACCTGTCGCATCTACCAAGCCTCTACATCGGAGCTTTATGGAAAAGTTGAAGAGGTTCCGCAGAACGAGAATACACCCTTCCACCCCTATAGCCCCTACGCCGTGGCCAAGCTCTACGCTCACTGGATTGTGAAAGAGTACCGCGAGGCCTATAATATGTTCTGCTGCTCTGGTATCTTGTTCAACCACGAGAGTGAACGCCGAGGCGAAACTTTTGTTACCCGCAAAATAACCCTTGCAGCTTCGCGCATAGCACAAGGCAAGCAAGACAAGCTCTATCTTGGTAACCTCTCTTCGCTCCGCGACTGGGGTTATGCCAAGGACTATGTGGAGTGTATGTGGCTTATGCTGCAGAACGAAAAACCCGAAGATTTTGTTATCGCAACAGGCGAGCAACACTCTGTGCGCGACTTTTGTTACTACGCCTTCAAGCACGTGGGCATAGAACTTGAGTTTGTGGGCGAGGGTGCACAGGAGAAGGGTATCGACAAGGCTACGGGCAAAGTGCTCATAGAGGTGTCGCCCGACTTTTTCCGCCCCACCGATGTGGTAAACCTCTGGGGCGACCCCTCAAAGGCTCGCAGAAAACTTGGTTGGGAGCCGCAGAAAACCACATTTGAAGACCTTGTAAAAATTATGGTCGACTCTGATATGGCCAAGGTGGCCGTGGAGCGTGCCGAGGAGCACATACGCACCAACCTTGCCGAGTATCTGGAGCGTGGTATCGAAAAATAAAGTGTGCAGGTTATGGAAAAAAATGCCAAAATATATGTAGCCGGGCACCGTGGTATGGTGGGGTCGGCTATAGTGAGAGAGCTGCAGCGTCAAGGGTACACAAACATAATAACCCGCACGCACAGCGAGCTCGACCTCTGCCGTCAGGAGCAGGTTGAACAGTTTTTTGCTGCCGAGAAACCCGAGTATGTCTTTTTGGCCGCAGCAAAGGTGGGCGGTATAGTTGCCAACAACACTGCTCTTGCCGATTTTATGTACCAGAATATGATGCTCGAGATGAACGTGATAAACGCCGCGTGGCGCAACGGGTGCAAAAAGTTGGAGTTTTTGGGCTCGTCGTGCATCTACCCCCGCTTGGCACCGCAGCCTATGAAGGAGAGCTGCTTGCTCACATCGTCTCTTGAGCCCACCAACGAGGCTTATGCTCTTGCAAAAATTTCGGGGCTCAAGTATTGCGAGTATCTCAATCGTCAGTATGGTACCGATTTTATAAGCCTTATGCCCACAAACCTTTACGGCCCCAACGATAATTATCATCCCACGCACAGCCACGTGCTGCCCGCCCTCATACGCCGTTTTCACGAAGCGAAGGAGGCAGGCCTGCAGGAGGTTACCTGCTGGGGCGACGGCACCCCTATGCGCGAGTTTCTCTATGTAGACGACCTTGCCAACCTCTGTGTGTTTCTTATGAACAACTACAGCGGTAACGAGACGGTGAACGCCGGCACAGGCAAGGAGGTGAGCATAAAAGAACTCACAGAGATGGTTGCGCGCGTGGTGGGTTACGAGGGCGCCATCTTGTGGGATACCACAAAGCCCAACGGCACGCCCCGCAAGCTGCTCGAAGTGTCGAAGGCCGAAAACCTCGGCTGGCGTTACCGCACCGAGCTCGAAGATGGTATCCGCCTTGCCTATGAAGATTTCTTGACCAACCCCACCCGCGCGGAGCGATAATTGGTTTATGTATAAAAGTTAGCGGTTGCAACCCCAAGGTTTTAAACCTTGGGGTTTATAGTTTTGTTATCAATTACATATAGGGCGGATGGTCTGACCATCGTATCGTAACGCCCCACTATAATATTTATCCCAATCATAATCGGAGTCACTAAAACGAATGCAGTCGCTATAATAAATATTTGTTGTCACTTCACTTGACCAGTAATAGCCAAAAGAATTTAGCTTTTGACAATAGTTTTTTATATATAGCCCCGTAGCGGGTAGGAAGATGCTGTTACCATTGGGGCCGGTTACTCGGTAACCATTAACGTCATTAATGGTGGTCCACTGCCAATTGCAGTTGCTTATGAGTTCGTTTTGCTCGGCTTTGGTGGGCATACGCCACTCGCCGCCCCATTTAACGTGGGCTACATCGTATTTAGTGCCAGATATATCGTTGCCAATATTAATACCGTTGTATAAATAATTAGGTTCATAATAAATATTTTTCTCCTTGGTCTCACCCCAAGCGTAGTAACCTCCGTACTCCCAAGGCTTGGTGGCACCCACGTTGCAGGTAGCCCATTTAACCGAGAGACCAAGGTCGACATACTCATAACCGTTTATGCTGCCTGTTACATCGTAATTGTTGTCACTTTCTTCATCGGAACTGCTATCATCATCTTCCTCGCCACCTTGCAGGCTGCTATCTTCCACTATGGATTTAAATTTGTTCCACGGTGCTTTCTTTGAATAGGTACTTTTACTTCCTTTGGGAACATAGAGTGTCCAGCGGTTTTCGGCCGCGCTCCAGCTGCTGCGCTCTGCAATGATGGCGCTTGCTGCTGTTGGGGGTGTTTTTTTGTTTATATACATTGTGCCCGAGGTGGCGCCACTTATAAAAGCCTTCTCGCCAATCTCTTTTATCCCGTTTCCAATAACAATTTTTTTGTACGAACCTTCGAACACGGTTTCGCCCAGCTCTGTTAAAGAGTTTGGGAGCTTAAGCTCCTTGCCTACATTGCAAAAGTCTCCTATGAAGGCACCCGATGCGATTGTTTCTACGCCCTCTTCAAAGGTAAGGTACGAAGCCTCGCAACCCTCGAAGGCATATTCTTCTATGGATCGCAGATTGGCTCCAAATTCCAGCTCGTAAACATCGATGTTTGTGCCAGAGAATGCATACTCCCCAATCTCTTGTATATTGTTTGGTATTGATATGCTTTCGAGGTAGCTACAATCGGCAAACGCCTCTGTGCCGATGTGTGTAATGCTATTACTGAGACTTATATTGCTTATAGAAGCATCTCTGAATGCCCTCTCTCCTATCTGTTTTAAAGAATAGCTTGGCATCTCTACGTTGCCTATTGATGCGTTTGCAAATGCATAGCTGCCTATAGATGTCACCCCTTCGTTTATTATAACCTTGTTGGGTGTGCGATTGTTTTTAGCCCACGGTGTTGCGTTGTAGGAGTTGTAATCGGCCATATTGCCCTCGCCATCGATCCAGAGTTTCCCACGCAGATTGCTGTACCAAGAGCAGCTACCAGTGGTACCTTTGATGGAGTTTATCCATTGAGTATCTGTTGAGGATATTGTGCTTTTTGAAAATGTAGTGCTGTTAACGGTAAGTGTGTTGTTTTGCAAGTAAAGGTACGCAGGGAGGTTTATGTCGGCTTCTGTTATAAATTCTAAATATACTGTATTATTGTTTGTTATGGTGTATTTAAAATGCACAGCTTCTCTCAGGGTTGATGAGCCTTGGTCGGAGTAGTAGTCTTTTTTCCCAAGATAGTAAATACCTTCGTTTTGTGAATGAAATAAAAACTCGCGTACTTCGTCGTGTATTCCCACAAAGTCGCTTCCTAAACTATAGTCCCAGTTGGTTGTAGTCCATTTTGTCCCTTTGAGGATTGAACTTCCTGGGGGAATAGAATCTTCGCTGTCGCTACCGCATGATGCGAATAAAAAAATTGTGGCTACAAATAGCAGTATCGGCAACCAAGTATAAATAATTTGTTTTTTCATAGTATTTTGATTTTTTAAGTTTGTATTTTCGACAAATATAATTTAAAGAGTCGAGCAACTACCCCCCCATAGTTAAATTATGTTAATAAGTGTTTATTTGTGGTTTTTGCTTGTTTGTTGCGGTATTTTTTTGTCCAATATAATTGCTGTCTGCTTAATTTGTTTAAATTTGCACCTCGTGTAAAAAACAAGTGATAGACGATGAAGATAGCTATAATAGGTGCCGGGAATATGGGCGGAGCCATCGCTCGTGGCCTTGCTCTCACAGCCCAAGGTGCCGAAATTTGCGTGTCAAACCCCTCTGTGGGAAAGCTCGATGCGTTGAAGGCGGACTTCCCGCATATAAAAACAACCTGCGACAATTGCGAGGCTGTGCAGGGTGCCTCTATAGTTTTCCTTGCGGTAAAGCCTTGGAAGGTGCAGGAGGTTATAGAGGAGATTAAGCCCCAGCTCTGCTACGATAAACAGGTGGTGGCGTCGGTTGCCGGGGGCGTGTCCACCGAGCTGCTCGACGGCTGGCTTGCAAAAGATAATGCCTTGCCCCTGCCTGTGCTCTACATAGTTATCCCCAACACAGCTATAGCCACAAGGGAGAGCGTTACTTTTATCTGCGGTAAGCGTGCTACAGAGGCAAGCGACAAGGTTATGCTCTCGCTCTTTTCGCCTCTTGGCGAGGCTGTGCCCGTGCCCGAGGAGCTTATACCCGCCGGCACCTCGCTTGCTTCGTGCGGTATAGCCTATGCGCTGCAGTATATACGCGCTGCCGTGCAGGGTGGCGTGGAGCTTGGTTTCGGCGAGACGGAGGCGCAGAAAATAGTTATGCAGACGGTGAAGGGTGCGTTGAGCGTGCTTTGTGCAAACTCCACCACACCCACCGAGGAGATAAACAAGGTGACAACCCCCGGGGGGCTCACCCTTAAAGGCCTTGCAGCAATGGAGGAGGCCGGTTTTGCAAAAAGCGTGGCCGAGGGGTTGCGTGCATCAACAAAAAAGAATTTATAAAGTTATGCAGACAGTATATAAACGTATTGCAGTTAAGGTGGGCAGTAACGTGCTCACCCGTGCCGACGGAACGCTCGATGTTACGCGTATGTCGGCCATAGTCGACGAGATAGCCGCCCTGCGCTCTATGGGTGTTGAGGTTATTCTCATATCATCGGGAGCCGTGGCAAGCGGCCGCAGCGAGTTGCGCGGTCTTGCGCCAAAAAACCTCGATACCGTGGGGCAGCGTCAGCTTTTCTCGGCTGTAGGGCAGGCGAAGCTCATAAACCGTTACTACGAACTTTTCCGCGAACATAACATACCTGTGGGGCAGGTGCTTACTATGAAGGAGAGCTTTGCCACCCGCCGTCTCTACCTTAACCAGCGCAACTGCATTATGGTGATGCTCGAAAACGGGGTGCTGCCCATAGTTAACGAGAACGACACGGTGAGTATTACCGAACTTATGTTTACCGACAACGACGAACTGTCGGGGCTCGTGGCCTCTATGGTCGACGCGCAAGCTCTTGTTATATTGAGCAACGTCGATGGTGTGTACAACGGTGTGCCGGGTGCCGAGGGTGTTGAGGTTATACGCCGTGTGGAGCCGGGCAGGGAACTTGCCGACTATATTCAGGCTACAAAGTCGAGCTTCGGCCGTGGAGGTATGATGACAAAGTGCAACATCGCCCGCAAGGTGGCCGAGGAGGGCATCGCCGTCTACATAGCAAACGGCAAGCGCGAGGGGGTGCTCAACTCCATCGTTACCAAGCCCGAGGAGGTTGTGTGCACCTGTTTCGAGCCCTCGAAGGGCTCTGTTTCGCCCATTAAAAAGTGGATAGCCCACAGCACCGGTTTTGTAAAAGGCACCATAAGCCTTAACGAAAAGGCCGTGGAGGCTGTGTGTGGCGACAAGGCTGTGAGCATACTTCCTGTGGGGGTTGTGAGGGTCGATGGTCTCTTTGGGCGCGACGACCTTGTGCAGGTTGCCACCACCGAGGGCCGTGTGCTTGGTGTGGGGCGTGTAGCCTGCGACAGCGAGGAGATTAAAGAACTTATGGGCAAGCACGGTTGCAAGCCTGTTGTGCATTACGACTATTTATATTTAGAATAATATGGAGCTTAACGATATATTCAAGAGTGTTAAAAGAGCCTCGTCGGTGGTGTTGAAGCTTGGCGAGGAGCAGGTGAATAAAATTTTGCTCGATGTGGCCGACAAGGCTGTGGAGCGCACAGCCGAAATTCTTGCAGCCAACGAGGTTGACCTTAAAAAGATGTCGCCCGACGACCCTCGTTACGACCGTTTGCGTCTCACTCCCGAGCGCATCGCCGCCATCGCCGACGATATGCGTAAGGTGGCCTCTTTGCCTTCTCCTGTGGGACAGGTGCTCAAAGAGAGAACTTTGCCCAACGGTCTCGAGCTCAAGAGGGTGAGCGTGCCCTTTGGTGTTATAGGCGTTATATACGAGGCACGCCCCAACGTTAGTTTCGATGTTTTTGCCCTCTGTCTCAAGGCGGGTAGCGCTTGCTTGCTCAAGGGCGGTAGCGACGCCGAGGCTTCGAACAAAGCCATAGTGGAGGTTATACGCGAGGTGCTTGCCGCCCACGCTGTCGACAAGCACATAGTGGAGCTTCTTCCTGTAGACCGTGAGGCAACAAACGCTCTGCTCACAGCACGTGGTTATGTCGACCTCATAATTCCCCGCGGCAGCAGCGGCCTCATAAATTTTGTGCGCTCAAACGCCACCATCCCCGTTATAGAGACAGGCGCGGGTGTGTGCCACACATACTTCGACGCGTCGGGTAACCTTGAGAAGGGTATGGCTATAGTGAACAATGCAAAAACCCGCCGTGTGAGCGTGTGCAACGCTCTCGACTGCTTGCTTGTGCACACAGCAAGGCTGGGCGAGCTTGCTGCACTTTGTGCCCCCCTGCAAAAAAGCAATGTCAAGATTTATGCCGACGATGCAGCGTTTGGCGCTTTAGAGGGGTGCTACCCTTCGGAGTTGCTCTTCCACGCTACGGCCGACAGCTACGGCACCGAGTTTTTGAGTTATGCTATGGCTGTGAAGGTTGTGCACTCGGCCGATGAGGCTATAGAGCACATTGCAACCTACGGCTCGGGGCACAGCGAGAGTGTCGTTGCCGAGGATGTGGCAGTTGTCGACATCTTTACTCTTCTTGTCGATGCAGCTTGTGTCTATGCCAATGCGCCCACATCTTTCACCGACGGTGCGCAGTTTGGTCTTGGTGCAGAGATTGGTATAAGTACACAGAAGTTGCACGCTCGCGGCCCTATGGCTCTCGAGGAGATTGTAACCTATAAGTGGATAATAAAAGGTAACGGGCAGGTGCGAGGGTAGCTTTAAATTGTGTTGTGTGTATTGGGCTCACCAGAAAAAGTTGGGGGAAGTAAAAATCTTTTAATTAAATTTCTCGGTGTTACTAGCCACCGTTCTTTGTTTCTATGTATTTTTTACAGCCCTTTTATAGCGTAAAAGGGCACAAAACGCCCGGCACACGGGGCGTAACAGTCGCTCG
>JAZKYU010000023.1:0-5542 GCA_045612305.1 Bacteroidaceae bacterium
AAGCGAGGAACGAACGAGGGATGTTTCAACTCTTTGAAACAGCGTGAGCAGAGGCGCGAGCGACTGTTACGCCCCGTGTGCCGGGCGTTTGGTTCTTTGCGCGACAAAGAACATATAAGATTTTACTTCGATTGAGAGAAAAGCTGCCAAATAACACCGAGAATTTGAGTTAAAGGCTTTTCTACTCCCCTGACTTTTGCTGGTGAGCCGGTTGTTGCCCTACATCTCCACAACTACCTTGCAGTTGAGTTGTCGGCCGGTGAGGTAGTTGGGTACGGCAAACTGTTGTCCCTTCATATCGCTAATCCAGTAGTAAGAGTTTACGTTGTTTATGTCGAAGAGGTTAAACGCATCGATACCCAGCCATATGTTCTTTATGTAGCGGCGCACGCCGGTGCGGTAGTATCCTTCTTCGTTGTTGAGGAGGCGGTAGGACATACCCACGTCTACACGCTTGTAGGCAGGGGCGGTGAACACTTGTCCCTCACGGCCTTTGTGCGGCGGGCCAAAGGGGAGGCCGTCGGCATAGACGCCGCGCAAGGTCATCTTCCACTTATCGGTGCCGGGGAAGTAGTCGGTAAAGTGTAGCGAGAAGTTGAACTTCTGGTTTGTGGGGCGGGGTATCTTTTTGCCTCCGTTTATGCTCTCCTTGGTGTCCATAACCGAGAAGGTTACCCACGAGTCGCTGCCCTTTACAAACTCGCCAAAAAGTTTGAAATCTACACCTGCGGCGTGTCCCTTGGCGCAGTTTTCACCGTAGTAAACTATGCGCACGTTGTCCACATTGTAGGGTATTATGTTGTCTAGCTTCTTGTAGTAGGCTTCGGCGGTAAATTTAAACGGACGGTCCATTAAGGTAAAGTGGTAGTCGGCGCCCAGCACCACCTGTATGGAGCGTTGCGACTTTATATCCTTGTTGAGCACCACCTCGGTTATGCCGTTTGTGGTTACTGTGTCGCGCATCTCTTTGTAGAAGGGCGCTTGGTAGTATACGCCTGCGGCTATGCGCAGGGTGAGGTCTTTGTTAAACTCGGGTATCAGGCCCAGTGAAGCGCGGGGCGACACAAGTGTCTCTTTGTTCCAGCTCCAGTATGAGAAGCGCACACCTGCGTTGAGCGAGAAGATTCCGAGCGAGGTCTTGAACTTGTAGGTGTCTTGCACGTATGCCGAGTAGCGGTTGCTGGCTTCGTTGTTTTTCGAGCGCAGGCTGTAGATGGGGTACATATATGTGCCTCCGTGGGGTATGTTGTAGCCTGCAGAGTCGCGCACTTGCCACTCTCGTTGGTTGTCGTTGAATTTCTCTTTTTTCCACTCGGCACCCCAGCGCAGGTCGTGTGCCTTGAAGAAGTGCGCGCCCTTAATAGCAGTGGTCAATACGTTGGCCTCTAGGTAGTTGCGCGCGTGTTCCTGGTAACGCCCTACGCCATAGTTCTCTTCGGCATAAATATCGCCTATCCAGTATTCGCTGCTTATATCGTAGGTCTCCTCTTCTTTGGTGTTGAAGGCCGATGTTTGCAGCGTGAAGATGTTGTACTCGTTGGGGGTGAAGTTGAGCGACGCTGCGCCGAAGAGGGTGGTGAAGAGGTCGCTCTCCCAGCCGCCAAAGTATACTTTAAACTCTTTTGCGTCCTGCAGCGTGCCGAAGGTTGTGTGTCTGTCTTCGGGAGTGAATTTATACTCGTTGCTCGACACGTTACCTATTAAGCTGAAGCTTAATTTATTGGTTATGCGCCAGTCAAAATATGTCTGGTAGTCGATAAACTGCGGCTCATACTCGCCTTTTGTGTCGAGCGTGCCCAGCAGGTATTTGTTGCTCTTGTAGCGCACGGCGTTAGAGAAACTTATCTTGTTGTTTCCCCAGCCCACATAGGCGCTACCGCCCAAGAGGCTTGCCGAAATTATGCTCTCGAAGCTGCGTGGTTTGCGGTAGGTTATGTCGAGTACCGACGACATCTTGTCGCCATATTTTGCCTCGAAGCCTCCTGTGGAGAAGGCTATGCCGGCTACCATATCGGGGTTGAGGAAACTCAAACCCTCTTGTTGCCCTGCGCGTATGAGCAGGGGGCGGTACACCTCTATGCCGTTAACGTAGACGCTGTTCTCGTCGAAGTTTCCACCGCGCACGTTGTACTGCGACGAGAGCTCGTTGTGCGAGCTTACACCGGCTTGTGTCGATATTATATCCTCTATGGCATTGCCGCTTGCACTTGCGTTCAGACGCACGTTTTTTGGCACGCTTATCTTTTGTGTGCCGCCCATCTGTTTTTCGTTGTCGGTTATTTCAACCCCCTCGAGAGAGTATCCTGTGGTGGGCAGGGTTATGTTTAGCGCGATGGTGTCGGTGGGGCTGTAGAAGGTGCGCTTGCGTGTTTGGTGCCCTATGAGCGAGAAAGCTATAACCACGGTGTCGCGGCTTTCACAGGTGAGGCTGTAGTTTCCTTTCAGGTCGGTGAGGGTGCCTGTTGTGGTGCCTTGCAGGCTCACTGTTGCTATCTCTACAGGCGCGCCTTTTTCGTTCACAACCCTTCCTTTGAAGGTTACTTGTTGTGCTGTGGCTGTTATGCCAAATAGTAGTATGAGGAGCAGTGTTGTTACTGTTTTTTTCATTGTTTTTGTGGTTTTTCTTTTCTTCTCTCTTGCCGTGCGTGTGCGCAGGCGCGTTTCTTCTTGTATTAACGCAAAAAAGTTGTTAAACGTATATCGCGCGCAAAATTTTATTTATGATACCCCACTTGAAGCGATACCAACGAAGGGTGCTTACCTGTTTGCCGCCGAAGTTGAGCAAGAAATTTTTGAAGCCCGAGCGTATGCCTGCAAGGGTGCGCGACTCGAGAAATTCTATGTGGGCGTAGCCGCGGCGGTAAGCATCCTCTATAGCGGCCCACACGGCTATTATGCCGGGGTAGCAGCGTGGGTAGCTCTTGCGCAGCCCACAACTAAAGGCGAGGTAGGCGCGGTTGCCGTCGTATGTGCACACCGAGCAGCCTATTATTTTGCCCTTGTACTCAACGACGAATATGCGGGTGTCTTCTTGCTTGTTGAGCAAGAGCTGCTTCAAAATATTGCTCTTGGGCGAGGGACGGCGCACCTTGCTTTTGTAATAATTTTTCAGCAGATGCAAGGCGGTGTCAATCTCGGCCTCTGTGGTTGCGGGGCGGTAGGTTACGCCACGCTCTGCAGCTTTGCGTATATGGGCACGGTAGCTCTTTGAAAGGCGCTCTTCGGGGGCTTTGCTGTGCAGAGAGATGTATATGCGGTGGTCGCGCTTGGGTATAAAACTGTGCAGGCTCAAGGTGGCGTAGGCGAAGCGCGGGTCCTCTATGGTTTTTATCTCTATGTAGCTGTGCAGGAGGTCGAGTATGTCAAAAAGTTTTTCTAAAAAGGCTGCATAAATTTCTTCGCGGTTGGTGCAGCCGGCGTGGTAGACACCCTCGCCATAAATTGTGTAACGGCTGCCCATAAAAGGCGGTAGCAGGGAACTGTATCTTTTAATAATAATAAGGTGGGCAAGCTCTGTGCCGTTTTCGTGTGCTACGAGCATATAGGGTTTTGCGGTGTCGCTCTCTTCGAGCGCACCAAACATCGCGGCCGAGTGATGTATGTTGCCTTGTTGCAGTTGGGGAAGTTCGCACCCCTTTGTGTATATATCTATCTGCATAATGTGCAAAGTTCTGTGTAAAGTTAGTAAAATAAGGAATTAAATTGTATCTTCGCGTAATATTTTTACAGCCGCAAGGGCTACACGTTTTTTATGGAAGAGATTTATATATTGGCAATAGAGTCGTCGTGCGACGATACGTCGGCGGCGGTTATGCGTGGCGATGTTGTTTTGTCGAACGTTACAGCCGGGCAGGCTGTGCACGAACAATACGGTGGCGTGGTGCCCGAGCTTGCATCGCGTGCTCACGAGCAGAATATTGTTCCCGTGGTCGACGCGGCGTTAAAAAAGGCAGGCGTTACAAAGGATAAACTTTCGGCGATAGCCTTCACACGCGGCCCGGGTCTTATGGGCTCTTTGCTTGTGGGTGTGTCGTTTGCAAAGGGGCTTGCGGCCTCGTTGGGCATACCTATGATAGAGGTTAACCATCTGCAAGGGCACATACTCGCTCACTTCATAAAGGAGGAGGGTGTGGAGCATAAAAGTCCCGAGTTCCCCTTCTTGTGCCTGATGGTGAGCGGCGGTAACTCGCAAATTGTGAAGGTTAACAGCTACAAAGATATGGAGATTGTGGGGCAGACTATAGACGACGCGGCCGGCGAGGCTATGGACAAGTGTGCCAAGGTTATGGGGCTGGGTTATCCCGGTGGTCCCATCATCGACCGTCTTGCGCGTAACGGTAACCCCAAGGCCTATAATTTCAGCAAGCCGCATATTGCAGGCTTTGATTATAGTTTTAGTGGGTTGAAGACCTCTTTCCTCTACACCTTGCGCAAACTTGTTGCCGAGGACGAAAACTATGTTGAGACTCACAAAGAGGATATTGCAGCTTCGTTCGAGGCTACCGTGGTAGAAATTCTTATGGACAAGCTCTACAAAGCGTCAAAGGCTTTAGGTATTAAGCGTATAGCTCTCTCGGGAGGTGTGTCGGCCAACACCGCTTTGCGTGAGGCTTACAAAAATTATGCGAAGCGTTACGGTTGGGAAATTTTTATACCCAAGTTTGGTTTTACAACCGACAACGCGGCTATGATAGGCGTGGTTGGGTATTATAAATTCCTCGACAAAGATTTTTGCCCGATGGACGCTCCCGCCTTCTCGCGAACAACCATTTAGTACTTGTGCAATGGAGAATATAAAGCTTCTTGCCCAACGCTTGGTTGCCGAACTTGTGTCGCGCGGCCTCACCCTCTCCACAGCCGAAAGCTGCACGGGTGGTGCTGTAGCTGCAGCTGTTACAGGTGTGGCAGGTTGCTCGGCGGTTTTTAAAGGCTCTGTGGTAGCCTATAGCAACGAGGTTAAGGCGCGTGTGCTTGGCGTGGAAAGCTCTACGCTCGAGGCTCACGGTGCTGTGAGCGAGGCGACGGTGCGCGAGATGGTAGCAGGCGTGCGTGCCCTTGTGGGCAGCGACTGCGCTGTGGCAACATCGGGCATAGCAGGCCCTGGTGGAGGCTCACCCGACAAGCCTGTGGGCACGGTGTGGGTAGCAGTCGATGTTTGCGGCAAGGTTAAGACCTGCTTGTTGCGACTCGACGACGAGGGTAGAGCCAAAAATATTGAAAAAACAGTGGGAGAGGTGCTGCTTTTGCTGTGCAACGAACTAGGCGAAGAGTAACCTTTTTATTATAAAAAAGAAAATAATTGTCTTTTTGTTTGCACGATTATTGAAAAACTCCTATCTTTGCACTCTGTTTTGAGTAGGTATCAAAAGACTAAACAAAAAAATATATAGAGATGTCAAAAATTTGTCAAATCACCGGTAAGAAAGCTATGGTGGGTAACAATGTTTCACACTCAAAGAGAAGAACAAAGCGTCTTTTCAACGTGAACTTGTTTACTAAGAAGTTCTTCTATGTAGAAGAAGATTGTTGGATTCAGTTGCGC